>DATKTV010000055.1:0-47184 GCA_035530915.1 Acidiferrobacter sp. | reverse complement strand
CAGATGGTCGACGTCCAGATCCCCACGACCGATGGCCGCTCGCTGCACTTGTCGCGCACCACACAACCCGACCCCGAGCATCGCCTGCTTCTCGACGCGTTACGGTGGCATCTGCCCGCGCAACCGCCGCGCAAGATCACGACCCCACGTGTTTCCTCGGCGGGCGCCGTGACCGCCATGTAGTGGAGACCTTTTAGAACCAATAGCTTTAAATACAACACCTTAGTCCGATCGACCCCCGCGAATAGGAAAGACGGGCTAGCAGGGCTGGCGATGGAATGGGTGTAAATGGGCACCTTAATGGGTGTGGCTCGAAATTGGGTGTAAATGGGTGTAGTATTGGTTCATGCTACGAACCGACACCATCCAGATCACCCCAGAGATCCTGGGCCTCGTCGCCAGGATCGACGAGTTCAAAGGCGCCTGGCGCGCCTTGGGGACGCTTGCGCCCGACCGCCTGTCGGCCCTGCGGCGCGTGGCCACCATCGAGAGCATCGGGTCCTCCACACGCATCGAGGGCAGCAAGCTGTCCGACCGGGAGGTGAAGCAACTGCTGTCGAACCTGGAGATCAAGTCTTTCGCCACCCGCGACGAACAGGAGGTGGCCGGCTACGCCGAACTGATGAACCTGGTATTTTCGTCCTGGCAGGACATCCCGTTAACCGAGAACCCCATCAAGCAGTTGCACCAGATCCTATTACGCTACAGTGAAAAGGACGTCTGGCATCGCGGCAATTATAAGACCAACTCGAACAGCGTTGCCGCCTTCGACGAAACCGGCGCGCAGATCGGCATCGTGTTTCAGACGGCCACGCCGTTCGACATGCCCCGCCTGATGACGGAACTCGTGACCTGGGTGAATCAGGAGCGCGAGACAGCGCGCTTGCATCCGCTGCTGATCATCGCCCTGTGCGTCGTCGTGTTTCTGGAGATTCACCCATTCCAGGACGGTAACGGGCGACTATCCCGCGTGCTGACCACGCTGCTGCTCCTGCAAGCTGGCTACGCCTATGTACCCTACAGTTCGCTGGAAAGCGTGATCGAGCAGAATAAGGAGGCCTACTACCTGGCGCTGCGCCAGACCCAAGGCACAATCCGCACGGAGACGCCGAACTGGCAACCGTGGTTGATGTTCTTCCTGCGCTCGCTGGCTGAGCAGGTGCGGCGACTGGAGAATAAGGTCGCGCGCGAGAAGATCGTGCTGGCGGCCATGCCGGAACTGTCACTGCAGATCGTCGAATTCGCCAGAGAGCACGGCCGCGTCACCATTGGCGAGGCCATCAAATTGACCGGGGCCAGCCGCAACACGCTCAAGCAGCATTTCCGCAACCTGGTCGAACACGGTCATTTGAATCAGCAGGGCAGCGGGCGTGGTGTTTGGTACGAACTCAAGTGATGGGATTGATGGATGTTTAACGGGATCACCGCTGGCGCATCGCTACCACCACGTCGAAGATCATCGGATGGGGCGGCATGGCCGCCGTGAATGGTGGATAAGTCCGTGCCCTTACCGCAGCGATACAGGCGCGATCAATGGGGCCCAGGCCACTGGACCGCCCGAGTCGAGCCCACAGGAGCTGACCTTGCGGCGTGAGTTCAAAAGCAACGGTGGCGGCACCGGATAACCCCAGCGCCTGCACCTCACCAGGTACCCGCAAGCCTGTCTGGATGCGAGTCCGTAGCATGACCGCGTAGCGGTCAACCGCTTGGGCGGCCGTGATCCGATTAACAGGGGGCAGTAGTCGGGGCGCCACCGGCGCTGGCGCGACGACACGCCGAGGTAGCGGGCGGGGCGGCATCGGCGGTGCCGGGCGTGGCACGGGATGATGGACCGGCGGGCGTAGACGCGGATGGGGGCGCACCAACGGTAGCGCGGGCGTCGGACGCGGCTCGGGTAACGTCACCATATGAACGATAGTCGGCACCCGGTGCAGGCCCACGGTGACGGGTAGCATAAAGTGGCGGTAGGCGACGTAGCTCGCCAGCACCAGCAACTCCAAAGCCACCGCTAAAGCTAGCGCCCGACTAAAAGGCGCCGGTGGCGGCGCCATCGACGACCTCTTTATAACGGCGGCCACTTGCGATTACGCCGATGGCCGGGTGGCGATGCCGATATTTTCGACCCCAGCCTTGCGACAGGCATCCATCACCTGGATGAAGTCCTGAAAAGGGACGCCCTTGGCGGCAGCAATCGTCACTTGCGGGTGCACCGGACCACGAGCCACCAACAGATGCTCGAGGGCGGCTTCGCTCACCACCGCGTCGCCGACGTGGATGACACCGGTGCGCGATAGATTGATAAGCACCTTAGGCTTAGGCAAGACCTTGGCGGTAGTCGACTGTGGCAGTGCCATCTTGAGCCCCTGGTCGGGGATCATGTGCAGGGTCAAGATCATAAAAAACACCAGCAGAAAGAACATCACATCGATCATGGGGATGAGTTCGATGCGACCCCTCTTGGTCTCAAAGTAGCGGATTCTCATCGCGAGCGACTACTCGACGGCCAGTGGGGCCCGATGTGGCGCGCGGGCAGTGGCTGGCGCGGGCGCGGCCGCCGGCACGACCGGGGCGCCGTCCAGGCGATTGAGCAGCATGGTCTGCACAAGGTCGAGTTGGTGGAGGATGACGCGGACCTTATTATTTAAGGCGTTGAAGGCCAACAGCCCGATCATGGCTACGAGCAGGCCCGAGGCGGTTGCCACCAACGCATCGGCGATGCCGCCGGTCACCGCAGTCGGGGGGTGACCAGGGACCGACAGCACCGAGAACGCATGAAACATCCCAACAATAGTGCCAAAGAGACCGAGCAGCGGCGCCAGTGTCACGACCGTATCGAGTATCCATAGTCGCTTATCCAGGGTCGGGGCCTGGCGCAGCGTCGCCTCATCGAGACGGGTGGCCAGCTGCACACTGTTGATTAAACCAAAATGGCGCGCGGCGACATCGAGCAGCTGCCCCTCCGGTAGATCCGCAGCCTGAGCCGCAAGCGCCATTAACTGGGTACGTGTAGTCTCCGTCTGAGCACCCAGCATCGACACCACCGAGTCGCCGCCAATCAAAGTCCGGCGCAGATACCAGAACCGGTCGATGATGACCGCCAGGGCGATAGTCAGGATCGCGACCATGAGATAAAGGACGCCGTCTGAGTAATTGGCGAGATGAATGAGATAGGAAAATGTCATGGCAGCGACCCCTCGCGATCGATCAGGATGCGCACAGGATAGGGACCGCGTATGAACAGGCGATGGCGCATCGATGACACCTAGATGACAACCAACCGCCGGTGGCTCTTCAAAGTCGCGGCGGGGAACTCCCCCGCCGCGTGTTTTTTAAGACGCCTTCGCGTTCCGCGAATCAGATCAGTCGAAGATGGCTTACGTAGTGGCATAAGGCCGGGAAGTCGCCTGCCCACGCGCCGTGGCCATGGGTGGCCTGACACTGCCAAATATCGTTCTGGCGCCACACAGTCAGCTCGACGCCACGCAATAGGCTCGGTATCCCGGCCCGGTCTCGGAACGTGACCTCGACGGTCGTGTATGGAGAGCCTACGTAGGTACGCACCCGAAGGTCGCGTACGTCCGCCGCGGTGGGAACCGACCTAGGGCCTGACTTGCCTATGATGACCTCTTGGGCGACATGCAAAGCATGCGTGGTCAGGGCACGTGCGTGTAGCCTTTGGGCATTGGGGATACTGACCGACAGCCAGATCGACACCAACGTACCTAGGGCAAGCGCTAAACCCCCTACTAGAGCTAGGCGTCTCATAGTGGTTTCCTCGCGGCATTAGCCAATACGGCAGGTCCTGCGGGCGCGATCGCACCGGGTTTCCAGAGCGCCCGGACCTTGATTACGAAATCCACCGCAACCAAGAGGGCGCCCGCCGAAAACACGATGTCGCCCGGCATACGCAACCACTGCCAGACGGTCGTTGTGTTATAGAAGGCCAGACTGCGTCCGTATGCGTAACCATGTGTATAGATTGCCGTCAGCTGTTGAAACCCGATGGGCCAAAAGTTGAGCGTGAGCCACAGGGCCATGCCGATATTGAAGCACCAGAACGCCATATTGCCGAGCCCCTCATTCCACTCGGATTCCCCCGCGGCATAACGCAATACGAAGTAAATAAGCCCGATGGCGATAAGCCCAAAGGCCCCGAAGAGCGCAGTATGGGCGTGAGCTAGGGTAAGAAATGTTCCATGCTCATAGTAATTGACGAGCGGCGCATTGATGAGCCCACCGCCGAACACGCCAGCACCCAGGAAGTTCCAGAAGGCAGACCCGATAATATACTTATAGGCCAACTTATGCGGAAAAGCCTTTTGGGCATGAACAAGGTCGCGGTGCTCGATCAGGGCCTCAATAACAAGCAAGATCAGCGGCAACACTTCAATGTAGGAAAACAAGCTCCCCACTGAGAGCCACATGCCTGGTTCTCCCACCCAATACATATGGTGACCGATACCGTTGTCTCCGCCCAAAAAGACCAACATGGTCTCGAACAGGACGGCGACTAGCGTCGTGCGCCGCGAGACGAGCCCTAATGCCATAAGGAAGTAGCCAGTCACAGCGACGACAAAGAGCTCGAAGGCCTGCTCAACCCACAGATGAACCACCCACCAGCGCCAGAAGTCGGTAATCGTGAACGAACTGGCAATCGAGGTCACGGGAATCATGCCAAAGGCGTAGATGACAGCGATATTTATCGTGGTATAGAAAAGGATGTGCTCGACGCTCATGAAACCTTTGCGGGCTTTCAGTGCCGGCCACATCGCGCGCCCGACCAAGATGCTCCAGATCGACAATCCGGCAAAGAGTCCCATCTGATAGGCGCGACCCAGTTCCAGATAGGAAAGCCCTTGGTTGCCCCACCAAAACCATGATCCATGGCTAAACCAGCCTTGTATCCCCGCATAATCACCGGCAAGACCACCGACTGCGACTACCACTGTGGCAATGTAGAGGATGTCGACGAGCCGCCCCTGACCTTTGGGTTCCTTACCGCCAATCAACGGTCCGATAAAAAGCCCCGCACCGATCCAGGCCAACCCAATCCACAGGATCGGCAATTGGATATGGGCGCTGCGCAGAAACGCAAATGGCAGGATGTTGTTTAACGCCAAACCATAGAAGCTCGCGCGATCCGCGTAGTCGTGCGCCATCAACGTGCCGGCTACGATCTGGAGGAGAAAGAGCGCTGCGACCGTCAAAAAGTATTTGCCGGTCTTGCGCTGGCTCTCGGTCAACGGCGGAAATCCCTCGATGAGCGTCTCTTTAGGGCTGGTGTCGTTTTCGTGGATGTAGCGGTAGAAGAGATAGATCACAGCGCCGGTGGCGAAGAACACCCAGGCAATCGACACCCATGTCCATACGAATGTGGCCGGCGTTGGAACATTGCCTTCCGTGGGTGCGTAGGGCCAGTTATTGGTGTACGAGAAGCTCTGGCCGGGACGACGGGCGATCGTCGTGAACGCGCTGTACAGCAGGAAATCCGCGAGATGTGTCGCCTTCTCGGTCGTGAATCCGCCGGGTTTCGTCCAGCCATGGGCGAAGCTGTTATGGAGCAGCTCCGTGACCGCCTGCGCACGGACACTCCGAACTGCAGTGACCACGTCTTGCGGTAGGGAAACGACGGCCTTTTGCAGGGGGATCTGCTGCAAATCGTGGCGCATGGCCTGGCGGATCACGTAGCGTTGGCCGGCGCCCAATTCTTGCAGTGGCATGTGATAGCGACTCTGGGCCAGAGCCTCTTCTGTTGCCCTGCCCAGATTATGGAGAAAGGACGCGGTATAGTCGGCGCCAAAATAAGACCCCATCCCATACAAGCTGCCGTAGTCCATCAGATCGGCTTCCTGGAAGGCCGCCTTCCCCTGAGTGACCTCTTTGCCGGTAAAAAGTGTGTTATTGCGGGGCGTAACGAACCGTCCAGGTAGGGCGGGGGCGTATCGGTAGGTAGCCACCGTCCCGTATATGAGTATGCCGAATGTGACTACTAATGTTACCAGAAGGGCGATTTTGAGATTTCGGATAGTCTTGTCGTTGGGCTCCGCAACCGCTGCGATATGAGTCGTCGATCTCCCCGTATTCATGCATGCACTCCCTGACTGAGGCGTTCTCAGTTGTCGGTAAAAGGCGAATCAGTGATCCTGACTACATTGCTCAGGTATCGCCAGGATAAGGGGCCTTTTTTTCGATTAACTTGACTGCCGTCAAGAACAGCGGTGGTGGGGATTTAACCATACGTTTCATATGGAAATTCCGATACGGTCATTCAGTGGGAACAGCAGTGCTCGTCCCGAGCGAGCGCTGCTGGCCGGATATCTTGGCCGGGCACGGGCATTTTTGGTCGCAATTGCATTCCGAGCGGAGGCGATCACAGACACAATACCGCCAGGGAATCGGATAGAACGTGGCGGTGATCCGCCAGCTCAATCGCGCCGATGGCTTCGCTTTAGCATACAGGGGTTACCAAAATATCCCGCCCCCTGTACGCAGTCCCCGTACAGCATTCGACCCGATCACGCACCCAGCATAGCTCGTTCCCATAGCGCTAGACGCGCAAGGGCCGCACAGTCTGTTGCCAGTCGAAAGAACCCAGCAAGTCATAGGCCTCCCGATCACGACGACCAAGGGGCCGCAGTCCAAATCGCGTCTCGACAAGCTTTAAAATACTGCCGGTGTGCGCGACGTGGCGGTCGACAAAACCCCGGCGCGCGTAAGGACTGACCAGCAAGGCCGGTGTGCGCGTGCCGAGGCCATAGGCGTCGATCTGCGGGGGCGCGACCGAGTCCCAGAAACCGCCGCCTTCATCGTAGGTAATAAATATGGCGGTCCTTCCCCAGGCCGGTCCATCGGCTACCGCGCGAACCAGTTTTTCGACCCAGGCCATCCCAAATACCGGCGCGCAATCGGCCGGGTGTTCGGTATGCGCTGCCGTGGCCTTCAAAAACGCCACGCCCGGCAAAGTGCCCGCCGCCGCATCCTGGAGAAAATCGTCGCTGCTGCGCATATGGCCCTGGCGGACATATTCCGGCCAACGGGCAAAATACTGAAAGGGGTTATGGTGCGCCTCATAGAGTCGACCGGTGTCGACCACCGCCGACCCATCCCCGGGCCCAAACGCCGTCTTAAGGGCCCACGGTTTGACGAGGTCCCAGTTTTCGTTGTACCACGCCCACGATACCTGGGCGCCGCTCAAGCGATCGCCGATAGTGGGAAACGTTTGATATTGGGGTGGCGGTGACAGCTTCAGGGCCCGCCGGTCGGCATGAGTAGGGCCCTGCGTGGGCGGCAGATCATTGATCAACATGCCGCTATGGTTGTACGGCAGATCAAAAAACGCATGATCAATGCCATTGGCGCTCGGATCATAAGGGCTACGTGCATCCATAGGTGCCCGCGGATTGATACAAGAACGGGCCGCCGCCAGATAGAGGGCATTGCCGGTGGAGCCACCGGTCATGGCCTGGAAAAACCGATCATAAATCGTGTAATGGTCGGCAAGCTTATGGTAGAACGGGATATCTTGACGCTCGTAGTAGCCCAGTACGGGCCCGCCGGGGTGCGCCAAATCGAAGTCCAGGGTTTGGGCCTGATACTTCTCGAGCTCTGATCGCGAAAGATGGCGGTGGTCGCCCATCGCGAGCGCCACAAACCGATCCATTTTTCCGTTGTTGATTTCTCCCGACATACGGAAAAAACGATGCTTGGGGTCCCAATGGGCATTCACGTCTGCCGGAATATAGGGGGCCATGGGGAACGGGGCATTGGCGAGCTCCGCTGCTTGGAAGCTCACGATATCCTTAGGGGTCGGCAACACCGTGTACGGAATACCCGCCGGGTTTTTTTGCAGCCCCACAAACCGCGGATCGATCTTCCCATCCGCATCCAGCAGGTTTAACAGCCGCGCGCCATTGGGTCGGCTATACGTGCCGAAATAATGGTCGAAGCTCCGATTTTCCTGGAAGATCACGACGACGTGATCGATCCGGTCGCGCAGCTCGGTGACCGGATGGAGCTCGGCGGCACGCGCCGTCCTCCCCAGATAAGGGGCTACGGCAACAGACGCCGTCGCCAACCCCAAGGTCTTTAAGAAATGGCGCCTCGATGTCGAATATTCCGTCATGATGATCTCCTCTTTTTCCCTTGAAGTAGGCGCGCGCCTAGCGGTCCGCTCGCGGCTGCCGCCCCAGGTCAGCGGGCTTACTGCGCGTCGGCCCCGATAACAGGGCAGTCTGACGATCCGGCGTCAGCGCCGCACCGACAGACTGCCCGCCTTGGCGGCACGGTGATCGCTAGAAGCGCATGGTGGCCGACACGTAATAGGTGCGCGGCGCCCCAGGGTAGGCCAACGTCGCCCCCGCACTGTTGCCGCCTAGGTAGCCGCCCGCTGTGATGTACTCGTATTCGTTGTACTGGTTATTCAGGAGGTTTAGCACCGAAAACGTGACCTTGACCGATTCTGGCTTGCCATTGAGGTTGCCCATGGGCATCTTCACGCCGATCGAGGCATTGACCAGATTGTAGCTCGGCAAAGTCTGGTCAACCGGTGTCCCGGTATTGTTGTTAAAGATATGCTGCGCGCCCGTGAAGGTATCCCAGAGCTTGGGCTCATACATGCGCCCGCCATGATAATAGCGGTAATAGACCCCCGCGCTCAGCGTCTCCGTTGGCACATAAGGCACCGGTAACCCAGCATACGAGACACCGCCGGTCGTGTAGTCCACATAATGGGCCCGCTCATAGCCAGCGTTCCCAAACACATGGAGCCCACCGATCGGGTTGTCTTCTGAATAGAGGTTCACGCCCTGGTAGAGACTGTCGCCAGTCGCCTCAATAGTATTGCCGCCGGCTGTGGTCACACCGATAAACTGGTTCTGTAACGTCAGCCGATAGTAGTCCAGGTTTAAAACGAAGTGGCGTAGCGCCACGCCGTGATTCACCAGGACATGCGTACCGATGGTGTAGTTTCGACCTTGGGTCGGAACAAGCACGGATGCCGGTATCTGCTGGTATGGCCCGCCCCCTCCGCCCACTTCCGGGTTCTGATAGGCCTCCGCGGCCTGCGCATAAAGGGCCAAGTTATGCGTCCACTGATAGCGCAGATCAAGAGACGGCTCTAGTTTGCTGAAATCCGTTGAGCTATTAGGTAGCGTCTCCGGATTATTGGCAACATTGGCCTGCGGGAAATCCGTGGTGCCCTTGTTTTCGTACGAAGTCCCGAAATACACGAACCGCAGACCCGGCGTCGCGCTCAGACTGTGAGTAAGAGCAATCTTGTCTTGCGCAAACACTGCGCCGAAATTCTGATAGAAATATCCGCTTCGATATTTTGACGGATAGTTGTAGGTATAGGCGATGCCATTGGCATCAGTGACCTCGGGGTTGTAGAACGCGTTGCGGGTATTGTATATGCTATGAAGGATATAGCCGCCCGTAGAAACGGTGTTTGCCGGAAGCTTGAAGTCAATAACCGCTTTCTCGCCATAGGTGTCCGTGTAGGGATTATTGTATTCGAAGGCGTTGTTCGCGCCCTGCGAAAAGTCGTTGTAGTGATTGTGTAGGCGATTGCCATGGCGATACCACATCGTATTGTGGAAAGCCGTGATCGACGAAAAGTTGAGATTCAACGGCATGTACAGCAAGTACGTGTTGTTCTCGGCTTGTTTGTGCCAGATGCTAAACGGCAAGCCGCCGTAGAATCCCGAGGTAGGCTGGCTGTATAACGGGCCGGGGATAGTAGCCCCGGCCCCGTTGAAACCATTGACCGTCAACCCGGCGATCGGGCTTGTGGGTATAAAGGTCGGGCGATACGAGGTCGAATTGGCAAGATACGCACCCACCCCGACATTCCCATGCGCCAAGAGTTTCACGACCTTGGCGTACAGCGCTTCATCATGGCTGGGGTTGGCAAAACCATCCTCGCCAGAGCTGATGTAGTCATTGGACTGGGTCGCCCCACCGGCGATCACGGTCGAATAACCACCGACTTCGCCCGTACGCATCGAGAAATGCAGATTGTGGGCATCGTAGCTACCCATGGTGATACCGACGGCCCCACCGGATTGAGCGGTTGGCTGCAACGGCACGAAACCGATGGTGCCGCCTAGGCTATCATACCAGCGGCTTTGCGGGTTTCCCGGACCATAGATGACATTGACCCCGGAGATCAATGAAAGCTCAGGGATCTGGGGCGTCGCCCACAGACCCGAGCCCGGATTGTTCATCGGCACGCCATCGAAGGTCACACCTAGCAAACCATTGGACGTAAGGCCCTGCAGTCCGCCCCAACCTTGCTCGATACCATTGACACTAATCGCTGCGCGCTGCGCCCCGACTGCGCCGGCGCTCACAACCCGCACGCCCGGTGACTGCGCCAGGACCTGAGCGGCACCACCGACTGGGCCGGCTGCATGGATCTCGTCTTGATTGATGATAAGCTCTGATTGCGAAGACTGGAAAATCTTCTTCTTGGTGAGCTTCGTGTCGGTCTTCTTGATGGGGTTCTGCGGCGCACTGACCGCGTTGACTTGACCAATATTGACGCTGTCCGTTGGGGCCGTTGCCGCCAGAGCCGCGCTGGCGCAACCGAGGCCTGCTGCAAACATGGCCGCTATGAGCGGGCGTCGGTGCGTACTGGGCGGCGATGCGCGCCGCTGATTCGGTTTGGTTAGAGTGTTATGCGATATACGGTCTTTGCGTGCCACAATGTCCCCCCGTTTTTTGTTGTCAACGCACAGACAGTCTGGGCAGGGGATGTTTCAGGAAAATGACGACTTCACGTCAGAATGAAAACAGTGTCTGCGGAAAGGTGGTGTAGTGATCTACACAATGTGCGCAGCCTGAACATGATTTGCGTGCAAACGGGTGCGCAGGCACACTAGCGCGCCGAGTCGCAACGCCCTTTAAAGCAAGCAGGGGGAATAACGGATGTCAGCAGATCGCGCGGCGCTCCTGGTAATGGATGTACAAAACGGCATTGTCGAGCGATTCGCAGACGGCCCGGAACGGCTCGCCCCTTTCCAACAGGCCGTAGCCGCGGCACGAAAGTCGGCCATTCCGGTCATCTTCGTGCGGGTCGCCTTTCGCGCGGGCTACCCTGACGTCAGTTCCAGGAATAAACGGTTCTCGGCCGTTGTTGCGACAAATGGCCTGATCGCCACTGAGGCCTCGACGCAGATCCATGAGAAGGTAACGCCCCGCCCGGATGAACCGATCGTAACGAAACGACGCATAAGCGCCTTTACCGGTAGCGACCTGGACGTCATTCTGCGCTCCCGCAGAATCGACACGCTGATCCTCACGGGCATCGCGACCAGTGGCGTTGTCCTCTCGACCCTACGCGAGGCCGCCGACCGGGATTACCGCCTTACCGTGCTCTCCGATGCGTGCCTCGACGCTGACCCCGAGGTGCATCGCGTGCTAATCGAAAAGGTATTCTCGCGCGAAGCGGAGATCCTGACCGTAGCTGCGTGGGTCAACCAGATGTCCTGACCGTTTGTCTAGGCCGCGCCACCGCGACCCTTTTGCCCTACCCGCACGACTCACGAAAGGTTAGGTCCCGGCGGCGCCGACACGCATGTCGAAGTCAGTACGGCGCTCACCCGGAAAACGCGAAAGCCCCGATCCTGCGGGCCATGATGCGCGTCATCGCCTCCAGGCGCTGCCGTCCTTCGTAGGCGCTCCTTGGTCAGCTCCGCGATCGTTTGTGGCCGACCAATCCCGTCACAAAAGTGGGCGGCCTCCTTTTGGGCCCTGTTCGCTGGGTCCAGGACCTCCGGGGCCTGGATCAAAATAAACGGGCGGCGCCCATGGTCCTCGGCGTTCTGCGCCATCACGCCGACTGCAGTCGATCCCGATCCAGCAAAGAAATCCAACACGACATCCTCGGGTCCGCAAATCGCCCGCACCAAGTATTTTAAGAGACCACTCGGCTTCGGATAGCTCATGACGTCGGCGCCAAACACCGCGCGCATCTCAACGCGTGCATCCTCGTTCGTCGGCACACCGTTGACTCGGTACGACAACAAGTTCGTGGTCCGCTTCGACCTCCGACCCCGGCTCACATAGTTCGGCCGAAACGGCACCTTGCGAATCGTGATCTGATCGCCGGCCGCGACAAACTCGTCGACCGTGGTCTGAGAATACCGCCACTCTCCTCGCAAACGAAAAGACTCCCGATTCGTACCGCCGACGATGTCCACGTCGTCTAGCAAGACCGTTTCAATCGAACCATGCGACATATCCTGCGCGCGAACATGTTGGTCCGAGCACCCGAACCGCACACTAGCCCGTGGAAAGGTCAGCACCGTGCGGCCGTTTCCAGTGTTATTGAAGGGGTATTTTTTTCCTGACTGGATGCGCCCGGCCACAAACGGCGGGGATTGTGCGCGATCCTTGGCGTAGGCCAGTATGTATTCCGTCACTCGGCCCATATTGGGATCGAGAAACGAGGGTTTTCTCTTCTTCTCCCAAATAAACGTGCCGCAAAAGTGCGCGTCCCCAAAAATCTCATCGCAGAGCGAGCGCAGATGGTGAACTTCCTCGTCGCCGATCGAAATCAGCATCACCCCCGTCTGAGCCAGCAAGTCCCGCGCGATCAGCAGCCGCGGATACATCATACTAAGCCACCGGGCGTGAGCACGACCGCGGGTATCGGTGGAAGTGGCCGCCCATCGATCCACACACTCCTCACCGATCAACCGCAAGTAGCTGTGGGTCGTATCCTGAAAGCGATCCCGGTAGACATAATCGTTCCCGGTATTGTAGGGGGGGTCGATATAGATCAACTGAATCTTGCCAGCGTGGCTCGTGCGAAGAAGCTTCAAGGCCTGGAGGTTATCCCCCTCGATAAACAGATTACGCGTGTCGGCCCATGCCAGGCTCTCCTCCGGGCACGGACACAAGACGCCGGCGGCCTGTCCCTGCGCGAGTCTTGCCGCCGCCTGTTTGCCAGGCCAGATGAGGCCAAACTGCGGAGCGTCCGCACGACGGCCCATCGCGCCGATCAGCTCCGTTAGGACCTCTGCAGTCAACGTAACGCCATCTGGACTCTCCGCCAGGCTCTCCGGAAAGAGTGTCCGCAGCTGGGCCAAACGACGTCTTTGGTCTGCACCCAGGACCGATACCGCCACGCCCTTGCGTTTTGCCATAGGACCCTTCAAGCCGCCCAAAGGGCGCGGCCCCTAGAGAAAAATCATCTCGGCCCTAGAAATGCGGTTTGTCTTGGGCCGCCCGGTAACGGTCAATGCCATCCATAATCTCCACGTCCACGGGATCACCGTCCACCCATCCCTCAATACGCGCCCACTTCCCTGCCTCCAGGTCCTTATAGTGCGCGAAGAAGTGGCTGATTTGATCCAGCAGCCCGGACGGAATGTCCGTGAGCGCTTTATAGTGCCGATAAGAGACACACAATCGATCAGACGGTACCGCCAGAACCTTCATGTCCACGCCGGACTCGTCTGTCATTTTCAACATCGCGACCGGACGGCACTCGATCACCGACCCGCTAATAAGAGGCGCGGGCGTGAGCACTAGGACATCCACGGGATCGCCATCGCCAGACAAGGTGTGCGGGATGTAGCCATAGTTACAAGGATAGTACATGGCAGTATTCATGAAACGATCCACGAACATCGCACCCGTCCCTTTATCCATCTCATATTTCACCGGTGGCCCGTGAGCTGGGATTTCAACAATAACATTGACGGCCTTGGGGACCTTGCTGCCCGGACCTACCCGATCAAGATTCATATGTCACACTCCTGCAAAAACCACGTCTTGCCAAAGGTCCCCCATCCGCATCGCAACTCATGGACGTTTCTGGGCGACATTTCTGGGCGACGTTTCTTGGCGATCACGCCCGATGCGCGTCAACGCGCTGGCTGGGGGAATACCACCGCTAAAATCTCCGCGAAGAATTCCCCTTTGGCGCGGTCGCGCAACCTTTGGGGCACCGAGGCCCGAACCTCGAGGCTCAAGGCGGTAAGCGAGATATCCGCCAGCCAGACAATCGGCGGGCTCCAGCCAAACGGCGGCGCCACCTCGGGGACCTCGACTCCCGCCTCGGAGGTTATGGCCTCGGGAACCGGATCCTCGGGTCGGGGGCGAAAATGCCGGGCCGCTGCGGCCTGGAGCTTACGCAAAACACCGACCGGATCCGCCGGCACGGCAACGTCGAAACGAAAGGTAATGCGGGCCCACTCATGAGGGACCGACCGAATCAGCCCCCCGGTAATCACGATACCGTTGGGAATGCGAAAGAGCTGGCCATCATCCAAGCGCATCTCAGAGTAAAAGAGATTGATATCGCGGATCACGCCGCGGTAGCCCTGCGCACGCAATTGGTGAGGATAGGTCTCGGGCATCATGGGAAACTGTGGCGTCACAATTTGGACGTGGTCCCCCAACTCGAAGGGCTTGAACATAGCCACCGCAAGCCCGCCGAAGAAATTGGCGAAAAACGACTGGCCGGCCACGCCTAAGGTCACCGATATCAGCGTGCCACCGACGAGGATGCCGCTAAAGGTGCCGCCCACCACAAAAACCGCAAGCAGCACGAGCCCGGCGTACAAAAGTAGCCGGATGAGATAGATCCCGGTCACCGAGTCTTGCCAGGCAAGCTCCAGTCCTTCCGGTAAGCGCGCCAACTCCTCTAATTTGGAAGCGCGGTGCCGGGTCATTGCGCCTTCGATGCTGCGGATGATCTTAAGCCCCACAAAGGCGACAATCAGCACGCGCACGAAGCTGATCACACCCTTTGGCAACTTGTAATGCAGCTGTCCGTAACTCACAGCAACCAGGAGGATCGCCGCGGACACAGCCCATAGGATGGTGGTCCAGGGAAGAATCCCTAAGACACGCCACACTTTATGCTTAACGGGGAGCCTGCTGTCTGCCATATGTTGATTGTACACTGCCGGAGACACGGTGGGGGGTCGAACTTTAGCCGCCAATAGGCACAATTGACGCATCGCAGACGTTACAGTAGGGTGACAAAAAGCGTGAGGATAGCCTGTGACCGAACAAACCCCTCTTCCGGACTTCGAGGCCGCACTTGCCGAGCTTGAGCGCATCGTGAGCCAAATGGAAAATGGGCAGCAGTCCCTGGAAGAAGCCATGTCCACCTTCCAGCGCGGCATGGAATTGTCGCGCCTGTGCGAAGCGGGCCTTAAAGATGCAGAGCAACGCGTTGAGCGATTAGTGGCCGATAACGGCGTCTACCGCGTAGAAACCGTGAAACCCAGCGAACGCGGTGAGTAAACGTGGGACCGGAAGAATCGCTAAAACGCTATCGGATACGCATCGAGGAAGTCCTAGGCCGGCTCCTACCTCACGCCAACGCCGTGCCAAACGACCTGCACGAGGCCATGCGTTACGCAACCTTAGGGGGCGGGAAGCGGCTGAGGGGCTGCCTAGTTTACGCAACCGGCGAGGCGCTCGGCGCCGCGCTTGATGACCTAGACCACGCCGCCGCGTCGGTCGAGTTAATCCATGCCTATTCGCTCGTCCATGATGACCTGCCGTGCATGGACGACGACGATCTGCGCCGTGGGAAGCCCAGTTGCCATAAGGCATTTGGCGAGGCGACCGCGCTCCTTGCCGGCGACGCCCTTCAGACCCAGGCCTTTTGGGTGCTCACCTCCGCGCCGACGCTCTCAGCGGACACGAGGATCCGGATGGTCGCGGAATTGGCGCACGCATCAGGGTCGCACGGCATGGTCGGCGGGCAGGCGCTGGACTTAAAAGCCGGGCCGGAGGCCAGCATTCAGATCTTGGAAGAGCGTCATGCCCGCAAGACTGGGGCGCTCATACATGCCGCCGTACGCTTAGGCGCATTGGTCGCCCGATCAGAGGTTCCGCCGCCGCTTGATATTTACGGGTCGGCGCTCGGTCTCGCCTTTCAGATCGCCGACGACCTGCTGGACGTCGAAGGCGAATCGGTGGTAGTCGGCAAGACAGTGGGCGCCGATGCCGCAGCCGGCAAGGCCACCTTCGCCTCCGTTCTGGGTGTTCCAAACGCTCGTCGCAAGGCACAGGCCCTTCATAAGGACGCCCTCGCAAGCCTCGGCTTTTTAGGAGATAATGGCCGACTACTCGCGATCATCGCGCACCATGCTGTCGAGCGAGACCACTGAAGAATGAGAAAAAACGGTCGATCCTTACTGGAATCCGTCAATTCACCAGCCGATCTGAGGCAGTTGCCCGAGGATTGTTTGCCACAACTTGCGCAAGAATTGCGCGATTACCTCATTATGACTGTTAGCCGCACGGGCGGACACCTTGCGGCAGGCCTTGGCGCGGTCGAGTTGACCATTGCCCTCCACTACATTTTTGATACCCCAGATGACCGCTTGGTTTGGGACGTGGGCCATCAAACCTACCCCCACAAAATCCTGACTGGGCGGCGCGAGCTCATGCCGACCTTGCGGAAAAGCGGCGGTTTGTCCGGATTCCCCCGGCGTGCCGAAAGCCCTTATGACACCTTCGGGGTCGGGCATTCCAGCACCTCGATCAGCGCCGCCTTAGGTATGGCGGCCGCAGCCACGCACACCCGTTCGGGCCGTCAAGTCGTAGCCATCATTGGCGATGGCGCCCTCACCGGTGGCATGGCGTTCGAGGCGCTAAACAACGCCGGCGATATGGATGCCAACCTGCTCGTAGTCCTAAACGATAACGACATGTCTATTTCACCGAACGTGGGCGCGTTGTCGAACTATCTTGCCCGGATACTCTCGGGACGCGCCTATACCAGCGTCCGCAGCGGCAGCAAAACGGTGTTAAGCACGGTGCGCCCGGTTTTCCAGTTCGCGAAGCGCATCGAGGAACACATGAAGGGCATCATTATGCCCGGCACCCTTTTTGAGGAATTGGGCTTTAATTACATCGGTCCCATTGACGGTCACGACCTCCCGAGCCTCATACCTACGCTACGCAATATGCGCGGCCTTACCGGGCCTCGCTTTCTGCATGTCGTGACCCGCAAAGGTAAGGGCTACAAGCCAGCCGAGGGCGACCCCTGCGTATATCATGGCGTGACGCCTTTTGATCCCGAAACGGGGAAAATGGAGGTCAAGGCCAGCGGCAAAACCTACACGCAGATCTTTGGCGAGTGGCTCTGTGATATGGCCGAACAAGACCCGAAACTTATGGGGATCACTCCAGCCATGCGCGAGGGCTCGGGTCTGGTCGAGTTCTCGGAGCGCTTTCCAAACCGCTACTTCGATGTCGGCATTGCCGAGCAGCATGCCGTGACCTATGCCGCAGGCCTTGCGTGCGAGGGCTTCAAGCCGGTCATCGCCATCTATTCGACCTTCCTTCAGCGTGCCTATGATCAGGTCATCCACGACATCAGCCTGCAAAATCTCCCGGTCATGTTCGCCATCGACCGAGGGGGGCTAGTCGGAGCCGATGGACCCACGCACGCGGGCAGCTTCGATCTGAGCTTTTTGCGATGCCTGCCACACTTCGTCATTATGGCGCCGAGCGACGAAAACGAATGCCGACAAATGCTCTACACCGCCTACTGTCACGATGGGCCGACGGCAGTGAGATACCCGCGCGGGAGTGGCAGCGGGGTTGCAGTTGAGCACACCATGACCGCCTTACCGATCGGCAAGGCCGAGGTCCGCAGGCCGGGGGCCAGAGTCGCCTTATTGGCCTTCGGGTCAAGACTCGGCGCCGCACTGGCAGCGGGCGAACTGCTCAATGCCACGGTAGTCAATATGCGGTTCGTGAAACCGCTAGACGAGGATCTCCTGATCAAGCTTGCGCGCTCTCACGAACTCTTCGTTACTGTTGAGGAAAATGCCGTTGCCGGTGGCGCTGGGAGCGGCGTCGGCGAACTCGTCGGACAACTCCAGTTGCCTGTTCGGGTCTTAAACCTAGGGCTTCCTGACACCTATATTGAACATGGTGTTCCGGCGGAGATGCTCGCGGCCTGTGGTCTCGACGCCGCCGGGATCGCACGCCAAGTAAGGGACGCGCTACCAGGGGTTGCCCGAGCATCGGAATCCGCCTAAAATTGACCAAATAACTCAAGATTAAGGGTTCGCCTATGACAGCTGCGCCTAAAGGTGGGCTCACCGCTTGCATTGCCGACGTGCAAAGCAGCGCCGACTCGCGCCACATCGCCATCGACAAGGTGGGTATCAAAGATATTCGCCACCCCGTTCGCGTCAAAGATCGTAGCCAAGGGGAGCAACACACCGTTGCGCTCTTTAATATGTATGTTGAGTTGCCCCACAACTTCAAGGGCACGCATATGTCGCGGTTTGTCGAGATCCTAAACCATTATGAAACCGAGATCTCGGTCGAGTCGTTTCAAGATATGCTAGCTGAAATGGCGCATCGGCTAGAGGCCGATGCCGGACATATCGAGATGACCTTCCCCTACTTCGTCATGAAAACGGCGCCTGTGTCTGGCGTACGCAGCCTGATGGACTATCAGGTGACCTTCAGCGGCGCCATTCGCGCGGGGCGAAGCGTGACGACGACGCGCGTCGTCGTTCCAGTCACGAGCTTATGCCCCTGCTCCAAGGAAATATCGGACCGTGGCGCCCACAATCAGCGATCACACGTGACCCTAAGCGTCCGCACCAATCAATTCGTCTGGGTCGAAGACCTGATCGACCTAGTCGAGAAACGGGCGAGTTGCGAACTGTATGGGCTTTTAAAGCGTCCTGATGAAAAGTATGTGACCGAGCGCGCCTACGACAACCCCCGTTTTGTCGAGGATACGGTGCGAGAGGTCGCGAGCGCACTGAATGCCGATGATCGCATCGATGCCTATACGGTGGAATCCGAGAACTTCGAGTCAATTCACAACCATTCGGCATATGCCTTGATTAAAAAAGACAAAACCGCCAGTTAGCCCGTTCTTCTTGCGATCCTCCGGTGCTATCTGTTAGCCTGCTAATAGTTAGGTTGGGAAGGAGCAGAAGATGGGGTCTCCCAAGGAATCGTTTGGCGGAATCCTCCACGAAACCGCCCGCTTGTGGCGCACGGAACTAGACAGCCGATTACGCCCCCTGGGGCTTAGCCAAGCGAAATGGCGCATGTTGCTGCACGTCTCGTGTAGCGAGAACTGCACCCAAGCGGAGCTTGCCGCGAGACTAGGCGTAGAGGCCCCTACAGTCGTGGGTCTACTCGACCGTCTGGCCGCAGACGATCTTGTTGAACGACGCGAGTCGACCCATGACCGTCGAAGCAAGACCGTACACCTGCGCAAAGGGGGCCACGCCCTCATGAAGCCCATTACCGAGATGGCCGACAACCTGAGCACGGACCTGTTGGCGAACCTAAGCGCCGAAGAGCTTGCTTGCAGTACCGCGGTCCTTAAAAAGATACGCGACCGACTTCTTTCCCTGTAATTTCAAGAGCTAACGCGACTATGGTCCCACTATCCCGTCTCGGGCGTGCACTTCTTCGTCAGCGTGCCCTGCTTGTGTTATTGGTGATCCTTGGGCTCTACGGCGGTTACGTCTATTGGCGTAGCCTGCAACAGTATGTGGGCACCGACGATGCCTATGTGGGCGCCCACGTCATCCCGATTGCCGCCCAAGTGTCCGGTCCGGTGGCCTTCGTTTACGTCCGCAATAACAGCCAGGTTACGGCCCACAGCCCACTCTTTGAGATCGATCCTCACCCCTACCAGCTGGCCGTTTCGGCAGCGGTTGCCGCCGTAGGGGAGCGTCAAGCGGTATGGGCCAACGCGGCGGCCATCAGTCGACGCACTCGCCGCATGGCGGCCCATCGCTTCTTGTCCCCACAAGCCTCCGATACCGCACAGGCCACGGTCAATGCCGATGCCGCCACATTGGCCGCCGCCAAGGTGGCCTTGGCTCAGGCACAACTCAATCTTGCCCACTGCCTGATTCGGGCCCCCACGGACGGCTACATCAGCGCCTTCAAGCTGCAACCGGGGGCCTACATTCGGTCCGGGGACCCGTTGTTTGCGCTGATTGCGAGCCATGACTATTGGGTGACCGCCAATTTCAAAGAAACCGATGTCACGCATATCCGCGTCGGAGATCGCGCCCACGTCCACGTCGACATGTACCCGGACCAGCTCTTTCAGGGTAGAGTCGTGGGCATAAGTGGTGGAAGTGGAACGGCATTCTCGCTGCTGCCTGCGGAAAACGCGACCGGGAACTGGGTAAAGGTGACGCAACGCGTGCCCGTCCGGATTCAGATCCTAAATCTCAATCCCAGTCGGCCGCTGCGCATTGGTACGAGCGCCAGTGCCACAGTGTTTTTACGCAACCCACGTAAGCCCTAGCGGGGTCTTATGATGTTCCGCAATATGCTCTTATGCTACGACGGTACCCGGGAAGGCCGCACCGCCCTGAAACAAGGCGCGGAATTGGCGAGCGCCTGTGGCGCCTACGTCCACCTACTCGCGATCGTGCGCACGAATGCTACCACCGTAGTGGGCGAATCGATGTCAAGCGAGGCCCCCTTCCTGGGCCAAGAACAGCATACTGAAGAGATCCTAAACGAGGGCGTGGCCAGGCTCACCGCCAGCGGCGTCAAGGCGACGGGGCATATCGCCATGGGGGAGCCCATAGACGAAATCGTGCGCATGGCCAAGGACCTGGAGGTCGACCTCGTGGTGTTGGGCCATCGCACCCGCTCGACCTTTGCCCGCTGGTGGCGGGGTTCGGTGGGCGTGACCCTCCTGGATTTGTCCGCATGCAGCATTCTTGTGTGTATTGAAAACCAGGGCCAAGACGCTCCGTGACCTCAAGACAGCGCCTCCTTATTACGATCGCTGTGATGTCCACCACCGTCATGCAGGTGTTGGACACGACTATCGTCAATGTGGCATTGCCGCACATGGAAGGGCAACTGGAGGCCACTCCCGACCAAATCACCTGGGTGCTGACAAGCTACCTCGTCGCCTCGGCGATCTTCATGCCGCTCACTGGCTTTTTTACGGACCGCATGGGTCGTAAATCTTACCTGCTCGTCAGCATCTTCGGTTTTGTAGTCTTCTCTGCTCTGTGCGGCCTATCCGGCTCGCTCGATCAAATCGTCGTCTTTCGTCTACTCCAGGGCGTGTTTGGTGCCGCCCTAGTCCCGCTCTCGCAGGCGATCCTCGTGAGCGTCTATCCCGCCGAGGAGCGCGGCCGCGCGATGGCGATCTGGGGAATAGGCGTGATGATCGGGCCGATCCTGGGCCCTACGCTCGGCGGTTATCTCACCGAGGTGTTGAGTTGGCGTTGGACGTTTTTTATCAATCTGCCGGTCGGAATTCTCTCTTATATCTTGACGCTCACCTCGGTCCCCGATACCGATAAGCGTGAGCGCAAGATGGACTGGCCCGGGATTCTCTACCTCTCGGCTAGCATCGCGGCCATCCAATTTCTGCTCGATCGCGGCAACGAATACGGCTGGCTCGACTCCACTCGCATCCAGCTTGCCGGCGTACTGGCCGTAGGGAGCTTCATTGCCTTCCTTATCCACAGCCTGGGCGACTCCCCATCACGCCTCTTCGATCCACGCATCTTTCGGGACCGCAACTTCATGATCGCGAGCCTTTTGCTTGCCGTGTTCGGTCTTGGGATGTATGGATCCATGGTCATGCAACCCTTACTGCTCGAAAATCTGCTCCATTACCCAACCTTGACAACCGGGCTTGTCATGGCCCCGCGCGGCATCGTGAGCGCCATCAGCATGATCATCGTCGGACGGCTCATCACGAAGACGAGTCCGCGCATCTTAATCGCCACCGGCATCCTCCTCAGTGGGTTGGGCACCTGGGCCATGACTCGCTACAATCTTTACATCAGCGAGTGGACGGTCATTTGGCCGGTGCTCATTCAAGGCGCGGGGCTTGGTATGATCTATGTGCCGCTCTCCACCGTGGCCTTTGCCACCCTCCCGCGGGAGCTGGCCCCCGAGGCCGCCGGGCTTTTTAGCCTGACACGCACGATCGGGTCGTCCATCGGGATCTCGCTGGTCACCACCGTCTTCATTCGCCATGGGCAAATGGCCTGGAACCTCGTTGGCGGCCATATCACTCGCTTTGGGATCTCGGTCTCCTCTTATCTTGCCCCCCTGCACCTTGCCCCCACCAGTCCGCTGGGCGCGACGATCCTGGTCCAGACCCTCGCCCGACAGTCCCAGATGATCGCGTTTAACGCCGCCTTTGTGTTCATCACCGCAAGCTTCGTGGTCATGTTGCCGCTCGTTATCCTCATTCAGGGCGGCCGCCTGGGCGGCGGCGCGAAACCTGTGATCGCCGCTGAATAGCGAACCCTCCCATAAGCCCGCTATACTAGCCCGGCGTTGCTGGCAAACATGCTGGGCGGGCTGTTCGGTGGCCCGAAACCGGCTTAAACTTTGGCGCCGATTCGCGGCGGCTGGACCTGGGGCTCGATTTCACGGAACCAACTCATGAAACCTATTGCAATCTTTCGACACGCGCCCGGTGAAGGTCCGGGCTATCTAGCCGAGGTGCTCACTCGGAATGCCATCCCGTTTACCACCATTTGCGTGGATAAGGGCGAGGCCTTGCCGCCGTCCTGCGCGCCCTATGCGGGGCTCGTCTTTATGGGTGGGCCGATGAGCGTCAACGATGCGCTCCCCTGGATCCCGCAAACGCTCGCACTCATACGTGAAGCGCAGGCCGCGAACATGCCCCTGTTGGGGCATTGCTTGGGCGGCCAACTGATTAGTAAGGCCTTAGGCGGGCAGATCACCAAAAACGCCGTGCAAGAGGTCGGATGGGGGGTAGTCGAACGCCTCCAAAATGAGGTTGCCCAGCAATGGTTTGGGCGCCTCCCATCTTCCTTTGAGGTCTTTCATTGGCACGGCGAGACCTTCAGTATCCCAAGCGGCGCAGCCCACATCCTGGCCGGGCGCTTTTGTGCGCATCAAGGATTTGCGATCGGCCGCACGCTCGCCTTGCAATGCCATATTGAAATGACACCCGGCATGATCGACAAGTGGGCCAAGAGCCCCGACGGTCAACAACTTGTCGCCTCACCGTCCATCCAAACGGCCGCCGCGTTTCACGAGCGCCTAGGCGAGCGACTCCAGGCCCTCCACCAAGTGGCCGATATCGTCTATGGGCAATGGCTGGAGCAACTGTGCGCATAGGGGTTGACCTCGGCGGCACCAAGATTGAGGCCATATTGCTAGACTCTGCCGGCCAGGAAAAGGCGCGCAAACGCATTCCGACGCCAGTCGCGGCCGGCTACGACGCGATCCTCCAGGCGATCGCGACGCTCGTCATAGATCTCGAAGAGATCGCGGGCACCGCGTGCACGGTTGGCGTCGGCAGTCCTGGGGCCGTGACGCACCGGACTGGGGTTTTAAAGAATGCCAATACTCAGTGTCTTAACGGAAGGCCCTTAGCCGATGACCTGACCCACCGATTAAAGCGCCCCATTCGCCTCGAAAACGACGCGAATTGCCTCGCCTTAAGCGAGGCCCAAGATGGGGCCGGTCGTGGCTGCCGTTGCGTCTTTGCGGTCATTTTAGGCACCGGCGTCGGCGGCGGGCTCGTGATCGATGGGGCGCTCTGGCCCGGACATCAACACATCAGTGGGGAATGGGGGCATAACGTGCTCGAGGCAGACGGCCCGCTTTGCTACTGTGGGCGCCGGGGTTGTGTTGAGACCCTGCTCTCGGGGCCCGGGCTTGCGGCCAGTTATCGAGCACTCGGTGGCGAGGACCTCGCCGCCCACGACATCGTGGCGAGGACCCCAAGGGACGCGATCGCGCGCACGGCCTTAAGCCACTACTGCCAACGATTTGGGCGGGCACTGGCGACCGTCGTCAATATCCTAGACCCGGACGTCATCGTCCTGGGTGGAGGATTGAGCGCGATCCCCGCACTCTATACCGAGGGGCGTGCGGCGCTTGCCCAGGCCACCTTCACAGACGATTTCATCACACCACTCGTTGTCGCCCAACATGGCGCGAGCTCCGGCGTACGGGGCGCAGCGCACCTGTGGCCCCTATCACCCTTGTAAGGACTCGAACCTACCTATGCGCACCCAGGCCCTACTACTCGCTACCCTGAAAGAAACCCCAGCCGATGCGGAAATCATCAGTCATCGCCTGATGTTACGGGCCGGCATGATCCGCAAACTCGCCTCTGGCCTCTACACTTGGCTACCGATCGGATTACGCGTGCTTCGTAAAGTCGAGGCCGTGGTACGTGACGAAATGAATCGTGCTGGCGCGCAGGAGGTCCTCATGCCAGCCGTGCAACCAGCCGAGCTCTGGGAGGAATCCGAGCGTTGGCAACACTACGGACCGGAGCTGCTGCGACTCGCCGATCGTCATGGTCGTTCCTTCTGTTTTGGTCCGACCCACGAAGAGGTCATCACCGACTTGGCGCGTCGTGAGATCCGCAGCTATCGACAACTGCCGATGAACTTTTATCAGATCCAGACCAAATTTCGCGACGAGATTCGGCCGCGATTCGGGGTCATGCGGGCCCGTGAGTTTTTAATGAAAGACAGCTATTCCTTCCATGCGGACAAGGCCTCGCTTGCCGCCACCTACCAGGACATGTACGGCGCCTATCAACGCATTTTCACGCGCCTGGGCCTGCGTTTTCGGGCGGTCCGAGCGGACACCGGCAGTATCGGTGGCGATGCCTCCCACGAATTCCATGTGCTGGCCGACACCGGCGAAGACGCCATCATCACCTGCCCGGCATGCGATTACGCAGCCAACGTAGAACTCGCGCAAAGCGCACCGCCTGCGGCCCGCGCCGCGGCCGCCTGCGCCCTTCAAGAGGTAGCGACCGGGGATGCCCACGCCATCAGTGCCGTAGCCAAGGTGTTGGGGGTCACGCCCGATCGCATCTTGAAGGCCGTCTTCATCAAGGGCGACGAGGGCCCGATCGCCCTATTTGTGCGTGGCGATCATGAGGTTCATCCGATCAAGGCCGCGAAGATTCCGCACGCGTTAAACCCGCTTGTGTTTGCGTCCGCAGAGGAGATCCTGGCGGCCGGCGGGGTACCGGGGGCATTGGGGCCAAGCGGCCTTCGGATCGCGGTCTACGCCGATCCCGCAGCGCTCGCCTTGGCCGACTTCGTGTGTGGGGCCAATCGCCCAGATACCCACCTGACTGGCGCCAATTGGGGTCGAGATTTCCCGGAGGCCGAGGGCTTTGACCTGCGCGAGGTCGAAGCCGGCGACTTGTGTCCACAATGCGGCGCGGTCCTGGAGCGCGGGCGCGGCATCGAAGTCGGCCATATCTTCCAGCTCGGCACCAAGTACAGTGCCAAGATGTCGGCCACTTTCCTAACTGAGGCGGGCGAAGCCCAGCCGTTCGTGATGGGCTGCTACGGCATCGGCGTGTCCCGCGTGGTGGCCGCAGCCATCGAACAAAACCACGATGAGCGCGGCATCATTTGGCCGACACCGATCGCGCCCTTCGCGGTCGCCATCGTGCCGATCGGCTTTAACAAATCCCCTCAGGTAGCCGAAGCCGCCACCCAGCTCTACGACCTGCTCCGCGCAGCCGACGTCGACGTCTTGCTGGATAACCGCGACGAGCGCCCGGGTGTACTATTTGGTGATATGGATCTGATCGGTATTCCCCACCGCCTGGTAATCGGTGATCGTGGGTTAAAGGCCGGGGTCGTTGAATACAAGGCCCGGCGCGACAATCAACCAGAGGATTGGCCCCTTGACGAAGTGGTGGCGCGGCTTAACGAACGTCTGCGGCATTAGCCTCATCGCACTGACATTGTGTGCAGTGGCCCACGCGGCCACCGCCCAAGAGTCGGCATCGCCGTGGGGACATATCCCCGTACATCGAGATGCCTTTGCGAACCGATTTGCCGGCGAGGTGTGGCTTGCTGACATGTCGCAGCGCCTGGCGGTGCTGGTCCCCGGCCGCCATTTTCGCGTGCGCTTTCTCGAGGCGGTGCGTTACGCAGCGCTCCGCGAGGGCTTGCGGCCACGGATCGTACTCGCCGTAATCGAGGTGGAGAGCCGCTTTAACCCCTACGCCATCTCGTCTAAAGGGGCCATGGGCCTCATGCAGGTCATGCCCTTTTGGGCCAAGCAGTTGGGTGAGCCCAACGCCAACCTCTTTACGATGCGCACCAACCTTCGCATGGGCTGTCATATCTTGCGTCACTACTTAAACCAGCATAACGGGAACCTGTTCGCCGCACTGGCCGCTTACAATGGCAGCAATGGCCGGCCCTACTACCCGGATCGTGTCTACAAAGTGTTCCACGCCCGCTGGTTTCATCAATAAGCCGCGCCCGTAAACAGCGCTAAAAATGGGCGCTGGCGTCTCGCCGTACGCTAAAATCTATGGGCACCGGATCCGCTTGCGCGGGGCGCCTGTCCACCCTGGTCACGCGTGCGCCGCGTGGGCCGATCGCGACGGCCGCTTCAAGGGCTTGCATACGCGCCACCGATCCGCAGACTAGGATCTCGACCGTACCATTGGGCCGATTGCGAACCCATCCCGTCAGGCCAAGTCCTTGCCCCTCCCGTTGGACGAATGCCCGAAAACCCACGCCCTGGACCGTTCCCGACACGATCAATGTAAAGCACTCCATTTATTCCCCCCAAACTCCGACTCCGGGACATCCGCTCGCCGCTCCACGCCATCCAAAATCGTCGATGGGACGACACTCAATCTGTTACGTACCGCTCTAATTTCGGCCCAGCGTCCCGACCTATTTAAGGGGGTCTTCAGGCTTTCGTGTGGGTAAGGGGGTATTGGGCTTGCATCAGGCGCCCCCGCAGGCAAGTATGGTACCCCTATGCGTGACACTGAACTGTACCAAAAGCTCTTGGGATTACCGGCGCCGTGGCGAGTCATGGCAGTGGCGGTGCAAGAAGCCTCAGGCGATACCCCGCTGGGCGAGGTTACGGTGCGCGTGGGCTGGCCGCCAGACGTGCCGCTACACTGCCCTGAGTGTGATGCCGTGGTACCCGGTTACGATACTCGTCCGCGACGCTGGCGTCATCTGAATACGATGCAATGGAAGACCTTCATCGAGGCTGACGTCCCGCGGGTCAACTGTCTGAAGTGTGGGGTCAAACAGATCCCGGTCGTCTGGGCCGAGGACGGGAGCCGTTTCACCGAACTCTTTGAGGCTTATGCCATTCAGGTGTTGCAAGCGGTGCGCAGCAAGGTACAGGCCCAATGGCTGACGGCGCTCTCCTGGGACCAAGTCGATCGGGTCATGGGGCGGGCAGTCACACGCGGCGTGGCACGCCGATCGTTGGAAGGGTTGCGCTTGCTCTGCACGCAAGGCGATGCCGGCCTCGATGAGAAGAGCTTCGGCAAGGGTCATGATTATGTCTCGGTGCTGCACGACCTCGAGGGCCGACGAGTCCTTGAGGTAGTGCCCGAACGCACCCGGGAGGCCGCCAATACGCTCTGGACAGCGATTCCTGAGCCCCAGCGCCAGGCGATCGATGCCGTGGCCATGGATATGTGGGTGCCTTATTTGGAGGCCACCCGCGTAGCGGCTCCGCAAGCCCTGATCGTCCATGACAAGTTCCATTGCGCGAAGGAGTTGAACAAGGCGGTTGATCTCGTGCGACGCGCCGAACATCGCACCCTGAAAGCCCAGGGCGAGGAGACGCTTACGAAGACAAGATATATTTGGCTGAAGAACCCATTGAACTGGACAGATCGCCAGCGGGAACGCTTCCAGGCGATCAAAGTCGATGCGTTGAAGGTAGGCCGTGCCTGGGCGATCAAAGAGGCGTTTGCCGACTTCTGGGATTACCGGTTCCCTTGGACGCAAAGCGATACCGGATCGGCCCACAAGTTTTTCGACCGTTGGTACTTCTGGGCAACCCACTCGCGACTACCGCCCATCATTGCCGCCGCGAAAACCCTCAAACGCCATCTGCCGGGGCTACTCGCCTACACGAAACATCGCATCACCAACGCCGCCGCAGAAGGCATGAACGCCCAGATTCAGCTCATCAAAGCCAACGCCCGCGGCTATCGGAATTTCACTCAGTACCGCATCGCGATTCTCTTCCATTGCGGGAAGCTTGACCTTTATCCAGCAGGGTGTCCGTCATGAGGCTTTTATGGGCTACCCACACAAAACCCGGAAGAGCCTTTTTTGAAGGTCGGGAAATCAGCACGTTTTTCGAAGAAGTTTTTGTACGCACACACCAGGTCTTTGAGCACGACTTGGTATAGCTGCGATGGCGCTTCCTTGAGCCACAAGGTATCCGTGTCTTTTTTCCAGACCGGAAGCCATTTGCACGTAGCACAATGATTGATGAACTTTTCGCCTGCCTCGTGATTGGCGAGGGGTGTGGCCGCGAGAAGCGCCGATGTGATTGGCGCAGTCAACATCCTCAGAGCGGAGTTTGCTTGGGACTAGCCGGTCCCAAGCAAACGATGCAGCCGACGCTAAGAAATGTGCTCTTTGGGGCGCAGAGGAAAAAGGCCGCGCGCTTCCCGTACGGACTTCCAGAAGGAATAGCCGGCAATCGGGATCAGGGGCACAAGAACGAGAAAGAGACCGACCCCTAAGTGCGCGAGATTGTGGACATGCAGCCCCGTGGCCACTGAGGTTTCAATCAAGCCCGGGGCTATGAGTCCAAGCACCCCCACCAAAGCAAAGCACACGCCGCTGCCGCTTAAGGTGCGACCGGCCATCTTGCGCGCCACATAAATCCGCGCCCGGTCGTCGAGCTTACGCCGCGCCATCCACGCCCCGAACAAGGAGCCCAGGAGCATTTGCATAATCATAGTACCCAAACCAAAAAGGAGTCCCGGCAAAAAGGCGAGGTAAGCGCTATGCATGGCGGGTGCTAGGACCGTATAGACAATAATCGCAAACGCGCCCGTTCCCCATCCGGCGATAAAGCCATGAACAAGCGGCATATAAGCGGGCAATGGGCCCGGCTCTGGGGCCGCAGACTCAATGTTCTCGAGGGCGTGGCTATGGAACAAATGTGGGATGCGACCGCTGCGCAGGATATAGAGGCCCGATCCTAGCATCACGAGACCTACCACCACATAGATCGCATAATTCCACTGCGCGCTCTTTAGGAAGTCGGCCATGGCAAAGTAAGCCAGTTCGCTCGCGATCGCCCGCTGCAGCGTAAAGGTAAGCGAAAACAAAAGCCCCGCCTTCAGACCACCGCGAATCGAATAGGAGCCGATGGCATAGTTGAAGGTAATAGGCCAGGTGTGTTCATCAGGCGTTACCCCGTGAATCATGCCCAGCAAAAACGCCGTCAATAGGGCCAGTCCCACGCCCATGCCGACCAGGTCAGGATTCCAGAGATTGAGATGACCCATTACCACACGTAGCTCCTCCATTGCCGCTTACCGGCGGCTACTGTAACCGCAACCGCCTAGGCCGCCAACCCTAAAACACCGGGATCTTGGCCGGGGCCAAGGCCTCCTCGCGCACCAGGCGCGGGATAAGGTACCCAGGGAGTCGCATACGCATGGCCTCTACGAGCCCTGCGGCCCGCCGCTCGTCTACGGCAAAATGGGCGGCCCCCAAAACCCGATCAAGCATATGGAGGTAATAGGGCAAGACGCCGGCAGCAAAGAGCCGTTCACTTAAATGACAGAGCGTGTCGGCCTGATCGTTGACGCCCGCCAAGAGCACCGCCTGGTTTAGCAAGGTGACACCCGCCGCCCGGAGCTTGAGGCAACTCTCCCCCACCGCCCCATCTATCTCCTGGGCGTGGTTGATATGCAAAACCATCACAACCGGTACGGGCGCATTCCGAAGCCACGCCAGGAGCCCGGCGTCCACACGACTGGGTACCACAACCGGGATGCGGGTATGAAGACGCAGCCGCCTAATATGGGGCAGGCCTTTTAGGGCAGCCGCAAAACCGCCAAGTTTATCATCACCGAGCATCAATGGGTCACCCCCGCTCAAAATCACCTCATGCACAGATGGGTCTTCGGCCAAGTAGGCCAGGGTCTCGCGCCAAGAGTCGCGGGCGGCATTCGCGTCCCGGTAGGGAAAATGGCGACGAAAACAATAGCGACAATGGATCGCGCAGGCCCCTGTTGCGGTGAGCAGGACCCGGCCCTCATATTTGCGCAACACGCCGGTGGCGACGTGCGCCGCGAGGTCGCCCACTGGGTCTACGCCAAACCCGGGTGCTTGAACGCCCTCGATACTCAAGGGCAGCACTTGTCGCAAAAGCGGATCGTGGCGGTCGCCTCGCACGATGCGCGCCAAATACGGCCGGGGGACGCGCACCGGGAACAGGGCGTGGGCCTCTTTTGCCTGGGCAAGAAGGTCCGCCGGGAGTTCCAGGGCTTCTAGGAGTTCCTTGGGGTCGGTAATGGCGGCGGCAAGCTCGGCACGCCACATTGTCTGCCGTATCACAGAAGTTCCAGGTATCATATACGGGCACTGTCCGTGTTCGACCGACAAAAGGCAAGGGACAGGCCCACCCTCACTACGAGATAGTCATGACGACCTATAGTACGAATGAATTTAAGAATGGCCTCAAAATTATGCTTGATGCCGATCCCTGCTCGATCATTGAGAATGAATTCGTCAAGCCCGGCAAGGGCCAAGCCTTTAACCGCGTGAAGATCCGCAACCTAAAGACGGGCCGAGTAGTAGAGCGAACCTTCAAATCAGGCGACACCATCCCGGGTGCCGATGTCATCGATGCCGAAATGCAGTATCTCTACAACGACGGGGAGTTCTGGTACTTCATGTCCCCTGAGACCTTCGAGCAGCTGGCTGCCGACAAAACGGCCGTCGGAGACTCGGCCAAATGGCTGAAAGAACAGGCCATCTGTCTAGTCACGCTCTGGGATGGCGTACCGTTGAGCGTCGAGCCGCCCAATCATGTGATCCTGAAAGTGACTGAGACGGACCCGGGTGTGCGCGGCGATACCAGCGGCGGCGGCGGCAAGCCGGCCACGCTAGAGACCGGTGCCGTCGTGCGCGTGCCGCTCTTTATCAATATCGGGGATAGCTTGAAGGTCAACACCCAGACCGGTGAATACATCGCGCGCGCCAAAGAGTAAGGGGTCCGAAATGAGCCCCGATGGCAACTGGCAACCCCAGGCGAGTCTTGCGACCCTGCGCCTGCGGGCCGCGCTTTTGGCCGAAGCACGGGAGTTTTTTGCCAGGCGCGGCTTTCTGGAGGTAGAGACCCCGATCCTCGCGCATGCGGGTGCCGCGGATGCGCAACTCGCCCAGTTCGCCCTAGACGACCCGATTCATGGGCCCTTGTTTTTGCAGACCTCGCCGGAATACGCCATGAAGCGCCTGCTCCTGGCGGGGAGCGGCTCGATCTATCAGGTAACCAAGGCCTTTCGGCAAGGTGAGGCCGGGGCTCGACATAATCCGGAATTTACCCTTATCGAGTGGTATGGCCTAGGATACGATCACAAGCGCCTCATTGACGAGGCATGCGCCTTGATTCGCGAGCTCGTGCCGCGCCTAGTGGCAGACACGCGCATCACCCGCTTTCGTGATGCATTCCGGCATGTCATCGGGGTCGACCCCATCGATGATCCGACCTCAGCGTTATGCGCAGCCGCCGATACCCTGATCCCATCGGCTAGCGCGCTTGCGCTCACCGACCGTGACGAGATACTAGACCTCCTTATGTGCCAGGCCGTGGCCCCCGGCTTTCCCGATGATCGCCTCACCGTCATTACCGATTACCCGGCGAGCCAAGCTGCGCTTGCGCGCGTGAACACGCGGGGGCTCGCTGATCGCTTCGAGATCTATTGCGGGGCAATCGAACTCGCCAATGGCTTCCACGAGGCCGCGACCCATGCCGAGTACGCACGCCGATTCGCGGCAGAAAAACAAAAAAGGCGGGATCGCGGCCTTCCTCCGATCCCCACGGATGAGCGTCTTTTGGCGGCGCTTGACCAGAACCCTTTACCGGACTGCGCGGGCGTTGCCATGGGGTTTGATCGAGTTCTTATGCTCGCCATCCGCGCCGCGCATATTAGCGAGACCATCACTTTTGCTATAGACCGGGCCTAACGCGCCCCACTTGCCGCTTTAAGGAGGCTATATGAGTTTATTGTTCTCGCCCTGGACCTTGCGCTCTCAGACATTCCGTAACCGGGTCGTCGTTTCCCCCATGTGCCAATACTCGAGCCGCGACGGCTTTCCAACGGCCTGGCATCTTGTCCATCTGGGGAGCCGCGCCGTCGGTGGCGCCGGCCTGATTATCATGGAAGCGACCGCTGTCACCGCAGAGGGGCGCATCACCCCAGGCGACCAAGGCATCTGGACGGACGAACATGCTGCGGCGTTGAAACCCATTACGCACTTCATCAAGTCCCAGGGCGCGGTTCCTGGGATCCAGATCGCACACGCCGGCCGCAAGGCCTCGACCGATGCCCCTTGGCGAGGCGGAGTAGCGATCACGCCGCAACAAGGGGGTTGGCCCGTGTTGGCGCCTAGTACCATCCCATTTGGGCCCCAATCCCCGCGCCCTCTGGCTTACGGGATCGAGCAGTTGCCCGCCCTTATTGATACGTTCCGTGACGCGGCAAGACGTGCGCGGGACGCGGGTTTCGAGGTCCTGGAGATCCATATGGCCCATGGCTATCTGCTCCATGAATTCCTCTCGCCCCTTAGTAACCAGCGGACTGATCAGTACGGTGGCACATTGGCCAACCGCCTACGGCTCCCGCTTGCCGTCACCGATGCCGTGCGCGGCGTATGGCCAGAGGCCTTGCCGCTCTTTGTGCGCATATCGGCAACCGACTGGGTAAGCGGCGGCTGGGATATCGAGCAGTCGGTGGTATTAGCGCAGGAACTGAAGACGCGCGGCGTCGATCTCATCGATTGCTCAGGCGGCGGCTTGACGCCCGATGCCAAAATCCCGGCGGGCCCCGGCTACCAAACGCCGTTCGCGACTCGCATTCGCCGCGAGGCCAAGATCGCAACCGGGGCGGTCGGTCTGATTACCGATCCGCACCAAGCAGAGCAAATCGTGGCCACGGGCCTTGCCGATTGCGTGTTCTTGGGGCGCGAGCTCCTGCGCGACCCCTACTGGCCACAGCGGGCCGCCAAGGCCCTCCACACGCATACCGACTGGCCGCTACAGTATGACCGGGCGCGGATCGAATAACGGGACCGGGTCATGCCGATCGGCTCAGCGCCAAACGGTCCCATCAATGGATTCGTGGGGAGCTGGTGATTTGCGCCCACCGTCACCGCCAGGACAACGCCCTCCGCGCTTGAGGTTTGGGATCGCCACGGAGCCCAAACGGGGCGGATGCGTTGGCTCCCGCGGTCCCGGTTTCCCAGCGAATGGCCCGATCGCTGCGAAATCATGGCGGTTGGGCCGTTTGTAGGATGGGCGTGGGCAGAAACGGCCGCTATGCCAGCAATAAGGGATTGGCATAAGCCGCGCACTGTGGCAGAATCGCGCGATTCAGTTGGAGGTTTTTATGTCCAGAGTATGCCAGGTCAGCGGCAAGCGGCCTATCAGCGGCAACAATGTGTCCCACGCGAACAATAGGACGCGTCGGCGCTTTCTGCCCAATCTGCACCATCGCCGCCTCTGGGTGGAGAGCGAGAAGCGTTGGGTGCGGCTGCGGTTGTCCCACCATGGTTTGCGGACGATCGACAAAAAGGGGATTGACGTGGTGCTAGCGGAAATGCGCGAGCGCGGCGAGGCCGTCTAGGAGACCGATTATGCGTGACAAGATTAAGCTCATATCCAGTGCCGATACCGGCCACTTTTATACGACAACGAAGAATAAGCGCACAATGACCGAGAAGTTTGAGATCAAGAAGTTTGATCCCGTGGTGCGTAAACATGTCGCGTATCGTGAGGCGAAGATCAAGTAAGGAAAGCCTGGGGGTCTTCTGGCCCCCTATTTCGCTCTGCTCCCCCCTATTTGTTCCAAATGCGGTCGCCAGCCACCCTCGCTATCAGGGTAGCGACGCACGCGATCTTGTCGTTAGAGCCCACGCCCGGTATATTACCCCTATAATTTTTGGTCGGGGCCTTTTGCTGTTGGTGATAGAAAGGCCCCGCTAAGGTTGATATGTACTCTCTGACTCAACAAGTGTTGCGCACAGACGTTGCGGGCATGCCGCTTGAGTGGATCGATTTTCGCGAAGCGGTGCGCATTTGTCACTTAGGACAGGTCGCTTATACCTGTGGGGTGCTCTTGTACCGTATCCATGGCGGCTACAACGCTGCTACCGGTCGGCGCAGCATCATCGACGTGAACTCCATTTTGGCCACCTACGGAGAGAATCGGCAACTCACACGGCAACGCGATGAGTATGTCCCGCCGCTTAGCAACCCGGCCTTGTTTGCGCGTGACGCACGCATATGCCTTTATTGCGGCGAGCGCTTCTCGGTCCGAGACCTATCCCGCGACCATGTCACGCCGCTTAGCCGCGGTGGTGGGGATATGTGGCGCAATGTCGTCACGGCGTGCAAGCGTTGCAATAATCACAAAGCGGGACGGACGCCCGAAGAGGCCGGGATGGCGCTCTTGGCCGTGCCCTTCGCGCCTACTCACGCCGAATATGTGTTCTTGCAGGGCCGCCGGGTTCTGGCCGATCAGATGGCCTTCCTGCGCGCCCACTTTCCCCGGATGAGCCCTTTGCATGCGCGGCTTTTGCTTGCCGCCTCCGTGCATGGCGCAGACGTCTAGTCGCGCATACCGCCGACTGGCTGGGACCTTGACATCATGGCTACCGTTGTTGGGTAGTGATCACCGCGCGGCATGCTTGATCTCCGAGCATGGTTTGAGATCGAACCGCTCGGGCAATCGTCCGCGGTCTGGGGGTTCAAGAAGCTGCGCTACTCACCTTCCAGACCCTACCGCACAGCGCCATTTAAGAGGTGCTAAGGCGTCGCTTGGTAGGTACGAATCTTGGTCGAAAACTCTCGTAACGCCTGAATACCCGTCGCTTCCGCCTGGCGACACCAGTCTTGTAGGGCGACTAGCAACTGCTCTTGAGTGGCAGCGGACCGGCGCCAGACGTCCTGGAGTCGCTCCTTCATCATATAAACGGTGTGCAAGGTCGTATTGCTCGCCAGAATGTCCTGGAGATGCCGGTAATCCGCTTCGTCGATCAGGGTCTTCTCGCGCACCATGAGGCGCTTGGCTCGCTTGAGCAGGCGCGCGCGCTCACCATTGTCGGCCGCGGCCTTGCGAATCTCTTCTTCCTGGACCCGGTGCAGTACCTCGCGCGCAAACCGCGCCATGATCTGGAAGCGATGGTGGACGACGGCCTTGACGGTCTCCATGTCACACACGTCCTTGGCGGACGCATAGGCCGGAATCGGCGCAACCTTTTTTACGGTCGCGAGGCCCAGGGTCTCCAAGGCGCGGATATAGCCCCAGCCAATATCGAACTCCCAAGGCTTGCAGGAGAACTTGGCAGAGCTTGCGTACGTGTGGTGGTTATTGTGCAGCTCTTCGCCGCCGATCAGGATGCCGATGGGTACGATATTGGTGGCCGCATCCTGACACTCGAAGTTGCGGTAGCCGTAGTAGTGCCCGACACCGTTGATGACCCCAGCGGCAAAGAACGGAATCCACATCATCTGGACGGCCCAGATCGTAAGACCTATGGCCCCAAAACACAGGAGATTGATCGCGAGCATAAGGACGATGCCAGCTGCGCTATGGCCGGTATAGACATGGCGCTCCATCCAGTCGTTCGGGGTATTGTGGCCGAACTTGGCGATCGTCTCGGCGTTTTGGCTCTCTTTGCGGTAGAGCTCGGCCCCCTGCCAAAGAACCTTCTTCAGGCCCAGGATTTGCGGGCTGTGCGGGTCTTCCTCGGTCTCGCACCGGGCGTGGTGTTTGCGGTGAATCGCGACCCACTCCTTGGTCACCATCCCGGTCGTAAGCCAGAGCCAGAAGCGAAAAAAATGCGAAACCGCGGGATGAACCTCCAGGGCCCTGTGGGTCTGGTAGCGATGCAGGTACAAGGTGACCGAGACAATCGTGATATGCGTAAAGGTGAGCGCCACGAGCACATAGCCCCACCAAGGCAAGACGATCAGACCTTCCAGCATAACCACTCCCCTTAAGCTCTAACGAACTCGTTGTAGGATAACATGCGCCCAAACTCCGGAGCGGGCCTTAAGTATTCCCGGTGAATATCCTTTATGCGTAGTCCCTCGCCCATTCGACCATTTGTTGGCCCCACGCATGGGCTGAAGCAGGATCAAGCTCGAGGGTGTAATACTTGCCGCCATCATGAATGATGACACGCAACAGGCGAACGCCGCTATCGTGGAATATCTGCCGAAGCTCGATCACTTGGCCGAATGGGGCATTAATCTGTTCCATAACGTGGCTATTATACCATAACGCGGGCTAAAGAGGCGGTGGCCCACAAACCCCGCACCTGCGGGCCGGGAATGGGGTGGTGTGGCCGTCCCGTGCGGGCAGATCAGGGCAGCTTACCGCTCGCCGCCAGCGGCTTGGGCTTCTTGGGTACTGGGCTAGCGCTGGGGGTGGGGGCGGAAATGGTGACCGCTGCAATCCCGTAGGGATCCGCGTATGAGGCCTCTGCTGTCGTTCCTATGGGCGTCAAGACACCGCTGTCACGGTTCAGGCGATAGCGGCTGATGGTACTGTTTCCGAAATTGACCGCGTAGACAAAGCGCGCGGCGGCATCGAGCGTAAGAGAGAATGGATAACTACCGGTTGCCACGTGGCCCACATGCGTCAGTCGGCCGGAGTGTCGGTCGATCCGAAATATCGAGATGTCGTTGGCGCTGGTGTTGGCGACAAACAAATAGCGTCCACTCGGGTCAATGACCAGCGAATCGGGGTGATGATCAAAGGGTTCGGCTATGCGATCACGGAGGCTCAGTGCACCCGTCTTGGTGATCGCGAGCACGAGAAGAATGTTGGTACGATAGTCTGCGACATACAAAAACCGTCCATCGGGTCCAATAGAAAGACTATAGGGGCCATTGCCGGCGGTCTCGTGGAAGATCCCGATTTTATGCAACTGCCCATGCCCGGGAAGGCGCCGGTACATGCCGATCGTGTCGTTGCCGAAATTCGCGACATAGACGAACTGGCCATTGGGCGTCGGGGCGATGGCATAGGGCTTTGCGCCGTGGGGCTCGTGCACGATGCCGGCGTCGGTGATCGCCCCTGTTGTCGGGTCAAGGCGGTAAATGCCCACGGTACTGTCGCCGCTGTTGGCCACATAAAGAAACTGGCCGTGCGGGCTCGCGGCCAGACTGAAGGGATTCGCCCGCGGGTCTTCGCGCCAAACCGCAACTTGGGTCAGGTGGCCGGTTGTCGGTTGGATCCGGTACACACTGATGGCGTGCGCGCGACTGTCTGCCGTGACAACGAAACCTTCTTTGTCGATTACGATCGCTTCGGGGCCCGAAGGCGTCCGGACATCGCCACGGGCCAGCAAGGTCCCGTCGCTATGCTCAACGAAGCTTGCGATCATGCTGTTATTGTAATTCGCGACATAGACGAAGGTGTGCGCCAAGACGCTCGTACAACCGAGACTCAAACCAGCCATGATCAGCCAGCGGCCCAATTTTCTGCCCATGCGCTCAAGCACCTATATATGTCCACCCATGGTGCTGGAGACGGACGATCTCGGCGATCGCCGAGGGAACGATGATCGCTTGGGGCAGGAGATGCGGTTCGATGCCATCACGCTCCACTAACCGATTGATCGTGTCTTGGCAGGCCGCGAAGATCAGGTTCGGGTAGCGTATCTGTAGCGCGGCGATCTGCGCGGCAAACGGCGACAGGCGTTGACGCAGTAACGCAAGCCCCGGGCCATCGGCCAGAATCTCAACCTTCGCGGACCTATGGTCGGCCTGGTAACGGGCCAAGAGTTGCTGGGCCTCCTGGAGGACTTGGCGCATATGGGCGCGGTCACCATTGTCTAGATGGAACAGTACCTTGGTCGTCAAGCCCCTGGTTGCGGCAATGGTTGTCGCCTCATGGCCCGCGCGAGCCGGCAACCACAGGGCCCGCAAAGACCAGCCCAGAGCGACTCCGATAATGAGCACTGCGGGCGCGGCCAACGGTCTCAGTCGCCGCTTAAAATCGTCCGTGCGCCAGCGGGATACCGGGTGGGCGGGGGGTGCATTATAGGCGAGGCGCACAAGGTCCGAGACCTTACGCAGTTCACAGACCTTACGGTTCAATTCCTCATCGGCATTGATGAGGGGATAGGCGCGACCCTTCTCGTCGGCATCGATTTGATTGTCGACAAAGGCGTTCAGGAACTCGTCAGAGAGTCGCGAACTATCCGTTTCTCTCATTTTACCCTCCGTATCCTTGCGCCCTGCTGGGGCACTACGAACTCCGGTAGCAACATATTTCTCAAGGCCGCGCGCGCCCGACATAAGCGGCTCATCACGGTACCGCTCGGGATACCTAGTATGGATGATACCTCAGTATAAGAGAAACCTTCTAGATCAACCAAGGTGACTACCTGCCGTTGCCCCGCAGGCAGCCTGCTGATCGCCAGCCGGACCCGCCCCACAAGTTCGGAACGAATATGTTCCGTCTCCAGACAGTGGTCACAGGCGACCTCCATCTCGTCGATATCCTCGGTTTCGCGCTGCCGCCGGTAATGATCCCGAAAGCAGTTCGTCAAGATACTAAAAAGCCAAGCCTCTTGGGCCCTAATGTCCCGCAGTTGGCCGTTTTTTTGCCATGCCTTGGTGAGCGTTTCCTGCACCAAGTCATCGGCTAAGGCAGCATCATGGGTCCAGGCGTAAGCGACCCGATAGAGCCGGGATCGGCTGGTTTCTAAGGTCTTTTTGAACTCCCGTGAGCGACAAAAAATATCGCCTAAGCGCATTATGGTCTCCTCTCAGTGGTGGGACGATGCCCTATAGTTATTTATTCCAACCTGGGCGAAGTCTATCTGGGACCATGATCGATGGGAAGCGGCTTGGGGCGTTTGGCACGCGCCGAGCGATCGGCGGTCTGGGGTCTTTATATAAGGCGCGAACCGGTCATCCGCAGCAGGGCTCAAACCGAAGGCCGGCGCCTGCTGCGAGGCGAGATCACGCACCGTGCGCGTCTTCATAGTCAGGGGCTAGCTAGGCGTACGGATCGGGCAGGCCACGCTTAGGTCGTAATGGGCGTCCCAGGTAACGGAATCTGACCGCTCGCGAATCGACCCAAAACAGCTGGGTAGAGTTCATGCTCTAGGGCGAGAACGCGTTTCGCCAAGTGCTCGGGGTCCTCACCTGGCATGATGTCGAGGCGGGCCTGGGCAATAATCGGCCCCCCATCGAGCGCATCAGTCACGAAGTGGACAGTAGCCCCATGTTCGCGCGCGCCTGATTTGAGCGCCCGGGCATGCGTATCAAGCCCCGGGAACGCCGGCAGGAGCGAGGGATGGATGTTGATGAGCCGGCCGGCATAATGACGCACAAAGGCCGGGCCCAGGACCCGCAAGAAACCCGCTAGCGCGATGACATCGGCCTCGTAACGGTCGAGCGCCGCGGCGAGCGCGGCATCGAAAAGCGCCGTTGTCTGGTAATCGCGGTGGTTTACCACCGCGACCGGGAGTCCTTGGGCGCGGGCATAAAGGAGCCCGGGCGCATTGGGGTTATTGCTGACGACGCCGGCGATTTCGTAGGCGTGAGCCGCGGCGTGCGCATGGAGGGCCATGAAATTGCTACCACGCCCCGAAATCACGACGGCTACCCGGAGGGCATGCTTTATGCCCATACGAAGTGGTCCGGCCCAGTCTCAGTGTGGCCCAGTATCAGCGCGTCTTCCCCCTGCTCCCGCAAAACCTGCAATGCCTGTGCTGCTTGCTCTGCCGCGACTATGACGACCATGCCAATGCCGCAGTTGAAGGTTCGGTACATCTCCTCTTCTGGGATATCGCCCCCCTTCTGGAGCCAAGTAAAAATAGGGGGCCAATCCCATGCCGACTTGTGGACGGCCGCGCGCAACGATGCGGGAATGACGCGCGGGACATTACCGGGGAGCCCGCCGCCCGTGATATGAGCCATAGCATGGACATCGACAACGGTCAGTAGGGCCAGCAGACTTTTGACGTAAATGCGGGTCGGGGTCATGAGGATATCGGCGAGCGTCCGCTCACCCAGCCGTTGATTCAGGTCGGCATTTTGTCGTTTCAAGACGCTGCGGATAAGAGAGTAGCCGTTCGAATGCGGACCCGATGAACGCAGTCCGATGATCGTGTCGCCGGCGGCGACTCGGGTCCCGTCGATGAGTTTGGCGCGTTCGACCGCGCCCACGCAAAAACCCGCTAGGTCATAGTCTTTGTCGCTATACATGCCAGGCATCTCGGCCGTTTCGCCGCCGATGAGGGCCGCGCCCGCCCATTCGCAGCCACGGCCAATGCCGGCGATGATGCGTAGCGCCTTTTCCGGATCGAGTCGCCCGGAGGCGAAGTAGTCAAGGAAAAATAGCGGCTCTGCGCCCTGAACGACGATATCGTTTGCGCACATAGCCACAAGGTCGATGCCGATGTCGTCGTGCCGATCGAGAGCTATGGCGAGTAAAAGCTTGGTGCCGACGCCATCGGTGCCTGAGACTAGGACCGGATCGCGATATTTGCCCGCCAGCGCGAAGAGCGCGCCGAAACCGCCGAGCCCCGCGAGCACACCCGGCCGCATGGTCTTTGCGGCGATCGGTTTTAGGGCCTCGACTAGGGTATCGCCAGCATCAATATCGACGCCGGCGTCTCGATAAGTCAGGGGCGGGCGGGGGTTATCTGTAGTCACGGCTTGGTCTCCAGGGTGCGGCCTATGGTAGGGCCGCGGGCATTTTAAGTAAATCTCGACTTGCGGTCACAGGCACCCGGGGGCCTGCACGCCGCTGGCGACCACGGCTGGCAAGTCACGACCTTTGCGGGGGTCTCGGTGCATTAGCGCCGTCTCCTGTGGACTTCCGGTCGGAGTTGCCTTTAGATTAGGCCAAAAGACCGACGCGCCTCGCCAAAGCGGGGGTCGTGCGGCTAACGCCCAGGCTAGCCTGGGCCAAGTGATGCATGGACGTCGGGCACAGAGGATACCAGTCGGGCCGCGCGCGGCGTGATGGCTGGTGTCGGGAGAATGGGGGATAAAAATGATATGAAAAAGACGGTGCGCCAACTCCCGAATATGATTACCGTGTTGCGCATGGCGCTTGCGCCACTCTTGATTTTGGTTCTCAAGGATCACCGCTATCTCGGTGCCCTGGAGGTATTCCTGATTGCCGGAATTTCGGATGGCCTCGACGGCTATATAGCCAAACGCTTTGATTGTGCCACCTTGCTCGGTGCCATCCTGGACCCGGCGGCCGACAAGATTCTGTTGGTGAGCACCTATGTCATGCTCGCGCTCCAAGACCTTGTGCCATTTTGGTTGGTTCTGGTCGTGGCATTCCGCGATCTGCTTATCGTTGGCGGTTATCTAGTCTACACCTCCCTTTACGGGCCCGTGCAACTGCGGCCAAGCAGGATTAGCAAGCTCAACACCTTCATGCAGATCCTGCTCGTTGTGTTTATTCTCACGGAACAGGCGTTTGCCTTCCAACTCGTCTATGTCCAAATTCTCCTGATATTCGGTGTCCTTGTAACCACGGTGGCAAGCGGTGGTCACTATCTTTGGACGTGGGGGGTCGTAAAAGACGTTGAGCCGGCACATGTCAGCCGGGACTGAGCAGCGCGCCAAATCAGCGCCCGTTACGACCGAGCCGTGGATGATCGCGCGCACGAGACCTCCTGTTGGGCGCGGCCGTGACGGGTGGCAACGCCGCACCGCGGCGGAATGATGCGCCAATTGCCATTGGACTTTCGCATTCGCGACAAGCCCTCCTTCGAGAACTTTTGGCCGGGAGGAAACGGGGCCGCCCTCGAGGCCGCGCAACTCTTGGCCGCAGGCGGAGCCGGCCCCTTATATCTTTTCGGCCCTGGCGGTTGCGGGAAGACCCATCTTTTGGCGGCGGCCGCGCGGGCCGCATCGGAACACGGGGTATGCGCCTATCTTTCACTCATGCATGCCTCGGATGCGCAGTGGGAGGGGCTTGCAGACTTACCGAGTACAGCGCTGTTATGCGTCGATGAGGTTGATCTCATCGGTACACGGCCAGACTGGCAACACCGCCTCTTTGTGTTGCTAGAGACCTTGGCGCCGCAGCGTCGCGTTCTCTTGGCGGGCCGTGCCAATCCCGCCGGGCTTGGTATCGATCGCGACGATTTGCGGACCCGGTTGGCGAGCGGTCCGGTCCTCGCTATGGGCGCGCTCTCCGATGAAGCAAAGGCGCAGGTGCTGCAACACCGGGCGACGATACGGGGCTTGTCCCTTAATGATGCGAGCGCCGCCTACCTGCTCACCCACGGCCCCCGTGACCCACATGCCCTTTTTGTGCTGTTAGAACAGTTAGATCAGGCCACCTTGGCCGATGGGCGACGACTGACCATCCCTTATCTGCGCATGATATTCGAAGATCTCGAATAGCGCGCGAATCACGTAGCGCGATTAGCGCTTATGGGGTGCCGCCAGCTGGAGCGCAATGCGCGCCACGCGGTCACCCACACTCAAGCACAAGGTCCTTTCCTCGGGGCTGATCGGGCGTTCATTGCTAAGGCCCGCGACGTGGCTTGCTCCGTAGGGTGTGCCCCCCGATTGGGTCGTCGACAACTCTGGGTGTGTGTACGGAATTCCGACAAGCAACATGCCGTGATGCCAAAGCGGCAACGCCATGGACAAAAGCGTGGCCTCCTGTCCACCGTGCAGAGAACCGGTCGAAGTAAAGACTGCCGCCGGTTTTCCGGAAAGTGCGCCGGTCAGCCACAGCGGGGTCGTGGTTTCCAGAAAATATTTAATCGGTGCTGCCATATGACCAAAGCGCGTCGGGCTTCCTATGATAAGGCCATCACAGTCGCGTAAATCATCAAGGCTGACATAAGGCGGGCCGGAGTCCGGGATCGCCGGCGACACCGCCTCGGACACCGGCGAGACCTCGGGCACCGTACGCAGCAGGGCCTCGCACCCTGGGACGCCTTCTACGCCACGGACCACGAGTTCGGCCATGCGCCGGACGTTACCGTGACGGCTGTAATAGAGGACCAGGATGCGGGCCATCAGCTCTCGCCCCCCATGGCGGCCTGCAAGACGAGGTCGGTGAAGGCCGCCTCGTCCATGAGCCCCTGCTCGCACACGAGCGCGCCAATCGGGCGTCCGGTGCTTTCCGATTCCTTGGCGAGGCGCGCGGCGGCGGCATAGCCGATCGCGCGATTCAAGAGTGTCGCCAAACCCACACTGGTATGGGCGTACATTTGGCAGCGCGCGCGGTCACAGGTGATGCCGGTTATGGCCTTTTCCGTGACCGCCGACACGGCGTTGGTCAGCCAGTCCAGCATGTCAAAAAGGGCCGAGCCAAGGGCTGGCATCATGACGTTGAGCTCAAGCTGACCGGCCTGGGTCATCGCCGCGATTGCGGCGTCCTGGCCGAGCACCTGGTAGCATACTTGGTTTAACATTTCCAACATAACGGGGTTGACTTTGCCTGGCATAATGCTCGATCCCGGCTGTACCGCTGGGAGCACGATCTCCGCAAAACCCGTTCGGGGACCGGAGGCTAGTAGGCGCAGGTCGTTCGCGATCCGGATAAGCTCTAGCGTAAGACCGCGGATCGCGCCGGAGACATGCTCCATGTCTGCCAGCGACTGCATTTGGGCGGCCATATGAGCAGCCGGCCTCAATGTCTCTCCGGTCAGGGCCTGAAGCTCGGCGCATACTCGCTTTGCATAGTGCGGCGCGGTGTTAAGCCCAGTCCCCACGGCGCTCCCGCCTAGACCGATGTCGCCAAGATCGATGGCAGTGTCTTGGATGCGGCGGGCGCTCCGGTGCAAAGTCCAGGCATAGGCGGAGAATTCCCGCCCGAGCGTTGTGGGGACCGCGTCTTGGAGGTGAGTGCGGCCGCTTTTGACCGTGGCGCGTTCACGTTCGCCCAAGACCGAAAAGGCGCGCGCCATGTCATGGACGGCCGCCACTAGGCGGGACAGTTTGGCTAATGCCGCCAAACGGATGGCGGTTGGGATAGTGTCGTTTGTGCTTTGCCCCATGTTGACGTGGTCATTGGGGTGGACCGGCTGGTAGTGGCCGCGCACCCCACCGAGCGCGACGTTGGCGAGGTTTGCGATCACCTCATTGGTATTCATGTTGTGGCTCGTCCCGGCCCCGGCCTGGAATCGATCGACCACGAACTCCTTGTGGTAATCGCCATCGGCAATCGCTTGGGCGGCCCGCACAATCTCTTGGGCGAGGGGCTCGGCAAGCCAGCCGGCCTGGGCGTTGACGCGCGCGGCCGCGATCTTGATACGGGCGTGAGCAATGATGAAGTCGCGATCCGGGCCACGGCCCGAGATCGGAAAATTGTCTACCGCCCGAGCCGTCTGAATGCCATACCAAGCGGCCTCCGGAACCGGGTATTCGCCGAGGCTGTCGTTTTCGATGCGTGTCTTCATGGTGTCCCCTTTGCGGGCGATTATAACCGAGAGCTCGGCTAGACCCGAGCCTTCTCTGTGGCGGGGGCGGGTAGCGCGTAAGGACCCAGTAAGAGACGATGGCGCCGATGCCTGGGGCGATCTCCAACACACGCACCGCTATCAGTGACCACTCGCATCACCCAGGCCCAGCGGGTGCGCTTGCGCTGAAGCCGCCCTTCGCGTTGTCCTCACGGTGGCCGGCCGGCCGGTGCTCACTGTTGTCTTTACTGTTTATATATAGTCACTAGTGCCCGGTTAAAAATCGCACAAATTCATCTGGTTACCGTCGATGGGTATTTCTCGAGCCTGTGGATCGAGCTGCCAGGCGCGCGAAATCTCGGTTTTCTCGAAAACCGAGACCAAAAGAATCTGTCGAAGCGTATAGAGGGAGGCATCGAGCTGCCGCTCTTTCTTGACGATGGCGATGAGCACGTACGTCGACACAGCGCACCAGATTTGCGTCTTGACGGCGTTCTCGCTGGTGCCGAAGAATTTCCTGATGCGCAGGTGCTGCTTGATCCATTTGAAGAACAACTCGACCTGCCAGCGGCTCTTGTACAGCGCGGCAATGTTGACATCCTCCTCGCCCTGAAGGACGGGGATTCCTACGGCGCTCAGTGCAGCGCATGGTTGCACTGAGTCGCTTCGGCGGTTCCCGCTTCGCCGGGGCTGCCCTACTTGCACCGAGGTGCAGGGTGGGGCTGACATCCCCATTGACGTCGTGCAACTTGCCATCGCTGATGGGGATGAAGGTGGGAATGGCGCCTCGCAAATCCAAAAGCGTATGCCTCTTGATCGCGGCCTTGGTTGAGCATCACCTCGCCCCATCGAACAGGCTCAAACAGAGATCAATCGTGGTGGCATCAAGCGCATAGACCGTGTTACTCAGATCCAGACCCAGGTCCTCGTCGCGGTACAGCCTGCGGGCACGGCGAATCAGGACGGCTGCGAGGTCGGCCCAGATGCGCCAGTCGCGCAATTCGTTGGCGAAGGCCTCCGTCGAGCGATAAATCGCGTGACGCAGGCCCAGGGAATAGAGCTTGTTGGCATTGGCGCCCAGAGTCACTTCAATGTCGCGCAAACTCTCTCGCCGCGTCAATTGCGCAAACACCATAACGCGAAACTGTTCGGCGCAGGTCATGCGGCGGACGCGCGCGTTGCCAGAGTAGCGCTCCACAATGCGCGTGAAACTCGTCCATGGGACGAACTCCATGATCTGGGCGAACAGCGTTTTGCCGACATTCATGAGGCATATCCTGGGGGTCTCGACTCCAGGAAATTACACGAGAATGGATCTTGTGGGTTCAAATCGGCACCAAATACAATTGGCCGCTAAGCCGCGCCAATACTGGGTTTTACTGAAACCAACCCCGGTTTAACCGGACACTAGTGATATATAGTAAAGATTGCCCTATCTTTACGTGGTGCGCATGAGGTGACCGGCAGGGTGTGGCATAAACCGCTCCGCTGGAATCTTCGTCATTCACGGCGGAGAGGATGTCGAAATATTCAGTGTCTAGTCATCACGCTCACCATCGAACTGCCAAGCTTGATGCGGTGATCGTGGTTATGCGCAGCTAAGAGGGATAATTGATGGAACCCGAATTTTGGCATGAGCGGTGGCGCGAGAATCGCATTGGCTTTCATCAGAGCCACGCGAATCGTTTTTTGACGCGGTATTTCGAAAGATTAAAGGGGGTACGCGCGGGGCCCATATTCGTACCCTTGTGCGGGAAGAGCCGCGACATGGCCTGGCTGCATGACCAGGGCCACGAGGTCGTGGGCGTCGAACTGAGCCCGCTTGCAGCCGAGGCCTTCTTCACAGAAGGGGGCCAGGCCTGCGTCGGCACTTTGCGTGACGGATTTCCCGAATATCACGCCGACGGTATCACCATTCTTGTCGGGGACTATTTCCACTTGACGCCGGCGCGGCTCGGGCCGGTCTCGGCCGTATATGATCGCGCCGCCCTGATCGCCATGCCCCCCGATACGCGCCGTGATTACGCCGCGCACATGGCCGAACTCCTCATGCCCGGGGCCCCCGTGCTGCTGATTGCGCCTTTTTCCCTGAAAGACCCGCAAAGCGGTCCGCCGTTTGCGGTGTCGAAGGAGGAAGTCACCGACATCTTCGCGCCCCATTTTGCCATTCAGGTGCTGGAGCGCGAACGGGAAATGGCGGCCGTGAATCCGCAACTGGCCGAACAGGGCCTGGCCTGGCGTGAGGAGGCAGTCTATCTGTTGACGCGACGTGAGCGGCCTTGAACTGCGAGCGCATCTAGAACCGCTCTATGTGGGCCTCATACGGGAACAGTAGCAGTCGATAGAGTTCATCACCGAACTGGATGTGGGTGGCATCGGGGCGACCAATGGCCAACACCTGGCCGCCGTGAGCGGACAGCGCGGCAACCCCAAAGCGGTGCGCGGTAATCAGGCCGTCTAGGACCTCGGTCAAGTCCTTTCTCGGGACCGAGCAGGTGTTATCGACAATGCGGCAAGGCCGACCAGTGTGGGTATGCCCCTCGATAATGACGGCGTCAGGGCGCACGGAATCGGGTCTGGGACAGGCGGCGCTCAGATCAATGTAATTCTCCATTGACGCATTATATCGCGTGTATGGCCGGGCTCTGAACCTCCCCATGCCTAAAGGCAGGGGGTTCTGGTGCGGGCGACAGAGGTCTTTCCGGCTCTCACCACTGTCGCGGGAGCGACGTGACTACAGCATCCGGAATCTTCCCCTGTCCCTGCACCCATTCGAGAAAGAGCC
>DATKTV010000054.1:0-6184 GCA_035530915.1 Acidiferrobacter sp. | reverse complement strand
CTCGCCACCGAACTTGACCGCCAAGACCTTGGTCAGGGCCGCTGTGAGCGTAGTCTTACCATGGTCGACATGGCCGATTGTGCCCACATTCAGATGGGGCTTCGTGCGTTCAAATTTTCCCTTGGACACCGTGGGTACCTCAGTATTTTAGTAAACTTTTCTTCCCGGCCGACTCATTTTATAGTCCCCGAGCCTACGTATGGAGCCCATAATCGGAATCGAACCGATGACCTCTTCCTTACCAAGGAAGTGCTCTACCGACTGAGCTATATGGGCCAAATGTCCTTAAAATTCATACCAAACTGGAGCGGGTGATGGGAATCGAACCCACGCTATCAGCTTGGAAGGCTGAAGTTCTACCATTGAACTACACCCGCGCAACATGTTTTAGGATCGTGCGCCCACAATTGCATGGTGGAGGGGGGAGGATTCGAACCTCCGAAGGCAGAGCCGTCAGATTTACAGTCTGATCCCTTTGGCCACTCGGGTACCCCTCCCAAACGTAAGCCGCGAATTGTGATTAAGGGACGGGCCCTTGTCAACACCTAGTATTCGCGATATCGGAGTGTTTGGCCCCTTGGCTCAACAAATTGAGCGCTGAGCCTGCCCAAAACCAAGCGATTTGTTCCGCGGTCAGCGTATGTTGGGCCAACATCTCCCAAACCTCCCCGCCGGGCGTCCGCACGACGAGGCGCAGCGGGGAGCCCGGCTGCAATTCGCCAATATCCGGTATGCTGAGCCGATCCTCGCGACCAATGCGCTCATAATCCGCGCCCTTGGCGAACGTCAGCGGCAGCACGCCCTGCTTCTTTAAGTTGGTCTCGTGGATGCGCGCAAAGCTGCGCACGAGCACGAGACGAGCGCCGAGATAACGCGGTGACATGGCGGCATGCTCGCGCGAGCTCCCTTCGCCGTAATTGGTGTCTCCTACTGCGGCCCAACCCAGCCCCTGAGCCTTATAGGCGCGGGCCAGTTGCGCCAGCGGCACCCCGGACTCCTTCTTTATGACATCAAAACCCGTTCCCGGCGCCTCACTAAAGGCGTTGTTCGCGCCAAGAAAGAGATTGTCGCTGATTTTGTCGAGATGCCCGCGATATTTAAGCCAGGGGCCGGCCGCGGAGATATGGTCGGTCGTGCATTTACCGACCGCCTTCAGCAAAATCGGTAGCTCCTGGAAATCCGCCGCATGGGCGGGGGGAAACGGGTCTAACAAGCTCAAGCGTTCGCTGTCCTCGCGAACCTTGATGGTGACCGCCTGCCCATGCTCGCTCGGCGCCGCGTAACCCCCAGTCTCGGGCACAAATCCGGCCTTTGGCAGCTCCTCCGCGCACGGGGGCTCAAGAGACACCATCTTGCCACCCACCGAAATGCCGGCCAGCGGATTCTCGGTCAAACTGCCGGTCAAGGCGAATGCGGTCACCAGCTCGGGGCTCGCAATGAATGCGTGCGTCCCCGGGTTGCCGTCATTGCGGCGCGGGAAGTTCCGGTTATAGGAGGTCAAAATACTGTTATTCTCGCCTTTGGCGATACCCTCGCGCTCCCATTGACCGATGCAGGGGCCGCAGGCATTGGCAAGCACGGTAGCCCCAATGGCCGTCAAATCAGCAAGCAGGCCGTCGCGCTCAATCGTCGCCCGCACCTGTTCGGAGCCCGGCGTTACCAAAAACGGGACCCGGGCCTTGATACCCAAGGCCCGCGCTTGACGCGCGACATGTGCCGCTCGGCCGATATCCTCATAGGAGGAGTTAGTACAGCTGCCGATCAAGGCCGCGCTTAAGTTGGGCGGATATCCGTGCTTTAGCACATCGTCTTGCAGCTGGGAAACGGGCCGCGCGAGATCTGGGGTGTGAGGACCCACAACATGAGGCTCAAGGGTGGACAGATCGATCGTCACCACCCGATCAAAATAGTCCTCGGGGTGCGCAACCACCTCGGGGTCTGCCGTCAGCTGCGCGGCGAGCGTTTGGGCCCTGGCCGCAAGTCGGCCGCGCCCAGTCGCGGTCAGATAGGCGGCCATGCGCGGATCGAAAGGGAACACCGAGGTAGTAGCCCCGAGCTCGGCCCCCATGTTGGTAATCGTGGCCTTGGCGGTGGCGCTCAAAGAGGCCGTACCCGGCCCGAAATATTCGACAATATGACCGGTGCCGCCGCTGGTCGTAAGGAGGCCGGCGAGCTTCAAGATGACATCCTTGCCGCTCGTCCAGCCCGACAGGCTTCCGACGAGCTGGACACCAATGAGCTTGGGCCACTGAAGCTCCCATGGCATACCCACCAGCACATCGACGGCATCGGCGCCACCGACCCCAACGGCGAGCATACCAAGCCCGCCGGCGTTGGGGGTGTGAGAATCGGTCCCGATCATGAGGCCGCCGGGAAATGCGTAATGTTCTAGCACCACCTGATGAATGATGCCCGAGCCCGGCCGCCAAAAACCGATACCATATTTCGCCGCGACCGAAGAGAGGAAGGTATAGACCTCCTCGTTACTCTGTTCAGCGGCCGCCAGATCTTGGCCCGCACCGACCTTGGCGCGGATCAGGTGGTCGCAGTGAACGGTCGCGGGCACGGCCACTTGCGGACGGCCGGCACTCATAAACTGCAAAAGCGCCATCTGCGCGGTCGCGTCTTGCATCGCCACCCGATCCGGACGGAAGGCCTCAGTGCTCGCCCCAGGAACCGGTACGGTGCCGCGATCTACCCAATGGGCAAAGAGAATCTTTTCCGCCAAGGTGAGTGGGCGCCGTAAGCGGGCGCGTAGGCCTTGGAGGCGACCATCAAGGTCGGCGTAATAAGCAAGCGCGCCGTCTTCGGCGTCGCTAGGGTATTTTTCCATGAACAATCTCTGGGCGGCCGCCCTTTTTGATATGGTGTAAAGCCCGCAGAGGGATTTGAACCCCCGACCCTCTGATTCATACCCTCTACTGCTTCCGCAGCCCTTTACAGGTTTGGGGTCTGGACTTTCTCTTCACCTTGCCGCACCAACGGTGTGGTTTAGGTGGATGGTGTAAAGTCTCTACACTCGCCGCAAAACGCGGCTAGCACGGGATTGCCAGGGCCGTAAGGCCTTAAGGTTTCCCCGTTTTAGCCATCTCCACTGCGTACGTTTCCCCACGCAGGTGCAATTTTACAAATCAGATGCTCTACCAACTGAGCTATGCGGGCACCGGGAGCGGGAGGGTATTCTAAGGAAAGCGACCGCTGACTGCAAGCACCGAACCCGGCCGCGCGACCTTTCCGGCTTGGCGCCGGATGGCACTCGCGCCCCGCTGACACGTCGGCGACGCTCATTGCGAGGGTCTTAGCCGTTATTTGACCGGCCCCGTGTAGCTGGCCCCGTGGACCGCGCTACAGACATGGTGCCCGACCGAGCCCAAGCGCTGCCAAAGCCCCGTGGGGGATCCCGCCAAATGGATCTCGGCGTAATAGCGGATGGGGGCCCCAAAAGGCGCGATCTGCACGGCTAGGTGGTCCTTACGGAGACGCCTTAGCTCAGCTATGGCGGCGGCATGGTTGAGAAAGACCCCCAGCGAGAGCACCTCGCCACCCCTGGGGCCGTGGGTCACATAGGCCCCCCGCACGCCGAGCCGCGCCAAGGCTTGGGCAGGCGGCCAATGAACGGCCGTGGAGAGGAAGATACGGTACGCAGGAGCCCTGGCAAGGCTCAAGACGCGACCTGACAGATGCAGGCGGCGCAGGAGATGCGCGGCCTGGGCGCGCTTCTCAACCGGGCCTAGCCGCCAACAACGGGGGGATAGTGGTACAGTCTTGGCAATGACGCGCGCGACCGGTCGCGGCCCCCGTTTGGGGGACGCCGACGGCTTGCCAACGGACACCCGGCGGGCCGTTCGGGTCGCCGCGACCACGTGGGTCGGCAACGGCACGGGTTTTGCGGCCGACGGTGCCGGCGGGGCTACCTGCGAACTGGGGGCCGGGGACTTAGGCACCGCGACTTCGACGACCGGCGGTGCGGCCGGGGTCGCGCCCGAGACCTGATGCATTCGGTCGGCATGGACCGGCACCGGTGCACCAGTCGGCGGTTGATCATAGCCGTAGATCCAAAGGCCGAGGCCGATAGTCGAAAGCAATAACAACAAGACAAGTACCTTCATGCCGCCATCACCGCAAGCCCCTCCAAAGTCAAATGCGGCGCGATCTCATGCGCATGGCGTAGATGGGGCCCGAGCCGATGCGCATCCCCGCCGGTCAGCACCACTAACAGAGTCGTCTGAAGCAGGACTTCCTGGTCCGCTAGCAAGCGATCAATGGCGCCGGCCGTCCCCAGCATGATGCCAGCCCGCATCGCAGTGGCCGTGTTTCGGCCCGCCGCCGATACCGTGCCCAGGTAATCCACCGGGGCAAGCGCCCCCGCCGCGCGCGTCAAGGCCACCCCTGCCACTGTCATTCCGGGAAGGATCGCGCCCCCTTGGAAAATGCCTTCGCGATCAACGGCGTCTATGGTGATCGCCGTACCACAATCAACGACACAAAGCGCCCGCGCCCCGAACCGGCTACGCGCGCCGAGCATCGCGGCAAACCGATCGGCCCCCAAGCTCTCTGGCGGCTGGTACAGGCTTTGCAGCCCAAAACCCTGCTGGGACGCGCTGTACCAGGTGGGCGTCAGGCGCCAGCGGGTCTCGCAAAACGTCCGAAACGCCGCATTGTGGCGACTGGCAACCGAAATCGCCGCGATTGCCGCCGGCCGCGGCGCGGACGCAAGCCGCGTGGCAAAATTCTCCTCGCCTTCGTAGGCGCCCCAGCCAAATCCGGAGAGCGCGCCGTGCCACTGCGCCCATTTGAGCCGACTGTTGCCAAGATCGCATAAGAGCATCATAGCGGACGCACGCTCACTTCCCCTGAACGTACCACCCGGGTCTCGCCGGCCACCGTCAGCATCAATGCCCCTTCCTCATTAATGTCCTGAATAACGCCGATGCACGGGGCGATCTCGGCTGTGGTGTGAACGCTGACCCGCACACCCGCGAGCGCATGATGCGCGCGCCACTCGTCTAGGATCGCTCCGGTTGCGCCGCGCCGGTAATCCGCCATCACCGCCAGGATCTCCGCTATCAAGAGCGCGGCAATGTAATCCCGATCCACAGTCGGCAATATACCCCGCAGATCCACCCACGGCTGATCGATAGCCGCGGCCGCCTTTTGGCCCATGGTGCCGTTTAGCCCCACCCCGACCACGACCCGCATCGCCTCCGGCTCGCCACGCATCTCAATCAAGACACCTGCAAGCTTGCGGGCCTGCCACAGGACGTCATTAGGCCACTTCAGTGCCGTATCCTGAACCCCAAGCGTCCGCAGGACCCGCGCAACCGCGACCCCCGCTCCCAGACTCAACACGCCCGGCGGCTCGGCCATGCCGCGCAGCGTCAAGCCCACCGACAGCATCACGTTCCCATACGGCGTCGCCTGCCAGGCACGCCCGCGTCGACCCCGACCGGCCGTCTGGCGCTCAGCCAAACAGGCGCAGACCCCATGATGCTGGGCCGCCAACAGAAACCGATTCGTCGAGTCGACCTCCGCCAGCACCCATAAGTGGTCGAGGGCACAGCCGCAATCGCCCAGGAAGCGAGTGATACGGGCCTCGTCTAACGGCCGAAAGGCCGTTGGTAAGGCATAGCCCTTCCGATCCACGGTAATGGGAACATCGGTCAAGCCCGCAACCGCCTTCGAGATGGCAGCCCGCGTCACACTCAGTCGTTCCGCCAAGGCTACGCCCGAGTGCTGCTCGCCATCGGCCAATATTTTCAAGACATCGTGGATAAGACCCATACTCGGAGTCTAGCAAACACCGGGGCGAAGCCAAAAAAAACCCCTGCCCACATCGCTGTGGTCAGGGGTTTCGTATTAAAAGCCTGGCAGTGTCCTACTTTCGCATGGGGAGACCCCATACTATCATCGGCGCTAAACGTTTTCACTTCCGAGTTCGGAATGGGATCGGGTGGTTCCCGCTCGCTATGGCCACCAGGCAAACCTTCAGCCGAGCCCTTCCGGGCCCAACAATAATCGAATAGTGATGCAACAAGGAGGTATATCGATCTCAATCAGCCACCCTACAAAACACCTTGGGTGTTATATGATCAAGTCGCACGGTCAATTAGTACGGGTTAGCTAAATCCATTACTGAACTTACACACCCCGCCTATCAACGTCGTAGTCTTCGACGAACCTTTAG
>DATKTV010000053.1:0-15253 GCA_035530915.1 Acidiferrobacter sp. | reverse complement strand
GAGATGGTAATGCCGGGGGATAACGTCAAACTCACGATCAGCCTCATCAACCCGATCGCCATGGAAGAGGGACTTCGGTTCGCCATCCGTGAAGGTGGTCGTACGGTGGGTGCCGGCGTGGTAGCGAAGATACTCGAGTAGGGGGTCTTCGGCGGTCCAGGTTTAGGCCAGTAGCTCAATTGGTAGAGCGTCGGTCTCCAAAACCGAAGGTTGGGGGTTCGATTCCCTCCTGGCCTGCCATTCGTTTTTAAGGGTGTGTGCGCGTTGATGGTAGATAAGTTAAAGCTGACCGCGAGTGTGGTGTTCCTGGCGGCAGGAATTGTCGGGTACTACGTGCTTGCGGGACACCCCGAGGTCTGGCGGGTCCTGGCGGTGCTGGCCGGCGTGGTCTTGGCAACAGCCACGGTCATGCAGACCGCGGCGGGGCGGTCCGGGTGGGCCTTTATCAAGGAGTCCCGTGTCGAGCTCAGTAAGGTGATCTGGCCTACCCACAAGGAGACCGCGCAAACCACCTTGGTGGTCATCGTCCTTGTGGTGTTGATTGCGCTGTTTTTGTGGATCGTAGACCTTGGTTTAATCAAGGGCGTTAGCATGTTGACCGGGAGGTCTTGATCCGATGACGATGCGTTGGTATGTCGTGCACGCGTTCTCGGGGTTTGAGAAGCACGTGCAAAGAACCCTGAAGGAGCACATTGCACGCTCGGGCATGCAGGAGATGTTCGGCGAGATACTGGTCCCGACTGAGGAAGTGGTCGAGATGAAGAGTGGTCAGCGCCGGACCAGTGAGCGCAAGTTTTTCCCCGGGTACGTTTTGGTACGCATGGAGATGACCGACGAGTCCTGGCATCTCGTGAAAGCGGTACCCAAGGTCAGCGGTTTCATTGGTGGTTCGGGCACCAAGCCCACGCCGATCACAGACAAAGAAGCCGAGACGATTCTTCGCCAAGTGCAAGATGGCGTCGAGAAGCCAAGGCCCAAGTTTTCGTTCACGAGCGGCGAGCAAGTGCGGGTCATTGACGGCCCGTTCCTTGATTTCAATGGTACCGTCGAGGACGTGAATTACGAAAAGAGCAAACTCAAGGTCTCGGTGTCGATTTTTGGTAGACAGACGCCGGTAGAGCTCGATTTTAGTCAAGTAGAGAAGGCCTGAATCTTTAAGGACCGACCACAACAGGGGGAGCCGCGAGGCGTTTGCACCCCGAAGGAGCCGTTATGGCAAAGAAGATAGACGCCTACATTAAGTTGCAGGTGCCGGCCACTAAGGCCACTCCGGGCCCACCGATCGGGCCCGCCCTTGGTCAGCGTGGCCTGAACATCATGGAGTTTTGCAAGGCCTTCAACGCCCGCACGCAGGGCCTGGAAGAGGGCCTGCCGATCCCTGTGGTCATTACCGCCTATAGCGACAAGAGCTTTACCTTTGTCACCAAGACGCCGCCTGCCAGTATCTTGTTGAAGAAGGCCGCTGGCGTGACCAGTGGCAGCAAGACACCTCATACCCATAAGGTCGGGAAAGTGACGCGCGCCCAGTTGGAAGAGATTGCCCGCGTGAAGATGCCGGATCTGAATACCACGGACCTTGAGGCGGCGGTGCGCCTGATTGCTGGCAGTGCGCGCAGCATGGGTCTTGAAACGGAGGGCGTGTAATGGTCGAGATCACAAAGAGTGGCAAGCGCCTGCGTGACATCCGCCCGCTCGTCGACAGGACCCGCATGTATGGCTTGGACGAGGCCTTGACGCTCATAAAGAAGACCGCCAGCGCGAAGTTCGATGAGTCGGTGGATGTTGCGATCAATCTGGGCATCGACCCGCGCAAGTCCGATCAGAACGTGCGCGGGTCGGCGGTTATGCCGCGCGGAACCGGAAAGACTGTGCGAGTCGCGGTATTTGCCGAAGGTGAGGCGGCGGTAGCGGCCAAGAAGGCCGGCGCCGATATCGTCGGATTCCAGGACTTGGCAGATCAAGTGAAGGCCGGCAAGCTCGATTTCGACGTGGTCATAGCGACCCCGGAAGCGATGCGTGTGGTCGGTCAATTGGGCCAGATTCTTGGTCCACGGGGCCTTATGCCAAACCCCAAGGTGGGGACGGTGACACCGAATGCCGCTAAGGCCGTCGAGAACGCCAAGGCCGGTCAGGTGCAATATCGCGCCGACAAGGCCGGTATCGTGCACTGCGCGATCGGCAAGATCTCTTTTACGGAAGAGGCCTTGAAGGAGAATTTGCTGGCGTTGGTCGCGGCTTTGCAGAAGGCCCGACCGAGCGCAGCCAAGGGTATTTATGTGAAGCGCGTCACCATGTCTGCCACGATGGGGCCGGGTGTGCGTGTCGACCAGGGATCTTTACCGCAGTAGTTTGTGGCTAGGACTGCCCGAAGCTGGGTAGATGTCGAAGACCGCCGGTGCCAAGGCTTAATCGTTTTCGGCCGGCGTAGATGGTGTCCGGGGCCTTTAAAGCCACGTGATCGCCGGCCCCCGTAACCGGGGGAGTGAAGGAGGTGATTCGTTGAGTCTAAATCTTGAGCAAAAGAAGGCGGTAGTAGCCGAGGTATCTGCGGCGATTGTGGGCGCGCAAGCGGCCGTTGTCGCGGAATACCGAGGCTTGACCGTAGCGCAGATGACGGAATTGCGCGCTCAGGCGCGGGCAGCTGGCGTTTACATCAAGGTGATAAAGAATACCTTGGTGCAGCGTGTTGTGGCCGGCTCGCCCTTTGCGTGCCTGGACAGTCATCTGAAGGGGCCGTTGACCTTCGCTACATCTGCGGATCCAGTCGCGGTAGCTAAGGTGTTAAGCGACTTCGCACGTGCCAACGACAAGCTAGTAATCAAGGTCGGAGCCATGAACGGGGCGCTGATGACGAGTGTGCAGCTGGAGGCTCTGGCGTTGTTGCCAAGCCGTGATGTCCTGCTCGCCACTCTCATGGGCACCATGCAAGCGCCGATCGCTCGGTTCGTGCAGACGTTGAACGAGGTTCCGAGCCGGTTTGTCCGGACACTCGCGGCGATCCGCGATAAGGCACAAGGCTAGCTTCCGATTTACGGGGCTTTAAAGGTTATTTTCGAGGAGAATATATCATGGCAGTATCGAAGCAAGAGATTCTAGACAGCATTGCCAACATGTCGGTTATTGATCTGTCTGAATTGATCAAGGATATGGAAGAGAAATTCGGTGTCTCGGCTGCTGCGGCGGCTGTGGCAGTGGCGGCCCCGGGCGCAGCAGCTGCGGCTCCTGCGGCTGAGCAGACGACTTTCGACGTGGTGCTGAGTTCTTTTGGCGACAATAAAGTGGGCGTCATCAAGGCCGTGCGCGCCATTACGAATCTTGGGCTGAAAGAGGCCAAGGATCTCGTAGAGTCCGCACCCGCGACCGTCAAGGAGGCTGTTGCCAAGGTCGACGCGGAGTCTATGAAGAAGCAGTTGGAAGAGGCTGGTGCCAAAGCCGAATTGAAGTAAGGGTAGATTGATTGCCCAAAGCAGTGGCGGCAAGATGATCGTCAGGACAGGCTAGTGCAAACTGGCCTGTCCGTCTTTGTTTGTCGTTCGGGATCTTCCGGACATCAAGAGCTGAGGAACCTATGAGCTATTCATTCACTGAGAGAAAGCGCATCCGCAAGAGTTTTGGCAAGCGGCCAAGCCTTTTGCGAGTTCCCTATCTGCTCGCCACGCAGAAAGAGTCGTACCAAGGCTTTTTGCAGGCTGACATCGAGCGTACCCAGCGTGTTGATCAGGGGCTGCAAGCGGCGTTCAAGTCTGTTTTCCCGATTGAATCCTACAATGGTGCGGCGGCCCTTGAGTTTGTCAGTTACCGGCTCGGGACGCCCTTGTTTGACGTGAAAGAGTGTCAACAACGCGGCCTGATCTATGCCGCGCCGCTGCGGGTCCTATTGCGCTTGGTCGTGTTCGCCAAAGATGAGACCACGGGCGCCAAGTCGGTCCGGGACATCAAAGAACAGGAAGTGTATTTGGGCGAAATCCCGCTCATGACCGACAACGGGACCTTCGTTATCAACGGCACCGAGCGCGTGATTGTCTCTCAGCTGCATCGCTCGCCTGGTGTCTTTTTCGATCACGATTACGGTAAGACGCACTCGTCTGGCAAATTGTTGTTTTCTGCGCGCATCATCCCTTATCGGGGTTCATGGCTCGATTTTGAGTTTGATCCCAAAGACTTTTTGTACGTACGCATAGATCGGCGCCGTAAGTTGCCAGCCACTACGCTGCTGCGGGCGCTCGGTATGAGCAGCCAGGATATTCTGCAGACGTTCTTCGAGATGGATACCTTTGTCTTGAGCGACGGTAATGTGCGATTAAAGCTGGTCTCGCAAAGGCTGCGCGGCGAGCAGGCCGATTTCGACATCAAGTCGGCGGATGGTGCGGTTATCGTCAAGAAGGACCAGCGCATTACCGCGCGTCATATCCGTGACATCGACAAGGCGAAGATGGATGAGCTCCTGATCCCGCCGGAGAACGTCGTGACCTTCTTGGCCGGCCGGCCGTTGGCCGAGGACGTGATCGATGTCGCAACTGGCGAACTGATTGCCCAGGCCAATGAGGCCGTTACCGCCGAATTGGTTCAGAAACTCATGGTCGCGGGTATCCAGGAGATCCGCACGCTCTATATGAACGAACTGGATCGTGGCCCGTACATCTCGAATACGTTGCGCATTGACGCCACGCGGGATGCGCTCGAGGCGCAGATCGAGATCTACCGCATGATGCGGCCCGGCGAGCCGCCGACAAGAGAGGCGGCCCAGAATCTGTTCGCGAGCCTCTTTTTTAGTCTCGACCGTTACGATCTGTCAGCGGTCGGGCGTATGAAGTTTAATCGGCGACTAGGCCGCGGCAATGACGAAGGCCCAGGGATCCTGAGCCGCGAAGACATTATCGATGTCATGAAGATCTTGATTGGCCTGAAAAACGGTCAGGGGGAGATCGACGACATCGATCATTTGGGGAACCGTCGTGTGCGGTCGGTGGGAGAACTGGCCGAGAATCAGTTTCGCATTGGTCTGGTGCGCGTCGAGCGCGCGGTTAAGGAGCGTTTGAGCCTAGCCGAGTCTGAGAACCTGATGCCGCAGGAGCTAATCAACGCAAAGCCGGTGTCGGCGGTCATCAAGGAGTTTTTCGGGTCGAGCCAGCTTTCCCAGTTCATGGATCAAACGAACCCCCTATCCGAAGTCACGCACAAACGCCGCGTGTCAGCGCTCGGGCCTGGTGGATTGACGCGTGAGCGGGCTGGGTTCGAAGTCCGCGACGTGCATCCGACGCATTATGGTCGGGTCTGCCCCATCGAGACGCCTGAAGGGCCGAATATCGGGTTGATCAATTCCTTGGCCGTTTATGCGCGCACCAATGAGTATGGCTTCCTCGAAACCCCATACCGGAAGGTCGTCGATGGCCGGGTCACGGAGAAGATCGAATACCTGTCGGCTATCGAGGAAGGGAAGTTTATCATTGCCCAGGCCAATGCCTCGGTAGATGAGGACGGCCGGCTGACCGACGAGATGGTGTCTTGTCGCCACCGCAACGAGTTTACGCTCTCGGCGGTAGCCAAGGTCGATTTTATCGACGTGGCGCCCGCCCAGATCGTGTCCGTTGCGGCATCGTTGATCCCGTTTCTTGAGCATGACGATGCGAACCGTGCACTCATGGGCTCCAACATGCAGCGCCAAGCTGTGCCCACCTTGAAGGCCGAAAAGCCGCTCGTGGGTACCGGTATGGAGCGAACTGTCGCGGTGGACTCAGGGGTTGCAGTGACCGCGCGTCGTGGTGGTTTAGTGGATTCTGTCGATGCGAGCCGCATTGTGGTGCGGGTAAACGATGACGAAACCGAGGCTGACAAGGCCGGTGTCGATATCTACAACCTCATAAAGTACACGCGCTCGAATCAGAACACGAACATCAATCAGAAGCCGCTCGTGCGGGTCGGCGATACGATCGCGAAGGGTGATGTGCTGGCCGATGGCCCTTCGACCGATATGGGCGAGTTGGCCCTCGGGCGGAATATCCTGATCGCCTTCATGCCGTGGAATGGTTACAACTTCGAGGATTCTATTTTGATCTCCGAGCGAGTGGTTGATGAAGACACGTTCACAACCATTCATATCGAAGAACTTTCAACGGTGTCGCGCGACACCAAGCTCGGGCCTGAGGAAATTACCCGCGATATCCCGAATGTCGGTGAGACGGCGCTAGGGAAGCTAGACGAGTCCGGAATCATTTATATTGGCGCTGAGGTGAACCCCGGCGATATCCTAGTCGGCAAGGTGACCCCAAAGGGCGAGACCCAGCTGACGCCGGAGGAGAAGTTGCTGCGCGCTATTTTCGGCGAAAAGGCCTCCGACGTGAAGGACAGCTCGCTGCGGCTGCCATCCGGAATGTCCGGCACGGTGATCGACGTGCAGGTCTTTACGCGTGATGGCGTCGAAAAGGACGCCCGGGCCCACCAGAACGAAGAGCAGGCCCTCATCGGTATTCGTAAGGATCTAAACGACCAATACCGCATTGTTGAGAATGACGCGTTCGGGCGTATCGAAAAGCTTCTGCTCGGGAAAACCGCAGAAGGCGGACCCAAGGGACTTAAGGCCGGCGACAAGATCAGTAAGACCTATCTCGAAGCCCTGCCTCATGCGAACTGGTTTGAGGTGCGGGTCCGCGAAAACGAGGTCAGTGATGCGGTCGAGGCCATTCGTGACCAGCTCGCGCAGCAGAAGATCGAGTTTGATGCGCGCCTCGAAGAGAAGCGTCAGAAGCTCACTTCGGGCGACGACCTGCCCCCGGGCGTGCTGAAGATGGTCAAGGTCTATGTGGCCGTGAAGCGCCGTCTCCAGCCGGGCGACAAGATGGCCGGACGACACGGCAATAAGGGTGTCATCTCGCGCATCGTTCCCGTTGAGGACATGCCGTTCATGGCCAACGGCACCTCGATCGATATCGTCTTGAACCCGCTTGGCGTGCCTTCGCGCATGAATGTGGGCCAGGTGTTGGAAACTCACCTCGGATGGGGCGCTCGCGGGCTCGGAGACAAGATTGGCGAGATGTTGAAGCAGCACGCGGCGATCGCTGAATTGAGGGGCTTTCTCGCGAAGGTCTACAATGGTACCGGCCAAAAGGAGGACCTGGATTCGTTGACGGATACCGAGATCACTCATCTGGCTGGCAATTTGGTGCAGGGCGTGCCGATGGCAACCCCCGTGTTCGACGGCGCAACCGAAGAGGAGATCATGGACCTTCTGGAGTTGGCGGGTCTGCCGCGTTCCGGACAGACAACCCTCTATGATGGCCGTACGGGCGAGGTGTTCGACCGGCAAATCACCGTGGGCTACATGTACATGCTGAAGCTCAACCATTTGGTAGACGACAAGATGCACGCGCGCTCGACCGGCCCGTACAGTCTCGTGACTCAACAGCCGCTGGGCGGTAAGGCGCAGTCCGGTGGTCAGCGTTTCGGAGAGATGGAGGTTTGGGCACTTGAGGCCTACGGCGCTGCCTATACCTTGCAGGAAATGTTGACGGTCAAGTCCGACGATGTCACCGGACGCACCAAGATGTTTGAGAATATCGTAAAGGGCGACCACAAGATGGAGGCGGGGATGCCCGAATCGTTTAACGTACTCATTAAGGAAATTCGTTCGCTAGGCATCGATATTGAGCTCGACCAGGGATAAATCGTTGCACGACATCTGATCGCAAACGAGGGGTCGGCTACCGGCCGCGTTGAGGAGATCGACTTGAAAGACCTATTTAATTTGTTTAAGCAGTCAAGCAAGGCCGAGGACTTTGATTCTATTCGCATCGGCCTAGCTTCCCCGGATAAGATTCGCTCTTGGTCTTTTGGTGAAGTCAAAAAGCCCGAGACGATTAATTACCGGACATTCAAGCCCGAACGTGATGGGCTTTTCTGCGCCAAGATCTTTGGTCCTATCAAGGATTATGAGTGTCTGTGCGGAAAGTATAAGCGCCTGAAGCATCGCGGCGTGATCTGCGAGAAGTGCGGCGTTGAGGTCACGCTCTCGAAAGTGAGGCGTGAGCGGATGGGGCATATCGATTTAGCAAGCCCAGTCGCCCACATTTGGTTCTTAAAGTCTTTGCCCTCGCGCATGGGTCTCGTCTTGGACATGACCTTGCGCGACATTGAGCGGGTCTTGTATTTCGAGGCCTATGTGGTCGTGGATCCCGGCATGACCCCGCTTGAGCGCAGCCAGCTCTTGTCCGAGGACGCTTATCTCGAGGCGATCGAGCAGTATGGGGACGAGTTCGATGCGCGCATGGGCGCCGAAGCGGTGCGCGATTTGCTGCGGGCCATTGATTTGCCGGTCGAAGCCGCGAAGCTCCGCGAGGAACTTTCGGCCACGAACTCGGAGACCAAAATCAAGAAGCTCGCCAAGCGCCTCAAGGTTTTAGAGGCGTTCCTCCATTCGGGCAATCGGCCCGAATGGATGGTGATCGAGATCCTGCCGGTCCTACCGCCCGAACTGCGTCCGCTTGTGCCGCTTGACGGTGGCCGGTTTGCGACCTCGGATTTGAACGACCTGTATCGCCGCGTGATCAACCGCAATAATCGCTTAAAGCGGCTGTTGGATTTGAATGCCCCCGATATCATCGTGCGCAATGAAAAGCGCATGCTGCAGGAGGCCGTTGACGCGCTCCTCGACAATGGTCGGCGTGGCAAGGCCATTACCGGGGCCAACAAGCGTCAGCTCAAATCCTTGGCCGATATGATCAAGGGTAAGCAGGGGCGGTTCCGCCAGAATCTCTTGGGCAAGCGCGTCGATTACTCGGGGCGGTCAGTGATCGTGGTCGGCCCGGCGTTGAAGCTACACCAATGCGGTTTGCCGAAGAAGATGGCGCTTGAGCTGTTTAAGCCCTTTATTTTCAGCAAGTTAGAGATGCGCGGTCTGGCGACCACCATCAAGGCCGCCAAAAAGATGGTCGAGCAGGCGAGCCCCGAGGTCTGGGATATCCTAGAAGAGGTGATTCGCGAACATCCGGTGCTGTTGAACCGGGCGCCGACCTTGCATCGCTTAGGCATTCAGGCCTTCGAGCCGGTGTTGGTGGAAGGCAAGGCGATCCAGCTCCACCCGCTGGTGTGCGCGCCGTATAACGCGGACTTCGACGGCGACCAGATGGCGGTGCATGTCCCGCTCTCGCTCGAGGCGCAGCTGGAGGCGCGCAGCCTCATGATGTCGTCAAACAACATCCTGTCGCCTGCCAATGGCGAACCGATCATCGTGCCGTCCCAGGATATCGTGTTGGGGCTCTATTACATGACGCGCATACGCATCAACGCGCTAGGCGAAGGGAAGGTGTTCGCCGATGTAGCAGAGGTTCATCGGGCCTATGAAACGCGCAAGGTCGCGCTCCACGCGCGGTGCCGAGTACGCATTCCCGAGGTGTTGTTCGACGATGCCCGGAACAAGGTGCGCACGATCAGTTTGGTGGAGACCACGGTCGGCCGGGCGCTGTTGTCCGACCTGTTACCGGATGGCCTACCGTTTTCGCTGGTCAACCGTGACTTGAAGAAGAAGGCGATTTCCGAGCTGATCAACGCTTGTTATCGGCAGGTAGGTCTCAAGGAAACAGTGATTTTCGCCGACCAATTGATGTACACGGGGTTTGCGTTTGCCGCCCGTGCCGGCATCTCGATTGGCGTAAACGACATGGTCACGCCCGCCGAGAAGGGCAAGATCATCGGTGACGCTGAGGCCGATGTGCGCGGGATTCAGGCGCAGTATGCCTCGGGTCTGTTGACTGATGGCGAACGCTACAACAAAGTGGTCGACATCTGGACGCATACCAGCGAACGGGTGGCCAAGTCCATGATGGACAAGCTGGGCGTCGAGGACGTCGTCGACAGCACCGGCAAGACCGTGACCCAACCGTCGTTCAACTCGATCTATATGATGGCCGATTCCGGCGCACGCGGTAGCGCGGCGCAGATTCGCCAGCTTGCTGGTATGCGCGGACTCATGGCTAAGCCCGATGGCTCGATCATCGAGACGCCGATCACCGCGAATTTCCGCGAAGGTCTGAACGTTCTCCAGTACTTTATTTCCACTCATGGTGCCCGGAAAGGCCTTGCCGATACGGCGTTGAAGACCGCCAACTCCGGATATCTCACTCGCCGACTGGTCGATGTGTGCCAGGATCTCGTGGTGACTGACACGGATTGCGGCACGCAGACAGGTATTCGCAAGAGTGTTTTGGTGGAGGGGGGCGAGGTTGTCGTGCCGTTGCGCGAGAGCGTCCTTGGGCGCGTGGTCATCGGCGATGTCGTCGATCCGGCCGACAACGCCGTACTCGTGCCGCACAACACCTTGTTAGATGAGCGTAAGGTTCGCCTGCTCGAAGAGCACAACATCGATCAGGTGATCGTCCGGTCGCCGGTCACCTGCGAGACACGCTATGGGATCTGCGCGCTTTGCTATGGGCGCGATCTAGGGCGCGGTCATCTGGTAAATCAGGGCGAAGCGGTTGGCGTCATTGCCGCCCAGAGTATCGGTGAGCCCGGCACGCAGTTGACGATGCGTACCTTCCATATCGGCGGCGCGGCCTCGCGGGCGACTGCCGTGAGCGGTATCGAGGTGAAATCGAACGGGTCGGTTCGCTTTAATAACCTGAAGCTGATTCGCCACGCAAGCGGCAATAACGTGGCCGTATCCCGTTCTGGCGAACTCGTGGTGCAAGACGACCATGGTCGTGATCGGGAGCGCTATAAGGTCCCATACGGCGCCATTTTAAGCGTCAGCGAGGGCGATAAGGTCAAGGCCGGCCGCGTGGTCGGGAACTGGGACCCGCATACCCATCCGATTATCACGGAGGTCGCAGGTACGGTGACCTTCACGGACTTGATCGACGGCGTGACCGTCAACAAACAGACCGACGAGATCACCGGGCTTAGCACGTATGTGGTCTTGGACCCGAAGCACCGTTCCGGGGCCAAGGACATCCGGCCGATGATTGCCCTTTTGGACGACAAGGGGAAGAGCCTCCTGATCCCCGGCACGGATATCCCAGCCAAGTACATGCTGCCGCCGGGTGCCATTATCACCGTTGAAGACGGCCTTAAGGTCGGGGTGGGCGACGTTCTAGCCCGAATCCCGCAGGAGACATCGAAGACCCGCGACATCACCGGCGGCCTGCCACGCGTAGCTGAGCTTTTCGAGGCGCGCAAGGCTAAGGATCACGCGATCCTGGCGGAGACGACCGGTGTCGTGTCTTTTGGCAAGGACACCAAGGGCAAGCAGCGCTTACTGATTACCGATAAAGCCGGGGAGGAGCACGAATATCTCATCCCGAAGGGTCGTCATATCGTGGTTTTTGAAGGTGAGACCGTCGAACAGGGCGAGGCCATCGTGGATGGGCCGCCGGTGTCGTCGGATATCCTGCGGCTCCTGGGGGTCGAGGCGATGACCAATTTCATCGTCGACGAGGTCCAAGACGTCTATCGCCTGCAGGGCGTGAAGATCAATGATAAGCACATTGAGGTTATCGTTCGGCAGATGTTGCGCAAGGCCCGCATTATCGATGCTGGCGAGACCCAGTTCCTCCCGGGCGAGCAAGTCGAGCGGGCCCGCCTCCTAGATGACAATGAGGCGGTCGAAGCGGCTGGCAAGCGTCCGGCGACGGCTGAGCGCCTATTGCTGGGCATCACCAAGGCGTCGCTTGCGACCGAATCCTTTATTTCGGCGGCGTCCTTCCAGGAGACCACGCGGGTGCTTACGGAGGCCGCGATCAGCGGCAAACGTGACCGCTTACGCGGTCTGAAGGAAAATGTCATTGTCGGGCGCCTGATTCCGGCCGGTAGTGGGCTTGCGCACCATCAGGAACGCAAGCGTAAGCGGGCTGACGACAAGGACGAGGCAACGGCCTTACGGGAGGCGCTATTGCCGGCCCGTGAGAAGACTGACAACGGCGATCAGGCGGCTTCCGCCTAGGACTTTGGCCGCCCCGGCTTGACAGGGGCGGCCACTATGCCTAAAATCGCGCACCTTTGAAGCCAGGCCCGTTTCGACATGGGGGCCTCGGCTTAGTGTTTGTATCGGAGCCATGAATGCCCACGATTAATCAGCTGGTCCGTAAGCCGCGCACCCGGCCGTACAAGAAGACGACCGTGCCGGCTTTGAACGCGTGTCCTCAAAAACGTGGGGTATGTACCCGCGTCTATACGACGACTCCGAAGAAGCCAAATTCGGCATTGCGCAAGGTAGCGCGCGTGCGTTTGACGAACGGCTATGAAGTGACAAGTTATATTGGTGGCGAAGGCCATAATCTGCAGGAACATTCGGTGGTACTGATCCGTGGCGGTCGCGTAAAGGATTTGCCGGGTGTTCGTTACCACACAGTCCGCGGTTCCCTGGACACGGCGGGAGTGGCAGATCGACGTCAGAGTCGCTCCAAGTACGGCGCGAAGCGCCCGAAGTCGTAGGGTAGTGAAGGATTGGGTACGCCGCACTTACCGTGCGGCGTTTTCTCGTTTAATGCTGTGAAGGTTGGAATATGCCGAGACGAAGAGAAGTTCCCAAGCGGCCGACGCGCCCCGATCCGAAGTACGGGAGCGAGACGCTCACGAAATTCATGAGCGTGATCATGCAAAGCGGCAAGAAGGCGGTCGCCGAAAAGATTATCTATGGTGCGCTTGATGTCATAGCGCAACGTGGCAAGGCCGAACCGCTTACGATATTTCAGCAGGCGATCGATAACGCTAAGCCGCTTGTCGAGGTAAAAAGTCGACGCGTTGGTGGTGCGACCTATCAGGTTCCGGTCGAAGTACGCCCTGGGCGCCAGCTGGCGCTGGCGATGCGGTGGGTGGTCGAGGCGGCACGGGCGCGTGGTGAAAAGTCGATGGGTGCGCGACTGGCGGGCGAACTGCTGGACGCGGCCGAGCGGCGTGGAAACGCCGTTAAAAAGCGCGAAGAAGTGCACCGGATGGCAGAAGCCAATAAGGCGTTTTCGCATTATCGTTGGTAATGAATCGAATTTAGCGTAAGGATCAGGCCGTGGCTCGCACTACTCCAATTGACCGTTACCGTAACATCGGCATCATGGCGCATATTGATGCCGGGAAGACTACCACTACGGAACGGATCCTGTTTTATACCGGTGTTTCGCACAAGATCGGTGAAGTCCATGAGGGCGCGGCCGTCATGGACTGGATGGAGCAGGAGCAAGAGCGCGGCATCACGATCACGTCGGCGGCGACCACCTGTTTTTGGAAGGGAATGGCGCAGAACTACCCCGAGCATCACATCAACATTATCGATACGCCGGGGCATGTGGACTTTACCATCGAGGTCGAGCGGTCGTTGCGTGTATTGGACGGCGCCTGCGCGCTTTTTTGTGCAGTCGGCGGTGTGGAGCCCCAGTCGGAGACGGTCTGGCGCCAAGCCAATAAATACGGCGTGCCGCGGATAGGATTCGTCAACAAGATGGACCGTGCTGGCGCCAATTTCCTGCGCGTGGTCGAGCAGATACGGGTTCGCCTGGGCGCGAACCCGGTGCCGATCCAGTTGCCGATCGGCGCCGAGGAGCACTTTCTGGGCGTAGTCGACCTCTTGAAGATGAGGGCGATTTACTGGGATGACGCCACTCAGGGCATGAGATTCGAGGAGCGCGATATCCCAGCTGAGATGCTGGCGGAATGCGAGAAGTGGCGGGAGCGCATGGTCGAAGCGGCCGCCGAGGCCAACGATGACCTGATGGATAAATACCTCGACGGGACCGTGCTGACGGTAGACGAGATTAAGGCGGGGCTGCGGGCCCGTAGTTTGGCCTCGGAAATTGTCGTGACCCTATGCGGGTCGGCCTTTAAAAACAAGGGCGTGCAGTCCATGTTGGATGCCGTCATCGATTACCTGCCCTCGCCGCAAGAAAAGAAGGCGATCATGGGCCATTTGGATGACAAGGCGGAGACGCAGGTCGAATGCCCGGTAGATGACAGCGCCCCCTTTGCGGCGTTGGCGTTCAAGATCGCCACTGACCCCTTTGTTGGGCAGTTGGTCTACTTTCGGGTCTATTCAGGAGTACTGAAGAGCGGCGATTCGATCTTCAACCCGGTTAAGAGCAAGAAAGAGCGCGTCGGACGGCTTTTGCAGATGCACGCGAACGATCGTGCCGAGATCAAAGAGGTACACGCGGGCGATATCGCGGCCGCCGTCGGCCTAAAGAACGTGAGGACCGGCGATACGTTATGTGACCCCGAGCGGCTTATTACGCTAGAGCGGATGGAGTTCCCTGAGCCGGTGATTTCCCAGGCCGTTGAGCCGAAAACGAAGGTCGACCAGGAAAAGATGGGTGTGGCCCTGGGGCGGCTGGCGCAGGAAGATCCCTCTTTCCGGGTACGTAGTGACGAGGAATCTGGGCAAACGATCATTTCTGGGATGGGCGAGCTCCATTTGGAGATCATCGTCGATCGCATGAAGCGCGAGTTCGGCGTCGAGGCGACTGTGGGCAAGCCTCAGGTGGCGTATCGCGAGACGATCCGGAAAAAGGTCGAGCAAGAACACAAGTTCGCGAAGCAGAGTGGCGGCCGCGGCCAGTATGGGCATGTGTTTTTGCGTATCGAGCCGCAAGAGCCCGGCAAGGGATTTGAATTCGTCGATGAAATCAAGGGCGGCGTTATCCCGAAGGAATACATACCCGCCGTGGAAAAGGGTATTCGCGAGGCCTTGGATCGGGGCATTCAGGCGGGCTTTCCCGTGGTAGACGTGAAGGTCAGTCTCTATTACGGGTCTTATCACGAGGTCGACTCCTCGGAGAACGCGTTTAAGATGGCCGCGAGTATGGCCTTTCGCGAAGGTTGCCTGAAGGCCGACCCGGCCTTGCTAGAGCCGATCATGGCAGTCGAGGTCGTGACGCCCGAGGATTATATGGGCAGCGTAAACGGCGACCTGAGTTCCCGTCGCGGCGTGATTCAGGCCATGGAGGACGCGCCGGCAGGCAAGGTCGTCCGGGCCGAAGTGCCGCTTGCGGAGATGTTCGGATACGCTACATCGTTGCGGTCCGCGACCCAAGGGCGCGCGACTTATGCCATGGAATTTAAGCGGTATGCGGTGGCGCCTGGCAATATTGCCGAGCAAGTAATTAAGAAAGCAAGCTAAGAACGAAAACGACTCAGTCACGAGGTACCCACGGTGTCCAAGGGAAAATTTGAACGCACGAAGCCCCATCTGAATGTGGGCACAATCGGCCATGTCGACCATGGTAAGACTACGCTCACAGCGGCCCTGACCAAGGTCTTGGCGGTCAAGTTCGGTGGCGAG
>DATKTV010000052.1:0-39961 GCA_035530915.1 Acidiferrobacter sp. | reverse complement strand
CCGACATGGGCATCGCGGTCTCTCGGGACCCGCTCATTGCCGTCAAGCTGGCCCATGCCCACTCAGGAGACCTGGTCACGGTCGACTGGATCGATAACGAGGGGATGACCGGGCATGCCCAGACGCACGTGAGCTGAGCGGACCTCAAAAGGAGATGTAAATGAAAACATTGAGCACGATCCTGGCGGTCGCTACCCTCTGCCTGCCTTTGGCTGCGTCAGCTACGCCCAAGTCGGATATGATCGAGTTTCAGGCCTATTTCCACAAACGTTTCCCGAAGGTCCCCTTTCGGGATTACGTCAACGGCGTGTATGCAATGCCGGCTGCGAAGGGTCTGAGGGCGCAATGGGAACAGATCATGCAGTTCCCGCCCTATACCTTCGGCCTGGATCGGGGCAAGAAGCTGTGGAACACGCCCTTTAGGGATGGGAACACCTACGCCAGCTGTTTCAAGAATGGCGGGGTGGGTATCGCCACGGGTTACCCATATTGGGATCCGGCGACTAAAGAGGTGCGCACGCTGGTGATGGACATCAACACCTGCCGGATGCGCAATGGTGCCGCCCCGTACAAAAACGTCATGACCGGCCCCATGGCCGACTTAGACGCCTACGTAAAGCACCTCTCCTATGGGAAACCGGTGGCCGTTCAAATCAACTCGCCGGGTGCCGTGCAGGCCTATGAGGCCGGGAAGCGGTTCTTCTGGGCCCGTCGCGGCCAGCTCAACTTCTCTTGTGCCACGTGTCACGTCGAGCATGCCGGCCAACACCTGCGGGGCAATGTTATCAGTGCGGCCCTCGGCCACGGCACAGGCTTTCCGGCCTTCCGTTCCAAATGGGGAACCCTCGGCACCCTGGCCAAGCGCTATCGGGGTTGTAACAAAAAGGTCGATGCCGCGCCCTTCAAGCCCTTGAGCGTTCAATATCGGGACCTGGAGTTCTATCAGATGTATATGAACACCGGGCTGCCCTTGAGCGCCCCCAGTCAACGCCCGTAGCAACTCCGAGGCCGCCCACCAAGGCGGCCTTTTTTTATGTGCCCGGCAGCAACTCAGGTGGCGTGGGAAGGACCCTGCCGAGGGGCTTGAGGCCCGCCGCTATCTCGATGGGAATAAAACCCGCGGCGCTCCGTCTTTACCTAGCATGTGCCACTTTATGATCGGCCCCTAAACCCGAAACGGCAGCCCTAGTATAGGGGTTGCGCCAAGTCTCTTTTTTAAGGCATGAGGAATTGACGTCCATGAGCTTGTCACGACGAGAATTTTTACAGATGTTGGCGGTGGCCGGCGCCTCTGGCGCAGGACTCACCGATCACCAGGTAAACCGGATGTTCAGTAGCCACGATACCGCGGCCACTGCGAGTCACCTCTACGACATGCCCGTTTATGGCAATGTCAGCCTCCTGCATATGACCGACTGCCATGCGCAGCTTCTGCCGGTCTACTTCCGCGAACCCAACATCAATATCGGCGTGGGTCAGGCCTGGGGTCGCCCTCCACACCTTGTCGGCGAACATTATCTGAAGCACTTCCATGTGCCGTTTGCCAGTCGCCGCGCCAACGCCTTTACCTACCTCGACTTCACCGAAGCCTCGCGGCGCTTTGGCAAAATCGGGGGGTTCGCTCACTTGGCCACGCTCCTGAAAACCGTGCGGGGCGAGCGCGCGGGACGCAGCCTCTTCCTTGATGGGGGCGATACCTGGCAGGGGTCAGCGACATCACTCTGGACCGAGGGGCGCGACATGATCGGCGCCCAAAAACTGCTCGGTGTGGACGCCATGACCGCCCACTGGGAGTTCACCTACGGCGCAAAGCGCGTCAAACAGGCCATCGATACCGAACTCAAAGGCCATATTGAATTCCTGGCGCAGAACGTCAATGACTCGACCTGGGGCTCCCTGGTTTTTAGTCCCTATATGATGCGCGAGGTCAACGGCGTGCTCGTGGCCGTCATTGGGCAGGCCTTCCCTTACACTCCGATCGCCAATCCCGCATATATGGTGCCCGACTGGGAATTCGGGATCGATCAGACCCACATGCAGAAAACCGTCAACGAGGTACGGGCCAAAGGCGCGCAAGTCGTCGCCGTACTATCGCATAACGGCATGGACGTCGACCTCAAAATGGCGCATGAGGTCCATGGCATCGATGTCATCTTGGGCGGACACACGCACGATGCCGAGGCCGAGCCGGTGAACGTCCGCAATAACAGCGGCACAACCCTCGTCTTCAATTCAGGCTCCAATACCAAATTCCTATTGGTCTTGGACCTAGACGTCCGTGGCGGACGCGTCCGGGGCTACCGATCACGCCTCATGCCGATCTTTGCGGATCTCCTTCCCGCCGACCCAGAGGTCGCCCACTACATCGACCGGGTTCGGGCACCGTACAAAGCCAAGCTAGCAGAGCCGCTCGCCGTCAGCGAGGGCATGCTGTTTCGGCGCGGCAACTTTAACGGCACCTTTGATCAACTGATTATCGACGCGCAACTCGCGGTATCGGGAGCGCAATTGGCCCTCTCCCCTGGCTTTCGTTGGGGGACGAGCCTCCTTCCGGGCGAGTCGATCACCATGGAAGACGTGATGAACCAGACTGCCATCACCTATCCTGCGACAACGATCAGCACCTACACCGGCAAACAGCTAAAGGGCATGCTAGAGCAGATTGCCGACAATCTCTTTAATAAAGACCCCTACTACCAGCAGGGGGGCGACATGGTCCGCGTGGGCGGCTTTACTTACACCATGGCCCCGAGTCGCGACATCGGGCACCGTATCTCTGATCTGCGACTGCTAAACGGCAAGCCGATCGAGGCCAATAAGGGTTACACGGTATCCGGGTGGGCCAATGTCTACCGCTCCGAACACCCCGGCACGCCTATATGGGACGTCGTGAGCGAGTATCTGCGCGACAAAAAGACGATCCACGTCGAAGAGCCCTATACGCCGAGGCTCCTAGGCGTGCAAAACAACCCAGGCTACGCCCCCTGGTCCGCCCCGAAGAAGACGATGACCGGGACCTAAGGCGCGCTCAAGTACCGAAAAGGACCGCATCGCGGTCCTTTTTTTGCCTCAAGCCCGGTCTCGGCGAGATCGTGCCCAAATCCCCTGGCCTTAAAGTGCCGCTCCGCGGCCGCCTGTCCCAGACACGAAGTCCCCGGCCCCAAACCACCCGATCGACCTTAAGCGACACCAGGTCGCCCCTGCATCATCCGTTGGCAACGACCACCAGCTAAGTCCACTGCGCCCGTTTAGTCCTCGCCTGGTAACGGCACGATCGGTTGTAGGGGGAGCTCCGCCTCGGTCATATGGCGGGGCAGGGTAATCTGAAAACGCGTCCCTTCGCCAACCTTCGATTCCACCGTAATATGCCCGCCATGCGCCTCGACCATCTCGCGCACGATCGCAAGGCCCATGCCAGCTGATCCCTGCGCATCGGTCACACCCTGCGTACGCCACTCAAAGATACTCGGCAGCTCCTGCGGGGGAATGCCCTGCCCTGTATCCGTCACCTGGACAACCACATCGTCCTGATCCTGGATCGCCGCAGACACCGTGATTTGGCCATGGGAAGGGGTATGGCGCAGCGCATTGGATAGCAAATTATTGAATACCCAGCCCAGTTTCACGGGGTCTGCATTGAGTATCAAATCCGGTACGCAAGTCACAATCATGTCCACGTCACGGAGGTCTGCTTGCAGCCTGAAGGAATGCGTCTGGCGCTTTAGAAACTCACATAATTCAAAACGTTTCAGGTCAATGCTCGTGCGCGTGGCATCGGGCCGCGAAACGTCAAGCAAGTCTTCGACCAGCATGGTCAACCGCTCGACCTCCTCCTTGCCGACATCCAGGAGGCGTCTGGTCTGCTGCGGATAGGCCTCCTTTTGTGCGACCTCGTAGAGTTCGCCTATGCTCAGGCTCAAACTCGCAAGCGGCGTCTTTAACTCGTGGGAAAGCGTTGCCAACAACTGGCTACGTTGATGCTCGGCGTGGCGCAACTCCGTCACGTCTTGCAAGACGACGATAAGGCCCATCGTGCTACGGCCCCGATCTCGGAATGGCACGGTCTTTAGAATGTACGAGTGCAACCGACCGCGGATCGTTAAGGAAAATTCGTTGCGGCTATATTGGGGTTCATCTTGATCTTCGCGTCGCAAGGATACGAGGGCGTTACGGATATTGATATAAAAACGCGTGGCAATATTTAAGTCATTAATGTTGCGTCCGAGCAGCTCTTTGGGCTCCGCCTGGAGCAGCATCCCCGCCATGAAATTTACGTGGAGTATCTTGCCCTGACGATCCAATAACACCAAGCCGTCATCGATGGAATTGATCAGCGCATCGATCTTGGCGTTTTCGTAGACGAGCCGATCGGTATTCCCACGCTCGTGCTTCTCAAGACGCCGCAGAAAGCTATTGAATTCCTTAGTAATGCTGTCGAACTCGGACAACCCGGAGCGTTCGAGCTCCCGATGAACTCCTGATGGGCTCAGTTCATGGATACTACGCGCCAATTGGTGCATAGGGCTCAGAATGATGCGCACCATCCAGACCGAAAGAACGAGAATGATGAATAGAGAAATAAACAGTCCGAGGCCTGCGAATATGGTCAATTCCTTAATGGCGCGGGCCGCGCGGGCCTCCCGCGTAGCGATCGTCTGGTGCATCAAGGCGGTGAGGGTATTCATATCAGATCGTAGGCGCGCAAAATGCGCAGCATCAGGCCACCGCTGGTCGGCACTCCAGGCGCGCGCAAGATCCGTGAGTATCCGGTACGCAGCCGGCGTCGAAACCTCGCTTCGCGCGCGCGCCATGGCGTCTGCGAACCGCGCTATGGCGCGGGCTCGCGTCTTGCTTTTCATGGACAAACCGTAGGCGATACTCGCTTCGCGCATGTCGGCAACCGTCGCCAGGGACTGGGAGTTGCTTTGGAGGATCATACCCGTCACGTCGCCTATGTCGCCTAGGCGGCTAATGAAAAGCGCCCCCAAAATGCCGAATAAGAAGGCGACGGCAAGGATGGCGATAATGAGGCGATTGCTTAATGATCGGAACATGGAATATCCTAGTTACGCGCCTGCACTTCCTGCTCGGCCGTATCAACGATTTGCACGTCAACCCCCTCCGTGTGGTTAAGAAATTCTAGCGTAAGCCACTTGAACATACGAAGCCGCCACCCGACGTGACGATTCTTACCGAATATGGCCATGGTAATGCCATGCTCCTCGACAAAATTCACAAGCGCGTCTAGTACGCTATGGGCCTCAATCACGTTGAATTGGGCACCCAAATCCTCGGCAAGGCGCTCAAGCTTCAGATATTCTTTACGCATCGGGCTTAGTGCCTTGCCCGGGGCCAACTCTGGGCGCACAACCGTGACCGCGAACCAGTCGGCATTCAGGCGGCCGGCGACCCGGGCGCCACGACGCAAAAGCGCGACATTCGCATCGTACTCCGGTCCAAGGCATACCACTACGCGGTCGGGACGCCGCAACGGTCCCGCTTCCCGCAAAAGCCGCTGCTCCTCGGTCTGGTGCTCGACCTTGCTTGCCACCTCGCGTAGGGCCATCTCGCGCATGGCAGCTAGGTTTTCAGGGGTAAAAAAGCCGCGCAAAGCGCTTTCAATCTTTTGCGTCGAGTAAATCTTGCCGCGTCGCAGGCGTTCCCGGTGGTCTTCGACGGATAGATCGATATTGATAATCTCGCTTGCAATTGCCAGCACGCGGTCGGGCACGGTCTCGCGAACCTTAACGCCCGTGAGGCGTTCGACGTAGGGATTCAAGCTCTCGATGTGCTGAATATTCACAGCCGAGATCACGTTGATGCCGGCCTTTAATATGTCCTCGACATCCTGATAACGCTTGGGGTGCTCAGTACCGGGGATGTTCGTGTGGGCAAGTTCATCGACAATCACCACATCCGGGTGACGCGCAAGGATGGCTGGCAGGTCCATCTCCTCGAAGACCCGCCCTTGATAGGGAACTTGCCGAGGCGGGATTTTCTCGAGATCGCCTACCTGAGCATTGGTCTCGGCGCGGCCATGGGTCTCGATATAGCCCAAGACCACATCGACGCCTTCATTGCGCAAACGCTGAGCTTCAAGCAACATCTGATAGCTCTTGCCCACACCGGCCGCAGATCCGATATAGATCTTGAGGCGCCCGGCGGCGCGCTCTTTTAATGTTCTGAGGATATCGTCTTCCGAGGAGGACTTATTCTCTGTCTCGCTCATTCGTATCCGCGTGGCCCCTAGGGACCATTCTCGACCCCGTTTAAGGGTTCCTAGCGCTTCATCGTAGCATATTGGGCACTGGCGGCCATATTCTGTAACGCCAAATTCAGCATCAGGACATTCACGCGCGCATTGCCAAAAAGACCGAGCCAAGGCTGTGTGATATGGGTTATCACCAAGCGGCGCACAACGTCCAAGGGAATCCCACGGGCGCGAGCGACCCAGGAGGCCTGAATATAGGCGCTAGCTGGGGTGATGTCAGGATCAAGGCCGGACGCGGAGCTTGTGATCATGTCCGCCGGTAACTGCTTGCCAGTTAGGCTTGGGTGGGCTTGATCAAGAAGCGCGCGGCGCGCCACGAGCTCGCCGAACAGCTGGTGGCTAGCGGGACCGAGATTCGAGGCCCCCGACGTGCGTGGATTGTCATGAACGGCCGACGGCCGACCATGGAACCATAGCGGGCCCGTAAAGGGTTGTTCGATAAGGCGAGACCCCGCGACCCGGCCATCCACACGGACTAGGCTCCCATTGGCGGCCCCCGGGAACAGGGTTTGATTGATACCGACCTCCAGAAGCGGATAGCCAATACCGAAGAGGACCCAGGTGAGGGCCGTAAGACGTATAGCACTGCCTAGATATTGCGGCATGGCATCCCTCCTAATGCAAAAACGGGCTCAAAACGAGATCGATGACCTTGATCCCCACAAACGGCACGATGAGTCCGCCCACACCGTAGATCAATACATTGCGCGCTAGCATAACGTTCGCGCTGGCCGGCCGAAACCGCACGCCACGCAAGGCCAGCGGGATCAGAAAAGGGATAATGATGGCGTTGAAGATGAGCGTCGAGAGCACCGCGCTCTCGGGCGTGGCCAGACGCATGATGTTCAGCGTCGCCATCCCTGGCAAGGCTACCATGAGCATCGCGGGCACCATTGCGAAATACTTGGCCACGTCGTTGGCAATCGAGAAGGTCGTCAATGCCCCGCGGGTGATCAGCAATTGCTTGCCGATGGCGACGACGTCGATCAGTTTCGTGGGATCCGAATCCAAATCGATCATATTGGCCGCCTCTTTGGCCGGCACCGTCCCCGAATGCATGGCCAACCCGACATCGGCCTGCGCCAGGGCCGGGGCATCATTCGTGCCATCCCCGGTCATCGCGACCAGTCGCCCGCGCGCCTGTTCGGCGCGAATCACCCGGATCTTGTCCTCGGGCTTGGCCTCCGCGACAAAATCGTCGACCCCCGCCTGTTCGGCAATAACGCGGGCCGTGATCGGATTGTCGCCCGTCACCATGATCGTTTTAATACCAAGGCCGCGCATATGCTCGAATCGCTCGCGCATGCCGGGCTTTAGGACGTCGGAAAGCCCAATCACGCCGATAACGTCCCCATCCATCGCCAAAGCCAAGGGGGTCGCGCCCCTACGCGCCACAAGGTCGGCGGCCTCTTTCAGCTCCGCCGGTATAGTCCCCTTGAAGTCGTCTCGTACATAGCGTGCAACGGCGGCCACCGCGCCCTTGCGGGCCTTGCGCCCATCCGGGAGGTTGGTGCCACTCATGCGCGTCTCGGCGGTAAAATCGATCCCTTGCGCCTGATCCCACCCGGCATCGTGCTTGACGCCCTTGGTCAGGGCGAGCGCTACGATGGAACGGCCCTCAGGCGTCGTATCGTACCAAGACGCCAGCATGGCAATCGTTGCCATCTCGGCGTCGCTGTGGCCAGGCAGGGCCACAAACTCCGTGGCCTGCCGATTCCCCATCGTAATCGTGCCGGTCTTATCTAGGATCAGGGTTTGCACATCGCCTGCCGCCTCCACGGCCCGGCCCGACATCGCAAGTACGTTAAAGCGCGTCGCGCGATCAATGCCCGCTATGCCGATCGCAGACAAGAGCGCGCCTATGGTCGTCGGCATCAACGCCACGAGGAGGGCGACCAGACTCCCGATATCGAGATCGATATGCAAAAACCCCGCGAGTGGCTTCAGCGTCACCACCACCACCATAAAAATCAGGCTTAACACCGATAACAACACCGTAAGCGCAATCTCATTCGGCGTCTTTTGCCGCTTCGCGCCTTCTACCAAATGAATCATGCGATCCAAAAAGGTATGCCCTGGATCGGCCGAGACCTTAAAGACCAGCCAGTCGGACAGAATCCTCGTTCCGCCGGTCACTGTCGAAAACATGTCGGTCCCAGGTTCTTTCAAGACGGGGGCGGACTCGCCTGTGATCGCCGACTCGTCTACCGAGGCAATGCCTTCGAGTATTTCGCCATCGGTAGGAATGATATCCCCGCGCTCGACGCGGACCCGATCGCCCTTGCGCAATACCCCCGCCGCCACCGTTTGAAGGGTGCCATCCGCTGCAATGCGCCGCGCCATGACGTCGGTTTTGGTTTGGCGTAAGGCCTCGGCCTGGGCCTTTCCGCGCCCTTCGGCCAAGGCCTCGGCAAAATTGGCAAACCACACAGTAAAAAAGAGAATTGCAGTCACAAAGCCGTTGTAGCTTGCGCTCATCGCGCTCTTACCAAAGAGCGCGGGCTTAAAAGTCAAAGCGAGCGTCACAAACATCGAGAGCCAGACAATGAACATAACGGGATTGCTAATCTGGACCCGGATATTAAATTTCTTAAATGAATTGATCACCGCTCGCCGGACGAGTCCACTCGTCTGGGCGTGATAGGCCTCGGCCTTGCGTTCCGACTTCTGTGTCATCTCGTTCATGGCCACCCCCTAGAACATATAATGCGCGTGAAGCGCAAAAAACTCGGCAATTGGGCCAAGCACGAGTCCAGGGAAGAACGTGAGCGATCCCACGATCATAATGACGGCAAACCAGAAACCCCCAAAGAGCGCGGTGTCAGTGCGCAGGGTACCGAAAGTCGCCTGCACGGCAGGCTTGGCGGCCAACGATCCGCCGAGCGCGAGCATGAAAAGGATTGGGGCGTACCGTCCCAGCAGCATCACAAGACCTAGGCTTGCGTTATACCAGGGGGTATTCCCGTTCAGGCCCGCAAACGCCGACCCGTTGTTCGCAGCAGCCGAAGTAAAGGCGTAGAGCGCCGTAGTCAGGCCATGGGAGCCGCCACCGCCAAGAGACGATAGCCCGTAGGGGGAGACCAGGGACCAAGCCGTGGGGATTAAAATGATGACGGGGTGGGTAAGAAGCGCGAGTGACGCCAGGACAATCTCCCGCTTTTCGATCTTTTTGCCCAGAAACTCAGGCGTCCGCCCCACCATAAGGCCCGCGATAAAGACCGCAAAGATACCGTACATAAGGAAATTCAGGGCACCGACCCCGCTTCCCCCGAAGACACAGTTCAACATCATTTGAGCGAGCGATGCCATGCTGCCCATGGGTGTATAGCTGGCAAGCGCAGAGTTCACGGTCCCGGCCCCAAAGGCGGTACTCACAGTATCAAAAATGGCGCTTTGGGTCACACCAAAACGTACCTCCTTGCCGACCATATTCCCGCCCATCTGCCCCTGTCCGGCCTGCTGCATGAGCCCGGCATGCGCAAGCAGCGGGGTACCGGCCTGCTCCGAGGTGACCGCTACAAAGAGCGTGGCCACGAGCATCAACGCCATGACAGAATACATAACGCGCGCCAGCTTCTTGTTGTCGACCATGCGTCCGAACGCGACCACCAGGGCCATGGGGGTCGCCATCATCAAGAGCATTTCGATCAGGTTAGACAGTGGCGTGGGGTTTTCAAAAGGGTGGGCGGAATTAGCGCCGAAAAACCCGCCTCCGTTTGTGCCTAAGTGCTTGATGACCTCAAGATCTGCCACCGGGCCCGTGGGAATGTGCTGAATGCCCCCCTGAACAAGATGCGCCACCGTCATGGCGGTCAGGGTCTCGGGCGACCCCTGCCACACCAGGATCGGGGTGATCAACAAACAAGGTAGTAAAAAAATACGCGTCAGCACACGCACGAAATCTCGGTAGAAGTTGCCAAGATTTTGGCCACCGTCCTGGGAGGCCAGCGCACGGAAGAACATGATGGCCGCCACAATGCCGGTCGCAGCCGAGGTAAACATAGCAAAGGTAACGGCGGCCATTTGGCTAAAGAGCGATAAAGTCGACTCCCCCATGTAATTCTGCCAATCCGTGTTGGTGATAAAACTCGCTGCGGTGTTAAAGGCCAGTAAGGGATTGACATCGGGGAAATGGAGCGGATTTAGAATCAAGTGGCCTTGCCACGACAAGACTAGGTAAACCAGAAGACCCATCAAAAGATTGGTCAGCAGGATATTCACCGCATAACCCTTCCAGTCCATGGGGCGGCTTACGGTATTGCGCCCGATGATGCGGTAGAGCAGACGGTCGACGGGGTCGAGCAACCGGTCCAGGACCGTCTTCTGGTCCATAAAAACATGAGCAATATAGAAGCCGACGGGGACACTGATCGCGCCGGCTACGAGCAGCAGAATCACAATCTGCCAGAAGGCACTCGCTGCCATGGGCTAAAATCGCTCCGGGTAAAGGATCGCATAAACCAAGTAGGCTATGACAACAACAACGAGGGCCAGCAGGATATCAACCATCCGCGCCTCCACGGAGGACGCTCGGTGTTTGTTCGGAAAAACGGACAAGACCTACAGGCAGCACACAGATTGCTCCCAACACCAATCCCCTAAACCAGAACATAGTTTCACCCCTTCCGGCCATCCGTTCGTCACACCAAAGATCCTATGTTGCCCATGAGGCCCAACATCAACGGGACAGCCTTGCGACCACACCGGGACAACTGAGGTTGAATCATACCGAAAAACGGCCGCGATGGCCCGATAAGCGGGGGAAACTTACCACGAATACCCGCATGGTCCTAGGTCTCCGGCCAATAAATTCTCCCCCACGAAGCCGCTCGTATGGCCCGCGTGCAGGCTTGTCCCGGTTGCAAAAAGACCGTCCTGGCGCAACTGCCTTGGGCCGTGCGGGCTTGTCGACAAACGGCCGGACATGGACCCTGGCGCCGCCCGGACCCTTGGATTTTTGGCTAACGCTCAGCGGGCCCTCGTGGCCTTAGCGGCGACCCAGGCGATGACTCCGCCCTAAAAGGCGTGTGGATATTTTTTGCCGCAGCCTCCCGGCGGGGCCTGCGGCCCGCTGGCCAAGCCTGCGGTTGCCGACGATTTGCCGGTCTTGCTCGAACAAACCAGTTTTGCCGACTACGGGCGGCACGCCTATGCCAGCAGGCAAAATCCCAGCGCGCCGTTAGGCGACGCAGGGCAACAGACCGGCGTCGGTCGCTTGGCGGTCAACAGGAGACCGTCCCGGAGCAAAGCTTGTTTTAGCCCCCTTAGCGGCTATCCTTGTACGAGGGGTCGGCGTTATGGTAGGTCGTGTACGATGAATTCCGTGGTTAGCAGTCCCGCTTCTCATGGTAATGAGCCGCGCAAACGGGCTGTGCTCGTCGTGGACGATGATGAGGGGCTACGCGCGGCACTGGCTATCGGCCTAAAGCGTGATGGTTATGATGTCGTCATGGCCGGTGATGCGGCCGAGGCAGCCGAGAGACTCACCCATTCGCATGTCGACCTCATGCTCCTCGATCTCCATCTTCCCGGGTCCGTCGATGGGCTCACCCTGCTAAACACCATTCGTGCCGAGCGATCCCCCTTGAACCTCCCGATTATCATCATTTCGGGGTCCGCCGACAGCGCGAACATCATTACCGCCTTACGCGATGGCGCCAACGACTATGTCGTCAAACCCTTTGACGCCAGCACCGTACGCGCCCGCGTGCGCACCCAAATCGCCCTGAAAGAATTAAAAGATGTGAACGACCACTTCTTGCATGCGGCGAGTCACGACCTGAAAAAGCCGCTCATGCTGATTTTGGATGTGGCAAACCAGATCCGCATCACGGCGACGGCCGGTCAGCCGATGTCCGAAGATGATCAATCCGCTTTAGATCTTTTGATCGAGACCGGGAAATACATGCAGCAAATCATCACGGAGTTGCTTGATGTGGGAGCAATCCGGGCAGGCCGTATCCAGTTACAAAAGCTGCCCACGGATTTCGGGGCGATCGTCCGCCAAGCCGTGGCGCACAACTCGGGGTATGGGCGCGGCAAGAATATCGAGCTTACCCTCAAGTTCTCGCCCGGCATGCCCAATATGCTAGGCGATGAGTTGCGTCTCCTTCAGGTCCTCGACAATTTGATCGGTAATGCCATCAAATTCAGTCCGTCTGGAACCCGAGTGCTGATCGCGACATGGGCCGATGATGACAACATTACTTGCGAAATAAGCGACCAGGGCCCCGGGCTCCCCGAAAAGGATATCGGTCGGCTCTTCCAGCCATACGAGTCCCTGAGCAGCAAACCTACCGGTAATGAGCAGAGTACCGGGCTTGGACTTTCTATCTGCAAGGAGTTGATCATGCTCCACGACGGTGATATCGGCTTTCGCAACAACCCTGAGGGTGGCGCGACCTTTTGGATTCGCGTTCCCATCAAGCCACCGTCCATCTCGCGCCAAACGCACCAGGCGCTCACGGTCACTTCCGAGACTTAAGAAGAGCGGCTATGGCCGTCCGCGACACGCGCTGCCGCCGGTGCCGATGCCCGGCGTCCAGCGCCCCCTGATGCCGCGGCTCGGGCTGCGGGAACGCGCTGGCCACCGGGATCCGGGCGCCCCGGACCGATCGTAAAAACCGTAATCTCGGGCGTGGCCAGCAGGCGAAACGGGGGGCCCCAAGTGCCCGTGCCGCGACTCACATAAAGATAAGAGGTCCGCGCCAACCGGAACAGGCCCGCGAGGGTGGGGTAGTAAAGGCGCGTCACGAGACCTAACGGAAACATCTGCCCTTTATGGGTGTGCCCGGACAGTTGCAGGTCGAAGCGTGCTTGTGAGCCTCGCACAAGGTCGGGCCGGTGCTTCAAAAGAATGGTAAATACACCCGCGGGCACGGCCCGAAGCACCTCGACCTCTTTTTCGGCAAGCTGCGCGGGTCGCCCCGTTGCCGGGTCGTCCATGCCCACCAAATTGATACCCCGTAGCGAGACGGCGCTATTGCGCAACACCGTAAAACCCGAGCGCTCCATAAACGCAAGCGATGAAGGAAGCCCTGCGTAGTATTCATGATTGCCGATCACCGCAAACTTACCCAAAGGAGGCTGCACCATCGCCAAAAGCCTACTTATGCTAACCGCAAACCCGGTCCGTGAATCGACCAGATCGCCGGTCGAAACGACTACGTCCGGGTGCAACTCATTCAACCGCCGGACGATCGTGCGCACCCGTCGGCGCCCGTTCATTGATCCAATATGAACATCGGATATCTGCGCTACTCGGAGCAGTGACAGCTCTCCCATCCCCTTAGCTGTCGGGACATCGATAGTTTCGACGCGGATCCGCGAGCGCTCGATAAAGGCGTAGGCTGCGAGCACCACGGTAAGAAGCCCGGTCACGAGCAGGGACGAGAAGGCCATCGTACCGTGCACTGTATGGGGGTCCAGAACATCGGCCAGCCCGACTAGGACATCCGTAACAACCCGCGCCAGCACAAAAAATAACACGAGACCCGCCCAAGTATAACCAGCCCAAGCGAAGACTCGGGCCATCTTGATATAGCCACGGCGTTCCAGGCGGCGCGCAAGAAACGGCGCCGCCGCGAGCGCCAGCAAAATCAGGGCAAGAAGGCCCTGCCCAAAAGCCAGAAGCTGCAGACCGGACACCACTGCATACCAAATAAGGGCATGCCCCAGTCCATACAGCGCGAGAAAAAAAGGAAATATCATAGGCTACCCACCTCGGAACACAGACCCCATCGCACCCCGCGTCTCGCTTTACCCACGCGCGCTCACGGTGCCCGCACCGAAACCTTCGACAGGTGGGATCTTTATAGACGCGGCCAGCATGATTAATGGCTCCTCGCCATATCTAGCGAATCATTCTACGCGCTTAAGGCCCGTTCCAAAATCGCCGCGAAGATCCCATCGAGCTCGGCGCCGATCCGCGCGAGTTCGGGATGGCCGTAAGGCGCGAAGACCTGCGATGGCAAGCGGTAGGCAACAATAGTCTCGCCGCTTAACGCATACACATGAATGCGGATGGGGATATCAAGACCTGCGGCCCGGTCTGCGGCCCACACCTTCACCGCGAAGTCTGGACGAAACACCTCTAGTATCTGATCGCAATCTACGGTAATCCCGCGTTTGGCGGCGTTTTCCTGACCGTTTATATGCGCGACAATGCCCATCGACAATTCCACGATAGCAGCCTTTAGGCTCGCTATCGTTTCGTCGCAGCCCTTGGTCGTCGTTTTCCTAACAAGCCCTGCGGTCATGATCTTAGCCAAGCCTGAGGCTTCGCAATCCGCATGCCGGCAAGCGAGCCGCGCGCGGGCCGTGCACTCGGATTCAAACCGTGACGGCCCAGAACACGACTGCAGGTCGCCTGAGCGGGCGCCAAGGCGATCGCCGAAAGGGGTGCGGGGGGCGAAAATTCCTTCATCTAAACTTCCTCCTTAATGGGTGCGCTCCACTATGGTAAAGTCAGCCGATCTGTCTATCAAATTGCCGACGTTTTCGCGGCATACAAGCCCATGGGAGACACGTGCAGTGCGCCGAGCCCTGACTCTGATCTTGCTGTTCCTGCCCATCCTAGCCCAAGCGCGCCTCCAGCCCGCGACGGCCTTGCTAGCCGACCCGTGCGCGGGGCCCTCGGGGCTCCTGGCCGGACTGGATCGGCCCACGGTTGGCGACAGCGCCTGCGTCGCGAAACCGGGGCACGCGATTGTCGAGCTCGGTTATGCGGATGGTCATGGCGGCCAGGGATTAACGGAGAATGGGCCGCAAGCCGAATTGCGCTTTGGGCTCCCTCACCGCAACGAATTTGTGCTGTTACCGCCGAACGCCACATATGCCAACAATGGCCATATCGGGACCACAAGCTACAGTGCTACCACTATGGGCCTAAAACATGAGTGGGGCTATACATCGCGCTGGATCTATGCGAGCGAGGTGCTCTTCACCACGCCTAGCACAGAACCTGCAGCCGCGGGTTCCAGCGGCTGGGGGGAGGCCGTCAACGGCATCATAGGTTACAGCGTGACGCCCCGGATCGCGATCAGTCTGATGCTCGGGGCAACCGCGCTCTATGACCAGAACAATCGGCGTTACACGAGCATAAACCCCGACTTCGTAGCGACTTGGCTACTGACCCCCCGCTGGCAGCTCTACGGCGAAATCTACGGACAGAGTCATACGAGTTATGGCGTCGGCAGCGGCTGGGACTCCGATGGCGGCGTGCAATATCTTGTGACGCGCCATGTCGAGGTCGATGCGGAGGTCGGACAGCGGCTTACCGGGGCCTTGGGGGGATACCGTAATTACTGGGGGTTGGGTGCGGGATGGGAATTCTAGACAACGGCGACACCCGGCCCCCAAACGGGCCTGCGCATCAAGAGGGCGTTACCAAGTTTGATCTTCGCTACGAGTGGGCCCCGGCGCTGCCTCCGGCCCGGGTACAGACGCTCAACGCTTGGCGCCGTATTCTTTTTGATCTCGGACTCATAGGGGAGGAAATCACCACGACTGGACCCGTGGGATTCGGCAACGTGAGCCAACGCCTGGAACATCGTTGTGCCACCGAACTCCATTTTCTGATCACGGCTACACAAACGGGCCACAAACACATGCTTACGCCGGACGACTACAGCCTGGTCACGAGTTGGGACCTCGATGCCAACCGCGTGTCGGCGCAAGGCCCGGCGGCCCCGTCGTCAGAGTCGCTCACCCATGCCGTCATTTACGCCGCCCTCCCCCAGGCACGCTTTGTTTTTCATGTCCATTCCTCGGTCATCTGGTCGCAAGCGCACCAGCTGGGTCTGCCCTCGACGGCGCGCGACACCCCCTACGGAACGCCGGAGATCGCCCATGAAGTCCAGGCGCTATTGGCGCGACCGGACCCTCTTCACCCAGGGATATTGGTTATGGGCGGCCATACCAACGGCATTATTGCGTTTGGCGAGACCGCCGATGCCACAGGCCAGGTCTTAGTTCAGGCGCTGGCCGAGGCCCGCGCCGGGACCAACACCCCGCGTTAAGCCACCTCTGGGACCAAAACTGCCGGCTCAGCCTGCGTCGGCACGAGGCCACCCGCAATCCGCTCGGCTAAGTCCCAGACCGCAGCGAACTAAAGGTAGGTGGTTACCGCCGCATCCAGGGCATCGCGCATGTCCGGGTCATCGGTGATGGGGCGTACGAGCGTCACGCGGCAGGCTGCCAGCGGGGCCACCCCTTTGGCGATCAGGGAGCCCGCATACACGAGCATGCGCGTGGAGATCCCCTCATCCAAACCATGACCTTTTAGGTTGCGCGCCCGTTCGGCTATCGATACGAGCTTGGTGGCCATATCGACACTAATACCGGTCTCGTGAGCGACGATCTCGGTCTCGCTGTCATGCTCAGGGTAGCCAAAGTCTAACGCACCAAAGCGTTGCTTCGTCGACTGCTTCAGGTCCTTCATCAGGCTTTGATAGCCTGGATTATAGGAAATCACGAGTTGGAAGTCGGCATGCGCGTGGAGCAACTCCCCCTTTTTCTCAAGCGGCAGAACCCGCCGATTGTCAGTCAAGGGATGAATCACTACCGTCGTATCTTGGCGCGCCTCAACCACCTCATCGAGATAGCAGATCGCCCCGTAGCGCGCGGCCAACGCCAACGGGCCGTCCTGCCACCGCGTCCCTTGGGCATCAAGCAAAAACCGGCCCACCAAATCAGACGCGGTCATATCTTCATTGCACGCCACGGTAATCAGGGGCTTTCCGAGCTTCCAGGCCATATGTTCCACGAACCGACTCTTACCGCAGCCCGTGGGCCCTTTTAACATCATCGGCATGCGCACCGAATAGGCTGCCTCGTACAAGGCAATCTCATCTGCGGTCGCCCGGTAATAGGGTTCTTTTTGAATGCGATACTGGTCAACAACAGTGCTCATACACACCTCTCCTTCAATCGTCACTCGTCACTTAAAGGGCGCCGGCGCGGCACCCTTCACTCGTCACTTAGTCAGTGCCAGGTACAAAGCCGGTAGCCGCTCGGGTAGCCGCGCTACGTGGTCGAGAATCATGTAGTGCTGAGCCCCAAAAATGCGCGATACATACTGATCGGCATAAGGGTCTAGCGTCAGACAAAACACCGTGGTGCCTTGCCTTCCCAATTCCTCGACCGCCTTTTTGGTATCAAACCGCAAATACTGGGGATCGCGCACGTCATTGTCGGACGGCTCTCCGTCAGTGAGCAGTAAAACCAATTTTTTGCGGCTTGATCGATGCGCCAGCAGGCTCCCCGCATGCCGTAGCGCTGCACCCATACGCGTCGACAAGCGGCCGGTCATGCCCGCCAATCGCCCCTTCACGACATCATCATAAGGTGCATCAAACTCTTTGAACCGGTAATACTCGACGTCGTGGCGACCATTGGAATCGAATCCATGAATCGCAAATGGGTCCCCGATCTTCGCCATGGCGTCCGCCAGCAGGCTCGCGGCATCCCGCGCGAGCTGGAGAACCGTCGCATCCCCGTCCGCTCCCCGAACGCGGTCATTGGTGGACTCAGACAGATCGATCAGCAGCAACACTGAGAGATCGCGGATCTGAAGGCGGGTGCGGATGCCGATGCGCGGATCCGGTTGTCTGCCCATACGCACATCGACCATGGCCTCGATCGCGGCGTTGATATCAATCTCGTCTCCGTCTTCGACCTTACGCAGCCGTGTAACCCCCTGAGGCTGCATGGATTCGATCAAGAACTTGAGCCTTCGCACCAGCGGCTTGTATTTCTCGATCACGGCGTCGATCACTGCGGGGTCGCCGGCCTTGGGACGCTTCTCAAACAGCGTCACCCACGATGGTCTTTCGAGCTGCGTTTGATAATCAAATTCGGCATACGAGAACGGCGAGGAGATGGGGTCCTTACCTTCCAGCTCATTAAAGGTCTTGCCGTCATCATCGTAGAGCTCGGTTGCGAGGGTCCAAATCTCCTGCGCATCGTCGCCTGCGGTTTCGACATCGAGCGTATTCATCATCTCCATCAGGCTTACGTATTTCCGGACCTGAGGCGTCGATGCCGACAACCGCTCGTAACCACCCTCTTCCTGCTCCCAGAGATACCGGTTATCGTCGCGATAAGGGCTCGACGGACAGTCGGTGCGCACATTAAACGAAAATCCGGCCGCGACCACACGCTCGGCCCAAGCTAGGCCGATCCTGCGTGCGATAGCAGGCTCGTGCCAGCGTTCGCGGTCCGCAAAAAAGGCATCGCGCACAAACGCCACGAGCGCGTGGTCATCCTGGTAGTCGGCGTCAAGCAAGGCTCGCGCCGCGCGGTCCCAGAGGCCCGTCATATCGGAGCGCTCCCTATCGGCCGGTAAAAGCGAGCACCACAAGTGTGCCAAACCAGGGAAAATAGCGACTGCGAGCCACTCGACACGAGCGTCGTCAACAAGCCCAATGCAGGCCTTCTGAATAGGCGTTAAACCATCGTCGGCCACCAGCCGGGAATAGACCATGTGGGCCGCGCAGTGGGCCGCCGCAGCCCGATAGATCTCAAGACCCGCCACTTTGGCGCCCTGGGCGCCCACGACATCATCATAGGCATCCGGCAGGTGGATAAAGTAGTGCTCAATGTAAGGCTTATATCCAGCCCGGCTTTCGAAATCACCCGAGGTCGGACGCATATAGAAGTCGCGGCCCCACAACGCCCGCAGATACATGATCAAACGGCGCTGGACGTCAACGAAAAGCACGCCACGCTGTTCTTTTTGGAGGATCGCCTGGGCCTCTGGGCTTTCCAGCCCGAAATACTGAGTCTGGCCCTCAAAATCGGCCCGATAGGCGGAAATGCCCCAGAGCGCCCACCGCCTGAGACCGCCTAGCGTCAGGTGACCTAGGAGCACATCAAGCTTGCCTAACATGGGCCGCAAGGCCCGCGGCGCCTGGCTTAGAATCGTGTCTAGGAGCGCCAGATAGGCGCGGAACAACTCCCCCTCGCCGAGGCGTGCCGCTGCGGTCGGCGCCGTCGCAAAGACCAGCACAATGACCTGGGCGCTCGTCTTGGAGCTGAGACGAATCCCCGTCGTTAGCAGCTCGGCGACTGCCTCCTCGCCGATTTCCTTAGCGACAAACGGCGCGCTTTCGATAAATGTCACGACGAGATCCGTGCCCCGTCCCAGGGCCTTTAAGGTCGCGGCACCCCGCAAATAAGCCTCCAGCCCCCGCGGGCTAAAGACACGCGCCGCGTCCTGCCACACGGACTGGAGCACCTCGGCGGCATTCGCGCCAAGATCATCTAGTAGCTCCTGATGGTCGCTTAAGTGAATGGCCACGTTATCGCACCCGCAGACAAGGGTTGCAGAAGGAAAAATCGATACAGCGAATCGCCATGTTACGAGGCCACGTAAGCCGCCGATCCCGAGATTCGAGACCCACGAGCACGCGTTTTCTGGTCCGTAACTTCTTCATGACACGAGGACGCCCCCAACGTGATATGTGGCGTAGCCCGCAGGCACTACCGCCATCATCCCCAAGAAAGACCGCGTGCGCGGCCTAGCGCCTGGGGGGCTTTGCCATAAAGGTCCCGCGGGCCGGACCGTTCCGGCCCGCGGCTACCACAAGGGCTCGGGGGTATCGAGCTTTGACCGCTACGCGATCTCCACTTACACATCGTGCCGGCTTAAATCTATGGCCGGCAAGACCCCGTTACGGCCCCGCCCAACTTATCTATTGCCCGCGATACACCACGAAGGTCAAGCCCTGACTCTGGGCATAGTTATCGTAGCCTATCAAGCGCACGTGATGGGTAGGATGCGCGCGGTGACAGGCCTCGAGTTCGCTTAAGACGCGGTCGATGTCGTGCTCGCCAAACATCGGCAATTTCCACATATACCAGTAGTAGTTAAACGACCGCTCAACCTCGACATGCTCAATTCCCGGGTTCCAGCCCTTCGACACGATGTACGCAACCTGCTTGCGTATCTCGTCAGGCGTAAGCTCCGGCAGATAAGAAAACGTCTCAAACTTTATAGATGACTTGTAATCCTGGATCTCAGACATGATTCTGTCCCTCTTTCACGATGATGAACGCGCGCCCTTAGCGATTCTGCGTATCCAATTTGTCGACGGTATCGAACTCAAACTTGATTTCCTTCCATGTTTCCATGGCGATCTTGAGTTCCGGACTATCCGCCGCGGCGGCCGTCAGGATCTGCTTGGCCTCCCGCTCAATGTCGCGCCCCTCGTTACGAGCCTTTACGCACGCCTCTAGGGCCACACGGTTTGCAGCCGCGCCGGCGGCATTGCCCCACGGGTGGCCTAACGTGCCACCGCCAAACTGCAAGACGGAGTCGTCGCCAAAGATCGCGACCAATGCCGGCATATGCCAAACGTGAATCCCGCCCGAGGCGACCGGAAAGACGCCGGGCATCGAGCCCCAATCCTGGTCGAAGAAAATGCCACGGCTACGATCTTCCTTGATAAACCGATCGCGCAGGAGATCAATCCATCCGAGCGTCGCTTCGCGATCGCCTTCCAGCTTGCCCACCACCGTGCCCGTATGCAGGTGATCGCCACCGGAAAGCCGCAGAGCCTTGGCCAACACCCGGAAATGGATACCGTGATGAGGGTTACGGTCGATGACGGCGTGCATGGCACGGTGAATATGGAGCAATATGCCGTTCTTGCGGCACCAACGCGCCAGACCGGTATTGGCGCAGAAGCCGCCCGTCAGGTAGTCATGCATGATGATCGGCATGCCCAATTCCTTGGCGAACTCAGCGCGCTCGTACATCTCTTCGGGCGAAGGCGCGGTGACGTTCAGGTAATGACCTTTACGCTCGCCGGTCTCGGCCTCAGCATTGTCGATGGCCTCCGCCACAAACAGAAAGCGATCACGCCAGCGCATGAAGGGCTGGCTGTTCACGTTCTCGTCGTCTTTCGTGAAGTCCAGACCACCACGCAGCACTTCATAGACCGCGCGGCCATAGTTCTTCGCCGAAAGACCAAGCTTCGGCTTGATCGTGCATCCCAGAAGCGGGCGCCCGTACTTGTTCATTTTGTCGCGCTCGACCTGAATCCCGTGCGGCGGCCCATTACAGGTCTTCACATAGGCCAACGGGAAGCGTACGTCTTCTAGGCGCAATGCGCGCACGGCCTTAAAGCCGAACACGTTACCGACAAGCGAGGTGAAGACATTGACCACCGAGCTCTCTTCAAAGAGGTCGATCGGATAGGCGACGAAGGCATAGAAACAGGTATCGTCCCCCGGCACGTCTTCGATCTTGTAGCAACGGCCCTTATAATAGTCGAGGTCGGTCAGAAGATCCGTCCAAACCGTAGTCCAGGTTCCGGTTGAGGACTCAGCGGCAACAGCCCCTGCGGCCTCTTCACGATCCACGCCCGGTTGGGGGGTGATCTTGAAAACGGCCAAGATATCCGAGTCCGTCGGTACATAGTCCGGGGTCCAGTACGTTTGCCGGTATTCCTTGACGCCGGCCGTGTACTTCTTTGCGCTCATAGAAACACTCCTCATAGCAGTAGCAAAATGCCGTAGAATCGGCTGGGATTGCGCGCTATGGTGCAATCCGCTAGCATTAAAAGAAAGTGAAATGTAATTAAGATAACAGTTTACTAAAGTTTATCATTCGGGTGGGCCATGTCGATTCGCCATCTTACGCTCCATCAATTGCGCATATTCGACGTGGTGGCCCGGCACTTGAGCTTTGCGCGGGCCGCCGAGGAACTCCACCTGACGCCGCCGGCCGTCTCCATACAGGTCAAGCAGCTGATGGAGGCCACCGGGCGCCCCCTATTCGAGCAAATCGGCAAGAAGATCTTCCTCACGCCCGCCGGGCAGACATTATGGGCGGCCAGTCGTGACGTTCTCGGGCGCCTAGAACAAGTGTCTCAGGAGATCGCGGCATTGGAGGGTATCGAAAAAGGCGTCCTGAAGCTCGGCATCATCACGACCGCCCAATACTTCATTCCCCACCTGCTCGGCACCTTTTGCGTCAAACACCCAAGCGTCGATGCGGCCCTATTCGTCGGTAATCGGGAGGCCTTGCTAGAACGCTTGACCCAAAACCAAGACGACCTCTATATCCTCGGCCAACCGCCCGGACACATAAACGTGGTTGCCCAGACCTTTGCCGAGAACCCACTCGTAGTCGTCGCGCGCCCAGACCATGCGCTCGCAAACAGATCCGACATCGCGCCACAGGCCTTGGCCGCATTCCCCTTCATCATGCGCGAACGTGGCTCCGGCACGCGGCTTACGGCCGAGAAATTTTTTGCCGAAGAAGGGGTGACGATCCAGAAACGCATGGAGCTTGGCAGCAACGAAGCGGTAAAACAGGCCGTAGCCGGCGGTCTTGGCATCGCCATTTTGTCGGCCATTACTCTGCGCGCCGAAATTACGAGCGGAGATCTTACGGCTCTGGACGTAAAGGGCTTTCCCCTGGAACGCCAATGGTATGTGATGCACGCGCAAGGCAAGCACTTGACCCCGGTCGCGCGCGCGTTTAGAGACGGTCTACTAGCCGATCGCCCCAAACCTAGCCCGCTTCATGACATCTACCATAATGATTAGCGAGTTATGCGCCGGAATGCGACATCGATAGGTGGGCCCGCCTGGTATGGGCACCCAAGGCCTTCTGTCTTCCATGAACGAGAGCCTAATAGGGACTACCGGGAACTTTACGCCGGTATATGCAACCATTATCGATGCCTTTAATGATGCTCAGCGATCATCTAGCCCGCCATGAAGCCTTGACAACACCTCCTAGCCTGCCAGACTGGTGTACGGGGCCCGGATGTCGCCGAGCATCGGCTAGCAATGTTCGAGGCGTTGACTAGTATATTGCGGCACAAGTTGTCCGGTTTAGAGACGAATCCATTTGGCCTGCTATCATATATTGGCGGTAGTCGACCGGTTTCTTATTGCATGAATGGTTTTACCGAATTAGACCCTGGTTTAACCGGGCATTTTTATATTGCTGATACGAGGACGTGTTACTACACGTACCCACAGGCTTGATACGCATGACGCGTACCCATACAAATGATCTTTTGGTGATCGACTGCTTCCTTAATAGCGCCAACCCTATAGGCACCTATCGCCCCGCCTTCGTAGCGTTTGGGTACAACATATGACGGGCCGATCCTCGCTGCGTACGCGTTTACGCCGCTTCATGGGGCGGGGCTTGTCGGTAGCCGACCGGGCCGTCAGTCTACCGACCCTGGTCCGCCATGTAGATGCCCCCATCGTCAGTATCACGGAACGTGGCGTCATCAACCTCTTCAATCCGGCGGCCGAACGGCTTTGGGACTACGAAGCGCACGAGGTCCTGGGCAATAAACTGACCCTAATCATCCCCAACTTCTCCAATGCCTCGCTCACCGCGCCCACAAGCGGTCCTGTTCCGCAACGCATACACGGCACGACCGATGGACGGCCTTTGTACGCAAGACGCCGTAATGCCTCTTGTTTTGCCATTGATCTCCATTTGGCCGAATTCTTGCTCCACGGACAGCGCCAGTCCCTCATAACCGTTCATGACCTGAGCCACGAACAAGAATTGCGGAGCCGCATCGCACGCCTCACTAAGCTCTACCAGGCGTCGAGCACCCTGAGCCGCGCGACCCGGAATAGCGAGGACGAGCAGACGCTCCTCGCTATGATCTGCCGTATCGCGGTCGATCTGGGTGGGGTCACCATGGCCTGGATCGGTACCGCCCATGGCGACGAGGGGCTGATCCAGCCGTTCGTGAGCTACGGGAGCGGCCTTGAATACCTCAGTGGTCACATCGTCTCCCGGCGACCGGACGTCCCCGAGGGCCAAGGGCCGGCCGGAATCGCGTTTCGGGAGAATCGCGCGGTCGCGATCAACGACTTTGCAGCCACTGACGCATTACGGCCTTGGCACGCCAGCGCGGGATATTACGGGTTTCAGTCGATGGGATCGTTTCCTATTCCGCGAGCCGGAAAGGCCTTTGCGGTTCTGAGCGTCTACCACACCGAGCGAGATATCTTCGATAAGGAGATGATGGACATACTCGAGGACATCGCGAATAACACGGCCTACGCCCTCGATGCCATGGATCGGGAACGGCAACGACAACAGGCGCAACGAGATCTCGCACACAGTGAGCAGCATTTCCGGGCGTACTTCGAGCGAGCCATGATTGGGATGGCGGCCACGAGCCCCACCGGGATCTGGTTGGAAGTCAATGATTTCTTTTGCGCGATGCTCGGCTATTCCCGCTCGGAACTTCTTCAGCGAAGCTGGGCTGATATCGCGCACCCAGACGATGTCAGCCATAGCACAACGACTTTGGATAAATTTCAGTCCGGCGAATTACATGAATCGACTTTTGAGCAAACCTACGTTCATAAAACGGGGCGGCCCGTCTACGTCCAGGTCGCGGTGCGCGCCGTACACCATACCGACCACCGCCTCGATTACATCGTGCTACTCGCAGAAGACATAACATCCCGAAAGCAACGCGAAGACGCCCTAGACAGGGTTGCGCGCATTCTTGACGAATCATCCAACGAAATCTACATGTTCGACGCCGATACGCTATATTTCCTCTATGCGAACGCTGCTGCGCAGCACAACCTCGGGTATTCCTTCGAGGAATTGCAGCACCAGACGCCGCTTGACCTCAGTTCCCGTTACTCGCCGGAACATTTCCTTGAGCTTCTCGCCCCCTTAAGGAGCGGCACCGCCGAATTTATAACGTTAGAAGGCGAGCATCGGCGCAAGAACGGTAGCCTGTACCCAATCGAAGCGCGGCTACACCTGTCCGCCTATGGTGGCAGTCCGGTGTTTGTTGCAATCACCCAGGATGTCACGGAGCGTAGGCAATTCGAGACTAAACTGCACCACCAGACTACCCACGACGCACTGACCGGCCTCCCAAACCGCGCCCTGTTCCACGAGATATTAGACCGCGCAATGACTCGTGCAACCCGCAACTCGACATTGCTCGCGATCCTCTTTCTTGATCTGGATGAGTTTAAAAATGTCAATGATGCGCTGGGCCACGAATATGGAGACCTCTTGCTCCAAGAAGTGGCGAAGCGGCTCACCGCGGCGCTCCGCCAGGAAGACTGGATTGCGCAGAATGACGGCCTGCTGGCACGACAAGGCGGAGATGAATTTACGATCCTGCTCCAGAACATGGCATCGGTGCACATGATCACGAGGGTTGCAGAGCGGCTCCTCACCACCATCGCCCAGCCCTTTGAAACCCACGGCCACGAAATGTATGTCACGGCCAGCATCGGTATCACCGTCTACCCATTCGACGACATCGGCCACGAGGATCTCCTTCGCAATGCCGATGTTGCCATGTATAGGGCCAAGCGCGCGGGCAAAAATACCTTCCGATTCTACGCGGCCAGCATGAGCACTCAGATATCCGAGCACCATGCCATCGAAAATGGCTTACGCCACGCCCTGGACAGCGGGCAGTTTTTGCTCCATTACCAGCCGCAGGTCGACCTTCGTAGCGGCCGCCTCGTAGGGGTCGAGGCACTGATCCGTTGGCAACATCCCGAGCGAGGGCTCATTTCCCCGGGCCTGTTTATCCCGGTAGCTGAGGAAAGCGGGCTCATCGTGCCCATCGGCGAGTGGGTTTTACGGACCGCATGTGAGCAACAACAGGCCTGGAAAAGGGCAGGGCTCCCCGCTACCCGCATGGCCGTCAACTTGTCCGGGCGCCAATTTAGGCAACGCGACTTACCTTCCATGGTGGCCAGCGTTCTCAAAGAGACAGGGCTCGACGCAAACCCAGAGCAGCTTGAATTGGAGCTTACGGAAAGCATGCTCATGGAGGATATGGAGAAGACCGCAGCGACTATCCAGGTCTTACACGACAAGGGTGTGCGTCTTGCGATTGATGACTTTGGTACGGGATATTCAAGTCTAAGTTATCTGAAACGCTTTCGCATAAACACCTTGAAGATCGATCAATCCTTTGTGCGCGACATCACAAGCAATCCTGACGATGCCGCCATTGCGACTGCGATCATTGGGCTCGGCCATAGTTTAGGCCTCTCCGTCATAGCGGAAGGCGCCGAAACGGAAGAACAGGTCGCCTTCCTGCGCAATGCCCAATGCGATGAGCTGCAAGGCTACTACTATAGCGAGCCGTTGCCGGCAGACGCTATGGCACAGTGGCTCTCGAAGGATCATCGGCTGGCATAACGCCTCATAGGGGGCGTTTCGCGAGACTTGGCCGAGCCTCGCGGATTTCATTGAAACAGTTGCTACTTGGCGGTCCGGGCGGTGACTACGTCTGCCGGGTGCGAGCGCACGAGGCCTTTAGTGCCACGATAACCGCCCCCACTGACCTATTTAGGGCTTAAGCGCGATCATGCCGTCTCCTTGACGATCTTCCTGTCGATGTGGAAATCCTTGCCTTCCCAACGGTGCGCGCCTGGCCAAAAGAACGTAAAGTCCAGACGCTTGTGCCCATGCAGGGTTTCGGCCTTGAGCGCGATGACGTGAGCTAGCCCCCAGTCTTCACTGGAGATGTCTTGCGGGTCCCGCCAACCGTCATGACCGAAATGGAGCACGCCGTCCGCCTCAATGAAGAAATACAGGTCCTGCTCCGGCTCCAGGGACGTGATCGGATGCTGAAAGCGCCATATCTGAAATGTCGGATGCGGACGCTTCCCGGCATAACGCCGCCACGCGGCCTTGGGCCTGTCTATAGGCGCACCTTGCGAAATACTGAGTACCAACTTGATAAACTCGCTGTGCGCCCACACAAGCGGCATGGCCGAGCCCGAGGGTTGCCCCGGGTGCAACCCGCGCTCGGGAATGGGGGCGCTGTCCCACACCTGTTCCGGCAACATTCCGCCAGTACCTACCATCGCCGCCATGGCCGCGACATAGGGGCGCGTATCCCGGCCGGCGAGCAGCTCATAATGGCCCCGCTCGCCGACCAATAACGGCCAGCCCCGCCCTTGGCCCCAGCCATTGAACGGTGCGCCGTCCGGATGCTCGCCATAGCCATCGCCATTATAACGGTGCCAGACCGGGCCATTGGGCGTCTCTGTTTTCAATAGCGCATCGACCGTCTGGACGCTGGACAGAATCTGCGGGTCGTCCGGACTTCGCAGGCCGAAGCGGCACAGCTGCAGAAAGTCCGTTCCTACCTGCTCACTCGCCTGCGGCGCCATCAGGTCATTTCGATTCTTGATAACCAGGGGTTCGCTATTGGCGTCCGACCGAGTCAGAACATCTGCCGGTGCCACCCGAACGTAGTAGCCCGAAAGACCCAACCGCGTCGCCGTCGCAGTCGCTTGAACGAACGTCCATTCCTCTAGCCGACTATTCCAATAGTCGGCTACTAATAGCGCACAATCGCGCTCGCGTCCCGTCAGAAATTGCGCGCCCTCGACTAGTGCGGCAATCACAATGGCCAGTGTAAACGTGTTAATGCCGCCGTCCTCCTCCCACCGATCTTGGCCCGTGGCCGGCCCGGTACGAACTATAAACGCGAGGGCCTGGCGCACCATGTCGGTGACTGGGATGTCGGTCAGCGCTTTATGATCGTTCAATAGGGCAGCCAAAAGTACCGGGAAACCCGTTTCATCCAATTGCATGCCTTGCCAGTAAGGTTTCCCGCCCAGCCACTGGTTCTGGAGCCAGTGGCCATCCTTTTGTTGGGTCGCCATAAGGTAGAGCAGAATCTCGCGCGCCTCAGTCATTGCGCCTAGGGCCACGAGTGCCGCTGCGGTCTCGACGAGATCGCGCGACCATACGAGATGATAACCGGCGCGACTTTCACTGCTGGCGCCCCAAGGAATGGAGAGACTTGCCACCAACGCGCCCGGGACTGTCTTATCCATGTGCACTTTCATAATCGTGGCGGACAGTTTGAGGAGCGCTTCGGCGTGCGGCTCCAAACTCTCTTTCGGCATCGGCGGCAGGCCTGCATGCCAATCCCTCCAGAGCGCGCAGTAATGAGACCAAAGGGGCGTGAAACCCCCCATCAAGGCGCCAAGGGCTAGGGTCGCAGCGGTCTCCTTACTGGCGCCGAAGCCCACGGCGATAGCTCCTGACGCACCAGACAATTCCGCCGCAAGGGCGACGTTGCCGGGCCCCGCCTCGGTATAGAACTTCGTCATAGCGCCGTTGCGCGTCAGGTCTTGCCAAAGATCACTCTCGCTTGCGACTCCGACTGAACGCCGCGCAAACGCGATCCGCCGCTGGTCGTCGCAAGCGACGATCGCGAGACCGAACGGCCCTTGCTCCGCCCAGAGCACGGGATGGCCCTCCCATTCGCCGACATACGCCTTGTTGTGATGCGCATCCTCGCCCAATCGGGGGGCTGCCAAAAGATACACCTGGAGAGCCTGGTCGCCAGCGAGCGCAAAATGCACAACCAGGACATCTCGTTTTGGATCGGAGCAGACCTGCAGCGTCAGCGTGAAGCGTGGGTGACGATGGGTCATGGTGATGGCAGGGATTACCCCTTCCTCCCATTGGACCGTGTAATCGTTCAGGCGCCGGATCTCTACCCAGAAGCCATGCCGGTCCCCCACGATAAAACCGAGGTCCCTTAGTTGCGGGATATCGATTCTGGGGTAGTAAACCTCGGTTATGATTCCCTGGGCACAAGTAAACCAAAGACGAGAGGACCCAAGACTGCAGCCGACTGCATCTTTAGCAGCCGTAGTCCAGGTGGCATAAGTGGTAAGTGAAGCGGGGGCACAACCGTCGGTCGTCAAATCATCCTGCATAAACGCTCCCTATTAAAAAAACGGCCTCAAATCATCCATGCCGCAGATCCCGCACAGATCCGCAGACTGCCGCTGAACTTTTATCGCACTAGGCTCACTTCCATCGGCCGCAGGCCCCGCCGCAGCACGCCTACCCAAGCCCCGTTGTTATGGGCCCGCATACGCCGCCACCGGGACATCATTTTCTTGACACAAACATCTTATGGCGGTGGCTCTCGGTCGGCCTTAAGTGCCTCCTGGCTACCATAACACCTTTTCTTCCGCAGACCCGCACCGGCCCCAAGGCCGCCTTCGTTTAACCATGGCCCAGCCGAAACGAGTGCCCGTGCTGCAACACCCTGATGCGCGACCAAGCCGCCCTTTTTTCCAAGCAGCCGACCACCACCGAAGACACCAAGCGGCGCCAAAACAGCGCTTTGCCGTAGACGCGGTTGCGATGATAGCGCCGCGACCTAGCTAGAGAGTTTAGCCGACCCCAATGCCCACGTCCCAACCGACGCCATTCCGGGTAAAGATTCTAAGACAAATGAGAGGGCTGCGTTTATCATATAGGCAGGAGGCGCCAGGGCTCCATGGGGAGAGGATAATAACGTGAGTAAGGAGTACCATTGTGAAGGAGTACTGTTATGTCGAATACCAAATTTATCCGCTTTTTTTCTGAACTCAGCATCGATGACATCCCCTCGGTCGGGGGCAAAAACGCGTCTCTTGGCGAACTCTACCAAAACCTGACTGCCCAGGGCGTCTTAGTACCCAATGGCTTTGCCATCACAACCGATGCCTACCGCGCCACGCTCACGGCCGCCGACGCCTGGCAACCGCTGCACGACGCCCTCGATGGCCTAGACCCGAATGACGTGACAGATCTCGCCCGAAGGGGTGAGCAGGCCCGCCATATCGTCTATAGCGCCCCACTACCAGCTGAGCTGCGTGCCGACATTCTCGAGGCGTACGCCAAACTCAAGGCGGAATACGGCGCCGATCTGTCGGTGGCGGTGCGCTCATCGGCAACCACAGAGGATCTCCCTACCGCGAGTTTTGCCGGACAGCAAGACACCTACCTCAATATCCGCGGAGATGAACTGCTGCTAGATGCCTGCCGTCGCTGTTTCGCCAGCCTCTTTACCGATCGCGCAATTCACTATCGAACCAATCAGGGCCTAGACCACGCCCATGTCGCGCTATCGGTCGGCATCATGAAGATGGTGCGTTCCGATATCGGCGCCTCTGGGGTCATGTTTTCTCTCGATACAGAGTCAGGGTTTCGCGATGTCGTATTCATTACGGGGGCCTACGGACTTGGTGAAAATGTCGTTCAGGGCGCCGTGAACCCAGATGAATTTTACGTCTTCAAGCCATCCTACATTCAGGGCAAGCGCATGGTTTTGCGGCGCACCCTCGGTTCCAAGAAAGTGAAGATGGTCTATGCCAGCGGCGGCGCACGCACCACCACCAAGAACGTCCCGGTACCCCATGAGGATCGCGATCGTTTTTGTATTACCGATAGCGATGTCCTAACACTTGCAGATTATGCCATCAAGGTCGAGCGTCATTACAGCCAAAAGGCGGGCGTACCCCGACCCATGGATATGGAATGGGCCAAGGACGGGACCGATGGTGCCGTCTACTTGGTCCAGGCGCGCCCAGAAACGGTCGTGTCACAGCAAAACGATCACATCCTTGAGGAGTATCACATTCAAGGCCAAGGCGAGGTACTGGTTACCGGCCGCGCGGTCGGCGCTCGGATGGCCACCGGACTCGCCCACATCATCCCCGACGTCGCGCAGATCTCTCAGTTCAAGACTGGCGAGATTCTCGTGACCGACAACACAACCCCCGATTGGGAACCGGTCATGAAACGGGCAGCGGCCATCGTAACCAACCGCGGCGGACGAACCTGCCATGCGGCCATCGTGGCACGTGAGCTGGGCATCCCCGCGATCGTGGGTGCAGATCGGGCGACGCAGCGCCTAACAACCGGCGAGACTATTACGATCTCCTGTGCCGAGGGTGATATCGGCAAGATCTACCGAGGGGCCATACCCTTCGAAATCGCCCGCACGAATCTCACCGACCTAGCACGACCGGCGACCCTTATAATGGTCAACCTCGGCAATCCCGGCCTAGCCTTTAAGACAAGCTTTCTCCCAAACGATGGCGTGGGCCTTGCGCGCATGGAATTTATCATCAACGAATCCATCGGTATTCACCCCATGGCCCTGGCACACCCGGAAAAGGTCGAGGACCCGAGCGAGCTCGCGGAGATCGCGCGGCGCACGCGGGGCTACGCTAGGCCCGCTGACTTTTTTATTGAACGTCTGGCCGAGGGAATCGGTACGATCGGGGCTGCCTTTTACCCAAAACCCGTGATCGTGCGGATGTCGGACTTCAAGAGCAACGAATACGCCTCGTTGATCGGCGGGCGTTGGTTCGAGCCCAAGGAGAGCAACCCCATGATCGGCTTTCGGGGCGCATCGCGGTATACCCATCCGGCCTATGCCGACGGCTTTGCGCTTGAGTGCGCAGCCCTCAGGCGGGCCCGCGATGATATGGGGTTGACCAACATCAAGCTCATGATCCCCTTCTGTCGGCGCGTAGATGAGGGCCGGCGGGTCGTTGGCCGCATGGCGGAGCTCGGACTGAAACGCGGAGAGAACGATCTAGCCATTTACGTCATGTGCGAGATCCCGAACAACGTGCTTTTGATCGATGACTTCGCCCAACACTTCGACGGTTTCTCGATTGGCTCCAACGATCTCACGCAACTGACCTTGGGCGTGGATAGAGATTCGGAGATCGTGGCATTTGACTATGATGAGCGCGACCCAGGCGTCAAGAAAATGATCCAGCTAGCGGTCGAGGGCTGCAAACGCAATCACCGTCATTCGGGTCTGTGCGGTCAAGGGCCGTCCGATTACCCGGAGATTGCCGAGTTCTTGGTCGAGACCGGCATCGATTCCATCAGCCTCAATCCGGATTCGGTATTCGCCACCACCCTGCACGTCCTGGAGGTCGAGAAGCGCCTGGGACGCAAGCCCCGGCCGAAGGGTCAGAGCTAACGTGTAAGACCTACTAAGCACCCCTGTCTCGGCAGGGGTGCTTAGTAGGGGATGCCGGTCATTTCCCTGGGCGCCTTAGGCCCGCAACAAGGAGTCTTATCAGGCAAAGATCTCGATCAGAAAACTCAGCATCGCCTGCCAGCTTCGGGCGGCAGCCAGGGGATTGTAGGCGAACCCACGGGAGGGATCGTCGCCCGCGCCCTCATTGGTGAAACTGTGGACGGCCCCGCCATATTTAAAGAGCTGCCAATCGGCGTGGGCGGCCCGCATCTCCTGTTCGAAGGCGGCGACATCGGATTCGGGAACAAACGGATCTTCGGCGCCATGGAGGGCCAATACCTTGGCTTTCAATACCCCGGCACGCGCTGGCGTCGCCGTGGCAAGCCCACCATGGAAACTCACTACCCCGCGCAGGTCGGCGCCGCTGCGCGCCAATTCCAGTATGGTGGTCCCGCCAAAACAAAAACCCATGGCGGCGATTCGGGTCGGGTCGCACGAGGCCTCAGCCCGCAGCGCATCGAAGCCGGCCCGGACCCGGGCACGCAATAGCGCTCGATCGCCGGCACGGTACTCGTTGGCATTCGCGGCCGCCTGCTCCATGGTTTGCGGGCGATGATCTTTCCCAAAAATGTCCGCCGCGAAGGCCAGGTATCCGGCCTCGGCCAAGCGATCACAGCTGCGGCGCTCGTGGTCGCCGATGCCCATCCATTCGTGCACCACAAGTACGCCCGGGCGTTTTCCGGTCCGTGACTCGTCCCAAGCCAGATAACCTTCGAGGGCCGTACCTTCGTGATCGTAGGAGATGAGCGCATTCTTCATGGAGTCTATCCTGGTGATCTAAACGATAACTGATTGTACACCCTGAACGGTAAGATTTGATCCGGAGCCTCGCCGCGACTCTTCGGCGGTGGCCGCCGGGGGTTTTCGATCGGCCGCCACAACGCTCGCCGGTAGGTATCCGGGCGCGGAGCCGCATAGGCGCGCCATTCATAAAGTGGGACGGATTCTCGCGACCGGGCCTTGCCAACAACACAGGTCTTCCATTACAGGGGGTTTGGCAAGCCTTGTGCGCGGCCTCACTGCTTGGCATCTGCTTGCCGTAAGGGCGCATGATGGCCCGACTCAGCGTTCGGGCTTTGGGGGCTCTTCCTGGCCAACAATCCTTAAGCGGTGCCAAGGCCCGCGCCTATTTCTGGTTCCTGCCTTGGGCGGCCTGCAACCCGATCCAACGCTCCAGCTCGGCTACATGCTGACTTTCTTCTTCGACAAATTCCTCGGCCAAGGCCTTGACTTCGGGGTCTTTAGTCGAGTCCAGGATGCTCTGGTAATAAGCCAAACCCGCCATTTCGCATTCGAGAGCGACTTCAAGGGCCTGTTCGGGTCCGGTGAGCGGATCGGCCGCCGAAATGGAGGCGGCCTCCGGGCTTTCGATGCCAGGCCAATCGTAGTCTCCGGGGTTCATCTCCGGCACATCGCGAAATCCGGCCCTGGATCGGGCCACGCCAAGATGCAGGCGCGAATAGTCGGACAAACGACGAAAGAGCTTACTCACCTCAATATTGCCGCCCGTCACCATGGCATCGGCGAGTTGTCCGAAACGTAAAACAGCTTCTTCCTCAAGCTTGATGGCGTGGGCAAGAAATCCTTCAACGCTGTCCATGACTACTCCTCTTAGAAAATGATGGCCCCACCCCGGAAACGACTATCGTCTCTGGGGCAGAAGCCAACGATATACGCCAAATCCTGTCAGCCGATCCCGCTCAGGCCGGTGCCTGCCCCGAAGCGGCTCGCCGTGCCTCGGCCTCTTCGCGCGCGATCCATTGCTTTAGGATTTCGACGTGTTCGGCCTCCTCTTTGACGAATTCTTTAGCGGCCGTCGCTATTTCCGGACTGGCGGAGGTGTTGGCCACCGCGTAGTAAAACTCATAGCCACGTCGTTCGCCCTGCAATGCGGCCTTAAGCGCATCAAGGCGCGACAGGTTGGCGTCACCCGCCCATGGCATTGAGTCGCCGGGCGTGACGTTGTCCGGCCACAAGGTACGCTGTGGCAAATCAAAGGTTACCTTGTTGGCGACCATTCTCTCCTTAACCTGCTCATAATGCTGGCGGGAATAAGCGGCCAGTCTGAGGAACAGCTCACCGACCTCATCATTACCGTGACTTTTCATGGAGGCGGCCAGGTCCTCGTAGTGGACTGCCGCGTCCTGTTCGACCTCTGCGGAAAAATTCAGGAACTCGTCTAGCGTCTTGATGCTAACGCCGCCCTTATAGATGGAAGCGGCTATCGACAGACTCGGCCCCTTTACTGGTAAGGTTTCATCGCCCTCGAATGTAACGAGTACATCCTCGTCGCGCACAAAACACTGGCAAGCCAGACGATAACGCGGCGGCATATCATTGACCTCCGCATCCATAATCTCTTGCTTGGTGATCTTGCCGAGCTGGCGCAGTAGCTCCTTCTCCTTCTCCGTCAATGCAATACTCATCCGGTTGGACCCGGGCAGGTGTTCGACTTCCACCAGACAGGAACCGCATTCCCCATCCTGGCAGTCAAACGGAATGGGGATCTTGTGCTCTCTGGCGATCGCCAACAGCGTTCCGCGGTGCCCCGCAACCGCGTATACCGTTACGTCTTTGGGCATTACCGGCGATGAGAAGGTTACATTGGCCATACATTTTCCTCTTAAGTCAGACGCGAACAATAAAGCTTATCTTGGCAAGCAGTCCCTGCGTTGAGCCTCGGACTAACGCTCCTGCAATTAAGATGCCAGCACAAAATTCTAGATTCGACACACAGTGGCGTCCGCCAAAGCGGCGCTAATGTAGGGTTTGTCGGGTCTGTCACGTGGGTTTGTCGGATTGACTACGCGGCGCGCAGCATGCGCGGGACCGGGTCGGCGACTCCAGGCATAATTCCGTCGGCGGAATTGACGGCACGCCTTTGCCACCGTCGCGGAATCCCTGGACATACCGTCCTACGCCTTGAAGGCCCAGCTGAACCACAGGGCGGATCGGACGTGACATAAAAAAGATAGCCAAAACGGCACCATGGTCGCCTTGGCGTAGCCTTCAAGCTGCTTTAGGGTAGGCTGCGTCTGGCCACCTTCCCAAGCCTCAAGTTTAGGAAAACGTCTTACCAAGGCGTCGAATGGCAGCCCGCCACGCTCCCGCGCCCAGCGAATCAGCTCAGGTTGAACGACAACACGGCTCATGGCGCCACTTTACCCACTACCGTTCATTATACTTTAGAGCAGATGGAGGGGGGATCGTGATGTCAAATCACCGCGTACCTTGAGCGAGCACGCCTCACGCCAGTACCGCCCCTGTAGCCCCCTTTGCGCTAAGGAGGCCCACAGAACAAAGCCCGCTCTCAAGGAAACGCGGCGCGATTCCCGGGGTTTCTTGACAGCGCCATAGGCGCGGCGATGCCGCCCCTATGCTTACTTAGGGCGGCAGACTACTAAAGAAGGCCGCCAAATCTGTAATATTCTTAGAACTGAGTGGTGCGGCCATGGCGTCCATTATTGGGTTCTTACGCGTACCATCCTTGTATTCGTGCAATGCGTTGATGAGATAGGCTTCATTTTGCCCCGCTAGATTGGGGTAACTTGCCTTGGTGCTGATACCGCGTGCTCCGTGGCAGCTCATGCACAACGGCGCCCGTATTCGCCCCCTGGTCACGTCGCTGGCTGTGTTCTTGCTCTGGACAGACATGCGCGCGCAACCGCCCAAAGTGATGATCATTGGGATGGCCACGGTACCCAGCACAAATCGATACGTGCTTCGCTTGAAAATAATAGTTGTCATTTCGGTCCCTCGAATTCTTTGCGTCCAACATATGGTGACGCATCATGCAGCTCGCTGAATCTTGGCTTCGCTGTGAATTTATTTTCTGCCATCATAAACAATCATCTATTGCCCAACCATATGGAGACGCGACAATCAATGGCCGTTCATTTTTTGTGTGCAGAAACGAGTTTTGCGTCGTTTGGAAGGTTTTTTAGGTAAGCGACCAACTCCCAAATCTCGGTATTGTCCTTGCTTGGCTTCCAGCTCGGCATACCGGTCATGCGGACCCCATTTTTAATCACCCAAAATAACTCCTGGGGGTTCAATTGAAGATTGTATGCCTGTGAGAATTTTGGGGGTTTCGGATAAAGTCCTTCGCGGAGGAGGTCTGCTTGTTTTAGGCCTGGACCACCATGACAAACCATGCATGAACGTATGAATATCTTGAATCCTGCGCGGATCATTTTGGGATCCTGCAAATCCATATTCTTCGGTACCTGGATATTGACAGACCGTCTTTCAATTGAGTTTCGTCTTACGGCCTTGAGCAATCCATACACGGGGGCTGGATCCGTCCAGAGAGCAGACACGTTAAACACGCCAAGGTAAACGAACAAAGTGCCTGCGGCAACAATCATGGCAAATTGCAAAAGCAATACTGCAATCACAATCCTAATTGTATGCATGCAGATAACCTCTCAATACTTTTCTATCAAAGCATTTTCGGTTCGCCGAAGGTTCTGGCCAAGGCACGCGCTATATCCTGCCGAACAGCAACAACACGACCAGGATCACCAACACAAGTCCCACAGCGCCGCTGGGACCATATCCCCATCCTCGGCTGTGAGGCCAGGTAGGGATTACGCCGAGCAGCAGTAAAATCAGAATGACAAGTAGAACGGTTCCGAGTGTCACTTTACCCTCCCATTACGATGATATGTAGAAGCTCCGCAATGACCATTGGTCGGCGCCGGCACTCATCGTGTCATTGTGGCGAGCGTACCTATATAGCAAGCCACTGTTTGCGGGTTGGCGCGCAAAAAGGCCGACCTAAAACCACCTAGCGGGCCGCTGAACGTGGCGTGAACTCCACCTCAGCCCCATCAGTAACACCCGCCCGACCCTGCTGGCGCGGGGCATTTCGCCAGCTTTTCCCTGAATCTGGGCCAAATGGCGTTTTTGGCCCTGTCACCCCCCCATAAACCATCCCCTAGGTTGCCCATCCAAGCCAGATTGTCGGCGGCCCACGTCACTTCGCTGACATTGAATGCCGCTTCAGTAACATCGCTGGCACTGCTGACTGCTGTGGCGCTATCCGCGCCGCGCCTAACTGTTGTCGTTCGTTGCCGGGCCTATATCCTCAATCGCACCGCGAATCTCGACAACGCGCCAGGCGGTCACAAAACTTCAGGCGAGGCCAGCCCTCTATCCCGATGGCCACATACCAGCGGGATTCTTTGCGACCTTATTTGACTTGGCTGATCGTGAACTTACCGACGCTGACGCCAAGGTCGATGCCTTGGCCTAAACCCGCCAGCGCCAACGAGACCGTCCCTTTGGTCAGTACTTGCGCAGAACTCGATTTCACTAGACCGGCGTTGGCCTCGCCCTGGACATACGAGCCCAGCACATCGCGAATGTGATGCACGTCCGTAAAGGTGCCCACACCATTGTCAATGCGTGACTTGCCGGCGGTGAGACCGATACCCTCCTCGGTGATCTTCACGTGCATAGACGAGCCATTAGCGCAGGTCACTATACCGGCGCCTTCCGCGTGTTTGTAAATGGCCGACCAACTGGTGGTCTTGTAGTGCATTTTGCACGCCAAGTTGGCTCCAGCGGCCGACGCGTACTGCGGTATCATCAAGATCGCGGCAAGGATGGTTAACGAGGCAAATAATGGTAGGTGACGATTAGTCATGATCTGATCTCCATAACAAGGTGGAATGCATTGTGCTTGAGTAGTGCGCCAGACCCAGATGATTGTTCCGGTCTAGCGCAGGTATGTGGGCTGTCGGCGACTTGGCCGATGAGCCCCGATCGAACGTCGAGGACGCCTCTGGGCGACGCGGTCTTCTGATCGCATTCTTGCCATCGGTGGCCTGAAGGATCCCGACCTTTCGTGTGGCCCAGATTGCCTGCGTGCCACGGTCGTCTAGCCGTGCGGGTACAGGGCCGCGCTCCTGGTCGTGACCCGGCTGGGTCTGGGAGGATACGGCGTACTGGGGATTGACCATTGTGTGGGCCCTCTCGGCTATGCCTTTGTTCTTTCCCGCAGGCTACGGCGCAATCTCGCAGCTTGCGTATCATTCCGGCGCTATGAGTGGGTTGGGTGATAGGTATCGGGCCCATGCCCCGTCATCGGAGGTATTGCTCCTGATGGACAGATGCGCCCAGACGCGTCCCACTGTTACGGGGCAGATTGCCCTTACTACGCTGACGTGTCTGTGCGCTAGCGTACCCAGGCCGCGGGGGATGTGAGAACTGAGAATGGCGTCGGATGCGTGGCCATGACGATCGCCTTGTCGTCACTGCCATCGGGTGCGCGGTCGGGAAAGCCGACCCGTTATGGCACGCAAGCCAGCGCGCTAACAAGGGCCTGTTCTGGCCGGGTGGCGTAGGCATGGGGCAGAGCAGTTGCTGGCCGCAGTCGAGTCTTGCTATAATATTTGCAGAGGCAAAACTAGGAATGCTCGTGGTCACGGCCCCTGACCTAATGAAAAATCAGCTACTTGCAGCCCTGCCTGCGGAGTCTCTGTCGCACTGGTTATTACATCTGGAGCGCGTCGATATGCCCCTGGGCGAGGTTATCTGCGAGTCCGGCAGCCCGGTGACGCATGTCTATTTCCCAACGACGTCGATTGTCTCGCTATTATATGTATTAGAAGATGGTACTTCGGCTGAGATCGCCGTGGTGGGTAATGAAGGCGTCGTCGGCATATCGTTGTTTATGGGCGGCGAGTCGACTACCAGCCGCGCGGTCGTACAAAGCGCCGGCCAGGGTTTTCGGATCAACGCCCGCCTGCTGATGCTGGAGTTCTCTCGCGGTGGCCCGGTGCTGCATCTGCTACTGCGTTACACGCAGGCGCTGATCACGCAAATGGGGCAGACGGCCGTATGCAACCGCCACCACTCGGTGGATCAACAGTTATGCCGCTGGCTGCTGTTGAGCCTCGATCGACTACAGTCTAATAACCTGGTAATGACACAGGAATTGATCGCCAACATGCTTGGCGTGCGTCGCGAAGGCGTGACTGAGGCGGCTGGCAAATTGCAGCAAGCTGGTCTTATTAAGTACCAGCGTGGGCACATCACCGTGCTAGATCGGGCTGGACTGGAGCGGCGCGTCTGCGAATGTTACGTGGTGGTCAAGCGCGAATACGAGCGACTTCAGCCACACGAACGCTTGATCTGAGCACATAGCCATCAAGAATCGCTACGCGGCATCGCCAATAAGGCAAAGTATCCTGACCGCGCCCATCTGCTTGGCCTCCTCTCCGATACGAATACCTGGGATTTCTACCAGAAAGCGCCACGGTGCTCCGCCTGTAGTTGACGCGCTCGCGCTTTGATCGTTCACGATGTCCTTGGTGGTTTCGTTACGAATGGTGCCATCCACTCGAAGGTCCGCGTACAAACGCGCCGCCGATATGTCCTTGCGAACATCGTTGGCTGATTTGCCCACAGTCCCCAAAGCCCCATAACGCCGCCAGATGTCGGCCCGGACAGTGCCCATCTCTTTGCAGAGTAAGCGATCAGGGAACCTTACAATTACCCATAACTATTGTCGTATTATCATATAGTTAGTGTAATATCTTGTATTTTATTCTGAGGTGTGAGATAGGAATCTTCCGTGTACAACGTTCAGGGGGCCTGTATGCGGGTAAACCTGCTCTGGGACGTTCGCCAGCCGCCATAAAAGGACGCAAAGAGGGCCATTGGGTGGATCAGGAGATGTCGGGGGAGATGTCGGGTGACCTTGCAACACTTTAATGGACACCTAGTTAACAGGAAACCATCTCACACCATTCTCTCGAACTCGGTCGGCGACATATAACCGATGGTGGAATGTCTCCGTTGACGGTTATAGAATGCTTCGATATAGTTGAATATG
>DATKTV010000051.1:0-29093 GCA_035530915.1 Acidiferrobacter sp. | reverse complement strand
CATATTCAACTATATCGAAGCATTCTATAACCGTCAACGGAGACATTCCACCATCGGTTATATGTCGCCGACCGAGTTCGAGAGAATGGTGTGAGATGGTTTCCTGTTAACTAGGTGTCCATTAAAGTGTTGCAAGGTCACGACTGTCAGCTGTCCGATCTTCGCGAGCAGTACATCCCGGTCCCCTGTGGGCTCGGCCCCTGGGGCGCCCTTGCCAAAGAGGGTCGCGGCCTGGTCGATCAACTGCCTACGCCATTGCGTGACCTGATTGGGATGGACTTGGTGTTTGGCTGCGATCTCGTGGATCGTTTTTTCCCCGGCCAAAGCCTCGATGACCACCTTGGCCTTGAATTGCGGGGCGTGGTTACGACGTATTTTGCTCATGATATTCTGCCCCTTATATCGCTACTTTAGGGGCGAATATCCACTTAATCCAGTGTCCTAAAATTGGGGTCCACTTCTCTCGTAGTCAACGAAGGAGAGGATGCCTCAGGCTTGAGCGGCTCTGCTAGGTGGGATGGTTAGACGCTTACGCCCGTCCAACAAACGGTTCAGATCGTGGCTACGCACGATCTAACCTTATTCGTTAATAGGCCTTTAAAATTTAGTAAATACAATAACTTATTTTCTATGTATAGAGTGGATACCATGAAAAATACCATGTTCAGAAATTACTGAAAAATAGCTATGTCCGGAAAGAGAAGATTAGAATTTTGCCGCGCTGCAAGACACTGTAGCTAGTTTTTAGCAATAACTTTTATTGACATAATTATAGCATTTTGCTATATATTACCCATGAGCACAGTGCAGTACAGCAGGAAAGCGATTAAGGGACTCCGGAAAATGCCCGCGAACTTAGCTGACCAGTTCCGTACTGCATTTCAGGAAATCGCTGATAGCCGCGGCCAATGGGATGTAAAAAAACTGGCTGGTCGCGAAGGTTACCGGCTGCGGATTGGCGGGTATCGAGGCGTTTACAAGGTTGAAGGCGAGCAGGTAACAGTTATTGTGTTGGATGTTGGTCCTCGCGGAGGTATCTACAAATGAGCGTACAGATCATTGAGAACGATGGCATACCTGAGTATGCAGTGGTGCCAATTGCCGACTATCGGACGTTAATCGAAAAAGCCGAAATGCTGGACGATGTGGCTGCTTTTGATAAGGCCGAGGCTGCACTGGCGGCAGGTGAGGATGAACTGGTGCCGTCTGATATCGCAGATTCACTGCTGGCCAATGTGAACGCGGTGAAGGTATGGCGTGAGTTCCGAGGCATGTCCCAGGTCGCCTTGGCTGATGCTTCAGGACTATCACAGGCGTATATCGCACAGATAGAGACCGGCAAACGAGAAGGACGAATTGATGCCTACAAGGCTATTGCCAACGTCCTGGAAGTAGATATAGATGACTTGGTGTAAAGAAGGCATTGAAGTATTAAGAGACATCGAATGGTCAATTGCTGCCAAGAAGCTCCAAAGCGGCGGCGCATCCCGCTAACAAGTGGAACATGCTGCCTACGAACTCTCTAGCCGTAGATGCTAGCCAGTGCCAGACATTGCCTGGTGATTCCAGTCACTCCCACTCGATTGTAAATAAGCCATGTTTTCACGTTAAATTCATTAGCTTAGTTATTAGCCAAGCGGCAATGCCATGAACAATACCATGCTTAGGATATGTTGCTAATCCTGATCGAAAAGAGTAAGAACCAACCTGTTGCACAGTGCACTTTGGACCTCTGAGCATTATGTCTGCAGTCGCACCCAGAAACTTCTCTTGCGCCCATGATCCGACTGTAGTTGCTGCACGAAGGCGTGATGCGCCGGCAAAGGTTTATACACCTTGATGCGCTCTGCCAGTGCCTCCAGCTTTTTGAAATACCTCGCACCATGGCCGTATGCCTTGCTACGAGCCTGCGTAAGAATATCGAGTAACAATGCGCGGTAACAGGCGGTGGCCGCCAGATCACAATCGGCTTTCTCAAACGCCTTGGCCAGCCCCAGCAGATTGTCGTAAAAAACCTCAGGCAATTCCTGATGTCGCGACAGGACCAACGTCTGGGCACGATCAGGCAGGCCTAGGCTCAACAACAAGCCGGCACTGAACAAGATATTACCGCCTTGCTCGGCTTGTTTGATCGCTGAGTCACGAGCTTTGTCTCTCTCATCCTCGTCCAACACCTCCAAATACCGCGTGAAGCTGGCGTAGCTCTGCTCGCTCTGAAAAATCCGCGAGCGAACCGCTTTGAGCTGTCGCCGATCGCCCGTTTGCAAACAGACTTCATCCAGCAATGCCAGACGATCATGCTCGAAACGACTTTCCCACGCTTTGTTCAGATAACGCATCGCAGCATCGGGCCGTTCATACCGCAGATACTTTTCACAAATGGATTTCATTTGCAGGTTGTTCGGCTGCGGCGAATGCATCAATACCGACCGTTCATACAAGGCAGGGTCGCGCAGGGCATCGGCGATCGCCCCTAATGCCACACAATTGTGCAAAGCAACATGATTAAGGCGTCCCTCTTGCTCAGGATTCTTTAACGACTTGCGCAACTTATTCTCGTAACGCCGCGCCAGTTGCTTCAGTTGATCCAGCGTCAACAGCAGGTGGGCATTCGGCAATAGCGGATCAAGCACACCATAATCATTCTGCTGATACAGCTGATAGATCCGCTCGAGCCAGTCGACGCTGGCATCCCGCCAGCCTTTAGCCGCCGTCAACCACAACAGTACGGCTTGGCGATATACCTCGCCCACTGCCCCGCCGGAATCATCGACACGGTTGAGCACCGATTCTGCCGTCGCCAGGAACCGGTCGACCAAATCAAACGCATGTTCCGGTGAGCACTCCAGCAGTCCGCCTTCAATGTCGGCGAGGACCGCTTCCTGTTCGCGTGCAAAATCAAAACTCGCCCGATAATCGATAAACCTCCGCCCTCGTTTCAGCGATGCAATACGCTTGCGCAGCACCCTGGACAGGGCGAGCGGATCATTTGCCAATGTCAATGCTTCGATCTGTTCGCTCAACTCCGGATGGCGGTGGTAGAGGTCGAGTATAAAATCCCGCAAGGTATCTGCGTCGATATCAGCCAGTTTCTCTTTGAGTATATCGATGTTCATAGGACAAAATGGCTATTCATTAAATCGTTCGGGCTAGTGCAGATAAAATTGCTCGCTCCAGAGCCAAGAGAATTATTTCCTCATCAGATCAGACTGAGCAGGTTCAACAATCGTCAACTCATATCGGGTTGTTCTGCCACCACCTGGTAACGGGATGATGATACCCTTGGCAACCAGGTCAGAAAGATCACGGCTGGCTGTTCGATTGGGGCACTTGGTGATGGCTTCATATTTTCTGGTCGTTATTCCGCCTTCAAAGCCCTTTCGACCTTCAGCGAACACCCGTGATACCATCCTGCCCTGCCGGTCATTCAGCTGGTCTCCATAGGTTTCGTAGAATCGTGTCTTGGCCAGTACAAAATCCACTTCCTCCCTGGCGATTTCCTGTGCCTTGATGACCCTGTCGGCGAAATAATCAAGCCAGGTATTAACGTCAAGGCCTCCACGACTCGCTTTCTCCAGCTGCAGGTAATAGGATTTTTTATCCCCTTCTATCGCCGTGGCTAGACAGGCCGTGGTGGGATAACCAAGAAACTGAGAAAGCGCATGGTCAGCGATTGCCCTGCCGACTCGCCCATTACCATCATCGAAGGGGTGAATCACTTCGAACCAGAGATGAGCAATACCTGTTCGGGCGATCCCGGGTATTGTCTTATCCCCGCTCAAGGGACTGGTTTGGTTGTACCACTCGATAAGTTTCGCCATTTCATCAGGCACCCGAGCCGCTGGTGGGGCTTCATAGTGAACCTTTTCGCGCCCGTAAGGCCCGCTCACTATTTGCATTGGAGAAGGATCGTTACGGTATGCGCCACGCAGAATAGACGTGTAGCGCTGTTCCGGGACGGCCATGGATTGCCACTTACCCAGCAGGTCATGCGTCAGGGAAGCTTGCCAGTTCTTGCGAACGTCCACCAGCAGCGAAGCTGCTCCGGCTGCTTTCTGGTCTGAGTTTTCCGGTAGCGAATCCGATGTAATTAATGAGAGCAGCGATGACCTGACCGACTCTCTGTCCAGATCCTCGCCCTCAATGGCACTGGTTTTGATGGCCTCGGAAAGCATCAAGTCAATCGTGGCATCCTCTTGGGACGCCATCGGTAGCGCATCAAAGCTGCCAGCCAGGCGCTCTGAGCTCAAGCGAAACTCCAGCTCTCGGTCTTTGAGCGCGCTCTCGTTATAGCGGAAATCGGGCCAATCGGATTGTTGCCATATCCATCTCATGGCGTGATTCTAGCACTTATTCACGCCATATTATAGAGATAAATGGCGCGATTAAAGCCCGCAATAGCGCCAGCCTCGATCAAGAACTGGCATCTGAACGGCGCCCACTAGATACCATGCCAGCATCAATTTCCCTCTCATGGCATCGATGTTTTCTGCCTTACTATACGCAATAAATACCATGAAAAATGCCATTGATGATGCAGATAATATTATCAATCGGAGTATTTTTATTAATTGTTTTCAATTGGTTAGGAATTTATCCTACTCCCACTCAATGGTCGCAGGCGGCTTACCAGAAATATCGTAGACGACGCGACTGACACCGCGCACCTCGTTGATGATGCGGCTCGATACGGTCGCAAGCAGGCTGTAGGGCAACTCGGCCCAATTGGCGGTCATAAAATCGATGGTCTGCACAGCACGCAGTGCCACCACGAAATCATAGGCCCGGCCATCACCAACGACGCCCACGGATCGTACCGGCAGGAAAACCGCGAATGCCTGGCTCACCTTCTCGTAGTACCCGCTCTTGCGCAACTCCTCTATAAAGATGGCATCCGCCAGCCGCAAAATATCCGCGTACCGCTCCTCGATAGCGCCCAAAATGCGCACCCCAAGCCCCGGACCTGGGAACGGATGCCGGTGGACCATGGCCGCGGGTAACCCCAACGCAAGCCCGATCCTACGTACCTCGTCTTTAAACAGCAGCCGCAGTGGTTCGAGCAACTTCAACTTCATGCGCTCGGGCAGGCCGCCCACGTTGTGATGGGACTTGATGACCCGGGCCTTACTGCCCTTCGTGCCGGCTGACTCGATCACGTCGGGATAAATCGTCCCCTGCGCCAACCACTCCACCTTCGGTAGCCGCGCGGCCTCTTCTTCAAACACCGCGATGAAGGTCTCGCCTATGATCTTGCGCTTACGCTCAGGGTCATCGACGCCCTTCAGGAGTTGTAGGAACCGCTGCTCGGCATTGACGCGAATCACGTGTACGCCTAAATGATCGGCGAAGGTCGCCATGACCTGATCGCCCTCATGCAGACGCAAGAGCCCGTTGTCTACAAAAACGCAGGTGAGCCGATCACCGATCGCCTCGTGCAACAATGCCGCCACCACGGACGAATCCACGCCACCGGACAGCGCGAGCACCACCTCGCCGTCCCCCACCTGCCTGCGAATATCCGCCAAGATATCATCGATGATGGCGCTATCCGTCCAGGCGCGCGCGCAGCCGCAGATATCATGCACGAAGCGCTCGATGATGCGTTGTCCTTGCCGGGTGTGGGTGACTTCGGGATGAAACTGTAGACCGTAATACAGGCGAGACTCGTCGGCAATGGCGGCCAGCGGCGCGTTGTCGGTCTCGGCGATCGCGACGAACCCCACCGGGCACTGATCGACCCGATCGCCGTGGCTCATCCAGACATCCAGTACCGATGGCTCGCCCTCACCATCGCTTAGGTCACGCAGCAGTCGGGAGCTCCCGAGAGTGCGCACGCGCGCATAGCCATATTCGCGATGGGTCGCCGCCCCGACTCGACCGCCCATTTGCGCGGCCAACGCCTGCATGCCGTAACAAATCCCCAGCACCGGGACGCCTGCGGCCAAAACCGCCGCCGGAATCTTCAGCGTATCTTCCTCGGTGACCGACTCAGGGCTACCGGACAAAATCACACCACGGGGCGCGAACTTTTTGATATCGCTATCGCTCACGTCCCAGGGGACAATCTCGCAATAGACCCCGGCCTCGCGCACGCGCCGGGCGATAAGCTGCGTGTACTGCGAACCAAAATCGATGACCAGAATCTTGTCGGACCGCGAGTGCGACTCGCCCGCTTCCTTCGGAGAGAGGATTTTAGCCACGTTGGTAATTCGGCGGCTCTTTGGTGATCGTTACGTCATGCACGTGACTTTCATGCATGCCCGCGTTGGTGATGCGCACGAATTGGGCACGATCCCGTAAAATCTCGAGGTCTGCACTTCCCGTATAGCCCATGCTGGCCCGTAACCCGCCCATCAATTGGTAGACAATACTCACAAGCGACCCGCGATAGGGCACGCGGCCCTCGATCCCCTCCGGCACCAACTTCTCCGGCGCCCCGTCTTCTTGGAAGTAACGGTCGCTTGATCCATCCTGCATGGCGCCCAAAGACCCCATGCCGCGGTAGGTCTTGTACGAGCGCCCCTGATAGAGTTCAACGGTGCCAGGCGCCTCATCGGTACCCGCGAACAGGCTACCGATCATGACCGAGTGGGCACCAGCGGCCAGCGCCTTGGCCACATCACCGGAATAGCGAATGCCACCATCGCTGATCAACGGGATATCGGTCCCCGCCAAGGCCTGCGCGACATTGTCGATTGCGGTGATCTGCGGGACACCGACGCCGGCGACGATGCGCGTCGTACAAATGGACCCGGGGCCGATACCGACCTTGACCGCGTCTACGCCCGCATCCATCATGGCGCGCGCCGCGTCCCCCGTGGCGATATTCCCGCCGATGACCTGCGCGTTGGGGAAGTGCTTCTTGATCCACCGGATCCGCTCCAAGACGCCCTCGGAGTGACCATGGGCCGTGTCGACCACCAAGACATCGACCTCGGCCTCTAAAAGCTGCTCGATTCGTTCTTCGGTCCCGGCGCCGACGCCGACGGCCGCACCGACTAGCAGGCGCCCTTTCTCGTCTTTCACGGCATTGGGCTTCTCGGTCGACTTCTGAATATCCTTGACCGTCACTAGCCCCTTGAGCCGGAAGGCATCGTCTACCACCAACACCTTCTCGATGCGGTGCTGATGCAAGAGCTTGAGGACCTCCTCCCGCGAGGCCCCCTCCCTGACCGTTATGAGCCGCTCCTTAGGGGTCATGATATTGGCGATCATTTCGTCGTTGCGGGTCTCAAAACGCAGGTCGCGGCTGGTCACGATACCGACAAGCTGCCCATCACGGATCACCGGCACACCGGAGATATGATGGGTCCGCATAAGGCCCAGGACCGTGCGCACAGTCATGTCGGGGGTCGCCGTAATCGGATCCCCGATGATACCACTCTCAAACTTCTTGACCCGCCGGACCTCATCGGCCTGACGACTGGCGCTCAAATTCTTATGGATGACGCCCAGACCCCCCTCTTGGGCGAGGCAGATCGCCGAACGCCCTTCGGTCACCGTGTCCATAGCGGCCGACAAAATGGGGATATTGAGCCGAATACGGCGGGTGAGAGAGGTCCCCAGGTTTACATCGCGCGGCAGAATGCGCGAATGATTGGGCAACAATAAGACATCATCAAAAGTCAGGGCTTCTTGGACGATTCGCATGCCGCATTATACGGAAAGCCCGCTCAGTCGTAAATGTCCCCGCTGGTAATCCGTTTTCCGGGTCGGTGGGGGCGCAAACGGCCCCTTTGTGTTTTAATAGAAAATGTCTATACATAAAAGCCATTACATAAGATAAAAACCATTACATGCGAGGAGCTTGCCAGATGAAGAAAATTGCCCTGGTTGCCGTGTGCGCGCTGACACTAGGCGGCTGTGCCCATATGTCCCCACAAGGCGGCGCCGTATCCCAAAGTGCAGTCGCCCAACAAACCCTAAAGCAGGCCGATATGGCCGTCAAAAAGGCCCGTGCCGACGGGGCCTTGTGGCTGCACGTCCCCCACGAACTGGCACTCGCGCACAAGGACGCGGCCCAAGGCCATAACGCTGAGGCGATCAAGGCCGCCAACGAAGTCATTGCCAAGTGTCGCGTGGCCGAACAGCAGGCCGCCAGTAACGCCCACAACAGCCCGTACTATCACTAGTCATCGGCCTCAAGGCCCTGGGTTCCCCGCCCAGGGCTTTCGCGGTATCGTGCCGGTATGAACAGACCCCCCGCCCAGCCCGTAGCGCCTGATCGGCCCGTCTACACGGTCACGCGCCTCAATCAAGACGCGCGCACGCTGCTCGAAGACCGTTTCGGGCGCATCTGGGTGGAAGGCGAGATCGGGAACTACTCGCAACCGTCCTCGGGGCATATCTATTTCACGTTAAAAGATGGCCAGGCCCAGGTCCGTTGCGCCCTCTTTCGCATGACCCAGCGACTGTGCTGTCCGGCCGCAAACGGCATGCAAGTCCTTGTTTGTGCGCGCGTAAGTCTCTATGAGGGGCGGGGCGAGTTCCAGCTTATAGTCGAACAGATGGAAGACGCAGGCGAGGGCGCCCTGCGCCGGGCCTTTGAGGTCTTGAAGCGCACACTGGCAAGCGAGGGGCTGTTCGAGGCCACCGCCAAGCAGCCCTTGCCCAGAAACGTGCGCCGCATCGGCGTCATCACCTCTCCCGATGGGGCGGTATGGCACGACATCCTAACGACCCTGAAGCGGCGATTCCCGGCCATTGCGGTGCTCCTCTATGGGGTCCCGGTCCAGGGGAAAGAGGCGGCCCCACGCATCGTTGAGGCCCTGGATCTCGCCAACGCGCGCGCTGAGTGCGACGTCTTGTTGTTGGCTCGGGGCGGCGGTTCGCTCGAGGATCTCTGGCCGTTCAACGAGGAATCCGTGGCGCGGGCCATTTTTCGCTCCCGGCTACCGGTCGTAGCCGGGATCGGCCACGAAACCGACGTCACGATTGCCGACTGGGTCGCCGATGTCCGCGCCCCCACACCGACTGCGGCCGCGGAACTGTTGAGCCCCGATCAAGGCCTCTGGCGGGAACGCCACCAAGAGGCGCGCCGACGCCTCCAGCGGCTCTATGAACGACTATTGCGGGAGCGTATCCAAAGGCTAGACGACCTAAAGCGGCGCCTGTCGGTGTCGCTCTTAGGTCTCGCCCAAAAGCGCCTCGCGATCGCCGCGCTCGACCGACGGCTCAAGCTCGCGCTCCCCTCGTACCAGGAACGGCTACGAACCCGCCTGTTGACGGCGAGCCAACGATTGAGCCGGCTGTCGCCCACAGCCCGCCTGCACGCCTACCGATTGCGGCTGGCGCCGCTCCCCGGCGGCCTGCAGGCCGCCATCTATAGCCTGCTGCAAAACCGCCGCACCCGGCTGGTGTCACTCCCGCCACGATTGTTGTCCCACCACCCGGGAATGGCGCTCGAACAGCTCCGCAAAGATTATGGGCAACTCATGGAACGGCTCTTGCGGGCTACCCAGGCTACGCTTACGACCCGCGCGGAGCGCGTCGCGCACATGACCCGGGCATTGCAGTTGATCGGACCGCGCTCGGTCCTGGAGCGTGGCTATGCCATCGTGACCGATCGTGACGGCCATGTGATCACGACCAGCGCCCATTGCGCGACTGGGGACTCGTTGCGCGTCCTGCTGGCCACAGGCAAGCTCACAGTCGAGGTCAAGACCACTTATTCGTAATGGGCCTTTCGGAAACGCTTGTGACGGCGCCTCTTGGCCTCTTGGCGGGCCGTCGGCGCCGAGTGGGAGACGCGGCCGGCAAACGGATTGTCGCCTTCCCGAAACTCGATCTCAACCGGCGTCCCCTCGAGGCGGAAGTGTTCGCGGACCCGTTTTTCGAGATACCGGCGCCATGAGTCCGGGACCTCGCTTACCAGATTGCCGTGAATGATGACCCGCGGGGGGTGCTTGCCCCCTTGGTGCGCGAACTTCGGTTTGATGCGCCGCCCCCGCACGATCGGGGGCGCCGTCGCGGCAATCGCGTCTTTCAGGAGGCGATTGAGCTCCGGGGTCGGTAGCACTCGGCCACCCGACCGATAGGCCCGCTCCATGGCCGGGAACAACGGGCCAATATGGAGACCCTCGAGTGCCGAAATAAAGTGCGGTGGCGCAAACGCAAGAAACGGGAGCTTGCGCGCCAGCTCGCGCTTGATCCAGTCCCGCCGTGCGCTCTCCAATCCTTCCCATTTATTGACGACCAGGACGATCGACCGCCCTTGCGCCAAAACGTGTCCGGCCAGGGTGACGTCTTGTTCACTGATCTCTTCGCGCGCATCGAAGACCAACAAGACGACGTGCGCCTCGTCGACCGCCTGGAGGGTCTTGGCCACGCTATGGCGCTCGATCGGGTCGGTCACCCGACTGCGCCGCCGCACGCCGGCGGTATCGATCAAGATGTAACGCCGGTCGCCTCGTTCAAACGGGATATGAACGCTATCGCGGGTCGTTCCCGGGACTTCGGATACCACCACGCGCTCCTCGCCCAAGAGCGCGTTGACCAAGGTGCTCTTGCCGACATTGGGTCGCCCGGCCAGCGCGATCCGCATGCCGCTGCCCTCTTCGAAGGCGCGATCCTCAGGCCCGAAGTCGGCGAGCGCCGCGGCCATGAGCTCATCGAGCCCCCGGTTATGGGTGGCCGCGATCGCGTAGGGCCGCCCCAAACCCAAGGCATGAAACTCGGCTATGGCCAGATCGGTCTCCACTCCCTCGGTCTTATTGACCGCCAGGAAGACGCGCCGATTCAGGGTACGCAGTTGCGCGGCGATCGCCCAATCCTCGGCATTGGGCCCCTCGCGACCATCGGTTACGCAAATCACCGCATCCGCTTCCGCCAACGCCACGCGCGTTTGCGTCAAAATGAGCGCCGCCATCGCGTCTTGCTCGCGCACTATGCCGCCGGTATCGACCACGATATAGGGGCGCCCGCCCACCCGGCCATCCCCGTACTGCCGATCCCGGGTCAGCCCAGGAAGGTCAGCTACGAGCGCCTGACGCGAACGCGTCAACGCATTAAAGAGCGTCGATTTACCGACATTGGGCCGGCCAACCAGTACTACGACCGGTTTCATGGGCTCTTGGGTTCAAACCTTAAGGCGGTGAGACGTCCCGTCGTGCTCAAGACAAACACATAGGGGAGCCCGTGATCGCTCGTCACCGAGGCGACCAGGGGCGCTGCGCGAATCGCGCCTTCGCCCACGCGCTTGCGCGCCATGAGCGCCCCGGTACGCCGCGATAACCAGTGCGTATAACCAGCGAAATCGCCCACCACCACAGCGGGTCCAGCCAGCGCCGGGGCTCCCAGCCGCCGGTTCAGTAAGGCGTTCTGCGACCACAGGCTGCCGCCGGTCGCACTCGCCAACGCCACCACGCCGCTCTGCGAGGTCACGGCATAGAGCGACTGCGCCCCGAGCGCCATAGCGTGATCGGACGACAGCGGGTCGCTCCAGAGGATATGCCCGGAATCGGCGCTGAGCGCTACCGCATTCCCGTGATAACCGGCCACATAAATGAGACTCTGCCCCAATACGGCTTGACCGACATCGACTAGGCGCTCGACCGCATCCCCGCCACGCGGACGAGCGACCACGGTAGTCCACACACGCTCGCCGTCTTGGCTACGCAAGGCGACCACCTCACCATTCGCATAGCCCTCATACAGCACGTCTTGGTTTAGGATGGGTCGGTCCGTCAAAAAGAGCTTCAATGCCGGCTCAACATGGGACGCGACCCATAAAATCTCGCCATGACCTAGGCCAAAGGCGGTCACGTGACCGTCAAGCGATGCCACATAAACCCCATGTGGTCCGACCACCGGGGCGGCCAGAATTTCGCTCGGTGCCTGCGCCTGCCACACGATCGCGCCGGTATCGAAACGCAGCGCCATCACGAGCCCGCGCCGCGTGCCCACCACGACCAGGCCCTGACCAAACCCCACGCCGCCGGTAATTCTGGCCTTCAGATGTTTCCGCCATAGCCGCTCGCCATCGGTCGCGCGATAGGCCGCCACCGTGCCATCTTCGTTGGCCACATACACCACGCCCTGAGCTAGCGCCGGGTGCAAGGTGAAGGCATAGCCGCCAGTCCCATTGCCGGTGTCGCGCGACCAGACCTGCGTTATCGAAAGCGTCGGCTGGAAGTGCGTCAGCGCGCTGGGCGGCGCGAGATTGGACTTCTCGCCAAAAAGACCGCACCCACCCAATAACGTGAGTAGTGCTAGTGCCGCCAGAATCGAGACTCTTCTCATGGCGACACCGCCAACTGCGCCTGCTCATGCCGCCAGAGCGTCGTTAGAGTCGACTGCTTGGGCGCCAGTGCGAGCGCCTGCGTAAAGGTCCGGTCAGCGGCCGCGTCTTGGCCCTCCCGCGCGAGAATCTCGGCCTGCAGACCTAAGGCCATAGCCTTGAAGCCGTACGGTTTGGCGATGTTCGCATAGGGCCAGGCCTTATGCGGATGCCCTAAGGCCAACCAGAGTCTGGCAAGCCTCAGGCGCGCGACTGTGCGCACCACCCATTGGCGGCCGCGGTGGGCCGCAAACGTCAGGTCGGCGATCGCCGCTGGTATCTTCTGCTGCTCATAGTCGAGCTGCGCGAGTAGCAGTGCCGCCTGCCCGGCATAGGGGCTACCGGAAAACCCCTGCTCGAGCCGATGCCCGGCCATGGTCGCTAAGTCCAGCCGCTGTTGGCTTGCGGCGTTGACCATCTCGTTATAAAGATCCGCCGCCAACAAGGCGCGGCGCGCCTGGTAACTGTGATAATACAGGCCCGCCCCCACGCCGATCACGACCGCGAGGATGGCGTACATAGTCATCCGACCATACTTTTGGAAAAAGGCCTTAAGCGCCGCCATTTCGTCATCAATAAAATCATCTGTCATGGTATTTCGTCTCCGCCCCCAAGGCGTTTATGATCCGCATAGCGGCATCTATCCAGGGCACAACGCGCTCATGACGGTCGGCCCCACCGGCGAGCACGACCCCTTCATCCTGCGCCTGCACAATACAGCGGGCACCGCTTAGCTGGGCCCGTTTCATTTGGCTCTTTTGACTCGCCCCAGCCAGATGGACCTCGACGGCAAGCCCCTGGTCCCGCAACGACTCGGCCAGATACAGCGCCTGCCCATTCAAGGCCGCAGGCACCATCAAAAACACATCCAACACCGGCAGTCTCGGGGTCTGGGTGACTAAGCTTATGAGCCGCTCAAGCCCTAACGCAAAACCGACCGCAGCCGTCGCCGCCCCGCCGAGCTCAGCTACCAAACCATCATACCGGCCGCCGGCACAAACGGTCGCCTGTGCGCCGAGATCGTCCGCGACCCACTCAAAAACCGTGTGCGTATAGTAATCCAGCCCCCGGACCAATCGGGGCGTCACCTCAAAGCTTACGCCCAACTCCGCTAGACGACCGGTAAGACCCGCGAAGTGCGCAGCGGCCTCTTCGTTTAAGTGATCGCCGATTCGTGGCGCGCCCGCCAATACCTCGGCCATCTCCGGGTTCTTGCTGTCTAGCACACGCAAAGGATTACGCGTCAACCGCCGCCGGCTGTCTTCGTCAAGCGCCGACTCATGGGCGGCCAAATACCCGACCAAGGCCTCGCGGTAACGGACACGACACTCGGCGGTCCCCAGGGAATTGACGAGCAAGCGGGTCTTCACCCCTAAGCTGCGCATAAGCCGCTCGCCGAGCAGAATCAATTCGGCTTCGATGTCGGGACCGGCCATGCCATAGGCCTCGACACCCAGCTGATGAAACTGACGATAGCGCCCCTTCTGTGGCCGCTCGTGGCGAAACATCGGCCCTTGATACCATAGGCGTTGCGTTTGGTTATGAAAAAGACCGGCCTCGATACCGGCGCGCACACAGCCCGCCGTACCCTCGGGACGCAGACTCAAGCTCTCGCCATTCCGGTCGGAGAAGGTATACATCTCCTTCTCAACGATATCCGTCACCGCACCCACGGCCCGCGTATAAAGCTCGGTGTGCTCGAGTACTGGCAACCGGATCTCCTGGAACCCATAGGCGCCAAACAGCGTGCGGGCGCGATCCTCCACTGCAGCCCAGATCGCGGCATCCTTCGGCAACAACGCGCTGACACCGCGGACTCCGGCAATTTGACGGCTCAAGTGAACCTCAAGAAATGGCTATGATCGGAATGACGGGCACGCCGCTTAACCGCGCCGCTAATTCCTCGCGAACCGCACGCTCTAGGGTATCGACGAGATCCTCGTTGGCCACTTTACTGTGTGGCTTCCCCTCTCTATAGAGAAGGTTGGGCTGACCGCCGGCGAGCCCCACGTGGACCTCTTTGGCCTCGCCTGGCCCATTGACTACGCAACCGATCACGGCAACATCGATCGGCTCCTGGATATCCTCGAGCCGCGCCTCCAAGGCATTGACGGTCGCGATCACGTCAAAATTCTGCCGCGAGCAGGACGGACACGCGATCAAATTGACGCCCTTCTTGCGCAACTGCAGGCTTTTTAGAATCTCAAAACCGACCTTCACCTCTTCGACCGGATCGGCGGCCAACGAGACCCGCAAGGTGTCGCCGATTCCCTCGGCCAAGAGCATGCCAAGCCCGATGGCAGATTTCACGGTACCGCCGCGCAAAGCGCCGGCCTCAGTGATGCCCAGATGTAAGGGCTGGTCTGTCAATGTCGCCATCTTCCGGTAGGCCTCGACTGCCATCTCGACATTGGAGGCCTTAAGGCTGATCTTGTATTCCCGAAAATTGAGGCGTTCTAGGATCTCCATGTGTCCTTGCGCGGATTCCACGAGCGCGTCCGAGCTTGGCTCGCCATACTTCTTCAGCAAATCCTTCTCAAGCGATCCGGCATTGACGCCAATGCGAATACTGATCCCGCAATCGCGCGCCACGTCGACCACCTGCCGGACCCGGTCCTCGCGACCGATGTTGCCCGGATTGATGCGCAGACAGTCGGCCCCCATTTTGGCGACCTCGAGCGCGATGCGGTAATCGAAATGGATATCCGTCACCAGCGCTACATCTACCTGCTTGCGAATCTCTGCGAACGCCTGCGCCGCCTCCATCGTCGGAATGGAGACCCTGACAATATCCGCCCCGACGGCCATCAGCCGCCGAATCTGGGCGACGGTCGCGTCCACGTCACAGGTATTCGTGTTGGTCATGCTCTGCACGCTGATGGGGGCATCCCCGCCCACCGTCACTCGCCCGACACGGATGGCTCGGCTCTTGCGGCGCGTGGTATGTGTCGCCTGATGCATAAGGTTATCCTGCCTATTGATCGATCGTGATCCGCACGCCCTGCCCCTTCTGTGCTGGGGGTAAGGCGACCGCATGCCCGGCTACCTTCACGGCAACCCCTTGCGTCTGGTTTAAGGCCAAGTGAAACGGCGGGCGGCCCATCACGCGAACACTCTGGCCGGCCAAAATCTCCGCCGACAAAAGGTTGGCTCCGCTTGCGTCGCGTACAGACACCTGGATCGGCACCATGCTGGCGCTGATCCGAAGCCCCACATAACGATGGCCCTGGGGCAAGCTTACCAATCCTCCCGCACTCGGTACAGTAGGAGACCGGTGCGCACCTGCGACTGCGCGCCGCACAGCCGCGGCCGCGTGGGCCGGGGGCGCCGACCGCGCAGTGAGGCGGTGCCGGACCAGGGGCGCCTTGCGTGCCGCCGGCCTTGTGCTTTTCTTGGCGACCCGGTGCGCGGTCCGGGTAGGCGTCGGTCGCGTAAGCAGGCGCGCCCGTGGCCGCTGCGTAGGGATCGCGGCCACGGGCTTTGTGTTTCCGGGCAGAACCGCGCCATCTTGCGCGAGATCAAGGGGTGCCACGGGCCGATCGAGCGGGAATTCGCTCAACTGGCCATTACTCTTGCCAGGTGTTGCCAGCGACTGTAACCGGGGCGGCAAGGAACCCACAGCCTGCCGCGCTGGCATTGCGGCGACACCGGGCGTCGCCTGCGCATGCGGGGACTCACTGGCATGCCACCAGGCGACTGCGACGACGATGCCGAGCACAAACAGCAGATACGAAAAGAGCCCCACCGGCCTTTTATGGGTGGCGGTCATCGGATTTGGCATCACGACTGGCGTGCGTTCCTGGCCCCCGCGCGCGTTGACGAAGTCCTGCGGATCAAGGCCTAGGAGCTGGGCATAGCTCCGCAGATAGCCGCGCACATACGGTGCTGGCGGCAAGCGCTCGCGCTCGCCTTTTTCCAGGGCCGTCACCTGCGCTACCGACAAGTGCAATTTCAGCGCCACCCGCTCGACCGACCAACCCGCCTGTTCCCGCGCGCGTCGTAATCGCTCGCCAGGACTGACTGGTGCATCGTCGTTCATGGGATCCTCAATGGCCAAGCAGCAGCCCCTTCCGTTGCCAGCCTTCTACCGTACGGGCCTGGGTCGTGTTTGGGAAAGTGCTCAACAGCCGCGTTGCGCAATAGCGCGTGAACTTTGTGCCGTTCGCCGCGCGCCCGATCTGAACCCCCAAAAAGAGACCCTGCGCGTTATGTACAAGCCCCAGGTACTGATGGATATCCGCCATCGCCCGTTCATTTTCATGCTTTTGATAACGTATACGCGCCATGTAATAATACGGCCCGGGCAGCTGTGGCGCCAAGGCCTGCGCCTTATGGAAGTAATGGATGGCGGTCTGCGTGTCAGGGGTTTTCAGCAGACAAACCCCCATATTGAGATCAGCCAGTTGCGGCGTGGGATAAAGGGGCGCGTTCAACGCCGCTCGAAAATGACCCAGGGCCTCCTTGACATGGCCGCTGGCACACAAAAATGCCCCATAATTGTTTTGCAAACTCCCATTATTGGGATGATTGGCGAGACCCACGCGAAAGAAGTGCCTGGCCTTCGCGGGCTCATGCAGCCGTTCCTGAACAATCGCCATCGCACTATTGGCGCTCGCGTCCGTGGGGTCCATATCCAACGCCCGCGCCAGCTCATTGCGCGCAAGCCCCAACTCGCCCTGACGCATATAACCCACGCCCAGTGCCACGCGCAGCTGTAGCAGCTTATAGGACTGGGCAGAAAGCGGCGGCGGCGCGCAGCTCGCAAGCGAGCAGGCCAAGACGGTGACTACCCAGCCGATCTTACGAGACATGAATGGGCACCACATGACGGGTACGCTCCTTGACAATCCCCGCGAGCTGTCCGCATGCCGCCCGGATACTATCCCCGCGCGTGCGTCTTGTGATCGTGACTAGTCCCGCGGTCAGCAGGATGTCGCGAAAGGCATCGATCGCGGCGTCCGTCGAACGCTCGAACGGGCTCCCGGGAAACGGATTAAGGGGAATCAAATTGATCTTAGCAGGCACCGTGCGCAACAGTTGCGCCAACGCGTGCGCCTGCTTAGGACTATCATTTACGCCCGCCAGCATGGCGTATTCGAAAGTGATGCGACGCCGATGGTCGCCGGCGACATAGCGTCTACACGCAGCCAAAAGCTCCGCTATCGGGTATTTCTTGTTGATCGGCACCAAGCGATCCCGCAAGGCATCGTCCGGGGCATGTAAGGAAACCGCGAGGCTCACAGGGGCGGCCTCGTGAAGACGATCGATCGCCGGCACGATCCCGGCCGTACTAACCGTCACGCGCCGCCGCGACAAGCCGTAGCCCAAATCGTCGAGCAGGATGCGGATCGCCGGACCCACCTCCTTTAGATTCAAAAGCGGCTCGCCCATGCCCATAAACACCACATTCGAGATCACCCGCGCCGGGTCGCCTAGCTGTTGCCGGAGGCCGTGCTCGGCAAGCCACACCTGCCCGACAATCTCGGCGGTCGTGAGATTGCGATTAAATCCCTCTTGGGCCGTGGCGCAAAACGTGCAACCCACGGCACACCCGACCTGCGAGGAGATGCAGAGGGTGTTGCGATCGGTCTCGGGTATGAAAACGGTTTCAATGGCGTTACCGTCATGCAGGCGCAATACCCACTTGCGCGTACCGTCAGCCGATAGATGCTCCCCTATGATCTCGGGAATGGCGACGTGCGCGCGCTCACCGAGGCGCGCGGACAGCACCTTGCCAATATTCGTCATCGCCGCGAAGTCGGTGACCCCGCGCTGATGGATCCATGGGAAAATCTGTTGCGCTCGAAAAGAGCGCTCCGAGAATTCCGCTAGGAAATCGACCAAACCGGCTCGATCCAATCCTAGCAAATTGACAAGGGCCGTTCCGTCCAGATCGTCCTCCTAGCGGGTACGCGGACAAACATCCATGTCTGCGAAGAAATAGCTGATCTCGGATCGCGCCGTATCCGGTCCGTCGGAACCGTGGACCGCGTTCTCATCGATGCTGCTCGCGAATTCCGCGCGGATGGTGCCGGCTGCGGCGTCCTTCGGATTCGTCGCGCCCATCACCTCGCGGTTCTTGGCGACTGCGCCCTCGCCCTCTAGCACCTGAACCATGACCGGACCGGAGCTCATGAACGCCACCAAGTCTGCAAAAAAGGGGCGGGCTTTGTGGACCGCATAAAACCCCTCGGCCTCGGCGCGGGTCAAATGCATCATCCGGGCGGCAATGATCCGCAACCCGGCCTTCTCAAAGCGGCTGTAAATCGCCCCAATGGCGTTCTTCCCGACGGCATCGGGTTTGATAATAGAAAGCGTGCGCTCAATGGCCATACCAGTTCCTTGAAGGGTGAAATCAAAAATCCCCGCATTCTAACGCCTCGTTTGACGGGCGGCAATTTCCGAACCGCGGCCATTGTACCAGAAGCGGGCCGGTGCCAATGCGTCCGTCTTGGGGTTTTGGGGGGATTGGGCCTTAACGGGCAGGACAAAACTCGGGGTTTGGCGGCGCCGGTGGCGCCCGGTGAGCCTCAGGGCAAGATTTAGCGGGCGGGGTGGCCCGACCGTCGGACCACACCCGGACCGGCGGTAAGGACGGGCAGCACGCGGCCCTCATCGTAAAGCGAAGCCGTATCCGCCCTAGTCCGCTTCCTCGATCCAGGCCATCTGTATGGCCTCCAACAGTTTTTCCCCGGAGCGCTCCGGCTCGTCGTCGAACTCCTCGATGTCCAGGACCCATTGATGGAGGTCCGTGTAACGAACATAGCGTGGGTCGACATCCGGATGCTGCTCGCTCAAAACGGCCGCTATATCCATAGCGTCACCCCATTTTAAGCCCATAGCGCATCACTCCTTACGTTCAATGACCCTCGGACACCATATTGATGGTGTATTTGGGGATCTCAATGACCAGATCCCCCTTTGGGATCTTGGCCTGGCAGCTTAACCGGGAGTCAGGCTCCAGACCCCAAGCCTTATCCAATAAATCGTCTTCCTTTTCGGTAGCCGGCGCAAGTAAGTCAAAGCCCTGGCGAATCAGGACGTGACAGGTCGTGCAGGCACAGGCCTTTTCGCACGCATGCTCAATCCTGATGCCCGCATTCAAGAGGGCATCACAGACGCTCATCCCCTCAGGCCCCTCGATCTCCGCCCCTTCGGGACAGATCTCCGGGTGAGGCAAAACGCGAATATGCCCCATCACTGAAACTCGGCTACCGAATGACCCTTAATCGACTTCGCGAGGCTCATGTCCATGCGGCGCGCCGCAAAACTGGCACTCGCCCGGTCAAGGGCCGCGACCCCGTCGCGAATGACCCCCGGATCACTCCCTTTTTGGAGGTCCTTGAGCGTCGCGATACAGGCCATCATGCCTTCCCGCTCGCCGTCGATTAAGAGCGCGCCGTCATGGGCCATCGCCGCCTCTACCGCCTCGATCATCCGATCGGCCTCGACTTGTTGTTCGCGCAGGACTCGCGCCCGCGCATCCCCACTTGCGTGCGCGATCGAGTCCCGCAGCATGCCTTCGATATCGGTGTCGGATAACCCAAACGAGGGCTTCACCGTGATCTCGCTTTCAACGCCGCGCGTCAGCTCGCGGGCCGTCACGCTCAACAGTCCGTCGGCATCGACTTGGAAGGTCACCCGAATGCGCGCCGCGCCGGCGACCATCGGCGGGATACCCCGCAAGGAAAACTGCGCCAACGACCGGCAGTCACTGACCAAATCGCGCTCGCCTTGAACGACATGGATCGCGAGCGCCGTCTGCCCGTCTTTATAGGTCGTGAACTCTTGGGCGCGCGAGGCCGGAATGGGCGAATTGCGCGGAATGATCTTCTCGACTAGACCGCCCATGATCTCGAGCCCCAAAGACAGCGGAATCACGTCCAACAAGAGCATATCCGTCGCGCCGACATTGCCCACCAAAAGGTCGGCCTGGCGGGCCGCCCCGATCGCGACCACCTGGTCTGGGTCGATGTCGTGCAGGGGTTCCCGGCGGAAAAACGCGCCGACTTTCTCGCGCACGCGCGGGGTTCTGGTCGCGCCGCCGACCAATACCACCTCATTGATGTCCGCTACCCTGACGCCCGCGTCCTTCAAGACGCGCCGACACGGGATCAAGGTCCGCTCGATCAAGGGATCGATGACCTGATCGAGCGCGGCCCGCGTCAGGCAACCGCTGAATATGTCCGGTACCTCGACTGGGGTCTCCGTGTCCATCGTCAAGCGCTCGCGCGCGCACCGTGCACTGCGCAGAAGCTGCCGCGCCTGTGACGGCGAATTGACCTTCGCCCCCTGCTCTTCCCAGAGGAGTGCTAGCGCGACATCCATATCGTCGCCGCCCAACATGCCGTCGCCGCCGGTCGCCAAAACCTCAAATACCCCTTGCGACAAACGCAAAAGCGAGACATCGAACGTACCGCCGCCGAGATCGTAGACGCAATAGAGGCCCTCGGGGTTTCGATCAAGACCGTAGGCTACCGCCGCCGCCGTGGGCTCACTCAAGAGTCGCAACACCGACAGACCTGCCACGCGCGCCGCATCCTTGGTCGCTTGGCGCTGCGGTTCATCAAAATAGGCGGGCACCGTAATCACGACCCCGGCGAGTTCACCGCCTAGGGTCTGCTCGGCCCGCACCTTCAACGATTGCAGCACATGCGCTGAGACCTCTACCGGGGTCTTACCCCCCGCCACGGTCTCTAGGCGCACCGCGCCCTCGCCTTCCGGCATCAAGCGATAAGGGCTTGCCGCCGCCTCGGTCCGGCCACGGCCCATCAGCCGTTTTACCGATGCGATCGTATTCAGAGGGTCTTCTACCTCTGCTGCGACCGCCGCCTGGCCTACGCTTACGCCGCCGTCGGCATGAAAGCGGACCACGGATGGCAACAGCGCACAGCCATCCGCGTCGACTAAGACTTGTGCCTGGCCATCGCGCACGGTGGCAATGAGGGAGTTTGTGGTGCCGAGGTCGATCCCTGCCGCCAATCGCCGCGCATGGGGTAATGGGGATTGTCCGGGTTCACTGATCTGGAGCAGGGCCATTACAAAACTCCTGTTTGGGCTTCGTCCAGTTCGTGCGCAAACCGGCGCAAAAACTGCATCTCACGGACGAGCTTGCGAGCTGCAGAAAAACCGTCCGTTCCCTCGGCCGTTAGCATGCGGGTCAATGACTCTTCCTTGCGTGCGGCCAGTGCCTCGACCTCGGCGGCCAGCGCCTCGATCACGGCCTGGTCTCCGCCGCTATCCTCCAGCCGCTCGCGCCAAGCCATCTGCTCTAGCAGAAAAGCAACATCCATGGAGGTGTCCGTTTCCTCGTCAGTCGAGACCCCGTTCAATGACAGGAAATACCGCGCTCGGTCCACTGGTTCGCGTAATACCTTCAAACCGTCGTTTAGGTTTGCGCTCATCTCCACTGCCAAGCGCCGCTCCTGATCCGACCCCTGCGCAAACCGGTCGGGATGCCACAGTCGGATCAGCTCCCGGTGTTTCCGGGCGAGCTCGTCCCGATCGATATCGAAACGAACAGGTAGATCAAACAATTCGAAATAGTTCTTTACCATGCGGTGCCCTCGCACTATACGCTAAAGCTCTCACCGCATCCGCAGGACTCCTTTTGGTTTGGGTTATTGAACCGGAATCCTTCGTTCAACCCTTCACGCGTATAGTCAAGCTCGGTGCCATCGAGGTAGATGAGGCTTTTGGGGTCGACGAGCACCTTGACCCCGTGGCTCTCAAAAACCAGATCCTCAGGGGCTATCTGGTCTGCATACTCCAAGACGTAGGCCATGCCCGAGCAGCCGCTCGTGCGCACCCCAAGCCTCAGGCCCTCGCCCTGGCCGCGTTTCTCAAGCGAACGGCGCACGTGGCGCGCGGCGCTCTCGGTCAATATGACTGCCATATCGTCGTACTCCTTTAGGCCGCATCCACGCTGTCGGTTTCGCCGGTCTTCTTGCGGTAATCTGCAATCGCGGCCTTGATCGCATCCTCGGCCAATACCGAGCAATGGATCTTGACGGGCGGCAGTGCGAGTTCCTCGGCGATATCGGTGTTCTTGATCTCGCCGGCCTCTTCTAGCGTCTTGCCCTTAACCCATTCAGTCAGGAGCGAGCTAGACGCAATGGCGCTACCGCATCCGTAGGTCTTAAAGCGCGCCTCTTCGATGACGCCTTCGCTGTTGACGCGAATCTGGAGCTTCATCACGTCACCGCACGCCGGCGCGCCCACCATCCCCGTACCGATCGAGGGATCGGTATTGTCGAACGATCCGACGTTTCGTGGATTCTCGTAATGGTCTAATACTTTAGTCCCGTATGCCATGTCATTCTCCTTCTCAAACGACCAACTAATGAGCGGCCCACTGCACCGAATTCAAATCGACGCCGTCTTTGTACATCTCCCAGAGCGGTGAGAGCTCACGCAATCTGCCAATCTTCTCGTGTAGCAAGCCAATCGTATACTCCACGTCCTCGGGTGTCGTAAACCGGCCCAATGTAAAACGAATGGAGCTATGCGCGAGTTCATCGTTGCGCCCAAGGGCGCGGAGCACGTAAGACGGCTCGAGGCTCGCCGACGTGCATGCGGAACCGGAGGACACAGCAAGATCCTTCAGCGCCATAATGAGCGATTCGCCTTCCACAAAGTTGAAACTGATATTCAAGTTCCCGGGGATCCGATGCTCCAGATCGCCGTTGACGTAGACCTCCTCGATATCGGAGAGTCCCGCCAGCAACCGCTCACGCAGGCCCTGCATACGAATGGCCTCCGCATCCATTTCCTCGCGCGCCAATCGGAAGGCCTCGCCCATACCGACGATTTGGTGGGTAGCGAGCGTGCCGGAACGCAGGCCCCGCTCATGACCGCCGCCGTGTATTTGGGCCTCGAGACGCACCCGCGGCTTGCGGCGCACATACAGGGCGCCGATCCCTTTCGGGCCATAAACCTTATGCGCGCTCAATGACAAAAGGTCGACCCCGAGGGCCTCGACATCGATTGGGATCTTGCCTGCGCTTTGCGCCGCATCGGAATGAAAAAGGATGCCGCGCGGCCGCAGAATACGGCTGATCGCCGCGAGATCTTGAATGACGCCGATCTCATTGTTGACATGCATCACCGACACAAGCGTCGTGTCCGGGCGCAATGCCGCCTCGAGCTTCGCCAGATCGACTAGCCCGCTCGGCTCCGGATCCAGATAGGTGACCTCGAAACCCTCGCGCTCGAGTTGCCGGGCGGTATCCAAGATCGCTTTATGCTCGGTCTTTACCGTCACGATGTGACGGCCTTTGGCTTGGTAAAAGTGGGCCGCCCCTTTCAGGGCGAGATTGTCGGACTCCGTCGCCCCCGAGGTCCACACGATCTCCTTCGGGTCCGCATGGATCAGGGCCGCGACATCCGCGCGCGCCTGCTCGACGGCCTTGTCGGCCTCCCACCCAAAGACGTGCGAACGCGATGCCGGGTTACCAAACTCGCCATCCATGGTCAGATACCGGCACATCGTCTCCGCCACTCTGGGGTCGACCGGTGTCGTCGCAGAATAATCCAGATAAATCGGTTTTCTCATACCTGCCCCCATTAGACCAAACCATTACGGACGTCGGCGCTGAGCGGAGTCCGCTCAGCCTGCCGCAACACGACCTCCTGCACGCCGGGCTCGGTCACAAGGTCGGCCAGCGTGATCCCGTCCAAGAATTCGTAGATGCGTCGACTGAGCTCGGTCCAGAGGTGGTGCGTCAAACATCGCTCCGTACCCTGGCAATTCTCTTCGCCGCCACACCGTGTCGCATCGATGTTTTCGTTGATCGCCATCACAATCTGCGCTACCGAAATGGACGATGGTGGTAATGCGAGGCTGTAACCGCCGCCCGGACCGCGGACGCTCGTCACCAGCCCGTTACGGCGCAACCGGGCGAACAATTGCTCGAGATAGGAGAGCGAAATGCCCTGCCGTCCGGCAATGTCGGCCAGTGCCACTGTGTCATTTTGCTGGTGAACGGCAAGGTCTAGCATCGCTGTGACCGCATACCGCCCTTTGGTCGTTAGCTTCATAAAGGCCTCTTGTCAGTCCGTCGCTCTACCTTGCCATACCTGACTATATTAGTCAACTATTACGAGGCGGCTCCGACGTCCCGGTAATCGCACCATTGCCCCGCGCCTCCGGCAGGTCCTGAACCAATGGGCTCAAGGGTACGCCGGCCTTTCTCAATTCCTGGCATAGGTGCTCGATACGCCGATCCACGACCTGTAAATGATCCAGAACACAATCGATGGCGTTCGCCACGGGGTCCGGCATCTGCGCGTCTTGGCCGTAGGCCTCAAACCCGATCTTTTGCGCAAGCGCCGCCCGTAATCGCGCACGCTCGTCGCCCCGGGCGACGATCTTGCCGGGGATTCCGACCACCGTGGCCCCCGGAGGCACATTTTTCACCACCACCGAGTTAGAGCCGATGCGCGCCCCATCGCCGATCGTGATCGGCCCCAGGATCTGGGCGCCAGCGCCCACCACAACATTGTTGCCCAAGGTCGGGTGGCGCTTCTCCGCGGCCCAGCTGGTCCCACCCAAGGTCACACCTTGGTATAAGGTGCAATCGTCCCCGACCTCTGCGGTCTCGCCGATCACGACCCCAAAGCCGTGATCGATGAAAAAGCGCTTGCCCAAACGGGCCGCCGGGTGAATCTCGATCCCCGTCAAAAGCCGCGCCACGTGGGCGACCGCCTGGGCGAGCCACCGCAGCCGCAGCTGCCAAAGCCCATGGGCCACGCGATACAGGCCCATGGCGTGTACGCCCGGGTACAGCGTCAGAATCTCAAACCGCGACCGAGCAGCTGGATCGCGGGCGAAGATACTGCCAAAATAACCCTTGTCGTCCACGCGCCTCCTCTCCTGGCGAAATCTGTAAACTACCACGAAATACGCTGCTATTAGGCATTACCCGACTAAACTTGTCAAGTATTACCCCGGCGCGCGCACCATCACGGGCGTGGCGGGTGCGGCTGCTCGACGGCGCTCAGTATCCCGCGCAGGATGTTGAGCTCCGTTTGGTCGGGTTGTGCCCGCCGAAAGAGGCGCGTCAGCCGTCGCATTAGCTTTCGGGGATTGTCCTCATCTAGGAAACCGATGCCGACCAAAACCCTCTCAAGATGCTCCAGAAACTGATTAAAAGGCTCTTGCGGCGCCGGGCTATGCGTGGCGGGCGACCCATCCGCCAGCCCTTGCGCCAAGCGAATCTCGTAGCAGAGAATCTGTACGGCGGCGGCTAAGTTCAGCGACGAGAACAACGGATCCACGGGAATCTGGACGAGGCCATGGGCAAAATCGAGCTCCTCGTTGGTAAGCCCGGTGCGCTCCGCCCCAAAGAGGAGCGCCACAGGCCCCGATCGCGCCGCCATCGTCAAGGTGGCCGCCGCCTCCCGTGGCGCCATAGTGGGCCAGGCGATCGTGCGGCGCCGTGCGCTCGTCGCCAGCACCAAGACGCAATCGGCGACCGCTTCTCGAACATCCCCTACCACCTGGGCGTTGGCCAGAATATCATCGGCCCCAACCGCCCGCGCCGAGGCCTCGTCGGCGGGAAAGACGCGTGGCGCGACCAACACGAGGCGGGCTAGGCCCATATTCTTCAGGGCGCGTGCGGCCGCGCCGATATTGCCCGGGTGTTGTGGGCGAACGAGAACGATACGGATAGCAGAAACGCTCATAAAAACCTCGACTTCCCCGGGCCTCCATCAGGCCCGCGCGCCACACGAGAATAGCATGAGCCTTTCAAGAGCCGACACAGCCCGCTACAATGCAGCGCTTTCCGGAGGCGCCTTATGCAACCCATGCTCAATACCGCCATAAAGGCCGCACGCCGGGCTGGCACGATGATCGTCCGCGCGTTACCGGACATCGACCGACTGCATATCGAAACCAAAAGCCGTCATGACTTCGTCACGGAAGTGGACCGGCGTGCCGAAGAGCTCATTATCGACACTCTAAAGAGCGCCTACCCCGATCATGCGATCCTGGCAGAGGAGAGCGGGCTTGCCTTGGGGAATGAATGGGAATGGGTCATCGATCCGCTCGACGGCACCACCAACTTTTTGCATGGCTTCCCGCAATTCGCCATATCCATCGGCCTCAGACGACGAGGACGACTGGAACAGGCGGTCGTGTTCGATCCCCTGCGCGATGAGCTCTTTACGGCCTCCCGCGGCGAAGGGGCCCAGTTGAACGATCGGCGGATTCGGGTAAGCCGGGTCGCCGATCTCGACGGCGCGCTCCTCGGTACCGGTTTCCCGTTTCGCCAGACCGATTCGGTGGCCCAATGGGTGGCCATGTTCGAGCGTGTGGCCCTGGCCACCAGTGGGATTCGCCGCGCTGGATCGGCCGCCTTGGATCTGGCCTATGTCGCCTGCGGACGCTTGGATGGCTTTTGGGAGACTGGCTTGAAACCTTGGGATATTGCCGCCGGCAGTCTTTTAGTGCGCGAGGCCGGCGGGCTGGCCAGCGACCTCTTTACGGACGGGGACCCCTTGGACAGCGGCAACATCCTCGCTGGCAATCCACGCGTCTACAGCCTGATGCGCGCCACGTTCGGCGGACTCGCAAAGCCCTAGGCCGATTAAGGCGCCGGTTGGGAATCGACGCGCGGGCGCGCCGTTAGCGAACCGGTGAGGCGAGTGATGCCCGTGTCGGTGGTCCGTGGTGTTGGGCCGTCGCCGACGGAACCGCCAGAGCGGGTATATCCCATCGGATCGGGGCCCGGTCCCGCGGGGCCTGCACAAAGGATCTGGCCGCCGGGATCGCGCTCAAGACCGTCTTCGTCTGCGCCTCCCCCAATACCTCGATACCGATGGCATATTCATGCGGGCGCGACCGCTTTAGCCAACGCACCACCGCGGCGCGCCACTGCCCCTCCCGGTGGGGATCCTTCACCCCGATCCAGGTTCCCGGTGCAGGTGGGGGACCGACCAACCGCTTGGCGCTCAGCCACAAACCCGAACGCCCGGCGTCCCTTACCACCCAGGTCGTCACGGGTGACGGGCCCACTAAAGACCGAGCAGGCATCGCCCCAAGTGACGGTAACTCATCGAGGTCGACATAACCTTGGTGACCGAAGTCTTCCGCGATCAGCTTTTGCAGGGCCACGAGCCCCTGACACAGCAACCGCTCACCACCTAGACGTACACGCAGCGATTTGCGTCGCGGACCGGGACGCCAAGTCTCGATTAACGAGCCAAAGAGCCGATCGGCGAGACTGGGCAACAAGAATGAGGCCAAGCTGGGCGGCAATACCTTATGGGCCCGCAAGGCGGCGCGCAGCTTCGTAATCTCGGCGACCAGGGGTTCGGTATCAAGGAACAGCATACCCTCGGCACCGGTCGGATCGGCGGGCTTATCCGCCTCTGTGGCGATCGCAAAGCCGACGGCTTCATTTAGGATGGCATCCTGCGCCGTCACCAAGATGATCCGGTGCACGGCATCGACGCCGCCCGCCGGCAGGCTATAGGGATCGGCAAGCCCCAAAAGGAGAATTCTGATGTAGGCCAGTTCGACGGCTTCGCTGGCCAAGCCCGCCCCACGAAACAGGCCGTGGATTCGGCGCCATAAACCAGGAGGAACGGGGATATAGTTTCGGTAGGCGGCGCGGACCACTTCTCCTAGCTGCCGCAAGGCGCCAAGCACCGCCTTCTGGCGTGTCTCGGGCCGCAATCCGGGCACGAGCGCCATTTGATAACCTTGCGCGATCTCCGAATGCAGCGACACCGCCAGGGTCTTGTCCGTCCCCTCGGTTTCCGACTTGCACACCACCGTGGACAGATCCATGGCCGGCTCGTCGTAATGCCCCAGGAGCGCGATTCGCGTCGCCGGGTCGATCACGCTGCTATTGAGGGCGCGCACCGATTGCACCAGCAAACTGATCGCCCGCAGGGGCTCGGTCGTCGGTAACGCCGCTATCCACTCCCGCACCCGCCGTTCCCGCCATGGCAGATGCCGCACATCCGAGCCAACAGTCTCTTTCATGACTCAAAGCCCTCATTAGGCCTTACAATATAATAGCAAGGCCGTCTAGAGAATCGCAAGCGGTGGTTTCCTAGCGCCCCGGCTTCCCCTAAGATAGCACTTTTTTGAGAGGAGTACGTCTATGGCCTACGTGGTCACGGAAAGCTGTATCAAATGCAAGTACACGGACTGCGTCGAGGTCTGCCCTGTTGACTGTTTCCGTGAAGGTCCAAACTTTCTCGTGATCGATCCTGAGGAATGCATCGACTGCACCTTATGCGTGCCGGAGTGCCCGGTAGGGGCCATCTTTGCAGAAGACGAAGTTCCCGAAGAGCAAAAGGATTTTATTGGCCTCAATGCCGAATTGGCGCTGGTGTGGCCCGTTATTCTGGAAAAGAAGGACGCGCCGCCTGACGCCGCCCAGTGGGATGAGGTGAAGGACAAACGCGACCATCTGGAGAAATAAGGGCCTAAACCGCCCGGCGGGACTTTTAAGGATCGCAGCCGCACGACCCCGCCGGTACTAGGCCCGCAGCCGCCTGACGTGAGCCCGCCCGCTCCTTATGCGGAGCGGGCTAGCGGGGCGCTCGGGACACAACCCTGGCCTGCGCCCAGGCGCCGTTGCCGCTCATGGAAGACAAAACCGGGAGGCTTAACCGCCCAGCCCCACCCCGGGCCCACGATCGCGATTATCCCTCCCCGTGCGTATTTCGCTGATCGTGAACACTCAAAACGCCATCGTGAACACGATTGCGCATGATCGTGAACACCCGAACGGGCGGGTTCAGCTGGCCTAGGACTTTGTACTCCGGGTGTTCACGATCCGTCAAGAACGGGCCCTCC
>DATKTV010000050.1:0-8068 GCA_035530915.1 Acidiferrobacter sp. | reverse complement strand
CATCCGAGGTAAAGATATCGCGTCCGCCGTGAGACTTAAGGAAGCCGAGGGCATCGGCCCCCGAACCGTGTTTGCCTATATCGTGACCCTCTCCCACGTATTCACCGTGGCCCGCCGGGAATGGGGCATGGAGTCGTTGGGGAACCCAACCGAGTTCGTACGCAAGCCGCGCCAACCTAGCGCCCGCGACCGCCGCTTGGTGGGCGACGAGTACGCCCGCCTCCAGACGGCCGCCCAAACCTACGGCGGCGAGATTGGCCCCCTCATTACGTGGGCCATCGAAACCGCCATGCGTCGCGGGGAGATCGCGGCCATGCGTTGGGAACACTTGGACCGTAAGGCGCGAGTATTGCTGGTACCGATAACTAAGAACGGGACACCTCGGCGGGTACCGTTGTCCGTGGCGGCGCTGGCGGTCTTAGACGCCCTTCCTCGACGCCTGGATGGGCGTGTGTGGGGCATGCGCCCCGACTCGATCTCCCAGGCCTTTGAGCGGGTCTGCAAGGCCGCCGCCATTGAGGGCCTGACCTTCCATGATCTGCGTCACGAAGCGACATCCAGGCTCTTTGAGAAGGGCTTGGGGCTCATGGAAGTGGCCTCGATTACGGGACACAAGACTATGCAGATGTTGAAGCGGTATACGCATCTTAGGGCGGAGGATTTGGTGGGGAGGTTGGGGTAAGACTACTTTCCAGGGTGCTATCGCAACTCGTCCGCCGCCTCACCGGTCCCCAAAATCAGGGTGTCCCAATGCTTGTCCTCACCCCACTCATTGCCGCCATTCACTCGACCTATAATATTGTGGAGGCTGTCAAATACTGCATTTTCGATATACAACGCGTATTGGTCTGATGTCATTTTCTGGCCACCATCCTCCGGGTATTTTGGGTTGCCCCCATGCACCAACGCGCTTCTTATGTCATAGGCCTCTTTCATCTTCCTAAACATAGCGCTCCGTTCCTCTGGCGTAGTTTTAAGTAAATAAGCCGCTCTCATTGCGAACTTGTAACGGATTTCCGCGGACTGTTTTGGCAAAAACAGCGCCTCCGCCGCGATCAATAAATCCACGATCCTGTCTTCTGCGCGATGCCGCTGCGCGGCGTAACGCATCCGTCTAGGGGCCACACCGAGCACCTTCTTACCCTGTCCCTTCAACGCGCTCGACAGGGATGAGAAAAACTCCACGAACTCCTCAGCCATCTTGTCATCGACATTTAGCGGACTATGGTGTGGCCAATAGACCTCAGGACCACCAACGCACAATGTGCCCTGATGAAAGACACTATCGCTCACCACAAAAAATCCCGTTGTACGAAATGACCCTACCCGAAACACGCATAGCGCGGTGATCGCCTCGTCAATGTGATCCAGATAAGGTGTCACCGTTATAGGATCACCCCTTATCTCTTTCTTGACCCGCGTTTCGTGAATAAGGCTCCACTTGGGCGGACTTTCGAGTCGCCCTAGAATCAGTCGGCCTGGTGGCTCTTGGGTGTTTAGGTATTTCCCTATGTCGCAGTCGTCAAGCTTTTTTATCGCAAGATCATTACTTATCGCCACTGCGTTGTTGGTCCCAAAATCTATAAGTGGCGCTATTATCCTGACGGAGATATCGTCTCCGTAAAAATCTTCCTCGAGAAGTCTGTACTCTTGCTCAAAGGAAGCCACGTCAAACATATTATTGCACGGTGCCATACGTTTCCAGATATGGTCGCAGTAGTCTTTAGCCCCCATCTGTGGCGATACGCGCAGTTGCGCGGATGGCTCATAGGACCGGTCCGGTGGAGCGATTCCTATAAATTTGTCTAAGTGTTTGGCAGTTACGGGATCACTCTCTAAAGCATTAACGCATCGACAAAACTCTTTGCTCCCATGAAGTTCATGGCGCACAATTTCGGGATACACTGGCACCTGTACAGATTTGTATACATGGCCGTTCAGGCCCTCTACTGGCACCCATTTATGCCATTGAGATGACATGGTAGACAGTTCTGATGGGCTCACATACTTGTTGAGTTGCCGAAAAGCCAATTCAGTATACTGGGCTAGAGCGGATTGGAATTCGCTGTTATGGTACGTCATGGCATCCTTGTTGCCTATTGGCGGTCACTATTTTCGCGTTTCTACCCCCTTCGTTCTCAGCTAAGGCTGCGATCGGCGGAAAGCCGACCACGATCCTCACAGTCTCCACACTCACTCTGACCACCCGCTTCACAAGGTCCACGATATACCGCGGGTTCTCCGACCAATCATTGGGGTCATTCCGGATGTTGCTGCCCTTATCCACCGTCACAGCGTAGCGCTCCATAACTCACTCGATCACGGACTTCCTGTCCACGACAGCCAGGGAGTTCACGAATGTGGATTGATAGTCGCTCGGGCTCAACACGGTGTCGTAAAGACCGACTTCTTCGCCTTCGTGCTTGTTGATTCCCGTGTAGCTTAAACTGGCATCTTCGTAACGCTTAAACTTGTAGACGGCATCGTTCATCAATGCGCTATTGAAGACCCCGAGGCTCACGAGTAACTCGAAATCCTTCACAGCCAGACCAGTGACCTTCTTGAACAACCCGGGTTCGAGCTGCCTAATCACATCCTTTAACGTCCGCTCACGGTAGTCTGTCAGGTACATGAAGATAGGTATCCGGGTCGCGAATTTGATGAGCTTTTTCTGGATCTCCTTCCGAAGACCCTTATATTCCTTTTCCTCTTCGGTGAGCTTCTTCTTTTGCTTGTCGGACAGTTCCTTATCGTTTGCCGCCTTCTTGGCCTTCTTGACGGATTCGGATTTGTTGATGATAGTCTCGATCTCCTGATTTAGGGCCCGGAACCCCTCAATGCTCATAAGAGCCTCCATGGCCTTTTTATTGGCCATCAGGCGTCGCAAAGTGTCGTTGTCGACATTCACCAGTAGCGCGCTCTCCCAACGCCGGGCGAGCAGCGTCGCGGTAGTCCCGCTCATCGCCATGTCGAGAATGCCGGCGGCGTCAATCTGCTTCATGGAGCTGCCGTCGTAGGCGAGGACTGGCAGGAAGCTGATAAACTCTTCGACCTTCTTTTCCGGGTTCGCCTCATCTATGTTCAGGCGGCAACTGTAATCGGCGATCTGACGCAGCGCCCGATCCGGCGCGAAGTCGAAGACGTAGCACTCTGCCTTGATGATCTGGTCTTCGTTCGGCGTAGCCCCATCGGGATTACGGACTGACCAAGGTGACTGCACGCGAAAGGCCGCCTGGAAGTAGGTCTCCGGGCTAGAGCAATTACGCAGCATGAAGATGCCTGACCACGGCCTCACAGTCACGCCCGTGGTTAGCTTGCCGCACGACAGCGTGATGGTCTTTGTCTTCAGTGGGTCGTCCATCGCCTCTAACACCGGCGGCAAGGCCGCAGCGCCGATCCCGGCCGCGTTCCCCGCTGCTACGATCACCTTGTAGTCATGATAGAGCCGGTTCTGTTTCTTCGCCAATAGATTACGCATAGCGTGACAGGACGCCACACTGGGAAGGAACCAAAACGTGTGCGATAACACGTTGAGCAGCCGTGCATCCGAAAACGGCATCGGCGGCTTCTGGGCGCCTAGCTTCAGATTATCGACGCTGGTTGGTAAAAACGCCCCGCGGATGAGATCCAGCCACTTCTGAACCTCGTCCTCGTACCGAAATTTCGCATGGTCACCAACCCCTTCCGCGGAGAAGAATACGTTCAGGTCAAACTCATTGAACTCCCCCTGCATGGCGATTCCACGGATTGCGTCGGGAAGCTGGTAAGTCATGAGCACCATCCGGGGTAGGGCAGCATACGGGTTCTTGGCGGTGGCCCAGTCCCTTTTTGCGCGTTGCTCATCCGAATAGGTCCAGTTATAGATTTGTTCCTCAATGAACTCACCGGAGGCAATGGCGCGGAACGGGGTACCGGAGAGGTAGAGATAGCCATCCGTGGTAATGGGAAGAATATCTTCCTCATAGTCTTCGATACCTACACCCTCACCGAACTCGGCCTCCTTACTGTCCTCTGCCTCAAAAAGCTCCTTCGCATTCTCGCGCCAGGCGCCATAGTGGTACTCGTCGAGGATGACACAATCCCAGTGAGTGGTGTGCACCCACTCGTTTTTAGTCTTGATGCCCCCCGTGCTTCGGTTTTTCCCCATATAGTCTTGAAAGGAACCGAAACAGACGAACGGCTTCTTCTTATTCGCCTCTTCGTACGACAAGCCGCCCGGTGATATGAACTGCCAATCCTTGAAATCAATATGGCTCTTCAAATCTTCTTCCCATGCCGTCTGTACGGCCGGCTTAAAGGTTAGCACCAGAACCTTGCGCCAACCCATCCTGCGCGCCAGCTGATAGGAGGCAAAGGTCTTGCCAAAGCGCATCTTGGCGTTCCACAGGAAATGTGGCGGCTTGTTGTGGTTTTCCTTACGGAAGCTATTAAAATAGCCAGCGGTTTTCTTAAGAGCCGCCGCTTGTTCAGGGCGCATCCTGAAATCCAGGGACCGATCCTCTTCGTTCAGCTGCCCGGTCCGGACCGCGATAATCGCAGCCTTGACCTGGTCGACCGTGCAGCGAAACCACTCGCCATCCGGGTTCTTGACGCCATTGAGCCGAAGCATCCGGTGTACGTCATGGTCGGTGAACACCGCCCCGTCATTTCGCATGGCGGGCTCTTCCAGGACGATCCGGTAAGGCGGCTTGCCCGGGCGCAATGTCGGATACTGCTGGGCAACACGTCTCTGCGCATCCACGGTCGTGTAGCCCACCTTGAGCAAGCCCGTATACTGCGGATGCGTGTCCTCATAAGCGTATATTGTGGGCCGCGAGTCAGGACGGGGAGGAAAAAAGCCCGCGCTCATTTAATCGACATCCATCGGATGCACAATGGACTCAATGAAGGCGATTTCGTCTTTGGTTAACCCGTAGCGCTCATAGAGCTTCTCGTCGGTCCATTCGCGATTTAGGGGGATGTCGGGGACAAATGCGTACACGTCCTTCGTAGCGTCTTGTGTAGCCTTTCGCAAGGACACAAGGAAGCGAACAAAGCGTGTTCGCAGATACCTCGCGTACCGCTCTGCCATATCTTTGCGGTCAAACCGGCCAGCGACTAGGTATGTCTCCGAGCATGCCTCTCCTGGCCCCGCAATGATCGGCTTACTCAGAAACATTGTCTCGACCGCAGCGCTGGTGCCTTGAACTCGCGTAATCAAGACCTTCCAGTCATCGACCCACTCCGCGCTCCTTTGGATGTCTGCACGTTCCACCCACGAGATACGCTGGGACCCGTACAGCTTGATCGGATCGTCCAAACCTTTGGGTGTTGTATCGCCGTGGAAGTTTGTGGGAAAACCGAAGGGCTTTCTGCTGGACACCCGCCCTGACAGTGTAGACTCAGGTTTGCCATTGACGCGGTAGGCACGAACTTTGTCGAGAATGGACACAGCCTCGTTTGGCCGCACCAGAACGTCGTAGGTGTTCAGACGCCGTTCCATCGGTGGGCCAAGCGGTGCGCCGTCCCACATTGTTTGCACCGTGCACGGACCCTCATAGTCGCGATCCCACAGGAAATAAGAGACACCACCCCGGATCTTGACGCCGGGGAATCCGTCGTAGAGTTTTGGGTAGTCCACGAGGTTCCGCAGACGCGCTTCCCCGAGCATCCGTTTACGGAACTCGTCCAAACCCTTGCCTCCACTAAACCAGCGTGACGGCGTAATCATGACAACGTACCGCGGATTGAGGTTGATCGCGCTCTCGACGAACTTGTGGTAGATCGGTGACGCGCTGGCCCCGTGACCGCCGTCGGTCAGCTGGTAGGGCGGATTGCTGATGACGACATCGAATTTCACCTCGAAAATCTCCTCTGGCTTACCAGTATGAATGAAAGCGTAAGCATGGCTTTCCAGTTCGCCGCCTCGCTCATAGTTCTCCTCATTCGCTCCGCAGTAGGCACAACGGCCCTTCTCCCATACATGCTCAGTGCGCCAGAAGCCGATATTTCCTTGCGGGCTGCCAAAGGATTCACAGACGGAATACTTGCTATTGGCTGTTTTTGAGCAGTATACAGACCGACGGGACAACAAGGCTGTCAGCTCCGTCGTCGCGAGGCCGTAGAGCTGATTCTTAAAAATGTGGTTAAGGCGCTGTTGGCGGTCCCTGATTTCCCTTTCCAGCCCTTTATCGAGGCGCTTGGCAATCTCGCGCAGAAACACACCCGATTTACAACCCGGATCTAGAAAGGTGACGTTCCTGTCACGCCAGATCTCTGGGGGGAGCAGGTCGAGCATCTGGTTCGTCAGTTGCGGGGGCGTAAACACCTCGTCGCTGCTGAGGCTGGCAAGGCAGGAGAGCACGTCCGGATTGTAGTTACCGGTTATCAACGTTCGCAACCTCAAGGAAGTGGGTTACGGGGTATTCCTTCTTTGGCGTCGGAATAAACACATCCTCGCCCATGTCGGAAAAAAGGGGCAATGCTTTGACCGCCTCGTGCGCAAGCAGGCCGTGGAACGTGAAGTCCCTCCGCTTGAGCATTGTGCCATTGACGGGTGACCATTCAGAAAAGACGATCGGCTGCGAGTTGCCATCAACGGTCTTGAGTGATAGCGCGTCTCCCCAGATGATATTACGCTCCAAAATAAAGCGCACAGCGCTTCGGCACTGGTCCTTGGCCCGGCCAACAAATAGACCGGTGTATCTCTGGTCGAAGATATCAAATAACCGTTTACGGCACTCCTGGACGTTGTCCTCCAGGATATCAATGCCGTAGATAGATGATACCGCAACCACAGCGTATCGTTCGTAATCCGGCTGGCTCTGGCCATACCGCGTCTCAACCACGCGCAGCTTGCGATCAAGGATTTCCGTCAAGAAGTTTCCCGTACCGCAAGCAGGCTCCAGGAACCGAGAGTCGATTCGGCCAGTTTCGTGTTTGACCAGATCGAGCATGGCGTTGACTTCTCGTGGGCTAGTCAGAACCTCACCGTGATCGGCGACCCTCTGCTTGGATTTAACCTGTTTTTTTGGGTCAATGCCGCATCCATCATTCATGGGTGGATTCTACGGCGCGTCCTGCAGAAACGCTATGATTTCCTCCAAGGCCTCACCCTGCGGCGGGAAATCCCCCACGCCCGCACCATAATAAGGCTTTAATCGTGGTCGCCCGGCGATATTGAAGCCCGGAAAAAACTCCAACGGACCCAGCGATCCTGGCGATTCAGCACCCATGTTGCTATGATCGATATGCGCAACCCGCGCCTTTTCCTTGTGTATCCGCATGCTTTCCATAACCCACGTCTTAACATGCACATCGTTGGCGCCGTAACCGGCAATGAGCCATAGCGGGGTGTTGACCGCAGCGTCAACTCCATTCTGCGCTGTCTCCAGAAATCACCCCTAACTGGGCCTGCTTGCCTTCCTTAAAATACGATTTTGTACTCCTTTGTATCCAAAACGGCGTCCGCTACGGCGACGTTGGAACCTATCGTATGGCGTATAAGGCGTCGCAAGGCCTCCTTCTCACGCTCATCCATTTTGGCACCGAGGATCACCTTCGCCAGTGATTCCGGTTCGAATGGTCGTAAATACTTTTCCTCCTTACCTGGCCCTTCATCAATCCCATTGATCGTGTCCTTCCGGTAAGCATGCAGGAAACGGTTTTTCGTCCCTGCTAACGTTCGTTGCGTAGTCCCACCCATGAGGAACGCAACGAATGAACGAGACCAGGCACACAGCGCCAGGGCCGGATGGCGACAAGACCTTTGAGCCTAAAAAACGCAGTTGACTCCACTTCCTGGTAAGCTAAAGCGAGGCTGCAGGCGGGCTTGCGGCGGTTTTTGCCACCACGGAGGACTCACCCAATGGGTGAAGCGAAACGGAAGGCTTTAAAGACCCAAAAACCGGTAATACTCGATACCTTCGGGGGCCGTATCCACGTCGAATGGGATCCGGCCGCAGCCGTCACGCCGCTCGGGCAATTGCCCTTCTTTATCGAGTTCCTGAAGGTCAGTGGTCTGTTCGATGCCTGGGTCAAAGATTGCCCTCTCGTCTACTCCAGTAACAACGCCCCAGATAAGCGCGCG
>DATKTV010000049.1:0-51397 GCA_035530915.1 Acidiferrobacter sp. | reverse complement strand
GCCGAGGATAGCTTATTGCCTGACGGCTTCGTTGTGTTCACAGTCCCTCCTTTACCTCGCGTCTCCTCTCGCCAGCGATAGAGCGTGGAATCTGCAATGCCCGTTTCTCGGGCTAAAGCCATCATCGAGATGGTTCCTGACAGCATGCGCCGGACCACAGCCTCGCGGCGTTCTTGTGAATAATACATAACGTGTCACTCTCTTTCTGCCCCTCAAGGTTGAATAACAGAGGCGACAACTATCCTGGCAGGCGGTTCTCGAACTCACGTATCGCAAGATCAAGATCTTACCTCCTGTCGACAAGCAACGCCGCTATCCGGCGCTAACCCTCACAGTGCTCCATGCCGCCGCGCGCGGAAAACCTCGGGGTCGCGACCCGATCGCGTGGAAGCTTATCACCAATCTCCCAATCCACTCCCGAGCTGAGGCCATCGAGAAGCTTGAATGGTATGCGCGGCGGGAGAAGATCGAGGTTTTCCACAAGATCCTGAAGTCCGGCTGCCAGGCTGAACGATCCAAGCTGCGCACGGCCGAACGATTAGTGAATCTCCTGGCCCTTTTCTGTATCTTGAGTTGGCGCATCTTTTGGTTGACGATGCTCAATCGCGCGACGGAATCGGCCAAGCCTTCGCTGGCGTTCACACCCCAAGAAATCGACATCCTCGCGCGCCTTGCGGCCGATCGACAACGCACTGCGGTGCGGCGATCCCCAACAATACAATCTTGCTTAAGGCAACTGGCGCGCCTTGGTGGCACTCCCGACCTCGCCTCTGACCCTCCGCCGGGTAACATCGTCATCTGGCGCGGCATGTAAGGCTTCGGATATCGCGATGGGCTTCCAGCTTGGCGCTCAACTTGTGGGTAATTGAAAGGTTCCCTGATCGCTTACGGAGTAGTAGCCCGGACACGGGCCACCGACTGGATTCGTCTAGTCGGCGTTGTCTTTCCGAAGCGCGGAATCAAGCGCCGCAGGATGTGTGTGCGGGCTCTCTGGAGCATGCCCATGAACCGTGTTACTCGATAAGAAGCTTACCCGCTTTAGCGGGTTGAGAGTGTCGCTAATCCGTTATCCATAGAGTCGGCACTACCGTCTGGAGACGTCTATACTTGATCATCAGGGGACGGGTACGTGGGAACTCCCTGACGCGGTTTGTTTTTTGCCGAATCTCTTCACTCGCAAAAGGCTCCGCGCTACCAGCGAAGAGGGAAAGGGAGCCTTATGCCAAGGTCGAACGCGAATCTGCGCAGCAAGCTCGAATTCCTGCTGGCGTTCAGTAATGACGCGGTCTTTGTGCTAGACGACCAAGGTATCATTGAGGCGGTGAATGGCGAGGCCTGCCGGATACTGGGTTGCGGCCAGACGGCCTTGGTTGGGACAAGTCTCAGGGCGTGGCGCACCGCCGCGTCAATACGCCCCCACCCTGATGCCGAGCGCCCCGATAGTCTCTGCTATAGCGCCCTCTTTAAGCGCCAAACACAAGACACGTTTCTGGGCGACGTGAGTATCAGTACTGTCCTTGATGGCGCCAAGCGTACCTATATCGCAGTCCTCCGAGACATGAGTTGGTATACGGAGGCCGCATACAAACAGAATCTTGCCGCTAGCGTTTTCGACAATAGTATCCAGGCCATCCTGATCACCGATGCAACCAACCATATTATTACGGTCAACCCCGCTTTTGAGCGCCTTACCGGTTACGAAGCGACTGCCGTCATCGGGCAATCTCCGCGCCTATTGCAGTCCGGGCGTCACGATAAGGCGTTTTATGCAGAGATGTGGGAATCGGTCCGCACCAGTGGTCACTGGGAGGGCGAAATCTGGAATAAGCGTAGGAACGGAGAGATCTACCCCGAATGGCTCACTATTAGTGTCATTCGTGATGAACAGGGCGCCATCACCCACCATGTGGCGATATGTCACGACATCACGGAACGTAAGCAATCCGAAGAACGTCTCCGCCATGTCACCGACTTCTACTCTGCCCTTTGCCAAGTAGACCAACTGGTTGCCCGCCGAACAGACCCGCAGACACTCTTCGATGAGATCTGCCAGACAAGTATCGAATACGGCCACCTCAAATGCGCCTGCATCACGGTACTAGGGAGCGGCACAGAGCCCGTAACAATCGCCGCCGCATGTACCGACCTTTCACAGTCCGATCCCGGGCCGCCCAATGACCTCGTCCTGGCCCTTGCCACTTCGGCGATAGAGAGCGGGGAAGCGACCGTCTCGCATGATGCCGGTGAACTGGTGTCTGGGCATGGGGACGAGGCTGTGAAAGTGCCGGTAGGGTCCGCCGGCGCCTTCCCTTTTAAGCGTGGTGGCCGGATTGCTGGCGCCTTGACTGTTTTCTCAAGCGACGAAGATTTTTTCGATGCCGAGCTTCTTCATCTTTTGCGACGAATAGCGGAAGACATATCTTTTGCGCTCGATGGTTTCGATCACGAGACCCAGAGACGCGCGGCTGAGTCTAGAGCTCACTACCTCGCTCGGCACGATATCCTAACGGGGCTGTACAGACGCAACGTTGTCGAAGAGGTGATGATTGAGCAACACGCGCATGCCACACAACACGAGCGCTCTTACAGTCTTGGGCTTATTGATTTGGATCACTTTAAGGTCATCAACGATACCTACGGGCACGCGGTGGGCGACGAAGTGCTCGTTCATGTTGCAAAGATACTCAGAAATACTGTGCGTGTTGGCGATTGGGTGGGACGATGGGGGGGCGAGGAGTTTCTGTGCCTACTCTCTGAGACGTCAGCAGAGGCGGTGCTCTACGGCATGGACCGCATACGCCAACAACTTGCCGATACGCCCGTGGTGGTCGGCGGACACAGCCTACGCGTCACGGCCAGTGTGGGCGTCGCGACATTTCCTTCCGACGGTACCACCATTCCCGCACTGATGGCGCAGGTCGACACGGCCCTCTATGAAGCCAAGCAGCAAGGCGGCAACTGTGTACGTCAGGCTGGCGCCAGTCCGAGCATCTTTCTGATCGGCGGCCAGATTGAAGAGGCCCTCGCAAGTGGGCAGATACTCGTTGCTTGTCAGCCGATCGTATCGCTCGATGATGGGGCGATCATGGCCGACGAGGCCCTGGCGCGCTTATGCTTGCCCGATGGCCAGATACTCGAGGCACGATCTTTTATCGACGCCGCCGCGCATCTCGGCCAGCTGCTTCGAATCGATCAGGTCATTATTGGGCTCACAATACGTCGTTGCCTCAATCGACTGGCCGCTGGCTGCCGACCTCTTTTGCATTTCGTCAACGCCTCCGCAGGCCTTCTTGAGCAAGGCGAGGTATTGGCGACACTTTTGCAAGATGCACACCTGCAACATCAGAAGGTAGCACCTGATGACTGTCAGGAGATGCCCTTTGTCATTGAAATTACCGAGCGGGCTATGTTGAGGGACCGCAAGGCCGTCCAGCGCCACTTAGCGCCCCTTATAGAGCGCGGCTTTCGCGTGGCCCTCGATGATTTCGGGAGTGGCTACTCGTCCTTTTTATATCTTGCCGATTTCCCGGTGTCCTTCCTAAAAATAGAGCAGCAGCTCATCGCGCGTATAGTGACCGAGAAACGAGTAGCAGCTATCGTGCGCGATATCGCGAGATTGGGGAAAGACCTCGGCATGACGACGATCGCCGAAGGGGTAGAGACTCCCCAATCGGCCGACCTCTTGCGTAGCTTAGGCGTTGATTGGGCACAGGGCTACTATTTTGCTAGCCCCGCTATCGTGTGAAGCGCCCCGTTATGCCGTACGGGAAGCCAGGCCGGGCCCGTTGCGATCGGTGTCGAATGGTCGAGTATTATGTCGCTGTCTTGTGAAATCGACGGGCGCTCGTTGGTGTGATGGGCCAACAAACTCTTGGTTGACGAGGGTAAACAGGGCCGGGATCTGTCGGGATAGGATGGGGCGCATATGGGGTCGCTCAGTGCTCGCCGTCGCGTGAAGAGACCGCAAACGCAAGGCTGTGCTCGCGCTCATGGTGATTCGAGCGATTTATACTCATAGAACCCGCTGGACATCGGTTATGGTGGGTGGCGATCGGGTCGCGCTACCAAGGGGCAAGGCTGGCCCTGAATGACGGGTCATGAGCCGTCTAATAGCCGTCATAGAACGGTATCCATAGGCTGTGGTGCGCAGTCCGGAATCAGCGGGTCGATTATTATGTTTTGATTAAGTAGCCTCCATGAATGATTGCTATAGTCATCGGAATGGGTCGCGAACCCAGGTCAGCACATATGAACGGTCTGACGAGAATCCCAACGGATCCGCCGGCCCGATGATTCGACATAATGGCGGCGATAATGTGCGGCACGGCGGTTATCGACAGTCCTCATGATATCGGCCCCCGCAGGGGTTGCATCCAGCGCCTTGCGCACCGTACGCTGTGCATTACAGCAGTTATTGGGATAGCAGGGTCGTTCGGGATGTGGCCCAAGGTGGGGGCGCTAGGGGTACCAAACATGGAGGCAGAAGGCATGGATGCGCGGCTAAGGCGACTGATATGGAGGCCGTGTTCCGGCGCCGAGCCTGGTGTGCCCGCTATCGATGTAAACCTACCATGGCGGGAGAGCGTCGCGGCATGAACCTTATGAAATGGAGAAAGTGGGATCTGAAGATTGGCCTCCTTACCGAGGCGATCCTCGTGGTACTGACCCTAGCGGCCGGTCTTTCGGCTTATCTTGTTATGCAGCAAGAGGCTCAGGCGATCTTAAAGAGGAACCTAAGCGCCCTCCTGCAAGATGATATGCGCACCCTCAGCCAAGAGATCCAGCACGGCATCGGGCTAGGCGTCACGGTGGCTACCAGACCTTTCGTCATAAACAATCTCAAGGCCATCGATGCGCACCCGAATGACACCAAGGCGCGGCGTAGCCTAGACCGAGTGGCACAGTCCTTTTTACCCATGGGCCTTTCGGCGGTGGCCTTTGTGGGTAAACAAGGCCAAACGATTACCCAGGCAGGGTCTTTCCGGAACCCGGAATTTACTGTGCATTTGAACACAAAACAGGAGGCCTTTTTATTGTGGGATCAGCAGGGCCTGCTCCAAACCATACAACCGGTCGTCGACGGCAGGCAGCGCCTAGGTTACGTGATCACCCAGGTGCCACTGTTGTTTATCGCCAACATGGTCCCAGTCGTCAGGGCACTCGGGCACACCGCCGACCTGGCGGTGTGCGCCCCCTTAGGCATGAATCATATGCGTTGCCTGCCCGACACCCTCCATCCAAACCACTATATAGCCCAACCGGTCTCACAGTGGATCAAGGGCCAGGCCCTGCCGATGCGTTATGCCCTAATGGGCCAGTCGGGCCTGATCTATGCGCGGGACTATCTCGGCAAACGGGTGGTCGCGGTCTATGCCCCAGTAGATGATACCGGGCTTGGGATGGTCTTGAAGATCCGTCAATCGGAGCTCTTCGAGGGCGTGACCGCGCAACTGAAGGACGTGACTGCGCTGGTGCTGGCCCTGCTCCTAGCCGGCATGCTGTTGATGCGCAGCTTAGTACTCCCGCTTTTGCGTGAACGCACGGAGGCGGAGGAGGAGACGCGTGCGGCCAACAGTCAGTTGCGCATGAGCGAGGCTCGAACTCAGGCCCTGTTGGCGCACGTGGCCGATGGCGTGATCGTCATAGACGAGCGCGGCTTGATCGAGACCTTTAACGCGGCGGCCGAGCAGATCTTCGGCTATGAGGCAGCGGAGATCATCGGCAAAAACGTAAGCGAACTCATGCCAGAGCCCCACCGCAGTCAACACAATATGTATCTAGAGCGCTACCACGAGACCGGCAAGTCCACCGTGCTTGGGGTGTCCCGGGAACTCGCGGGCGTGCGCCGCACGGGCGAAAGGTTCCCGTTGGAGATCAAGATTCGTGAGGTTCGCACCGAGACGATCCATCTGTTTATCGCGGCGATCCGGGATATCACAGAGGAGAAGGAGGCAGCGCAGCGCACTTTGTATATGGCGACCCACGATGCACTGACAGACTTACCCAACCGTCTGCTGTTGGCAGATCGGCTTGAGCGGGCCTTGATCCAGGCGCGCCGTGCCCAGAATCGTGTGGCGCTACTCTTCCTGGATTTAGACGGCTTTAAGACCATTAATGATTCCCTGGGACACGCAACCGGAGATATGGTGCTGACGGCGGTCGCGCAAAGGTTGATGACGAGTCTGCGCGCCACAGATACGGTCGCGCGCCACGGCGGGGATGAGTTCGTAGTCGTGCTTGGGGGCTTTACGAACGTCGAGGCCATCGATATGGTTACGCGAAAACTGCTCGCGAACCTCATTCAGCCCTACCGCATCCAAAACCAAGATCTCTATATCGGCGCGAGTGTCGGCATCACGGTCTATCCAGACGATGGTGAAGACAGCAGCACGCTGCTGAAGAATTGCGATCTCGCGATGTATCGGGCCAAGGAAACGGGGGGTAATGCCCGTGTGTTTTTCGCGCCGGAAATGAACAAAGAGGTGGTGGAGAAGCAGTTTCTCAGTACGGATTTGCACCAAGCCTTGGGGCGCAACGAGTTCCGGCTCCACTACCAGCCAGTAGTCGATTTCGCGTGCGGGCTTGTAGTGGGCCTCGAGGCGTTGGTGCGCTGGCAGCACCCCACGCAGGGCTTGTTGGCCCCGGGCCAGTTTATTGCCTTGGCTGAAGAGACGGGGTTGATCCTGCCAATCGGGGAATGGGTGCTCACCGCTGCGTGTGCACAGTGGCAAGCGTGGACTGCGGCAGGCCTAGAGGTACCACCTATCGCGGTCAATATTTCCGCTCGCCAGTTTCATGGTGGCAACTTGGTCGCCACTGTGACGCGTATCTTAGAAGAGTCAGGCGTGCCGCCCGATCATTTGATCCTGGAGATCACCGAGAGCGTCGTCATGAGGGACATAGATGCGACCATAGAGACGCTGCGCGCATTGCACGCCATTGGTTTGCGGATCGCCATTGATGATTTTGGGACGGGCTACTCAAGCCTAGGTTACCTAAAGCGCCTGCCGGCAAGCATTTTGAAAATTGATCAGCTGTTTGTGCGCGATATCGCCCTCGGCGGCAAAGATACCGCAGTTGTGACGGCGATCATCGGTTTGGCCCACAGCCTGCGGATGACGGTCATAGCGGAAGGTGTGGAAACAGAGGAACAGCGGATTTTCCTGCGTGATCAGGGCTGCGACCAATATCAAGGGTACTATTTTAGTAAGCCCTTACCGCCCGCGGAGGTTATGACGAGGTTCATGGGTACTTGTTGACAGAGCCCTGCGGGTATCGCCGCGTCTGTCACCGCCGGTCTAGGTCTGGGTGTTCGTGGACCCGGAGGCCGGATCCACCTGACCGGGTTTTGGGTGAGAGAGAGGTCTTGGCGCCCCGCCGCTTGGTAGCGTCGGGCGGCACGTTCGCGCTTTTTGAGTTTCGCATCCTGATGTATCTGCACGGTCCCTACGCAACACAGCGCCGTTGTTTCAGGCGATTGATCGAACCCACACAAACGTTGTGAATCCGCAGGCCACGTATACTTTGACCCAGCCGGTCGGCCACGAGCAGCGGGCGTAGCTCATGGCCCGTGCGCACGATGGTCGACGCCGCGATCAATCAGAGGGATTCCATCAGCGGCCGGTCGGGGTCTTATGACGAGTTGTGGCAGACGATCAGTCGGGCATGTTCGAAGCCTGCGCGATGGATGGAAGGCCGCAATCATGCGCGCCAACGTTGGGAATGCGCCGGTCTTTATGGGAGTGTAGGCGCCACGGAGGCGAAGGAAGAATACGCGGCAAATAGGCGGCCTGCTAAGACCCAGTCATGAGCGCGACTCATAGCGATTAAGAATCCAAGCCGATCGGTGGATTGCACCAGGAGAGGCCAATAGTGGCGGTCCATAAGGCGTCCTCGTTTCATTGATGACGGGGCGTAATACGCAACATATTGATTCGGATTGGCCCATGTTGCCGACATATTGTGGCAGATCGAAATACCTAACTTGAAAAAGGCAGCCTCATCGGCGATAATGAAGCGTGTACTTATATGCGGGGTTGTGCGCCCGCGCGGTCGCGGTTCGTTCTTTGGGCTGTGGCGAGTAGTGCAGTGTTTGGGCGCACAAAAGCATAAGGAGAGAAATATGAAAACAATAGAAATGGGGACGCGACGTCGATGGGGGCGCGCATTACCTGAAAGCGGCGGTGTTCGATCTTCTCGTTACGGCCTATCCTGGGCGGTTGGCGCGTTTGCGGCGCTGACCCTCGGGGGTGGTGTCATGGTGGTGAGTTCCTGGAACCATGGCCGCATCGCGGCGCCGTTCTCACAAGCAGGTGGTAATAGCATCGTCTTGACGGCCAATACGGCGCCACCGGCTTTGTGGTCGAATGCGTGGCTTGGTCGCAGACCCAGTCGGGCGGTGGCATTCCATGGACTCCGCCGGCTTTCCGGCGGTCTTGGTATCGTTACGCCGCATAAGGATCGTAACGTCTAGTCAGGCGGCGCTCTGTGCGGGCCTAGAATTGCGAATGAGCCCACTTTAGTGCCCAACCGTACAGCCGGTGGTGCCTTACCGGTGTAGCGGTTCTTTTAGTTGCGTCAGCCGACTCATAGAGTCGATATCCATGTAATGACGATGGTTGTTTGCCTGCGGGAAAGCGCGGGTGTAGCGCCGGTGGGCGATGATCCACAATGGCGTCATGTGGATCGGGCGATGGGAACAGTGGGAGCGATTACAGCAGACGCTAGGTAGCGGGTTCCTAGCGGGCATGGCCGAGCCTCGAACCGCAAAGATCATCAATTCAACTGCCGTAGCATTACTCGCTGGAACATTGGCGCAGTGGACGTGGAGCGCGCTTGCGCCACCGCGTGAGACGGCCGCTCGGCGTGCTCCGGCCGCGACAATTGCCACCCCACCGCTTTCGGTTTTGCTGCACGGCCATCTCTTTGGGCGCTTAGCCACGACCGGCTTTGCCGCCATTCCCATCAGCCATTCGACGTTGACATTATCGGGGCTTGTGTTCGGCCACCGGGCGTTGGCCGTGATCGGCCAGGCAGGCCAGCATGGGCGGGCCTATTCAGTCGGGGCCATGGTGTCTCCGGGAGTAGTACTCGTAGCGGTTGGGGCCGACCGTGCGATTCTGCGCCAACAGGGTAGGTTGGTGAGTCTTTTTCTTTATCCCCCCAAGGTATCCATGTTGCCCCTATCGCTGGGGTCGCCCCCGAGAATGCCGGTCTCCGCACCGCGCGGGAGGCCGCGGCTCGTGGCGCCCGTCACGATTGTGCTGGCGCGGGCTACTCTGGCAAATCTAGAGCGACTATCGCGCACGCGGTGGCGGTCGTGGTTTACGCCGAGGAGTAGCGGTGGGCTGCTCGTCGCCTCTGTGCCGGGTCAAGACGGCGATGCGCTCGGCCTTCAACCAGGCGATGTCGTCGAGAGCATCAATGGGCGCCCAGTCCATTCACTCGGCGCCGCTATTGCCGCCTGCCGGGCGGGATACGACACAGGTGAAATCACGGTAGAGGTAAATAGATACGGGCGCATGGAGCTCTTTCGTTATGCGTTGCAAGGTCGCTAAGATGGCGGCCCGGCTGGTCTCATTTCCAAGGATGGGATATTAATGGGTAAGTCCGTGCTAGGGGGACTGGGGTCGGCGGTGGGGCTTGTGCTCTTGGTGTTAGTGCCAACCTGCGCCCATGCGGCAGGTGACAAGGCAGGCGCGCGGGCTCATCGCCGCGTCTTAGGCCCACATACTTCGAGCGCATCGCCGCTTCGTTCGGTCGTGGCCACGGTCGGTTCGACGACGCCATCGACGGTGGCCGACACCGGTTCGGCGATGGGCGTTGTCTTGCCCAGGGTGCCCACCGGCGAAGTGTTGTTCAATTTTAATAACACCGCTATCCGCGCCGTCATTCGCATCATGGCAAGGCTCACTGGTAAGAATTTTCTGATCGATCCCCGGGTCCAGGGCAAGGTGACGATCGTGTCGGCATCGCCGGTCACGGTGTCCGCGGCCTATCAGATCTTTCTGAGTGCGTTGAAGGCCCAAGGCTTCACGGCGGTCATAGGTCCCGGCGCCATCGTTAAGGTCATGCCGCAAGCGAACGCTCGGCAAGGGGCGCCGGTCAGTGGCACCTGGCCCACAGGCGGAGATCAACTCGTAACACAGGTGATTCCCATCAGCGATGGCGCGGCGCAAAAGATCCTGCCGCTGCTGCGTCCACTGATGTCGAGTGTTGGCGTCTTGTCCGTGTATGCGCCCACCAACACGCTTATCGCGACCGACTACGCGGACAATATTCGAAGATTACTGGAGATCGTCCACCGCGTGGAATCCGGAACCGGGGCCCTGGTTACGGTCATCCCCTTGCGTCACGTCTCGGCTTTGGACATCGCCGATCTGCTCACGCGTTTAGATGAGGCCGGGATACCGACACCGGCGGGAGTCGGCGCCGCCAACACCAACACGATCTATGTCGTGGCCGATACCCACAACAATAGCCTGCTCGTGCGAACTGCGAGCAAGCGTAGGCTGCATGCAATCGAGCGCCTTGTGCGAAGCCTCGATGTGCCGGGAGGCGCTGCCGGAACCACGCATGTGGTCTATTTGCGCAACGCCCGCGCCGACAAGATTGCCAAGATTCTGCGCAGACTCTTGGCTGGCGAGGTGCGCGGCGCCGACCGCCGGGGCATTGTCCCGGTTGCCGCGATCGCCATGCCGGGCATGAGCCGCAGTGCCGTAGACACATCGCCACACGGCCCCAAAGTCTCGCGCGTGCAAGCCGACAATGCCATTAATGCGCTGATCATAGATGCGCCTGACTCCGTCTACGATAGCCTCCGTTCGGTTATAGCAAAGCTTGATATCCGCCGGTCGCAGGTGTTCGTCCAAGCGCTCATCGCCGAGGTGACTACGGATGACGAGGCAGAGCTCGGCATGCAATGGGCAGGAGTAGCGCCGGTTAGCCATTCCGGCGCGGTCGGCGCGGTGACCAACTTTCCGGTAACCGGGTCCGGGATCGTCTCCGTTGGCGCCAACCCATCTACCCTCGCAAACGCAGCCGGGCTTGCCTTGGGATACATCGGACGGTCGATCACCTTGGCGAATGGACAGAAGGTGATGGGTCTTGCCGGTCTCGTGAGGGCGTTGCGGTCTATGTCTGGTGTCAACGTATTGGCAACGCCTGATCTGCTTACGCTAGATAATACGAAGGCTACGATCATGGTCGGCCAGAACGTGCCTTTTATTACCGGCAGTTATGCGACCGCAGGCACGCTCGGCAGTGCCGCCGTGAACCCGTTCCAGACAATCGAGCGCAAAAACGTCGGCTTGACTTTGAAGATCAAGCCACAGATTACCGCTGGCAACAACATTAAAATGCAGATTTATGAGGAGGTGTCGAGCATCGCGCCCAATATTACCGGGGCCATCGATCTGATAACGAATCGACGGGAATTGAAAACGACGGTGATTGTCGCCAATGATCGGACGATCGTGTTGGGTGGGCTCATCGATGACGATGTGGAGGACACATGGCAAGGCGTGCCGCTGCTTGATGCGATCCCGTTGATCGGCAACCTCTTTCGTTACCGCCAACGGGTGAAGAAGAAGACCAATCTCATGATCTTTCTAAAGCCTGTCATCGTCCGAGACAGTCAGGCAAGCGATGGGTTTACAGCCTCGCGTTATGCGTTCATGCAAGAGGCCGAGGGCGCGCTCAAGTTCCCCCATGTGGCGCTGCTGCCGGATGACCGCCAGCCGCAGCTCGCCGGACGGTATGAACCGTTTGCGGAAACGAGCCAGGCGGCGGCAGCCAAGGTCGGACCGAGGCCCGGAGGTAATCATGAGTGACGGCGCCGAACGGGTATTGGACCCGCAATGGGTCGGTAGACTGCCCTATCATTTTGCCAAACGCCACGGCGTGATGAGCGTGGGGCAGGTCGGTGACGAGGTCGATATCTGGTCGCGCCAACCGATCGCGGGGCCGATATTGGCCGAGCTTGAGCGGGTGTTGCGCAGACCCCTTAGGCTCACAGTGGTCGGTACCGAGGCGTTTTCGGCGGCATTGAATAACGGCTATGCGCAGGATATGTCGCAGGCCCAGCAGATTATGGGCGACATCGATGCGAATCTGGACTTGGCGGAGCTAGCTCAGCGCCTGCCGCAGACCCAAGACTTGCTGGAAGGTGACGGCGATGCGCCAGTTGTGCGTCTGATCAATGCGCTGTTGACGCAGGCCGTTCGGGAGCGGGCCTCCGACATTCATATTGAGCCGTTCGAGAGCCGTTCATTGGTGCGGTTTCGTGTAGACGGGGTCTTGCGCGACGTCATCGAGCCGCAGAAGGCTGCGCACGGCGTGGTGGTCTCGCGTATCAAGATCATGTCGCGGCTCGACATTGCCGAGAAGCGGATGCCGCAAGACGGGCGGATCACCTTGCGGTTGGCCGGCCGCCCGATTGACGTGCGCGTATCGACGGTCCCGACAGCCCATGGTGAGCGGGTGGTCCTGCGGTTGCTAGACAAGCAAGCAGGTCGCCTGAATCTGTCGGGCCTCGGGATGGCCGACGATACGCTGCAAGCCGTTCGTGACGTGATCGCCCAGCCGCACGGGATATTTCTTGTCACCGGCCCGACCGGCGCGGGCAAGACCACGACGCTCTATTCCGTGCTGAGTGAGTTTGATACCAATGCGTTCAACATGATGACAGTCGAGGACCCCGTCGAATACGAGTTGGATGGGGTCGGCCAGATTCAGGTCAATCCTAAGATAGATTTGGACTTTGCACGGGCGTTGCGCGCGGTTCTGCGCCAGGACCCCGATATCGTCATGATCGGCGAGATCCGCGATCTCGAGACCGCACGCATTGCCGTGCAGGCGAGCCTGACCGGGCACTTGGTGCTCGCGACTTTGCATACCAACAATGCCGTGGGCGCGGTGACTCGCTTGATCGATATGGGCGTCGCACCGTTTTTGGTGGCGTCTAGCCTGCTGGGTGTCCTGGCGCAGCGGTTGGTGCGGATGACCTGCGGGGCCTGCCACGGGCGCTCGCACGCGATCGGCGCGACCTGCGCTCCGTGCGGCACGACGGGCTATCGGGGGCGCACCGGGATCTATGAGCTTTTGCGGGTCAATCACGGACTCAAGGCCTTGATTCATGAGCGCGCGGCTGAGGCGCGGTTGCACGATTGGGCAGTGGCCCAGGGCCTGCGTACGCTCCACCAGGATGGGTTGCGATTGGTGGCCGCCGGGCAGACCAGCATGACCGAGGTCTTGCGGGTCGCGCGGGAGCGGTCATGACGGCGTTCGAGTATGAGGCGCTCGATGGCCGCGGGCGCGCCATCAAAGGGGTCATGGAGGGCGACGCCGCGCGCAAGGTACGCGGCCTTTTGCGGGCGCAAGGGTTCATTCCCATCCAGGTCTGTGCGATCGCGAGGGATCCGGCCGAACGGGCGCCATGGGCGTGGCGCACAGGCCTCAAGGTCTCCGAGGTGTCATTGTTGATGCGGCAGTTGGCGACGCTTGTGCGGGCGGGCCTTCCGATCGAGGAATGTCTACAGGCCCTGACTGCGGAAAGTGAATCGGCGCGCGCTCGGAAGATCTTGGCGGGCGTGCGCACGAAGGTGCGGGAGGGCCAGTCCTTAGCGCGCGCCCTGGGTGCGCACCCGGGATCTTTCCCGCCCCTTTATCGCCATTTGGTCGAGGCCGGCGAGCAGTCCGGAACATTACCGGTCATCCTTGAGCGTTTGGCCGATTACAGCGAGCTGCGCCAGGCCCTTAGCCAAAAGGTTTGGGCGGCGCTTCTCTATCCGGCACTGGTGACGATCATAGCGGTTGCGGTGGTCGGCGGACTTTTGGTCTGGGTCGTGCCCCAGATTGCCCAGGTCTTTGCCGACAGTGGGGCCCCCCTTCCTTGGGCGACACGGGCACTGATCGCGGTAAGCGGTATCGCCCAAGCGGGCGGGGTTTGCTGGCCGGTCGGCCTTTTGGTGATCGCCGTGGCGATCCGGGTGGCATGGCAAGATCTTAGGCGGCGCATGGCCTGGCAGCGGCGGTTGCTGCGAGTGCCGTTCGTCGGACGCGTGGTTCGCGGCCTCAATGGTGCACGCCTAGCCGGTACGCTCGGCATTCTTACCGGTTCGGGTATCCCGCTTTTACATGCGATCGAGACCGCCGCGCAGGTGGTGACGAACCTACCCATGCGGGCGGCCGTCGAGGAGGCGGGCCGCCAAGTTCGGGAGGGCGGTTCGCTCAGTCGATCGCTTGGCAAGGCCCAGTTGTTCCCACCGGTTGTCGTTCATCTTATCGCGAGCGGCGAGGCCAGCGGATCCCTCGATGTGATGTTGACTCGGGCCGCCGAACTGCAAAGCCGGGAGTTGGAGAGTTTTGTGACGACGCTCACAAGCCTGATCGAGCCTGCTCTGATCCTCGTTATGGGGGCCGTAGTGCTGTTTATCGTGCTCGCCATTCTTTTGCCAATATTCGATATGAACCAATTAATTAAGTGAGCTGCCGCCTATGCAAACGCGACTACGCGGGTTTACCCTGATAGAGGTCATGGTCGTTATGGCGATCATTGGCATTCTCGCCGCAGTCATCGTACCAAAGATCATGAGCCGGCCCGATGAGGCGCGGGTAGTCGCCGCCAAGAGCGACATTCGGTCGATCATGAGCGCACTAAAACTCTATCGCTTGGACAACGGACGGTATCCGACGCAGGCGCAGGGTCTGATGGCCTTGGTCAAAAAACCGGGGTCCGGTCCGCCGGCGCCAGACTGGCGTGGCGGCGGCTATCTCCCACGGCGGCCCTTGGACCCTTGGGGTAGGCCGTACCAGTACTTGAATCCCGGCTTCCATGGCCATGTCGATCTCTTTAGTTATGGGGCGCGCGGACCAGACCACGGCCTAAAGGGGGTAATCGGATCATGGGATCTCTAAGGGCGCGCGGTTTTACCTTATTCGAGATCGTGGTCGTTTTGGCCTTGATCGTCATTATGGTAGGCGCGATGGCGCCCTCTTTGAGCGGCTATGAGGGGGTCTCGGCCCGTCACGAGGGTCGGCGTTTGGTGGCCTTATTGGCGGCTGCGAGGGCGCAAGCGATTGTGACCGGAGTGCCCTATCGCGTCGATTTCCGGCCGCGCGGCTATGCGTTCCTGACGCTTGACCGACGCGGTCGGTTTCGAGTGGTAAAAGCCCGGATCTTGCGGGCGCGCCGCCTCCCGCTCGGAGTGACCCTGGTGCTGCTGCGGGCGCGGCGCATGGTGATGTTCTCGCCTAGCGGATTGAGTCAGCCGTTTCGGATCGAGATCGTCGGCAATAGCGGCCGCTTCGTCGTGACCGGGGATAGTAATGGCGATATTAACGGTTCGGTGCGCAGCTAAGGGGCGCGGGTTTACCTTGATCGAGGTGCTGGTCGCACTTTTTGTTCTTGCGATCGCGCTGGCTGCGGTTATGCGAGGCTTAAGTGATGCCATTGTCACCACCGCAGCCCTCAGGAACCGCACGATGGCGCTGTGGGTCGCCGAGAATCGCCTGACGCGAATAGAGACGATGACCCGCTGGCCACAACTGGGCAGTCGGCGCACAGGGGCACGAGAGGATGGCCGGCGGTTTCTGGTGGTAACGCACATCGGGGCCACGATTGTGGCGGAGATTCGGCGCGCGCGGATCACCGTGCGCCAGGCGCGCCACTTCCACGTCCTTATGCGGCTGGTCGGATTTGTGCGCCGGCCATGACTGACGACCATGGTTTCACCTTACTGGAAATGGTGGTGGCGATGGCGATCTTTGCCGTTGTCGGGGCCGTGAGCTACGCTGGCCTGGATCGCGCCATGACGATCCGCACCCATTTACAGGCGGTACAGACGCGTTGGGAGGCGTACGGGCTTGCGTACGACCGACTCGCCGATGATCTGAGTCAAGTCCGGGCACGGTCCGTGCGGGACGGTGCCGGCGCGCTCGTACCGGCATTCATCGTTCGCCGGATGGGCCACCGAACCGAGTGGAGCTTTACGATGGGCGGGGCTCGGCCATGGAGCGTGAGGCCACGGAGTCATCTGCGGCGCGTGAGTTACACGGTGGTGGATGGCAACTGGGTTTGGCGGCGCTGGGCGGTGCTCGATCGGGTCCCCGGCGAACGGCGGGCGCAACAGGTGTTGTTGCACGGGGTGCGCCGTGTCCGCGTAGAGCCGCTGGCGGCCAACGGCCGCTATGTCCGGACCTGGCCGCTGGTGGGGCAGCCCATGGTGCAACCGAGATTGGTGAAGGTTGTGGTGACGTTAGCAGATGGCCATCATTTGCGATGGCTTTTTGCGGTCGGACGATGAGCGGCCAGCGGGGCCTTGCGCTCATCATGGCGCTGTTGGTCGTCGCCCTGACGGCGGCGATCGCGGCGAGCTTTATGCGCAGCGACGCGGTATGGTTTAAAGAGACTCGAAATATCCGCTTACTTTCGCAGGCGCGCGCCGTTATGGACGGCGCCTTTAGGTTCGCGGCCGTGGAAGTGACAAAAGACAGCAGCCGCAGCCAGATCGATGCTTTGACGGGGCGGTGGGCGCAGCCGCTACCCTGGTTTCCGGTAGCCGGTGGGACGGTTCGCGCGGCGTTGGTCGATCCCGAAGGGCGTTTCAATATCAACGACCTCGTGGTGGCCGGGCGGCCAGTGCCGGCGGCCGTGACGGTCTTTACCAGGCTTTTGCGGCTGGTCGGTCTTGATCCGGCATTGGCGCAAGCGTTGATCGCGTGGGAGCTGCCCGCCGGTTCAGCCGATGCGGAGTTGGATGCGGTCTATTTAGGGCGGCGGACGCCGTATCGCGCGGGACAGCAACGTTTGAGTGGCATGAGCGAGTTGCGTCTGGTCTTGGGGTTTAGCGCCAAGAGTGTGCGGGCCTTGCGGCCGTATGTGACGGCCTTACCCCAGGTGACCCCTATTAACATCAATACGGCGCCAGCCTTGGTGTTGGCGGCACTATGTCCGGGGCTCGGCTTGCGGCCGGCCGGTCTCCTGGCGGCCCAGGCGCCGTATACGAGCACGGCGGCCTTTCAAGCGGCCCTACCGCCGGGATCGCGGCCGATCTTTCGGATTGTGGTGCAGACGCATTACTTTCTGGTCTACGCGACCGCGCGCTTCGGTGGGTTGGTGGCCCGCCGGCGTGCGCTTTTGTATCGCCCGGCGCGTGGCCAAACCACCGCTATCTTGTGGCAGGAGGCGCTATGGCGGCATCGTCACACAAGACAAACCGGTTCGTAAGCCCGTTTATGGGCGCGAGCGCACGGGCACTGCTCGGTCGGCGCGGCCGGCTTCGGGGGCGCGACACCCGATGGCGCGCCGGGCGGCAGACCCGAGCGCAACGCCTGTGGCATGTGTTTTTGCCGCCGGACTTTCCGCAGGTCGCCGTGGTCGATTGGCGTAGCCCGGCGGGCGAACGGGGTCGCGGGTTGCTCTGCGAATTGCCGGCGGCTGTGCGAACCGGGCCTGCGCGAGTGTGGACACCGGCGATCGAGACGCTCTTGACGGTCGCGCCGTGGTCGGGTCGTAGGCGGGGGCGCCTGCGCCGGGCCCTGCCTTATCTGCTGGAGGATCAGTTGCTGATGGAGCCCGAAAGCTTGGTGTTCGTCCACCACGAGACCGCGACGGGGATTTTTGTGGCGGTCACGGCCAAGGATCGACTGGCCGCCTGGCGCGCGGCCCTAGACCAAGCCGGAGTGCGGGCAAGCCTTTGTCCGGTCACGCTCGCGCTGCCAAGACGCGATCACGCGTGGTCGTGCCGATTTGCCGATGGGCAGTGGGCTGTGCGCACCGGGCCCTACAGCGGTTTTGGGACCGCCGGCCACGAACGGCACCCGCCAGCGGCCTTCGAACAAGCCTTGGCGGCGGCAAGAGAGCAGGGTGTGGTGCCTGAGGCCATTATTCTTTTCGATGGCGATGAAAATCTCCGGGCGATGTTGGCGACTCAGCTCAGTCTGGTCGTGATCGCAGATGGGCGCCATGCTGGCGACGGCGAGACGCCGGTCTTTCGCCTAGGCGAGACCGGCAACCTGGTCGGAGCGGCCGGGCGCGCCACGCTACCGGCCTTGCGGCCCGCGCTTATCGCCATAGCGCTTTGGTTCGTGCTGGGATTTGCGCACACGGTTTTCGAGTGGGTGAGGCTGGCGCATCGGGAATCGCGGATGCGGGTCGAGATGGCGTCACTATTTACGACCAGCTTCCCGGATACGCCGGTACTCGATCCGGCGGCCCAGATGCGACGGGGCGCAGCGCGGGTCGCGGCGCAAGCCGGTGGCGGCGATGGCGGCTTTCTGTCGATCATGACGCAGGCGAGTTCGGCCCTATCGGGGCTCGCCCAGGGTTCGTTGGCGCGCTTGTATTACCATAGCAGTCGGGTGCGCTGCGCCATCCGGGTCGCCGATCTGGCCGCATTGGCGAGACTCAAAGCGGGCCTTGGGCGAGCAGGTCTGCTCGTATCCGTAGCGCACGTCGTGCGCCGTCCGGGTGGGGTGCGGGCCCAGGTGGTGATCATGCGCAGGTCGGTATGAAGGTGGTGCGCCAGGTTTTGGCAACGGTTCGGTCGCTCTGGTTGGCGTGTACGGCCGGAGAGCGCCGTGCGCTGATGATAGCGGCCATCGTGGTAATGCCGGCGCTTTTGGTTGGTGCAGTCTGGGTGCCCTTGGCCGCGCGCGTAGCATATTGGGAGCGCGTGCTCCCCAAACAACACCGCGCACTGCTCACCATGCGCCGCGAGGCGATCACCATCCGGTTATTACGCAGACATATCGGCTCGGCGCCGACGGGCACGGCCTTTGTACACTTTATCGAGCAAAGCGCACAGGGGGCGGCCATTGACGAGGCATTAAGCCAGTTCTCACCGCGCGGCCCGCAGAAGGCCGAGGCGGATTTCAGTCACGTGCCATTCAACGGCCTCGTGCGGTTCTTGGCGGTCTTGGGCCGGCACGGTATTTCGCCGACCCGTGTGGAGTTGACGCAAGTCGACACCGGGCTTGTGAGCGGTTCTGTCACGTTGGTGGCAGGCGCATGAGACGCAGGCTGCGCTATGTTGTGCTCGCGCTGTGTGTGTATGGGGCGGTCTTGTTGGTGACGTTCCCCGCATGGCTGGCGCGCCCTTATCTCGAGCGCAACTTGCCGCATTCGGTACGCATCGATGATCTGCACGGGTCCGTTTGGTCCGGGCACCTCCTTTTGCTGTTCAAGACCGCGAATCATCGCGAGGTCTTCAGTCGCGTCTATTTCGGATTTCGAATTCGCCCGCCCTGGCCCGGCCGATGGGGTTATGCCTTGCGGTTCACAGGACCTTTGCGGGGACATGTGCAGGTGGCATTCGGGCCGCGATCGGTGCATCTATCCGATCTCGATGTGAGGGCCCAGGCGACCCTGGTCGCCTGGGTGCCGGCCGTGCGCGGTCTTGGTCCTCGGGGTGCCTTGCGACTTACGGCCGATCGCCTGATCTTGGGCGCCGGACTTCAGGGCCAAGGTCAGGTCACGTGGCGGCAGGCCGCGTTGGTGAGCGCGCCTGTGAGTCCGCTTGGCAGCTATGTGGTGCGATTCGGGCTCGAGCGCGGCGCTATCCGTTATGAGATCCATACCTTAAGCGGGCGACTTCAGGTCGCAGGACATGGTCGCTATGCGGTGGCGACGAGGGTTTTGTCGTTTACGGGGGATGTGTTCGGGCACGATTTGCGTCTCAATAGACTCGTGCAGAATGTGGGTGTCGCTGATGGCCATGGCGGCCGCATCGTATCCTTTAAGGCGCCGATCTAGGATTCGGTCCGCACGCCCGGATGCCAGTGATCACCGCCGGTAGGCAAACGCCGGGCGATTGGCCACGCGTCTCGTGTTGTCGGGCCGCCTCTAGACGCTCCGGGCAAGGGATCGCGCGACGGCCTCGGCGGCCTTTATCCCATCGACGGCGGCAGACAGGATGCCGCCGGCGTAGCCGGCACCCTCGCCGGTCGGGTAAAGGCCGCGGGTATTGCGGCTTTGGTGGTCGTCATCGCGGGTGATCCGGATCGGTGCCGAGGTCCGCGTCTCGACCCCGGTCAGGACGGCGTCCGGTAGCGCAAAACCTGTGATTTTGCGGGCAAAGGCCGGGAGCGCCTCGCGCAGCGCCGCAATGGCATAGTCGGGGAGCGCGTGGCTCAAGTCCCCCCAGCGCACGCCCGGCTGATAAGAGGGGGTGACGGCGCCTGGGCCGGTGCTCGGTTGGCCACGCAGAAAATCCCCGAGCCGTTGGGCCGGTGCCTCATAGGTGCCGCCGCCGAGTGCGTAGGCGCGCTCTTCCCATTGGCGCTGGAATGCGATGCCCGCCAGCGGGTGGCCCGGAAAGTCCGCGGGCGTCACCCCGACTACGAGTGCGCTATTGGCGTTGCGTTCGTTGCGGGAGTATTGGCTCATGCCGTTTGTGACGACTCGCCCCGGTTCGGACGTGGCCGCGACTACCGTGCCGCCCGGGCACATGCAGAAGCTGTAGACCGAGCGGCCGTTTCGGCTATGGTGGGCCAGCTTATAGTCGGCCGCCCCCAGCAGGGGATGGCCGGCCTGGCGCCCGAATCGACAGTGGTCCACGAGCGATTGTGGGTGCTCGATGCGAAGGCCGATAGAGAAGGGCTTGGGCTCTAGGAAGACGCCGCGATCCCAAAGCATCTGAAAGGTATCGCGAGCGCTATGGCCGATCGCCAAGATCACATGGTCGGTCGCAATGACGCGGCCGTCGGCTAGTGTCACGCCGCGCACGGCGCCCTGATCGCGGTCGATATCCGTGACCCGACTCTGGAAATGGATCGTGCCGCCCAAGGCCTCGATGGTCGCGCGCATGGTTTCGACGACACCGACCAAGCGGAACGTACCGATATGGGGTTTGCTGACGTAGAGGATCTCGGGCGGGGCCCCGGCCTTGACGAACTCTTCTAACACCTTGCGCCCATAGTGATGAGGGTCGCTGATTTGGCTATGGAGCTTGCCATCGGAGAAGGTCCCGGCGCCGCCCTCACCGAATTGCACGTTCGACTCAGGATTCAGTATCCGCTGTCGCCATAGCGCAAAGGTATCCTGGGTGCGCTCGCGAACGGCCTTGCCACGTTCGAGAATGACGGGACAAAGACCCATTTGGGCGAGTATGAGCCCCGCGAATAGACCGGCGGGCCCAAGGCCTATGACCACCGGTCGTGGCCGTGCGGGTCTTGCTATTGGCATCGCTACCGGTTGGTAGTGGGTAGCGGGCCGCTTGATGATGCGCGGGTTTTCGTGATGGCGCTTAAGAAGCTCTTCCGGATGCTTGACGGTGACATCGAGGGCGTAGACCAAGACGATGCGGCCCGGTTTGCGGGCATCATGGCCGCGTCTTGCGATCACGTAGCCGCCAAGCTCGTTGCGCGCGATGCCCAACAGCTGGCAGATGGCGGTGACGAGATCCGCCTCGGTGTGATCCAAGGGCAGCCGGACTTCCAGTAATCGCAGCATGGATAGATCCTAAAGAGTGAGGCCTGCCGGGAAACGCATCCCGGGGCGCCGGGGTGCATCTGGCGCGGTCATCGTGGCCGCTCTGAACCACCGCGGCGTGTCAAGGGCCGCAGACGGCCCGTTTTCGTTTAGAATAGCGCCTGCCTTCCCGGGCCATTTTAAGGGGTCTGCGCACGCATGGGTAGCGTACCCTTTCTTTATCGCGCAGGCTTTGGGCGAGATCGCGCTTTTTTGTGACGCGCGATGTCGTTTTCGGTTATCTTTAGCCCTCTGTGGGTCTTCTGTACGTGAAAGAAGGTCAGGGAGCGTGCGGCGCCAGTATCGGGCCGCCTAGAGAATCAAGGGGATCTCATGGTAACAGCGGCGCTGTTTTCGTGTCAGGTCAAGAATTTAGTGGGTACCGTATAGTCATTCCAGGGCCGAATCATGCCAACTGACGATCTAACCAAACAGCCGCCACTGTCCGTACAAGGGCAGCCCGCACTCCGTCTCGCGCGGTCGTGGCGCTATGAAGACCTCTTTCGCCGCGAGGACTTAGCGCGATTGGACGAGGAGTTTCTCGCTGACCTCCAAGGACGCGATGCGCGCCTGGCAGATCAGCTACGCGAGTTTCGCAGCGGCGAAGGCCCCGAGACCCCACTTTTGCAAAGTACCCTCCTTTTGGCGGTGGCGCCCCATATCGAGGCGTTTGTGGCGGATCTTTTTCAGATCCAGGATGCGACCTCGACCCTGCAGCAGGCGACCACCAGTCACGACGGGGTCATGGCATTCAAGCAGCAGTTCGTGCAGCGCCGAGCGCGGCGCTATCGCGGGGATTTCCCGCAGAGCTTTGCCGATTTGAACAGTTGGATCGAGGCCGAGGCTAAGCGGCGCGCCTTGCCCTTGAATGATCGGGAGTGGGTGGTAGCCCGCTTAGCCGAGGAATGGTTGACCGATGAGCCCCGCTACGAGAACGAGATCGGGCGCCTGACGCAGTGGTGCGCGATGGTCTTGAATGACGCCGGGATTCGGGCCGAATTTTCCGACTGGTCGAGTTTCAAGCTCCCAGAGCGCGTGGACCATGCGCACCTGGTCCCCGTGGAGTGCATCGAGCGCCACGGTGTGGCGATGGCCCAGGGTCTTCCTTCCGGGTTTCGGCGCCGTGACGGGTTTCATTTGACGGATTTGCGCATGGCCGCGCGTCCGATCCAAAGCGAGGTCCATTATTGTCTCTATTGTCACGACCATGATGGGGATTTTTGCTCCAAGGGCTTTCCCGAAAAGAAGGGCGTACCCGAACTCGGCCTGAAGGTCGATCCTTTGGGCGTGACGCTCACCGGCTGCCCGCTCGAAGAGAAGATCTCCGAGATGAATCTTCTGCGTCGGGACGGCTTCAATATCGCCGCCTTGGCGATGATTATGATCGACAATCCGATGTTGCCCGTGACCGGCCACCGGATTTGCAACGATTGCATGAAGGCCTGCATCTATCAGAAACAGGATCCGGTCAATATTCCCGAGATCGAGACCCGGATTTTGACCGATGTCTTAGGTTTGCCTTGGGGTGTCGAGATTTACGACCTGCTGTTGCGCTGGAATCCGCTGTCTCGGCATGAGTACCTGCTAAAGCCCGACAATGGTCGCAAGGTGCTGGTGGTGGGCATGGGTCCGGCGGGCTTTACCATGGCCCATTTCTTAACCCATGAGGGCTGCACAGTGCTCGGCATCGATGGCTTGAAGATCGAGCCCTTGCCAGAGGCGGTGGTGGCCGGCCCGGTCCACTCTTGGGCGACGCTTGCCGAGGATCTTGATCGGCGCATTCTCTTGGGTTTCGGTGGTGTGGCCGAGTACGGCATCACCGTCCGCTGGGATAAGAACTTTTTGAAGCTCATCTATTTGAGTCTCGCCCGGCGGCGCAATCTGCGGATCGTAGGCGGCGTGCGTTTCGGTGGCACGGTGACGTTAGACGACGCCTGGGAGCAGGGCTTCGATCATGTCTGCATCGCGACCGGCGCGGGATTGCCGCGGGTTGTGCCGATGGGCAACAGTCTCGCGCGCGGGATGCGTCAGGCGAGCGACTTCTTAATGGCACTTCAGTTGACGGGCGCGGGCAAGGACGCGAGTCTGGCCAATCTTCAGGTACGGTTACCGGCGGTGGTGATCGGCGGTGGGTTGACGGCAGTCGACACGGCCACCGAGGTGCAGACCTACTACATAAAGCAGGTGAGCAAGATCTTGGCGCGCTACGAGGTCATGGTCGAGCGTCTGGGGGTCGATGCGGTCCGCGCCGGCCTGCCGCCCGAGGATCTCGGTATTTTGGAGGAATTTCTCGCCCACGGGCAAGCGGTCCGCGCCGAGCGCAAGCGGGCCGAACAGGCGCAGGAGGCGCCGGACTTTATTCCCTTGCTGCGGTCCTGGGGTGGCGTGACCTTGGCTTATCGCAAGGGCATGAACAATTCCCCGGCCTATACGCGCAACCACGAAGAGTTGACGAAGGCACTACAAGAAGGTCTCTATTACGCCGAAGGCCTAGATCCCTTGGCCGCCGATCTCGACCAGTATGGCCATGTGGAGACCTTGGTGTTGCGACCCATGAGGGAAGCAGAGGGGCGCTGGATCGCCGATGATCGCGAGGTGCGGCTCCCGGCACGGACAGTGTTGATAGCCGCCGGGACCGTGCCCAATACCATCTATGAGCGTGAGTACCCGGGGACCTTCGTTTTGGACGGCAATCACTTCGAAGGCCACGTTGCGCATGGCGAGGATCTACAAGCCGTGCAGGTCGCGGCCAACTGCAAGGCCCCGGAGACCGGACCCTTTACCTCCTATGGCAAGGACGGGCATCGGGTGAGCTTTTTAGGCGACACCCATGCCGCCTTTCATGGCTCTGTGGTGAAGGCCGTGGCCTCGAGCAAGACCGCCTATCCGCAAGTGATGGCGCTTTTGGCGGCTATGCCGAAACCCGCAAACGACGAACCCGGCGCGGCGTTCTTGGCGCGGATGCGCAGCCTCTTCGAGCCGCGGGTCGCGGCGATCAACAAGACGAATCCGGCGGTGACGGAGATGTGGATAGAGGCGCCGATGGCCGCGAAAAACTTTCGGCCGGGCCAATTCTTTCGCTTACAGACCTTCGAGTCGCAAAGCTCCGTAGTCGAGGATACCAGGCTCCAGGTGCCGGTCATGACGGTGAGCGGCACGGGTGTAGACGAGGATCGCGTGCGCCTCATGGTCTTGCAGTGGGGTGCGGGCGCACGGGTCGCGGGAGGCCTGAAGGTCGGGGACCCCTTGATTTTGATGGGCCCCACCGGGGCGCCGACCGAGATCCCCTCGGGCCAGACGATCTTAGTCGTGGCGGGGCGCTGGGGGGCGGCCGTGATGCTCGATATCGGCCCGGCGCTGCGCGCAGCCGGCAATCGCGTGATCTATGTGGCGGCCTTTGCCAAGGCCTCGGAGCTCGATAATCAAGAGGGGCTTCAGGAGGCGGCCGATCAGATCATTTGGACGACCGCCGAAGGCGGACCGCAGATCACATCGCGCCGCCCACAAGATCGGGCGGTCACGGCCACGGATATGGTGGCCTTGCTGCAACACTATGCGGACGGCAGCTTGGATCTGCCCGCGGACGCGATTCCGCTGTCGACCGTTGATCGGATACTGGTCATGGGTTCGACCGGTCTGTTGAAGGCCTTCCAGGCGGCCTTGAAGGGGGCGTTGCAGCCGATCTTCAAGGCGGACGTGAAGGCTATCGCGACTGTAGGGAGTCCGATGCAGTGCATGATGAAAGGGGTCTGCGCGCAGTGCCTGCAATGGCAGATTGACCCGGCAACGGGCCGGCGTACACGCACGGTGTTCTCGTGCGCCGAGCAGGATCAGCCGTTGGCCTGGGTCGATCTCGACAACCTCGCCGCGCGCCAAAGCCAGAACCGTCTGTCGGAGCGGCTCAGCAACCAATGGCTATCAACGATCCTGGCGGGCGCTTCCGCAGCAGCTAAGGGTGGTGGCTAGATCGCGGCCGCAGGGCCCGCAATAGCTGGCTTACGGTCGTTATGCGCGTTTCAGGGTGGGGTGGCTCCCGCCGGGATCGCCCGGCCTACCCGCCGACCTTAAAAAAGGCCACTAGCGGTCGTCTTTAGGTCGTCTGGGTGGGGATCGGTGGCGCGCCGGCCCCGTTTGGGCGCAGCACTCACAAAGTCACTGGGGTGCCGGCAGGCGCGGTCCTCGGCGGGGGCTTCATGGCCTGACAAACGGTCCGGGCGGACCGGTGCCCTTGCCGTATGGGAGGGGAACGTCTAGGGTAATTCATGAGGTCGTCGATCCTCGAAGGGGGTCGCGAGCCTGTTCGTGGATCCCAAAGGTCGTCTCCGGCGGGTGCGTGGGGCGAATAGGGCTCGGGTAGCCCGGCCCGGTGGAAACGGTCTGACAGGGAATGCGTGGTCGTCTGTTATGAGAGTGATCTGGAGAGGATAACGTATGGCAACCGCAGTCAAAGCCGATAGCGAGGCCGCCCCGGCCGCCAAGAAAAAGAAGGGTCCCAAAACGGCGGTGTTCCAGTGGCAGGCCCGACCGGTTGCCGATAGCAAAGCGCCCATCCAAAAAGGCGAAATGGAGGCCGTCTCCGCTACGATCGTGCGCGCCACACTCCGCAAGCGCGGCCTCCAGATCGTCTCTGTAAAAAAGAAGCCCAAGCCCCTTTTTTCGAGCACCGGGGGGATCAAGGAAGCGAGCATCGTCGTCATGATTCGCCAGTTGTCGACGATGATCAACGCCGGCGTGCCCATGGTGCAGGCGTTTGAATTGTTGGCATCGGCCAGTGATAGCAAGGGCATGAAGACCATGCTCGATGGGATCCTAACCCCCATCAAAGACGGCGAGCGGGTCGCCGATGCCTTTGCCCGTTATCCGAAATATTTCAACCGATTGTTCGTCTCGCTGCTGGCGGCCGGTGATCAGGGCGGTATCCTTGATACCATCCTTTTGCGCTTGGCGGATTATCGCGAAAAATCCCTCGCCCTCCAGAAAAAGATTCGCTCGGCGATGATTTATCCGGCCTCCATCATTACGGTGATGCTGTTGGTCACGGCGATCTTGATGATCTTCGTGATCCCGGTGTTCGCGCACCTGTTCGATAGCTTTGGTGCCACCTTGCCAGCCTTGACCCAGGCCGTCATCGACATCTCGAACTGGATGCGCGGCCATTGGTATCTCGTCTTTATCATCCCGATTGCCACGATATGGCTTTTTGTCTTTACCTATCGCAAAAGTCTCGGTTTTCGGACGGTCGTAGACCGGATTTCGCTCAAGCTCCCGATCATGGGCGAGGTCATCCTAAAGGGCTCGGTGGCGCGGTTCATGCGCACGCTAGCGACCATGCAGGCCGCCGGCGTGCCCATCAACGAGGCCTTGGAGACACTCTCGCGGATATCGAATAACGTGATTATCGAGCGGGCCGTGAACGCGGCCAGAGAGCGGGTCCTCGAAGGCGGGTTTATCACCGACTCCCTGAAGGAGACCGCCGTTTTCCCGGCCATGGCGGTCCATATGTTGGCCATTGGTGAACAGACCGGCGCCATTGAGATCATGGCCGAGAAGGTCGCGGACTTCTACGAAGGCGAGGTAAGCGAGACGGTCGCGCGCATGTCGACGTTGATGGAGCCGATCATCATGGTGGTTTTGGGCACCATCGTCGGGACGTTGGTAGTCGCGATGTATATGCCGATCTTCGAGCTGGGCGCGGTCGTTACCCATAGCGGCTAGGTTGGCCGCCCGCGCTCGCGGGCCGGCCCTGGGTAGGTGCTAGGCGGCATTTTCCTTACCCCGGCGTGGCGTGCCCCCATTTCCCTTCCATTTTAGAGAAGGCCTCTTTGCCACGGCCCTAAGGGGTGGCGGGTCGTTCGCTGCGTGTGTCCCTGGGTCGGTGTGCACCGCTATAGGTAGTACTCTGCGTGGTTTGCCCACCATAACGGGATGGCGTGTTAGGGTCTAAAGGACCTTCCTCTAGACGCAACGCACCGCCTCCGGCGGGCACCGTGCCCCGCTGCGCTCTCCCTGGCGGGCAGCGATGGGATCAGGCGCAAGACAAGAAGGGGTTGGCCGATTGTTTGCGCCGGTTGAGGCATAACTCACTGAATTGGTGGTGATTGTGGAGATCAAGCCATGGTTTGAGCTTGTGAAGCGGCGGTTTTATGCTACAACAATCCTTATCAAACCGATGACAGGTGTCGTCGCGCGGATGGTGCTGGCAGTATGACCAACGAAATGGAGTATCTGCGACGCGAGCGAGTGATTGCGAGAAAGGTGGCGCCCAACGACCAGGGGGTTGGCCGCCTTTCGTTGCGCAGGCCTTGGGTATGGGTTCGTGGGTTGCGTGCGGGGATTGGGCGGTCCATGAGTGGCCAACCTACCCAAAAAAGCCGGTCGGACCCGACCGGCCAAGGTGCGGGCTTTACCCTGATCGAGGCCATGGTGGTGATCGCGATCATCGGGATCGCGACGTTGGTGGCGATCCCGTCTCTGACCTCGTGGGTCGTAAATCAGCGGATTCGTAATGCAGCCGGAAGCCTCCAGGAGGACTTTCAGTGGGGACGTGGGTATGCGATCAAGACGGATCAGCAGATCAACTTCACGATCCAAAGCGCCGTGGCGCCCAATGGAGTTACCGTGTGCACTTGGTCGTTTACTTCCGCACAAAATAACGCAGGTGTTGCGAACGCTGCCATTTCCAACGCCCCGAGCATGACCGCGAAGGTCTTCGCGGGCAAGTATCCCAATACGACCTGCCAGATTGGCGCGTCCTCACCTGTGACCTTCACGCCCCAAGGGACCATCATGGATATGGGTACGGGCCAATTGCTAAACGGGTTCTACCAGATGAGTTCGAGCAGTAATGCCACGCAGTACGATACGTGGCTCGTCGTTTTTTATGGCGCGGGGGAGATTCGCTCTTGTATCCCTCCGTCCAATGTGACCGCAGCGCAGCTGACGACCGATATCGGTAACGGGACATCGCCATGCGTGAATCAGTAAAGATGAGGCGTCCCCACAGAGTTTTCGCGAGGTGCGGGGGGTTTACCTTGATTGAGAATATGGTGGCGTTGGCCATTTTTGCGATCGGCATCATGGCCGTCGTCTTTCTTTTGTTGGAAGGTATGGCGATGTCGAAGGGCGGCCAGAGTCTGACGCAGGCATATATCGCGGCCCAGGAAATGGTCGGCATGTTGCGCGCGGACGCGAACGGCGGCAACGCCTTGGGCTACAACGGGATCAACACGGTCCTGCCCGCTGGCGGGGTGGGCGCGACTGGCGTCGAGCTGGCCAATATCACGACATGGGAGGAATCCTTGGCGTATCTACCGGGGTTGGGCGGCACGACCGGCGGCCGTGGCACGGTCGCGGTGAAAGCCGTGGGCGTCGCCGGCTGCCCGTGTGAGGCGACTGTCACGGTATATTGGACAGGAGGGCTCAATAGTTATGTCTTACAGACCATGGTCGGCTACTAAAGCCCGCGCGCGGGGCTTTACGCTTGTTGAGCTTTTGGTGGCGCTTGTGGTGTCCGCCCTCGGGGCCACGGCCATTTATGGCGCGTTTATTGGCCTCACCAACGCCTTTACCCAGACCAAGAGTCAGAACAATAGCTGGCAGCAGGCACGCACGGCTCTTGCCATGATCACCCAGGCGGTCGAGTCGGCGGGCTACGGCCTGCCCATGAATCTTTGCGGCAACGGGGTCTACACGGGTACCGCCACCAAATTCGCCAATGTGGCGGGTCCTGTTAACGGTGTCGGGCTTTTGAGCTTGGCACCGGTTGCGGCCAGTATGCAGGCAGCGCCGAATTACGTTCCGGCGGGGACCAGCACCTACGCGTTGAGCATCACGACCGGGGGCAGCCTATTCGGCACGTCCCCGGTCGCTCACATTACGAAAGTCCCAAACGTCAACGCCGCGGATATGAATGTGGATAACAGCAGTCAGATAAGCAATCTCGATCTCTTTTTGGTGCCCATGCCCAACGCGACCTGTATATTGGGGCAAATAACCACCATAAATGGTGCCAACAACACCAATGTCGTGGCGAACTCAGGGAGCGGCAATGGGTCGATCTATAACGGACCCGGCGGGTTCGCGGCCGCCGACCCTGGTGTCACCTCCCAGGCCTTGATGAATGCCGGAGTGATCGATATCGGCAACGCCGGCTTTTATATCGAGAATTTCCTGATCGAAGATCAGAACCCGAGCACCGGCGTGCTGGGTACCGCCCCGACCAGCGCCGCACCGCTTCGTGTCCCGTCGCTCTATATGTCGCAATATAACGCCGCAACCCCGAATGGCTCCATACCCCCCTTGACCTTGGTGGCCCGCGGCATCGTCGACATGCAAGTGGAGTTCGGTTATGGGACCCATGGCGTTGTCACAAGCTACCAGACGCCGGGGAGCGGGCCCGCCAACCAGGTGCTGGCAGTGAAGATCGCGCTCTTGGCGCGCAGTACTCGGACCATCCCCGGATTGAGCCCAGCTGTCATTCCGCTTATGGGGACGGGCAATGGGGCTGTGACCTATACGGTGCCCACAGGTCTACCGGCCAATTCGACCATGGGGTGCGTCCAGGGCAATTGTCGGCATTATCTCTATCACGTCTTTAAGACCGTCATACCCGTGAGAAATGTGATATGGAATCAATAATCCGACAGCAAGCAGCGCATGCCGGCGGCCGCCAGGAGTCGGGGATCACCTTGTTGCTCTCGATCCTGGTCTTGCTCGCGTTGACGTTCATAGGGATCGGCCTTCTGTATTTCGTGCGCGCCGACAGTCAGGTGTCATCGAATGTCGCGGTCCAGACGGCGGCGCTGGAGGCCTCCGATTACGGGCTGCACCAAGCCAACCTAGACCTACAGAGTCTGGTCGTCTTCCCAGAGATAAGCGGCATGGCCGGTGTTCCGTGGTGGTATGTCCCAGGGATTATCGCCCCAGCCACGGTGGCAAAGCCTATGGATCCCGCGGCCATCACCCCTGGTTTCTGGGCCACGTGCGCGACTGCGACCCCCGCCCTCTGCGGGACCGTGTCACCCGCGGTGCAGTTTGCGGGCAGGACCTTCAAGGTGGAGTTCGTGGTAGAACCGACGGGATTGCCACCGCAGATTGCAAACGGCTATACCAATATGCCGTTTATGTTGTATGCGGCCTTCGTGGACGTGCAACTAGCACCGAACAATGGCCCTAATGCATCAGAGCTTAATGTTGAGGTCGAGTCGACCTTGCGGAAGGTAGGGAGCTGATATGAACAAGACCGGACATTGGACTAAGGCGGTGGCCCAGGCCGTTTGGGTCGCCATAGGGATTGGCGTGTTGTCGTGCTTGTTTCTGGCTCAATCCGCCCGCGCCGCCGGGGGGGGCTTGCAGCCGCAAATTCTGGTGATCGTCGATACCTCGCAGGGCATGGCTGGTAATCTGCAGGGGGCGATTATGTCAGGTTCGGGTACGGTCGCGGCGAACGCCGCCTCGTCATCGCCCGCGTGCTACCTCGAAAGCGGCTATACCCCACGGTCGACGAGCCAACTCGCTAGCGACGGGACCACCTGTCCCGCCGGTTATGCCCCATATACGGTCGGCAGCGCTTCCACCACCCTGACTGACAATTCGGAATCGATGATCAATGTCGCCGAGCAGGGCCTCCTTACCGCCTTTTCGAACCCCCAGTATGCGAATTTGTTCCAGATGGGCCTCATGGATTACGCGACCAAGGGGACGCCGAAGCCGTATAGGACGTGGGTCTATTACATGAGCAACGACAATGTGTCGTCGCCATCGTTTGTCCCCGGGGCCTTTGCGTTCGGCACGAGCGCGACTTCCACTAGCTCGGCAAATCCCTTGTCGGTCGCCAATCCGTGCTATGGGGTGACCACCGGTGCCTGCGCGAAGGTGGAGGCCATTTTAGGGGCCGGGATTGCGAGCGACAACTATCTCTACATCAACGCCACATCGGACGACCCGCAGATCAATGATGTGCTCTATGCCGCTAGTAATCTGGGTGCTAACTTTATCTCTTACAATAATCCGGCCGATGCCGGGCCCACCCCCAGTTCACCGTACACCACCTACACGCTGCCGGAGTATGAGGACCAGGTTCTCTCCGGTAATTACCTGTTGGAGACCTACACTAATTGGTCAGGCGGGGGCGGCCCGTGGGGCACCAGTCCCACGGATGCGGGCTACACGCCCTACAGCGGGCAGGTCTGGTATGCGCAGCGCGGCCTGGCCTATGACGCCTCCCCGGTCATATCAGGGAATCAGGGCTATTTGGTCGTTCCCATCGCACCTTTGAGCACGTCTTTGAGTTCCATGCAGACATGGCTCGCGCCAGAAACGCTCAAAGGCACCGCCACCGAGATCGTGGCGGGTTCTGAGTTTGCGCCGATGGCCGGTACCTTGGCGACTGCGCTCACATATTTTACCAGTGGATTGGGCTCCTCCAACCCCGCCCCTACCCCCGCGTGCGACCCGAAGTTCGTGATCTTGATCACCGATGGGCAACCAACGATGGGTACTGGCGGCCACATCTACCCGCCGTTAGGGAGCGCGGCGGCGACCGGCTACGGGGAGGTATTGTCGACGACCGGGAGCCCCAATAACGATAATGCGGTCACCGAGGCGGTCACGGCGGTTCAGAACCTCTATAACAATACCGGGGCGGGCGGTAGCATCCAGACCTTCGTGCTCGGTGTGGGCCCAGGCATCAATTGCCCGCCCGGGGCGACCGGGTGCAGCGCCGAGGCGGCCGCAGGCTATCAGGTCTTGCAGAAGCTAGCGACTGCGGGGGGCACCAAGATCGCTTATAACGCGCAGAGCGCCAGTCAGTTCCAGGCGGCGTTCCAGGCGATTTTGAACGCGATCGAGGCCGAGGTGTTTACCAGCAACGGGTCGTCGGCCCCCAATACCCAGGCCGGTTCGTACCAGTTCGAGCTGCAAAGTACGCCCCCCATGGGGACGGGGAACCTTCTGGCCTATCCGATCTTGGCAGACGGGTCGGTGTCCTCGACTCCGACATGGGACGCCAATGCGGGTATGAACGCCACCAATCGGGCCGCCGATCTGTATACGAATGCCGCGAGCACGAGCGCCGGCGTGCCCGGTCCGTTGACGTTGATGGCCAATATGCCGACCGCCGATCCGGCGGCCTTTGGGAGCTTGACCGGGACGGGATTGACCGCAAGCGACATCGCGAGTTACACGATCGATCCCTCGTACAACGGCCGCATCTATTTGGGGGGGAGGACCTCCGGATGGTACATAGGACTTACGGGATCGCAGCCGGCGGTGGTGTTGATGCCCCCTGGTGATACCAATCTCTTGGGTGATCCGACTTATATCGCCTATGCGCAGGCGCAGGCGGCGCGGCCGGCATTGGTGCTGTTTGCTGATAACGATGGGTTTTTGTATGCCATCGGGGCCGGGACTACGACGACAACGGGGACTACCGGTGGCGGCGCGCTTCAGTGGGCATGGATGCCGCAGCCACTCGTGCAGGACCTGCAAAACTATTCGACGTTTTGGCAGAATGCGAATATGGCAGGCGGCATGCGCCCTGTGGACGCCGAGGATGGCACGGGCACGTGGTACACCTATCTGGTCGGCACCGCCGAGCAGGGGGGTATCGAGTATGCCCTGCAGCTCTCCGATTCCACCCTCGGGACATTGAGCGCGGAGGCTTGGGAACAGGATTATGCTGGCGTTATTGCGCCCAACACGACCGTACCCGTGATTTATCGACCCAGCGGTTCGCTAGGGACCCCCTATGACGTTGAGGTCTTGACCGCCCCAACGGGGGCTACGAGTAGCAGCCTCGTGATCACCGAGGTCGGCACGGGTGTGTCGACTTCACTGACGACGCCCTTTGTCGCCAATAGCCAGGCCTATATCGATCCGGCGGGCAACATCTATATCGGCGATAATGCGGGCAATGTCTGGGAGGGTTCGCTCATCGGCACAAAAGGGGCGCTTGCGAACTCCATTAGCTGGATACCGTTGAACAACTCAGTGGCCAACCCCAGCTATGCCAATTTCGGTAGTGTTGCGACCACGTCTGGAGGGACTGGGGCTATCAATGATGTCACCGGCGCCAATTATAATGGCGAAGAATATTTGGTGTTGCAGTCGAGTGATCGCTTGACGGTGATTGCCAACGGCGCGGCCGGTTGGGAGCCACTCTGGACTAGCTATGTCGGCGGGAGCGCCACGTTTAGTGGTGGTCAGTACGTATCATCGACTTCGGGGCTCAGTTTACCGACGGGGGCTACGGTAACGGGTGCTGCCGTCTTGGTGGGAGGGACCATTGCCTTGCCGGTGTCGGTGGCGCCTACGAGCAACCTCACCTGTAGCCTTTCTACGGCCTATAGTTACGACTATTCGTTACTAAATGGCACCTTCCCCTTGGATACGATCCTGTCGGCGTCGGGGACTCCCCTGACTAGCCCTGCGATTGTGGGGTACGGGAACGCATACGCATCGACACTGTCGGTGATGGGGGGGCAAATGCGGATTGTGAGCGGCGCGCAGACGCTGGCCGGAGGCGGAGGCGCAAGCCAATGCGCTTCGTGTGCGCAATTCGGGGGGGGGCCACCGGTGGGCGGCCCCACCGGATGGCGCGAAGTTCCCTAAAGTGGCAGGGTAACAAGGGCCGGGGCGGTGGTTTGGACGCATGACGGCCTAGTTTGGAACTGCTTGCCAAGAAGGGGAGCAGTAGGGCGGTCTGAGAAGTGGCCTTAGAGCCACCCAAGGAGCCGGGGCCGGTGGCAGGCAGGACTGAACAAGGGGTATGGCCCGCTCAGCCGTGCAGTCGGTTGTCGTCTTATCTCATCTTGGCGCCCGCCGGCCCGGGCCCCGTGACGGTCTTATCGTCTGCGGGTGGCGGGCATTGAAGTTCTCAGCGGTCTATCTGACGGAAACGTCCCTATTCGATACCGAGTTTTTCTAGCTTATAACGCAGCGCACGGAAGGTAATGCCAAGCTCCTTGGCCGCAGCGGTCTTGTTTTGGTGGGTGTCACGCAGGGCCTTTTCGATTGCCGCGCGCTCTACTTGTGCTAGGTGCTCCTCGAGCGATTGCTCGCCCGTATAGCTATGGGTGGCGAAGGACGACTCACCGACCTGTTTGGGGGGCTTTGCGGCCGCTTGCGCGACGGTCATCGGGAGCTGCAGGTCCATGACATCGATTTCCTCGCCCTCGCACAGCGTCAATGCACGTTCCATGATATTTTCCAGCTCGCGCACATTGCCCGGGAAGTCGTATCCCTGGAGTGCGGCCACTGCGGCGGCGGTCAGGGGTAGCGGGCGGCCTGCGGCAAGCTTTGCCGACAGGTGCTGGGCGAGCCCCGGGATGTCTTCCGCCCGGTCCCGTAGGGGGGGGATGACCAATTCGATCACGTTCAGGCGATAGTAGAGGTCCTGACGGAAGGCGCCGATGCGCACGAGGTCGTGGAGGTTTTTATGGGTGGCGGAGAGAATGCGGACATCCACAGGGATCTCTTGCTGGCTGCCCACGGGGCGTATGGCCTTTTCCTGGATGGCGCGCAGGAGTTTGACCTGCATGGGGACCGGCAGGTCGCCGACCTCGTCTAGAAACAGAGTCCCGCCAGTCGCGGTCTTGAAGAGCCCGTCTTTATCGGTAAAGGCGCCCGTGAAACTGCCCTTTTTGTGGCCAAAGAACTCGCTTTCCATCAGTTGCTCAGGGATCGCGCCGCAATTGACCGCCACAAAGGGCTTGCCGGCGCGTGGGCCGAGGTCGTGAATGAGGCGGGCGGCCAGCTCTTTACCGGTGCCGGACTCGCCGCTTACGTAGACCGGGGCCTGGCCGCGCGCGAGTCGCTCGATCAGGGCGCGCACGGATTTGATGGCCTGCGAGGTCCCAAGCAGCTTCATGGCGGCGCTCGCGCCGTCTGTGGGCGGTTGTTTCGCCATACTGAGCGCATTGCGGACCAGTGAGCGGAGCTCATTGATGTTGAGGGGCTTGCAGACGAAATCGAAGGCGCCACCCTTAAGGGCGGCGATCGCCGTCTCCATGCTTCCGTGAGCGGTAATGACGGCGACTGGCAGGCCGCGGTGGTGATCCTCGATGTGGCGCACGATATCGAGACCGTCGCCATCAGGCAGCCGCATGTCGGTCAGACAGAGGTCGAACCGGTATTCGTCTAGGAGCGCCAGCGCTGACGCCACATCACCGGCCGAACGGGTCTCAAGATTCATGCGCCCTAAGGTCAACTCAAGCAGGGCGCGGATATCCGCTTCATCATCAATAATAAGGACTTGCGGCATGCTCATGACGAGATGGACGTATCCGTGCAGTCATTCAGTCGCCCGAATGTTAGGCGGAACCGGGATCCCACCGATGCCGGATGGTATTCGAGACGCCCGCCGTTGGCCTCTGCCAATTCCCGGCCGATATAAAGCCCAAGGCCGGTACCGCGCGCCGTCGTAGTAAAGAAGGGGTCGAAAATATGCTCGGCAATGGCCTCTTTGATGCCGTGGCCCCAGTCGATGACCTCAAGGTAACTGTAGCCCTCGTGGTCGACATCGACGAGCAGCTTGATGATCGCCACGTCCTGGTAGGGGGGGCTGTTCTTTAAAGAGTTATGGCACAGGTTGTTTACGATCTGAAAGAGGTGGTCGGTGTCAAAGCAGACGGTCTGCGGCTGCTCGATCACGAGGCTCAATGCGCCGACGGGAATATTGAGGGCGGTCGCGCATGCCGGAAGGATGTTCTGGAGCCACTCGTCTAGCTCGAAGCGGGTCGCGCGCGTGTGGTCGCTACGCCCAAGTTGGAGGACGTTTTCTACTATGGTGTTCATGCGCCGGCCTTGGTCGTCGATAATCTCGGCCAGATTCCGCGATTCGCTTTGCGGCTCCGTGCTTTCGACCAGCAGCTGCGCGGCATGGGTGATAGCGCTCAAAGGATTGCGAATCTCATGGGCGATACCGGCGGTCAGCCGTGCCAGGGCCGACATTTTCATCTGCTGGGCCTGTTGTTTCAAAATGGCCGTGTCCTGCAGAAAAATGAGGGTGCCGGCAGTCTTGTCGTGACCTAAGGATATAAAGCGCGGTAGCAGTGTATAGCCTGCTTTGGACACAAAAAGTCGCCGTCCGAGGTCGGGTCTTTTTTGCTGCGCGATCCATTGCTCATGCAGTATCGGCGCGCCGGCCTTGATGAGCGGATGGTCGTCGGCGTTTGTGAGACCAAGATAACTACACGCAGTCTTGTTGGTCATCTGGATATGCCCGGCTTGATTGAGCACGAGCACGCCGATTTGCAGGTGCTGGACGATTTGTTCATTTAACCGCGCCATATGGAGCAGGTCGGTCTCCTGCCGCTCCGCCAAGGCCTCAGTGACCCGTAGGCGGCTCGCGACCAGATGGGCCAGAGCGGCGGTGGCAAAGAGAACGAGGCCGAAGAGGCCTACCTGGGAGTAGCTGGCCGGTAAGCTACTCAGGGACCCGGTGAGGTAGGGCCAGGCCCGCTCGAGCAATACCCCAATGGTCGCGAGCGCCGCGAAAAAGATGGTCAGGCGCCGGTTGAGGAGAAAACTCGTGCCCGCGGTCGACACCAGCAGCAGGACCCCGGTGCCGCTTCCGAGCCCGCCGCTTGCGTGCATCAAAAGAATGAGTGCTACGACATCAAGGAACGCCAGGACCGTAGCCTGGGTCTCAAAGTCCGAGAAGCGCCGATGGGTGGCAACGGTCGCCAGGATATAGGTAGCGGTGTAGAGCAGCGCCACGATCAAAAAGAGTTTGGGGTCGGTGCTGCCGAACGGCCACAGCGCCCCACCCGAGAACCCCGCCACGCAGGCCAGCAAGGCCAGTACCAGGCGATACCTGTTGAAGTAGGTCAGGAGAAGCCAATTCTGTTCACGTACGAGAAGCGGGGTCTCGACGCCATCCAGGGCCATGTCTAAGGCATGATCAGTTGCACTCATGGGTTCTGAATTAGCACAGATTGGGCATTATGGCAAAGTTTCAGTGCCGAATGGTCGGCGTTGTTTGGTGCTCCCGACAACAAAAAGCAGTGTTGTCAGGGCCAAAGATGGCCTCGGAGCGCGGAATATAGAGCCCGCAGCGGTCACAAGCGACCACGTCCTCAATGGCGCGAGTCTGTTTACGCGTCGATGTGGGGCGTGTGGCAGTCCGCGCTGGGGGACGCGGCCGCAGGAGACGCCGAACCAACCAGATGGCGCCCCACAAGAATAACAGTTCGACCAGGAGGTCCACAGGTGTTGGCAACGCTCTCTCAATGGTCGGGGTGAGAGGATTCGAACCTCCGGCCCCTAGCTCCCGAAGCTAGTGCTCTACCAGGCTGAGCTACACCCCGTTGATGATGCGCCGTTCATTTCGCCTCTAATGATCTCTATGAACGGAAAAATAGGCCAAGCCGAGTAAGGCTTGCTTATAAGGGGAGTCGGGTAGGGAAGTGAGTGCCGCCCGCGCCAGATCGGCCTCGCCCTCGGCCCGCCGGGCAGTGTACGCGATCGCCTGGGTGGATTCAATGGCGGCCACGACGTCGTCGATGCGCTCAAGCCCGCCTTGCTCGATGGCGGTTCTGACCAGCGTCCGTTCAGCCTCGGTGCCGGTACGCAACACGTGAATCAAGGGCAGCGTGGTCTTGCCTTCGGCAAGATCGTCACCGACGTTCTTGCCGAGGTGTTCGTTTTCGGTGCCGTAGTCCAATACGTCGTCGATCAATTGAAAGGCGGTCCCCAGATGGCGCCCATAGGTCGCCATCATCGGCTCGGCCGCGGGCGTGCCGCCTAAAACCGCGCCCAGTTCCGCCGCCGCCTCGAACAGTTTGGCGGTTTTGCTACGAATGACGGTAAGGTATTGGGCCTCTTCTACGTCCGGGTCGTTGCAATTGATGAGCTGCATGACCTCGCCTTCGGCAATCGTATTCGTGGCCTTGGCGAGAATCTCCATGACCCGCAGATTCTTGACCTCGACCATCATCTCGAATGCCCGCGAATAGAGGAAGTCGCCGACTAGAACGCTCGCCTCGTTGCCGAAGACCGCGTTTGCGCTCGAGCGTCCCCGGCGCATGATCGAGCCGTCGACCACGTCATCGTGGAGCAGGGTTGCGGTATGGATGAACTCGATGACGGTCGCGAGCGTAATGTGCGCCGCGCCCTGGTAGCCGAAGGCCTGGCTGCTCAGCAACAGGAGCGCCGGGCGCAGGCGTTTGCCGCCGCTTTGGATGATATAACGGCCGAGCTGGTTGATGAGTACGATGTCGGAGCTCAGCCGTTTCTCGATTTCATGATCGACCGCTTGGCTCTCGGACTTGATGAGCGCGTGGATGTCGTCGAGATCCAAAGTAGGCCGGTCGATCGGCACGGGCGTGGACATGGGCTCCCCCTTACAAAGCGCGGTCATGCTCTGCTGTCAGGCGGGCGCTGTCAAGCACCCCACCCCCCGGCCGCCGCGTTCGCGGGGCCTATTGAGAGTAAATTATTTGACCGCACTGCTTTAAGTCACTAGAATCGCCGGATTTAACGGGGCTGACAAGTAGCCTTAAGCGTGATGTGAGTCGCTTTTTTGGGGAGTTTTATGTACGCGGTGATTGAAACAGGCGGCAAGCAGTATCGAGTGGCGGTTGGCGAGACCCTTCGGGTCGAGACCTTGGTGGCCGAAGTGGGCCAGGATGTCACCCTGGAGAAGGTTTTGTTGATTGCCGATGCCGCCGGTGTGCGGGTCGGTGCCCCGGCGCTGCCGGAGACTGTGACGGCGCGGGTAGAGAGCCATGGTCGCGGGGACAAGATTCGCATCTTCAAAAACCGTCGCCGCAAGCATTACCGCAAGCATGCTGGTCACCGGCAGAACTATACCGAATTGAAGATCTTGACCATCGCTGGCAAGAGCGAAGAAGCCGCGCAGGCGTAAGGAGCATCCATGGCACATAAGAAAGCAGGCGGCAGTTCTCGTAACGGTCGCGATTCCGAATCGAAGCGCCTTGGTGTTAAGTGTTTCGGCGGAGAGCGGGTATCGCCAGGCAATATCATCATCCGGCAACGGGGTACGCGTTTCTATCCGGGCCGCAATGTCCGCATTGGCAAGGACGACACGCTGTTCGCCTGCGCGGAAGGCCATGTCCTGTTCGAGGTCAAAGGCCCCCAAAAGCGGAAGACTGTCAGCGTCGTTTCCGCCTCCTAGCGGGTAATCCGACGGCCCCGGCGTCCCAGGGGGGAGTTCCATGAAGTTTGTCGATGAAGCCACTATCCACGTGCATGCGGGCGATGGTGGTAATGGGGCGTTGAGTTTCCGGCGCGAGAAGTTTGTGCCGCGCGGCGGCCCCGATGGCGGCGATGGCGGCGATGGCGGCGATATCTATTTCGAGGCCCGTGCCGGCTTAAATACCCTGGCGGATTTTCGTTACACACGGCAGTTCCGGGCGGCCAACGGCGCCGGTGGATCCGGGCGTCAGCGTTCGGGCGGTGATGGCGCCGATATGGTGGTGCCGGTGCCGATCGGAACCTTGGTACAGGATATCGACACCGGCGAGCTCTTGGGCGATCTGACCCATGACGGCGACCGGCTCCTGGTGGTGAAAGGCGGCCGCGGGGGGCTCGGCAATACCCATTTCAAGACGAGCACCAATCGAGCCCCCCGGCGGATCGTCCCCGGTGGTGCCGGTGAGGCGCGCGAGCTGAAGCTGGAGCTCCAGGTTTTGGCCGATGTCGGCTTGGTCGGGCTCCCCAACGCGGGCAAATCCACGTTCTTGCGGGCCGTCTCGGAGGCCCGCCCCAAGGTCGCCGACTACCCTTTTACGACGCTGCACCCGGAACTCGGGGTGGTGACCGTAGAGCGGCAAAGAAGTTTTGTGATTGCCGATATCCCCGGTCTGATCGAGGGCGCCCACGAGGGGGCGGGGCTCGGCATGCAATTTCTGCGACACCTCTCCCGCACGCGGCTCTTGTTGCATATCATCGATGTCGCGCCGATGGACCCAACCGAAGACCCTATTGCCGGCATCCGTGTGATCGAAGCCGAGTTGCGTCTCTTTCGGGACGACTTAGGGAGCAAGGAGCGCTGGTTGGTTTTCAATAAGGTCGATCTGCTGCCGGAGTCCGAACGCGAGGCGCGTCTTCAGGCCGTGCGCGAGGCCGTGGGCTGGACCGGTCCCTATGCCGCAGTGTCGGCAATCAAGGGTTTGGGTTGCCGGGAGCTCATGGGTCGGCTCATGACGCGGCTTGAGGCGCTCGCGGCCTTAGCAAAGACCGAGGAGTCGGGATTCGTCCCGGAAACGCCGCATGCGTGAGGCCCTCGGCGGCACCCGCCGGCTCGTGGTCAAGATCGGCAGCAGCCTGCTTACCAATAACGGGATGGGTCTGGATCGGCCCGCGCTGGACGATTGGGTCGCCCAGCTCGCCGGCCTCGTTGCCGAAGGTCGCGAGGTCGTGCTCGTGTCTTCGGGTGCGGTGGCCTGCGGCATGCAGCGACTGAATATCAAAAAGCGGCCACGGGCGCTCTTTCAGTTGCAGGCCTTGGCGGCCGTTGGTCAAATGGGGCTGATCGAGGCCTATGAGTCGTCGTTTTCCCGCCACGGCCGGCACGCAGCGCAGGTGCTTTTGACCCATGACGACCTCGCCGATCGGCGCCGTTATCTGAACGCGCGCAGCGCCCTGCGGGCCTTGTTGGCACTCTCGATCATCCCGGTCATCAACGAAAACGATACCGTGGCGACCGAGGAGATTCGGTTCGGGGATAACGACACCTTGGCGGCCTTGGTCGCCAATCTGGTCGAGGCCGAGTTGTTGGTGATTCTGACCGACCAGGCGGGCCTCTATGAGGAAGACCCGAAGCACAACCCCAAGGCGCGCCTAATCGTCGAGGCCCCGGCCGGAGACCCGGCTTTTATCGCCATGGCCGGGGAGGCCGGCGAACTGGGCCGTGGCGGGATGCGGACTAAGCTCGCGGCGGCCGCCAAAGCGGCGCGCTCGGGGGCCGCTACGGTGATCGTCGGGGGCCGCGAGCCGCGCGTGTTGGCGCGCGTGTTGGCGGGCGAGGCCCTGGGGACGTATCTCTATCCATCGGCGACGCGGCTAGTGGCCCGCAAGCAATGGCTTGCCGCCCATCTCGCGGTGCGCGGACAGCTCACCCTAGATCCGGGCGCGGTGCGCGTGTTGCGCGAGGCGGGTCGCAGTCTTTTGTCGGTCGGCGTGCAGGCCGTAGCGGGCCGCTTTGCGCGCGGCGAGATGGTGGCCTGTCTAGACTCCGAGGGACGAGAGGTCGCTCGGGGGCTTGTCAATTACAGCGACCTCGAGCTGCGCCTTATCATGGGGCACGGCAGCGAGGAGATTGAGCGGCTATTGGGGTATCAGGACGAGCCCGAGGTTATCCATCGGGATAACCTCGTGATTGTCTAAGGGCGCTTAGGCGCTGATGCGGTGCAGGCGGGTGTTGAGGCGACTCTTGTAGCGGGCGGCCGTGTTGCGGTGCAAAAGACCCCGGGATATGCCGCGGTCGATGACCGAACTCGCTTCGCGATAGGCGACTTGTCCACCGGTCGCATCTTTCTCAGCGGCGGCTTTCAGGACCTTTTTGATTGCCGTGCGCATCTGCGAGCGGAACGCCACGTTACGCTGTCTGTGGATCTCGGCCTGCCGGGCCCGCTTCTTCGCCTGAACTGTATTCGCCAAACGCCTGCTCCTTAAACGAGGAATTCACAAAGCGCAACACTATGCCGTGGCCCGGTCGGCTTGTCAATGACGGCGCCTGGCGTGTTAGCCCCTTAATTAAGGAATGTCTCTGACCAGGGCGGTGAGCTAAAGCGCGCGGCGATGGGATCGGGGGCGGCACGGTCCTCGTGCGCTCTTGCGGTATACTCAAAATCTTTGTGGGTGGCGGCACCCCAGTTCATTGGGCGCCGGGCCTTCTCAGGGAACTGAACGCCAGGGGTGCGTGCGCCGGTGATAAGGGGATTGTGTGGCTAATAAACTCGTGCGCTCACTCTTTGTGACCGGCGGGATGACACTGGTTTCGCGGCTTACGGGCTTTGTCCGTGACATCCTGCTCGCGCGCCTCTTGGGCACGACCGCACTTGCCGACGCCTTCTTTGTCGCCTTTCGGATCCCCAGTTTCTTGCGGCGGATCTTTGGCGAGGGGGCCTTCTCGCAGGCGTTCGTGCCGGTTTTTGCCTCTTATGTGCATCAGGAGGCGGGCGGACCGGACACCGAGAGCGCCCGGGACTTTGCCGATCATATGGCCGGCACCTTTGCTCTGGTGCTATTTGTCGTAACGGTAGTTGGCGTGCTCGCGGCACCAGTCATTATTCTCGTGTTGGCGCCGGGTTTTCTCGCCGAGCCCGCGAAGTACCACATGGCCGTGATCTTGCTGCGGATCACGTTTCCTTACCTCTTTTTCATCTCGCTGGTCGCCATGGCCGCCGGCATGTTGAATACCCGCGGCCGATTTGCCGCGGCGGCGTTTACGCCTGTGCTTTTGAATGTGAGCCTGATCGTGGCCGCCGGCGTCATCGCCCCCCATACCGCGCAACCGGCCGTGACGGTCGCCTGGGGTGTTTTTATAGGTGGGTTCTTGCAGTTGATCTTTCAGATCCCGTTTTTGCGCAAGCACAAGCTTTTGCCGCGCCTCAAAATTTCGTTCCACCATCCGGGCGTAAAGCGGGTGTTTCAGTTGATGGTGCCGGGGATCTTTGGGTCTTCGATCGCGCAGATTAACCTCGTCGTGGACACGGTGTTGGCCTCGTTTCTGGTGACCGGCAGCATCTCTTGGCTCTATTTCGCCAATCGGCTTCTCGAGTTTCCCTTAGGGATCTTCGGCGTGGCGCTAGGCACTGTGATCTTGCCGCATCTGTCGGCCAAACACGCACAGTCCTCGACTGTCGAGTTCGGCCAGACATTGGACTGGGCCTTGCGGTGGGTGATCGTGATCGCGGTACCGGCGGCCGCAGCCCTCATCGTGCTGTCGGCCCCGATCATTATTACGCTGTATCGCTATGGGGCCTTCAACGCTCTGGATGCGGCGATGACCCAGCGCGCGCTGATTGCCTTTGCTGTGGGCCTGCCCGCCTTTGTGCTTATTAAGGTGCTGGCCCCGGGCTATTACGCCCGGCAGGACACGCGCACGCCCGTCAAGATCGGGACCATCGCGCTCGTTTCCAATATGGCCTTGAACGGCATCTTGATCTGGCCACTTGCGCACGCCGGGTTGGCGTTGGCCACGTCGTTATCGGGGGGCCTCAACGCTTGGCTTTTGTACCGCGGGCTGCGTAAGAACCGGGTTTATCGGCCGTATCCGGGCTGGCGACGGCTGTGGGTTCAGGTCGGGTGCGCGAGCGCCGCTATGGTCTTGGTGTTGGTTCATGCCGGCACGGAGACGGCGGGGTTTTTGAAGGCGTCCGGGGTTCACCGGGCCTTGGTATTGGGCGGCTGGATTGTCGTGGGACTTGCCGTCTATGGTACAGTGATGTGGCTTATGGGGGTCCGTCCCCAGGCCTTACGGTTGAAGTCGATAGGTGGCGACACAGGATCATGAACGCGGGTATTTGGCAGATCGGTACACCGGGCGATACGCGTGTTTTTACGCTCGCCGAGGCCGAAGAACTGTTCCCGCTCGTGTCCCGGATCACCCATAGGTCGGCGCGGGAGCTGGAGCCCGTCCGCGGCCTGTTGTCGGCCTCGCCGCCGGGTAGCGCCGGCCTCCCCGAGATTGAGGCACGCTACGAGCGCATCGTGAAGCGCTGGGTGGCCAAGATGGAGCGTCTGGGCGTCGTCGTCAAGGGTCTGTGGCTGGTGGATTTCGATACCGGTGACGGTTATCTTTGTTGGCGGTTTCCGGAATTGAGGCTTGGGTATTATCACGGGTATAGTGAGGATTATGCGACTCGCCGCCCTTTGCGGGACGTGATTGAAGAACTCGACCCCGACTGGGCCTGCTGAGCACGGATCATTTGCTCCAAAAATGGCCCCGGGTTTCCAACAGTCACCGACTTTTCTCGTGCGAGCGTGCGCCATGACATTCCCAGTGACACAAGGCGGTCACGCCGTGATCGCGCCTGGATCGCCTCCAGGCGATACGTTAAGCTTCGGCCCTTTCGGTTAACGCCTATCATGGAGTGTATTCGAGGACTTTATAATATCCGTCCACGGCATTGCGGGGCGGTGGCGACGATCGGCAATTTCGATGGTTTCCACCGCGGGCATAGGCGGCTGATCGATTCTTTGCGGGAGCGCGCAGCGGCGCTCCAGGCACCGACGCTCGTCATGTTGTTCGAGCCCCAGCCCCGCGAATATTTTCAAGGGGCGCAGGCGCGGCCCCGGCTCATGCGGCTTTCGGCCAAGCTGCGGGCGCTGCGCGATGCGCAGGTCGACATGGTCTTGGTATTACGTTTCGATGCGCGTTTAGTGGCGCTGTCGGCTACGGCGTTCGTCGACGAGATTTTGGTCAAGACCCTGCACATCCGGGCGCTCGTCATTGGCGATGATTTTCGCTTTGGTACCGGTCGCGGCGGCGATTTCGCAATGTTAAGGGACGCCGGCGAGCGTCATGGGTTTTCGGTGGAGTCGACTGCGACATTCACCGAGGCTGATCATAGGATCAGTAGCACGCGGCTGCGTTCGGCGCTGGCGGCGGGGGCCTTGGATGAGGTGCAGCGGCTGATCGGCGGACCTTATCGCTATCGGGGGCGTGTCGTTCATGGGGATGCGCGCGGGCGGCTCATCGGTTTTCCGACCGCCAATGTGTTGATGCCGGATCCGCCGCCGCTAGGTGGGGTGTTTGCCGTGACCGCAGAAGGGGTCGGCGGGCGTTGCTACCGGGGTATTGCCAATGTGGGCCGGCGCCCGACAGTCGGCGGGGGCTGCGTGCTGCTGGAGGTGCACCTGCTGGATTTTGCGGGCGACCTTTACGGCCAACCATTGTCTGTGAGTTTTCTGAAGCGGTTACGTGAGGAACGCAAGTTTTCGTCATTGGGGGCCTTACAGGCGCAGATCACGGCGGATCGGGACGCGGCGCGCGCCTTTTTTGCCCAACACGGGGTGTCGTCATGAGCGCGGATTATAAAAGCACACTACAACTGCCGCACACCGAGTTCCCGATGCGCGGCAGTCTGCCCACGCGCGAACCTGAGCAGGTCAAGGCCTGGCAGGCCATGGGTCTCTATGAGCGGTTGCGGGCCTTCCACGCCGATCACCCCCGTTACGTCTTGCACGATGGCCCCCCGTACGCCAACGGCGCGATTCACCTAGGCCATGCCGTCAATAAGGTCTTGAAGGACATGATCATCAAGGCGAAGGGCTTCGCGGGCTTCGACGCGCCCTATGTACCGGGTTGGGACTGTCACGGATTACCGATCGAACTCGCAGTCGAGAAGAAGCGGGGCCGCCGGGGGCGCGATGTCGATGCCCATGGCTTCCGCCAGGCCTGCCGGGAGTACGCGGCGGTGCAGGTGGCCGGCCAGCGCAAGGACTTCGAGCGCCTCGGCGTGTTCGGGGACTTTGCTCACCCCTATCTTACGATGGATTTTGCCTTTGAGGCCAATATCGTGCGCGAATTGGCGCGCATCCTCGCGCGCGGACACGTGTACCGTAGCGAAAAGCCCGTGCACTGGTGTATCGATTGCCGATCGGCCTTGGCGGAGGCGGAGGTCGATTACGAGGACCATGAGACCCAAGCGGTCGATGTGCGGTTTGCGGTAGTCGACACGGATGACTTTTGGCGGCGTCTGGGGCAGCCGCCGCGGGCCGCCGCCGTCGGGCTCATGATCTGGACTACGACGCCGTGGACGTTGCCGGCCAATCGGGCGGTCGCCGTAGCCCCGGAGATTGTGTATCGCGTTATGGATACCGGGACGGAGTATTGGTTAGTGGCCGATGATCTGGCTGATGCGGTTGCGGCCCGTTACGGGGTGGTGAACCAGTCCACCGGCCTCGTGGTCGAGGGGCGCGCGCTCGTGGGCCTGCGTCTCCAGCACCCATTTCTGGAGCGTATCGTGCCCGTGATCGGGGCCCCGCACGTGACGACCGAGGCGGGTACTGGTCTAGTCCATACCGCACCGGCCCATGGTGAGGAGGATTACCAGGCAGCGCGCCTCTATAGCCGCGCCGGCGGTGAGGTTCTCTCGGTCGAGTGTCCGGTGGGCGGCGATGGTCGTTTCCTGCCCGGCACGCCGCATGTGGAAGGGCTAACGGTGACTGAGGCGACCCAGCGGTTGATCACGATTTTGCAGGAATGCGGCGCGCTCTGGCATGTGGAGACCATCAGCCACAGTTACCCGCATTGCTGGCGTCACAAGACGCCCATTATCTTTCGGGCAACGCCCCAATGGTTCATATCGATGGATGCACAGCGACTGCGCGAGCAGGCGCTAGCCGCGATTCAACAGGTGCGGTGGATGCCCGGCTGGGGCGAGCAACGCATTGCTCAGATGGTCGCCTCGCGCCCGGACTGGTGTATCTCTCGACAGCGGGCCTGGGGCGTCCCGATCCCGTTTTTCTTGCATCGCGTCACCGGGGAGCTGCATCCGCGTACCGCCGCCCTTTTGGAAGAGGTGGCCTGCGTGATCGAGGCCGAGGGGATTGACGGCTGGTTTGATCGCCCGGCATCGACGTGGTTGGGTGCGGAGGCCGATGATTACGAGGCGGTGCGGGATGTCTTGGATGTCTGGTTCGATTCCGGGTCGACGCATGCCTGCGTGCTGGCGGTACGCCCAGATCTTGCCGACCCCGCCGACTTGTACCTGGAGGGGTCGGATCAGCATCGCGGGTGGTTTCAGTCGTCGTTGCTGACGTCGGTCGCCGATTCAGGGGTCGCCCCTTATAAGGGCGTGTTGACGCATGGTTTTACCGTCGACGCCAACGGGCAGAAGATGGCCAAGTCCAAGGGCAACGGGATCGAGCCTCAGGAGATCACCAATAGCCTCGGGGCCGATGTGTTGCGTCTCTGGGTCGCGGCCACCGATTATCGGGCGGAGATGTCGCTGTCTCAGGAGATCTTAAAGCGCGTGACCGAGGGGTATCGGCGTTTGCGCAATACCGCCCGCTACCTGCTCGCTAATCTCGCGGGCTTCAACCCCGATAGCGATCTCGTTGCCGCCACCGATCTCTTGGCGCTCGACCAATGGGCGCTGGCGCGCACCGCCGAGCTCGACCGCTCGTTGCAAGAGGCCTACGATCAATTCCAGTTTCACATGGTCTACCAGCGACTACACCAATTCTGTGTTGTGGATTTGGGGGGCTTCTATCTCGATGTCCTGAAAGACCGGCTCTATACCTCGGGTGCGGTCAGTCGGGAGCGGCGCTCGGCGCAGACCGTCTTGTCGCATATGCTCGAGGTAGTGGTTCGCCACATGGCGCCGATCATCAGTTTTACCGCCGAAGAGATCTGGCGTTACATGCCGGGCGCGCGCACCGAGAGCGTCTTTTTGAGCACCTGGCACCGCTTTGCGGGGCTGGCGAGCGAGGCCTCGGATCTGGCGTCTTGGACGCTTATGCTTGATCTACGGCAAGCGGTCGGGCCGGAGCTTGAGCGGTTGCGGGTGAGCGGCGCGGTCGGGTCCTCTCTGGATGCGGAGCTCGATCTCTATGTCGGGCCGGACCTCATGACCAAGCTTGCCGGTTTGGCCGATGAGTTGCGCTATGTGTTTATTACGTCTGATCTGCGGATCCATGCCCTGACGGCCCGCCCGGGGGCTGCGGTGGCGACCTCACGGGCCGATCTTTATGTGTTGGTGAGGCCCTCGCCGCACACGAAATGCGCGCGCTGTTGGCATCACCGGCCCGAGGTGGGCACCCTGTCGAACTATGTGGACCTCTGTAGCCGATGCGCGGGCACGCTGACCGGTAGCCCCGAGATCCGGAGGTATGCGTAAGTGCTGGCCTACCTCTCTATCGCCATCGTGGTTCTGGGGCTTGATCAGTGGAGTAAATTCGAGGCGATTCGCCATCTCGCGAAGGCGCCGATTCGGCTCGACCATTATCTCAATCTGGTGTTGGTCTACAACCGCGGGGCCGCATTCGGATTCTTGAGCAACCAGAGCGGCTGGCAGAACCTCCTTTTTATCGTGGTGGCCGTGGTCATGGTGGTGGGGATCGTGTGGTTCGTGACCCGGTTAGCGCATGCAGATCGGTTAATAGTGGTAGCGCTCATGCTGGTTTTGGGGGGCGCGCTCGGTAATCTGACGGATCGCTTGCGGATTGGGCGGGTGGTGGATTTTATTGATTTCCATATCGGCTCCTGGCACTGGTATACCTTCAATCTTGCCGATAGCGCAATCACGGTAGGCATTGTGCTCATAGTGCTTGATGCCTTCGTGTCGCGATCCACGGCCGTGACCGAGAAGAGCTAGGGACGGATCATGGAGCGGATCGAAACCGGCGACCGGGTATCCTTTTATTTCACTTTATCTTTGACTGATGGGACGCGCGTGGAGGGCACCGAGGTTGGCGAGCCCTGGCAGGTGGTTGTGGGTGATGGGAGTCTGCCGGCCGGCCTGGATCGCTGTCTACTGGGTCTTGCCGAAGGCGAACACGGGCAGTTTTTCATCGCCGCGCCCGATGCGTTCGGTGAGCAGACCGAGGATGCCCGCGAGGTGTTGCCGCGCGCGCAGTTTCCGACCGATGTTGAGTTGATTCCAGGGATGGCCTTTGGCTTTACGCTGCCTGACGGTAGCGAGGTCATGGGTCAGATACTGGCGGTAGCCGAAAGCGGGGTGGAGGTCGATTTTTCTCACCCTTTAGCCGGCCATGACCTCGTGTTCGATGTGAATATCGTGGCGGTCGCGCACCAAAAGTAGGTGATGGTAGGGCACGGGGCCGGCGCCGCTAAACGGCAGGTGTCACGCGGTCTGTGATGGCGCCGTTCCCAGCAGTTCCATGGGAAAGTGGCCTGCTCGGCTCGTAGGGCGCCGAGTCCCGCCGCCAGCAAGGGCTGGGATCTCTCCTGCGATGAGGTCGCGGGCCTTTCTTCGTCTCGCTCGAGATGTCAGAATAAGCCCGTGCGTACACATCCTATTGCTATCGTCGGGGCCGGTATCATCGGTCTATTGACGGCCCGGGAGCTTGCTCTGGCGGGCCATGAGGTCGCGCTTTTTGAGCAAGGCGTATTGGGCTGCGAGGCCTCGTGGGCGGCGGGCGGCATATTGTCCCCCCTCCACCCGTGGCGCTACCCTGATGCGGTGACGAGGCTCGCCCATCTCAGTCAGGCCGCCTATCCGGCGCTCTGCCAAGGTCTGGCCGAGACGACCGGTATCGATCCTGAATGGACGGAATCGGGGCTCTTGCGGGTAGGCGACGATGAGTCCTTGGAGGCGCACCGATGGGCGGCGCGCTTTGGCGTGGCGCTCGAGGTTCGCGATGGCGGTGAGCTGCTCCCAGCGGGGGGCAGCCAAGAGCCCTGCCTTTGGATGCCGACAGTAGCCCAGGTCCGTAGTCCGCGCCTCTTGAAGGCCTTGGGCGCGGAATTGAGCGCCCTGGGGGTGAGCTTGCATGAGCAGGCCACGGTGGAAGGTTTTCAGTGGCAGCGCGATAAATTCAAGGGGCTCGTCGTCAACGGCGAGGAGGTCGCAGCCGAGCAGGCCGTCGTGGCCGGTGGGGCCTGGAGCGGCGCGCTGCTTGCCCGTTACGGATTGCCATTGCCCGTGAATCCGGTAAGGGGGCAGATGATCGCGATTCAGGCGAGACCTGATACCCTGACCATCATGACCCTAAAAAATGCCCGATATCTTGTGCCGCGTCGCGATGGCGCGATTCTCGTGGGCAGTACGATCGAGAGCGTTGGTTTCAATAAGGCGACTACGGAGGCGGCCCGGGAAGACCTTCTGCAGGCGGCCATCGATCTCCTCCCCGGGCTCGAAGCCTTTCCCGTGACGCACCACTGGGCGGGTCTTAGGCCTTCGTGCCCCGAGGGCATCCCCTTTATCGGCGAGCACCCGGAGATCCGGGGTTTATTTGTCAACACCGGGCATTTTCGCAACGGGATCGTGCTCGCGCCAGCCTCGGCGGCGCTTACCGCCGATTTGATCTTGGGCCGCGATCCTAGACTGGATCCGTCGTCCTATGCCCTTGATCGAATATCCAGGAGCAGGACGACGGAGCCTATGGTAGGATAGCGATATGGATGAGTGGAGTCATTATTCCAGCAAAGAGTTGAGGGATCTTCTGCGTGATCGTGGGATCAATCCGACGAGCCAGAGGATCGATATCGCGCGTCTCATGCTGCATCATAAAACCCATATGGCGGCAGACGATGTGTTTCGGCTCGTGAATCGAGACGAAACGCATGTATCCAAGGCCACCGTCTATAACACTTTAGGGGTCTTTGCTAAGAAGGGGCTCATCCGCGAGGTCGTCATTGATCCGACTCGGGTCGTGTACGATTCGAATACCGTGCCGCATCACCACTTCTACAACGTGGAGACAGGCGAACTCACGGACATCGAGTCGCATACCATGTCAGTAGGCGGTCTTCCGCCGTTGCCGCAAGGCACAGAGATGGAGGGTGTGGAGGTGGTCGTGAGGTTACGTGCCGCTGCGGGTTCCGCCGGTTAAAGCTAAGCTTCCTTTTCTGGCCGCCCAAAGGTTATAGTAGCGCGCTACCCATGCCGGTGTAGCTCAGTCGGTAGAGCAACTGATTCGTAATCAGTAGGTCGGGCGTTCGATTCGTCTCACCGGCACCATAAAATCAAGCACTTAGCACAGTTTTCACGCATCCAAGATTTTCCGGTGCCGCCACGGTGCCGCTTTCGGCAACGAGGGCGGCCACCCGTCTGCGCACCTCTCCAACAACGTTCCCCCAGATTCTCCTATAGTCCCGTATTGTCACGCCGTACCCCGTGCGTGCTATTTTGTAAGCGATTAGCGAACCCCACCCTCCCCAACTCCCCTTAAGCCCCTTATCCTCGCCTCTGTGTGATCAACGAGGAGAGGAACATGGATAAAAAACCCGCAGCCGTGATGCGATCTGGTGCCCAATGGGACCAGATTCTG
>DATKTV010000048.1:0-3454 GCA_035530915.1 Acidiferrobacter sp. | reverse complement strand
CCTATTTGCCCTGACACTCCTGTATGGATCGGCGAATAACCTCAGCGGATACGCTCCCGGCAGTGCCTATATAGTAGGCTTGTGTCCACAGTTGATCGTTCCCGCATGGTCGCTTGAGCTTGGGGAATCGTTCGCGCAGCTCGCGAGAAGGATACCCCTGGAGCCATCCAACAATCATTGCTGGAGACCCTCTCGGCGGCGCTGGTACGAAGCAATGCACATGATCAACGTCCGTCTCCAGAGCTAGCAAGGTGAATGCATGCTGGATGCAACATTCCGAGATGAGCGTCTTACAGGCAACTTCCGCTTCGCCCGTGAAAATTTTGCGCCGATACTTCGGTATCCATACGAAATGATAGGCGATTTGCTAGTGGGCCCAGCGGGTCTTATATGCATCGGGTATGCATCGGGTATGCATCGGGAAGGCAAACGCATTGTGCTTCCGATGGGGCGCGGTCGTCCGTCTTTAGTTTTGCCTCGCCCAGAATGGCTAGAACAACCCCGTGCCGGCAAGATCGTCTGGAACGGTCTGCACAATGAATGGCCTATCAGCATAGCCGAAGATGATGAAGACCCATGGCCACTAGAACCGACCACCAAGCACGCCACTGTGGATTTGGGCCAGATTCATCAGGCCGCCGTTGCTACCAACGAGGGGGATGCGCTGATGGTGTCCGGGCGTGGTATCCGTTCCCTTAAGCGTCAACACAGCAAACAGCTGGGCGAAATCGCCAGCAAGCGCTCTCGCTGCACGAAGGGTTCCCGGCGTTGGCAGAAATGGGGACATACGCGCGCGGAATTGACTCTACGCACTGAGCGCCGCGTCCGCGACCTACGCCATAAAGGGACTCGCCAAGTGGTGGATTTCTGCAAGACACATGAAGTGGCGTCGGTGTTCGTCGGCAACCCTGATGGGGTACGATGCAAGAACTCCGGGCGTCACCACAATCAGCGCATGAGCCAGTGGGAGTACGGCCGGGATATCGATTACCTGCAACAGAAGTCGGAACAAGACCGCATCGTGCATTGTGGGCCGCATGGCCCATGCTTCACCGGGGATGAACGTGGTACATCCAGCCGGCATTGCCACCCGCAGGGGTGGTGTCCCGTATGTGGCCATCGTCATAAGCCTAAAGGGCGGAACTGGCGATGCCAAGCCTGTGGATTTGAAGGCCACAGAGACATCGTGGGCGCGGTCAACATGCACCCTATCGCCGATGGTCAAGTGGTGCCGTTTCCTAAACGCATCACGTATCTCCATCCGGGAAGTCTCCGGCGGAGTAGTAACCCGGACACGGGCCACCGACTGGATTCGTCTAGTCGGCGTTGTCTTGCCGAAGCACGGAATCAAGCGCCGCAGAATGTGTGTGCGGGCTCTCTGGAGCATGCCCATGAACCGTGTTACTCGATAAGAAGCTTACCCGCTTTAGGGGGTTGAGGGTGTCACGAGGCATCTATTATCGGCGCCCCCGGAAAATGCGCCATGTTCAAGCCATGCGTTTTGTCGATCACGCGCCTCGCACGCAATCGCCTCTGCCGCAAGGCGACAAGGAGCAACAAAGGAGGCGCGGGTATCTGGGATCCCGTCGCGACCATTCGGGATCATCACAGACATCCGTTCAATTGGCAGAATAATGGTGGTGGTAGCATACTGGTGTGAAATCGGCGGAAAATGGCCGACCCTATGAGGCATAAGCCAGACAGGCTGCTTCTTGAACATGCACCACTCGAGATATGTCTAACGGACCTCCAAAGACCCGACCGGAACCGGCGACGGCAAATACCAGCACGTGCCTTGACGTGTTACCGATAGCGGCCGCTCCCGAACAGGCGCACACAATCTGTCGCCGCTCTTTTGCCAAGGATTTCCTCCGAATCACCGACCTTCGGATAAGAGGCCGCCAATGATCGCCCGTGGCGTCGGCACCAGCAAAACCGATAGTCGCAAAAGACGGCCGCTAACTACTCCCCTCTCTCCAGAGATGGCCACCGCCATCCGAGCCTCCCGCATCAAGTTCGGACGGGCAGCGCCCCATCAAGCGGACATAATGGGCGTCAGTACGCGCCAATATTATCGTTATGAGCGAAACGAGAGCCCGCTTCCCGCTCATCGCATCGCCGCCTTGTATGCCCATACCCAAGAGCACGTCAGCGCTCGTCTTCCTGCTAACGAGGCGGGGCGGGACTTTGTGGTGGGGGATTTGCATGGCCATGGAGACGCGCTTCAGCAGTTTTTGGTAGCCCAGAATTTTTGCCCCGAGAGCGACCGGGTGTTTTCGACGGGTGACCTGATCGATCGCGGACCCGACAGCCTAGCGACCTTGCGCTTACTGTATGAGCCCTGGTTTTATGCCGTTCGCGGCAACCACGAAGACATGCTGTTGGATTTTTGCACGGGGCAGGCATTGTACGGCCATCCCGATAACAGTCATCCGCTGCTCCACAACGGCGGCGAGTGGATAACGCGTTTGTGCCCAGACGAACAAGATGAGCTATGGTATGGCCTGGTTCCTCGTGTTGCGCTGTTACCCCATATCCTGATCATAGGCAACGGCCCTAAACGATTCCACGTCGTACACGCGGAACTCGACGGCCCTAAGGGCCGTGTCACGGACGCCTTAGTCGACCGTTTAGCGCAGGAGCCTGATCAGAGTTTGTTACCGCTTGAATATATTCCCGGTTTCGGCGATAAGGACCGGTGGCGGATACGCCTTTTGTGGGGTCGCGGCCTGATACGCTCCGAGGGGAACACCGCTCTTTTACCGGGGCTATCGCCTACTTTTGTCGGACACAGCTTCGTGCCGTATGTCACCCAGCGATTGAGCCATGTCTTTGTGGACACAGGGGCCGCATCCATAACCACGGGATCTGATAGCGCACATATCACGGTCATAGAGATACCGCATGCCGACGTGGCATCCGCTTTCGCCACCGCCATTCGGTCGAAGCCCGTCCCGGCAGAGACGGCCAGGGATTCCGGCGGCGTTTAAGTATGGTATTTGACCGCGCTGATAGACTAGGGTATGTACCGAGAAAATAGCGCGGCGAAGCCGCTTCTCTAGGCCACGGAAGAACGATGGCCATCGCGCGAACGAGTTTGAAGCGGCGGCAATCCACCTTAAGCACCACCAACGTCTGCGAGCATGCGGAACGACCTTAAGGCCTGTTTTAGGGGCGCGAGCCACATGGGCTCATAAGTGTTACTCAGGCGCTGGAGCATGTCGGATACCGCCTTGGATAAAACGGCTCGGCAAATCCTGCTACCTCATCTGTGCGGCCTGCCAATCTCCCCAGCATTGCTGTTACGTCCTTTTCTGCTTAAGGCTCTTCCGCCCTCAATATCCCGATATCCTTTAGGGGCTTTCAAGAAACAGAGCCGGAAAGAGCGTGTGACAAGCCCGACATAAGATAGGCCGATGTTCCTCTGTTAAAGTGGGAAGTTCTGACACTCACC
>DATKTV010000047.1:0-76710 GCA_035530915.1 Acidiferrobacter sp. | reverse complement strand
GCTCTTTCTCGAATGGGTGCAGGGACAGGGGAAGATTCCGGATGCTGTAGTCACGTCGCTCCCGCGACAGTGGTGAGAGCCGGAAAGACCTCTGTCGCCCGCACCAGAACCCCCTGCCTTTAGGCATGGGGAGGTTCAGGCGCAGGCCCGGTCGCGGCGCTTGGCCGATTTCGTCGCAGCCTCACGACGAGCCGACCTCTGCACTAAATGAATATAAACATAGACTCCGCAGGACGATGTGTCCAAGCGATCGCCAACGCCCCCACCCCGTACGCGGTATGCCAGGGGATCGCTGAGACATCGATGGGGCTCCTTGTGGATAGATAGGGCATGTCGGCGCGGTCAGGAGGCCTTGCGGGCATTCGCGGGCCGTATCCGAAAGATGATGGGACAGGTCGCCTCAAGGTGACGGAGGGCTAGGATCGCGCCCCCGGGGCGCGTTGGGATCGGTTGGGCCGAGGGCCTTTAGGCGGGTGGGGGCGTGCGACTGGCGTCACGGTGAGCGCCGGTCCCTTGCGCGAGCGGGCCAACGTGGTCGGCCATCTTGCGGCGATGAGTGGCCCACGGGGTTCTATAGACCGGGGAGGCCCACCAGGTTTTGTGTTCGTGACGCCCTGAGGGCCCGGTGAGGCCATGGCTAACGGCGAGCGGCTGGCAAAGTATCTTTAGGGGGCGAGAGCCCCTGTGTGCGGTTTAGGGTCGTACGCTCCGAAGGAGTGGGCGGCCCGGCCCAAACGAATGGTCGTCGTGGCGGCCGCGCCGTCTATGGGTCTCCGGTTTTTAAGTTTCGGGAACCAAGTGCTCGCCACACTCACACTGCGCCTGCCAACGGACGATATGCCCGGTCGGGACTATCTTTCGAAGCTGCGCGAGCGCAGTGTCGATCACCTCAGGTTCGTCAAAAAACTCCACGACGAGCGGCAGGTGGACTGTCATGCGCAAAAGGTCGGCGGAATGCACGACGCCCTTGGCACCAAAGCCGGCGATGCCCCGAAATACGGTAACCCCATGGACCTTGTGCTGGTCATGCAACAGCGCAAAGATCTCCTGCATTAGCCCATGCCCCTGGAGCTTGTCGCCTTCTTTTATATAAACGCGGACGATCGAGACCTCTTTCATATGTCACCCTTTAGATGTTGCGAGACAGCCAAGCGCCGCCCAAGGCGGCCCCGATCCCGAGAACGTTCGAGGCTACGACGTACAATGTGGCCTTGAGGGCCTCACCCTCTTGTATCAGCACGAGGTTTTCCAGCGCAAACGTCGAAAATGTCGTATAGGCGCCCAAGCCTCCCGTCAGAATCCCTGTCCGTAGGATCGGATCCATAGTAATACGGTCTACCGTTTCAAAAAACAAAAACCCCATAAGAAACGAGCCTAGCACGTTGACGGATAACGTGGCCCAAGGAAAGGCGCGACCCAGAACCCCTTGAACCAGAAGGCTTTGGCCGTAACGCGCCCACGCGCCCAATACCGCAAAGACGCCAATAGATATCAATGTCCACATAGTGCGTCACCATTCCCTATCGGTAAATTACAAGCAAAAAGCGCTACCACGATCCGCCACCATGCGGCTGACGGCGGCGGGCGCGCACAGACAGGGGCTATTGGCTGGACGCACGGTCGCGAGCGCCGACATATGTGCCGCTGTTGTACGCGACGGTAGCAGGGGTCGTAGGAGACAGGCGGCCGCCGACAGATCTTGGTGGCGATGGCCACGAAGGCAAGACCGACGGTCGTTACGGCAAGGGCGATGCCTGCGGGCATCATGCCGACGACATTCGCAATCCGGCGGTCGGGCCTGAGTCGTTGTGGGTAGAGGTGCCTTTGGATAGGGCGATAAGGGCGGCTGGGTGCCGGGCCACACCAGCGCGGCCCGCACTCGTCGGTTGCGATGATAAACGCAGCGGATCGCCGTGCCAGGGCCAATACCGGGGAGATTTGCTGCAACACAATGGGATTCAAAGCCCCTTGCCTCCATCAACGACTACGCACCCCGCGTTACCGCAGGGCATGGAGGAGTCATCAGCCTAATGGCGGTTATACGGCGAACCCCATCGCCACTGTTCGCAGGATACAAGACTTGCCTGCCTTGTCAAGATGACGCGCCAAGTTGTGGTCTCCTTGTGGGTCGCGCTAAACCTCCTGTGAGGCCGCCCACTGACCCCAGGCGAAATTCACAAGCGGCCGCTCAAGCGACCAGCGCTTTATGGGCACCACACCCGCGTCGGCGATCTTGGATCAGGCGGCATTTGAGTATTTTTTAAGGTCGTCGTCCAGCAGTGGGAGGGCGGCGCCTGTATCGAGCCCCCACACCTTCCCCGCTAAGACCTCAACTATGTCTGCCGCCTGCGGCTCCAGACCAGAGGCCCGTATACCCGAATCGCCTCCTCTTTTGTGATCGGTCCCGGATCGCGGCCGACGTAACCCGCCTTGGTGATCGTCATCTTTTGTCTTTTAGGGCAACCGCGACCAATAGAGAGGTGGATCCTCGCGTCATAAATAGGGGGTGGTCGGGATGATATGCCGCAAAAAAAGGATGCAGCACCGATGGGTCCACAGGGGGATCGGCGACAGCCGCGGGGCTTTAGGGCAAGGGAGGGGCCCGTTTTCGCAAAATGAAGGTTACGTCTTAAAGGGCCTGGGGGCGTCCTACGCGCGCCGCATCTTCCGGGGATCGAGGCATAAAAAAAGGGTGCTTGCGCCCCCTTCTCTTAACTTGAAGCTTAAAGTCCTACCAGAGGAACCAGCCCAACAGGTAGATATTGTTGGCCTGATCGGCACCTGAGGTGCTACCGTTGACCTTGTTGTAGGCCGAGTACTGCAGTGTGAACTGCGTATTCTGCCAAGGCAAGTACGTGACCTGAATGGTCTCGCCGTTCGAGCTCGGATTCCCGGTCGCGCTCGCGCTCGTCGTGTAGTACAAGGGATTAGACGTGCCGCTACTATTGAAGTAGCTCGCCCCGACCTGATAATGCGCCCCGAACTGGTAGGTACCGGTCAGGCTCTCGTTATTCAGGTTGGCCGACGGCACGCTGCTACCACTGGCTGCATAGCTGGATGATAGATCCTGATGCTCGTGCATGGCGACTGCGTACACGGTCAGCAGATCCGTACCGAAGTGGTGCTTGAACTGGCTGTCCAACGCGGTATCGGTGTATCGATCCGCCGCGCCATTGGCGGGTGTAGCAGACATGCCATCGACATAACGCGCCTCGATGCCGTAGGTACCGACCTCAAGCGAGCTCTTGCCGAAATTATGCTGCCAGGCAAGGCGCCAATACGGGGCGACACCACTGATGGAGCCCGCGTCCGCGTTACCGTTTCCGTTTCCGGCGACTGCGGTCCGGTAGAAGCTCACGTCCTCATACCAGGTGTTGTTCCACATCGAGTATTCGCCGATACCCGCGACGTTCGTTCCAAGGCCGTTTATAAGCGGCGCATTTGACGGGCTGGCACCATTGGCCCAAGGGAAGCCCCACGCCGGGGTCGTGTTCCAGAGGTCTTCGACGGTCGGGTTGTTGTTGGTATCGATACCCCAGGCGACTGACTGGCCGCCGATCACGGATTGCCGGGCATAACGGACGTCGGTGTTATCCATGCCGAAGCCGCCGCCATTTGCGGCAGTCACTTGCATGAAGGCGCCGATATGCGGGGTGATCTCACCTGCGTAGAAGAGGCTCAGCTGTTCCGGGAACAGCGCGGTCGTGTTCTGGTTGCCGGCGTTGCTCGTGCCGGGGCTTGTCAAGGTATCCGACGATAACTGCAACATGACCGACAGTGGCGGGACGCGGTTGATCGACAGGTCATCGCCGTTCGTGCCGGCGGCGACTTGCTTCAGGCTCGTCATGACATAGCCGTCGAGTTTGAATTGTTGGCCGAAGGCCGTTAGCTGCGGTGGCACATCATGACACACCGCGCATGGCAGGCCTGTCTGCCGGGCAAAACTGGGCACTGCATAAGCCTTTACTGACAAGAGAACAAGTGCTGCGCCGATCAGACTACCGGCTGTGCGCACCTGCCTCGTGGTTGTGGTTTTCTTCATACGCCCCCCTGCTGTTCATGGAAATCTGCGAGTCGCCTGTAGCCCCGTAGGATCCCAGGTGATGGTTCCCGCTTCGAACGGACGATAACTGAGCCCGCGGGCCATTGTGTTGACGCATATCAAAATCCTAATATGCTTATGGTCACACTTAATGGCGGCGCAAGACTACCAGGATACCCCGTAAGTGGCTAGCCCTGCGGCTTCTTCCCGCTCGTGGTCGTGGCCGGTGCGCCAATCAGACCGCAACCCCGACCACAGGATTGGCAGGCCACAAGCGCCCATGCTAAAGACCGGCCCCCGATCAAGGCGTGTAGCTGCGGGCGGACCGTAAGTATCTGCGGCCATTTTGTGGGCCATAACCACCTGATATAGTGATTATTATGGGTTGTTTGGGCGCGGCCGTCCGCGTTAGTGTGGCGGCTGCCGCCCCCGGCCTTGGTGGTCGCCGCGCGCTGGCCCGGTGATGCAGGCAGACCGCGCGGGCCCGATGTGCGAGAGTGTGCGGGGTAGGTCCCGCAGATGGTCTTGCCGGCGGCAGGGCGGATGGGTATTGAGGGGGGCAGGTGAAGGGCTTTCGATGGTGGGATCCGTTTTTAGCGCGGATATTCAAGCGGGCGCACAAGCGTGTGCGGGCCGCAGGGGTGCTCGGTGACGCGCTGCCACCGAGTCCGCTTGCCCGTTGGCGGCGCAACGTGGAGCAGATCAGTAACCGCTTGCGGGTTCACGTGTGGTTTCCGCATGGTTTGGTGGCGCTGGCGGTGGCCGTCCTGGGTGTCATCAATCTCTTGCCAGCGTTGCGCTTTCTGGGGTTAAGCCACGGGCACCTGCCCACGCTTGCGCGGCTTATGACTATGCAGGCCCTGCGCGAGGCCCCCCAAACTATCGCTGGACTCATGCTGCTGGCCATGGCCGGAGGCCTGTTACTGCGCTCCCGCCTGTCTTGGGCGATCGCCTTGCTGCTTGCGGCCACCACCTTGGCGTTTGTGTGGCATGGGGCCGGTGGGCCGGCATCGGCGTTGACGATCTTTAACGGTCTTACGTTGCTGGCTCTCTTGGTGTTTCAGCGCGGCTTTGATCGCTCGAGCCTGGCCGCGGGCACATTGTTTGCCATCGTAAGCGTATTGTTATTGATGGGCTATGCGGTGTTCGGCGCGTTCGTGCTCGGGCAGGGGTTCTCGCCGCCGGTGACCAATCTGTCCACGGCCCTCTATTTTGCGGTCATTACCATGTCCTCGGTCGGTTACGGGGATATCGTCCCAAAGACTGCGGACGCCCGGTTTTTTGTGGTATCCGTAGTGATCCTCGGTATAACGGTGTTTGCAACATCGATATCGGCGGTCATTGTACCGGCGGTGACAGGCCGCATGCAGCGGCTCATGAAGGGGGAATCTAAGCGCATGGCACGCAAGAACCATTATATTATCGTGGGGGACACCCCGCTCGCTCGCAACACATGTCGCGAGTTGCTTGCCCGGCATCTTCCGGTAACCGTGATTGTCACGAGCCCTATTGAGTCTAGCGAGTTTCCCAACCTGGACGTGGTTCTTGGCGACCCGAGCGATACCGAGACGCTAAAGCGGGCCGGTGTATTGCAGTCTGCGGCCGTTTTGGCCCTTCGGGACGATGACTCGGAAAACGCCTTCACGGTCTTGGCGGTAAAAGAGCTGAGTGGCAATATCCGTACGGTGGCCGCCGTTAATCACACACGAAACATGACGCGCATTCGCAACGTCCGGCCGGACATGGTGATCGCCCCGCAGGTCATGGGCGGGGAGTTGCTCGCCATGGCGTTGAACAACGAGACCATGGACAACGACACGGTGATGGCAAAGCTCTTTCATAGTGAGGTCCCCAAGCCGCAAGACCGCAAGACCTGACGTCGAACCATCATGCCCGTCGGTGCTTGAGTTACGCACTATTGGGTCGACCGACAGGTCATGATGTCTCTTCTTAAACCTTGGCCGTTCCCTGGCTCTTGCGCCGTGTTTTGGGTACGGTAGGGGCCCCATCCGTCTCGGCCTTTTGCATGCGCGCCATGAGATCGCGGTCATGCTCGTCCCGGTAGGGTTTGAGGTCGAGGTCCGCAGGCACGTGTGTAAGGCGCTCATCGCCGATCGCCTTCACGTATTTTTGCATAAACGCATCATAGGCCGTCCACGAGATCCGATCGGCGCGTACTGCCGATTCCTCGGCCCGCGTGGCGATTTGGTGAGCGTGGAGATAATGAAGGCCGAGTTCGTCGATCAGGGATTTTTCGACCGCCTCATGCAAGATCAGATAGCGATCCACCTGCACCGTCCGGCCTTTGTTGGTAAAGGATAGGGGGAGATGGCGATCGATATAGATCGTCTGTCCGTTTTGACTGTAGCCTGCTAGGTAGGGGATGTCGTAGTCTCGCCGCAAGCTAACCCGGTGCAAGATGGCATCGAGTGCGCGCTCCAGCATCAGGGTCGAGACATACCAATCCGGGATCCGAAGTTTTTTGTGGGGCGCTAGCGGATGGCAGCTCATTGTGGGCATAAAGGGACACCTACGGTTTGCCGGAACCGCCATTATAACAGAGGCTTGCCTCCTGTCTTGGTCGTCTAGGTCGGCGCCGGAAAAAGGCGGGGCGATTGCTTTTGTGCCCGGCGCGGCGGCAACGGCCGCCGTTTGGTTCGTTTGTGCGCGCCGTGCGTCGGGGGACCGGTTCGCGGATGACCGCAGGCGGTTCGGGCGCAGGCGCGAGCAAGCCGCGTCTTTTAAGAGTTTTTGGGCACCATCGCGCTGGATCCTGGGGCGTAATTTTCTGTATCCGGCGGCACTGATGGGCTTGACAAGGGTACGGCGGGCACAGATATTGGCATTTCGCAGGCGCTCATCTTAACGGGCTTGTGACGGGTTTGATGTGAGCGGTAAGCGGCCGCCGCAGTCTATGGAGATTTTCAGGAGGGGACGATGACGCGTTGGGTGAAGGTGTTCGCCATAATCGGCGTAGCGGTCGGTTTGCTCGCAGGTTGCGTCGTTCCGCCAGGTTATGGCTACACGCGGGCGACGGTCGTCGTGGGCGGCCCGCAGGTCGCATTTACCTTTAGTGACGGGGTTCAGGGCTACTACCTGTCGAGCTATGGAACCTATGTATATGGTGCCAACGGGTATTACTACCGCTGGGTCGGCAACGGCTGGGTCTATGCCGACTACTATAATGGTCCGTGGGCACCGGTCGGCGCAGGCGTCTATCTGCCGCCGCTACTGATTTATGGGCCGCCTGCCCCGACGGTCGCCTATCGCCCGTATTTTATCTGGTGGCGGTCGCATGCGGCGCCTTGGTATCGGATGAATCATCCTCGTTGGTGGCGCGAGCATGAGCGCTATGTCCATAATTATGGCCAGTGGCACGAGCATGTAAGGCGGTTCCACGAGGATCGTCCTGGCGAAGGGATGGGTATGCGCCCGTCCTTTCATCGGCCTGTAGAGGGATTTGGTCATCCTGGAGAGAGATTCGGTCATAGGCCGGCGCGCGGACCGGAGCGGCATTACCAGGCCGGCCCGTTCCATCAAGCGGCCCGACCAGGCGAGTTTCGCGGCGACCATCGTGGCCCGGGACACGCCCAGGGGCCTGACCACCGGCGCCCACGGCGGGATACGCACAAGAAGCGCGATCACGACGAGCGGTATTAAGCGATGGCGCGTATCCGGGCGCGCTTGGTGGCCCCTGTCGGTGGCAGCCTGTCGGTTCGTCCTCGGTTGAAGTTGTGGCCGGCACGCATCGCATCGTACGGTGAGTTTTGGGCACTTAAAGCCGCCGCGCCGGGCCCGGTTACGCCAAGGTCTCCGACCCAGAGTAGGTCGCGCAGTCGATGGGCATTGCCTGGGATTGCCTTGAAATCCCGGTTACCGGCCTCACATTGGATACCATGCGTCATTTTCTTCTCTCGGTGATCGGTTATCGTGCGTGGGTGCTGGGGCTTGTCCTAGTGGTAGGCCCTGTGGGGGCTGCGTGCGCGACGGTCAGCTATGATCAGACGGTGTTTTCCGGTACCTCATCGGTATTTGCGCAACCCCGGCAGCCGCTCGTCGAGGCCCTGAATCCTCATGGCCAGTTCTCGCGAACACTAGACTCAGGTCCCCCTGGCCTCTGGGATAGCCTTTCTCAGACCTTTGTCCTAAGACCGGGTTTGGGGACCTGCCAGTCTTTTGTCGATGGTTGCCGTGAAGGGGCGATCGTGACCATACCGACCAACAATGTCATAGAGACCATGGGCGTAGGCCTTGGTGTCCAGATGGGGGCTGTGCGGTTTGAGTATGCGCGCGGTCTTCATAGTGGGGTCGATTACGTCGGTATTAGGAGTCCGATCCCCTAACGCGATGACGGCACTCCCTTACATCGTAGACGGGACCGCCGAAAATTTTCCGCGGCTGGTGTTGGAGAACTCACAGCGCGGGCCGGTGGTCGTCAATTTCTGGTCGCCGCACGCGGGTCCCTGTCTGGTCGTCATGCCCCGACTCATTCGCGTCGCGAGCGAGTACGGCGGTCGCCTCCTAGTCGTCATGTTGAATAGCGATCAGCACGGGGAGCTGACCCGTCGTCTTGGCGTGCACGCACTCCCGCTCTTGCAGGTCTTTCGCAACGGCGTCGAAGTCGACCGTCTGCAGGGGGTCGAATCCGAATCCGGGCTGCGCGTCTTTTTGGATAAATACGCAAGCCGCTCGGCGGCGGTCGTCCGTGCCTATGAAAGCGGTGCCATCGGCAAGGCGGTAGGTCTCGCCGCCAAAGACGCGCTCGCGCGGCCCGAGGATCCCGACACGGCACTGCGCGTTGCCAAGTTGCTCGTCCTCGATGGGCGCGCGAGCGAGGCGTTCGCTTTGCTAGATGCCTTACCGGTTGCATTGCGCGCAGCAGGCGAGGTCTGCGCGCTGCATGCGCATCTGGCCTTACTGGCCGCCATGACGTCGGAGGACGATGGCGCACAGCGCGGTCGCACGGATCAGGATGCCGAGGGACTCTTTGTGGCTGCGGCCCAGGCGCTGCACACGGATGACTACGAGATGGCCTGCGCCCGACTGATCGAGTCGGCGCGTTGTGACCCTCACTTTCGCGACGGACTTGCGCGCCACGCGGCGCACGCCTTGGTGGCTCTGCCCATGGCCGACGATGTCCGCACGCGTCTACGGAATATGCTGTCTGACCTAGGCTAAACCGCCCGCTGCGCGAATGGACTGGCTAGCCCATTGCGGGCGGGCGATTTTCGTTGTGTGTTAGGCATTCCCTAGACCGAGGACCTCGGTCTGCTCGGACGCGGCGAATGCCAACATCCGCTCAATGGGTTTGCGGGCGCGCGCCCGCACCGACTCCTCGACCCGTATCTCGGGGCCGCCTGTTAGTAGGGTGTGCTCGAGCGCCGCCAGGGTATTCATCGCCATCCATGGGCAATGTGCGCAGGATTTGCATGTCGCGCCATGGCCGCCGGTCGGGGCCTCGATGAAATCCTTAGTTGGCGCGGCTTGACGCATCTTGTAGAGAATGCCGCTGTCGGTGGCCACGATAAAGCGTTTGGCGGGTCGGATTTTTACCGCTTCGATCATCGCCGTAGTCGAGCCGACCATGTCGGCCTCGGCAATGACGCCAGCCGGCGATTCCGGATGGGCTAGCACATCGGCATCGGGGTATTGGCGCTTAAGATCGGCCAAGGCACGTCCACGAAACTCGTCGTGCACGATGCAAGAGGCCTGCCAGAGCAGCATGTCGGCACCACTCTCGCGTTGCACATAGCCGCCTAAGTGGCGGTCTGGGGCCCACAGGATTTTTTCACCGCGACTCTTTAAGTGGCGAGCAAGGCGTAGCGCGATGCTGGAGGTGACCACCCAATCCGCGCGTGCCTTGACCGCGACGCTCGTGTTTGCATAGACCACGACGGTGCGATCGGGGTGGGCATCGCAAAAGGCCGTGAACGCATCGGCCGGGCAGCCCTCATCGAGCGAGCATGTAGCGTCTAGGGTCGGCATCAATACCCGCTTTTCGGGGTTTAGTATCTTGGCGGTTTCGCCCATGAAACGGACCCCCGCGACCACCAAGGTTTGGGCCTTGTGGGCATGTCCAAAGCGGGCCATATCGAGGGAGTCCGAGACATACCCGCCGGTCTCTTCGGCGAGCGTCTGGATGGCCGCGTCCGTGTAATAATGCGCCACTAAGACGGCATTCTCCTTCTTCAGGAGCGCCTTGATTCTTCGTATTTTGCGGGCGTGGCTGAGCTCGGACGCCGGGCGATCCGGTATGCGATGGCGTGCGACTGCGGTCGTGGTACCCATAGAAGGCCTCTTATCCCCGAATCAAGGATGCGGTATCGCGTAAACGGTACAGCTTGGCGGGTCGATGCGATCCCCCGCGGCGCGTCTCGCGCGTCTCGAGCAACTGCTGCGAGGCGCGTACCCGCCTCCGGAAATTGCGTTTATCGAGCACCTGGCGGCCGATGATCTCGTAGACCGACTGCAATTCTCCCAGCGTGAATCGATCCGCCAGGAACTGGTAAGCGATCGGCGCATAGTCTAGCTTGGCGGCGAGCCGCTCACAGGCGCATGCGACAATGGACTGCTGTCCGTGTGCCAGTATAGGCAGTGTCGCCGGATCGATCCATTCCCCGCTCCCCGGGCGCACATTCACCCGGTCATAAGGGACGAGCGCATAGTAGCTTACGGTAACACGCGCCGCCCCATCGAGGTTGCCGAAGGTGTAGAGCTGCTCCAAGAATACGTCTTCTACCCCGGTCGTCTCTGCCAGGGCGCGCTTGGCGCACGACTCCAGACCTTCGCTCTCGCCCAAAACGGCGCTCGGCAAACACCACCACTCCCCTGGCACGAGCAACAATTTCAGGGTCTGTCGTATGGTGAAGAGTACGACCGTCGTGTGGACGGATAGCGACGCGTTGGTGTCTTTCACACACGAACCCTACGCCGTGGCCGAAGAGTCGTCAAGCGATCCACCAGAGGGCGTCATGGTTCCACGGAAAGTGTGATCGGCCCCGTTTTTGCGATCTCCCGGCTACTCTGTCGGGCAAAAGTCGCGTTAGAATAGGGCCATGCATTTTTGTGGCCAGTGTGGCGGTGTATTGACGCGGCGTGTTCCTGACGGGGATACGCGCGCGCGCGATGTTTGCGATAGTTGTCTTACCATCCATTACGAGAACCCCAAGGTGGTGGCGGGGTGCGTAGTGTTGTGGGAGGACCGTGTTCTTTTGTGTCGCCGCGCCATCGAGCCGCGTTATGGCTTCTGGACGCTGCCGGCGGGTTTCATGGAAAACGAGGAAACGACCAGCGAGGCCGCGGCCCGCGAGACCTTCGAAGAGGCCCAGGCGCGCGTCGAGATCGAGGGGCTCTACACGCTCTTTAATTTGCCCCACATAAGCCAAGTCTACCTGATGTTCCGAGCTCGATTGTGCGATCTCGACTTCGGGCCTGGTCCCGAGAGTCTGGAGGTCGCCCTTTTCGATGAAAAGGACCTCCCTTGGGACGAGTTGGCCTTTCCGGCGATTCGGGAGACCCTAAAGCTTTTTTTTCAGGACCGCGCGGCGGGCCTCTACCGCTTTCGCGCCGGCGACCTACTGAAGGCCCAGGATACGGGCGAGTACCAGGTACGGTTTTCGTTCGTCACTTGAAACGGCGGCCCCGTGCCCGCATAAGACACCTTTGGAAGAAACCCCAGAAGGGTAAATGTCTGGGGGTGGCCATAGCCTCCGATAAAGACGCTGAGAGGCGGCTCGGAGGTCGGTGATACGTTCACTAGGCGGTGTCTTAAGGCGGGGTGCAGGGCCGGAATGAGACTATCGGCATCCCCTCATGTCCTGCCAAGTGGCACGGTTGCCCTCGGAAATGGCTCAGATAAGGGCCTTGTTGTCGGTCTACTTACTAAAGGAGAATTCTCTTGGAAAAGTATGTATTGCCAGATCTCGATTACGACTACAGCGCCTTGGAGCCCCACATCTCCGCGAAAATCATGGAATTGCACCACAGCAAGCATCATATGGCCTATGTGAATGGCGCCAACCAGGCCCTAGACGGCCTGAAAGAGGCCCAGGAGACCAAGAATTTCGCCCGTGTTGGGCCCTTGGAGCATGCGCTGGCCTTTAATCTCTCCGGCCATATTCTCCACTCGCTTTTTTGGAAGAACCTGTCCCCCCAGGGGGGTGGCCGCCCGGAAGGGGATTTAGCGAAGGCGATCGACCAGGACTTTGGCTCGTTTGAGGGACTAAAGGGCCAGTTTGTGAACGCCGCTATGACGACTATGGGTTCGGGATGGGCGACGCTTGCCTGGGATCCAGCCGGTCAGCGGTTGATTACGACTGAGATTCACGACCATCAGTCGGAGATGACGCCGGGGGCCACGCCGATCATGGTCCTAGATGCGTGGGAGCACGCGTATTACCTTCAATATCAGAACGACAAGGCGCGCTTCTTCGAGGCCATTTGGAACCTGTGGAACTGGAAGGATATTAGCGAACGCTTCAAGAAGGCCAAAGCCGCAGATGTGGGTTTGGCGGCAACCGTCACGTCCAAGAAAGGCGGCGTTAAGGCTTAAAGCATGGGGGCTTCAAGGCGAGTCCTTGCGGCCCCTATCGTTTTTCTGGAGACATCGGTACACTAATCGCGCTTGATTCCGTGCGCGTTGCGGACGGGCTTACGTTTAACCCAAACAATTTGTCGATAGTCTAGGAGCTTCCATGCATAAGAGGTACGCCGCGTTGGCGGCTATTGGCTGCTTGTTGGCGGCACCCGTTATGGCCAAAGGGCTGTCTTCCAAGGCCCAGCTGAGCTACAGTCTCGGGTACCAGTTTGGCTTGAACCTGCGCCATAACAACGTTCCCGTCGAACCCCAGATATTTACCCGCGCGATCAGAGACGCCCTATCAGGGGCGAAGCCTTTGTTGCCGCCGACGCAAATGGCGGCCGTGGTCGCCAAGTTCCAGCAGCAGGTGCGGGCTCGTAACCTTGCCATGTTGAAGCAGCTGGGGGAGCACGAGCAGGCGGTTGGACGGGCATTCCGTGAGCAGAATGCCAAGAAACCCGGTGTAAAGACCCTGCCAAGCGGCGTCGAATACAAGGTTTTGGTCGAGGGCCATGGTTCTCGCCCGACCATCGATAGCACGATTGAGGCGGACTATTCCGGCCGCTTTATCAATGGCCATCTCTTTGCCACGAGCAAGACGACAGGCAAGCCTGCGGTATTTCCGCTGGAAGGGCTTATTGAAGGATTGCGAGAGGCCATTGTCCTGATGCCGGTCGGTTCGACATGGCAGATCGTAGTTCCTGGTCATTTGGCTTACGGCCCCGAAGGCCGGCCCGCGATACCGCCTAATGCCACTTTGGTCTTCACGATCCATCTGGTCGCTATCAAACAGTAGTACCAGGGTGAGATGTTGGCGGAAATAGGGGCCGCGAGGCCCCTATTTTTTTGAGTATTCGGTGTGCCTACCCATCCGTTTTTCGCAAGCCACAGGGAACCTCGGGAGCTGCCCGCTCATAGCCGTAAAGCGCCCTCAGCCTGATCCTCGCCTGGCGTGGGAAATCCCAGGGCGCTTTTTAGGCGTGTCCGGGGCTCTGGTGGAGAATGCGCCCTTCTTTATCGGTCACGGCGACACGCACCGCTATGCCGGCTCGGACGCTCTCTGTGACCGTGCAGTAGTTTTGGAAAAGATCGAGGCACCGCGCGGTGGCCTCAGGGGCCACTAACGTGACGTCAATGGCCGCGATGCGCAAATGGCCGTTTGCGTCGCGCTCCACGCGCCCATGGGCCCGCGCAGTCAGGTGTTCGGACGCCACATGGGATTTGCGTAGGCAGAACAGCAGGCTGGCCGTGAGGCAGTTGCAAACGGCGGCCGCCAGGAGCTCGGCTGCGTTCGGGCCTTGTCCTGCGCCCAAGGGGGCGGGTTCATCGGTAATAAGACCGCCTTCGGGAAAGCGCACGGCAAAACGAAAGTCCTCGAGTTGCTCGATTTCTACCGTGAACTGGTTGTTTGCCATTAGAGGCCTCCTTAAAGCTTGCTCGTTTGAGGTTTGCCAGACAGTATAGGTGTCACGGGGCAGTTCCGCGTGGCGGCCGATCTAACCGGGTCCTGGATGGGCTTACGTTCAGGGACGGATGGGTGCTAATGCGCAGTTCGCAGGCCGTGTTCTTGGGTTAGCCCTATGTGGGCCGGGCGTGCGCCCCGTAAAGCCGATCAGAGCCCTCTTTAGGATAGATTATGACCACGATTGTAGTTGTTCGTAAGGGTGATACCGCCGTGATCGGTGCCGATACCTTAGGCACCTATGGCGATCAGCGAGAGTCGGCAACCTTTATAAAGAACGCGAGCAAGCTGATCTCCGTAGACGATACATGGCTGGCGGCGACCGGGCATGCGGCTATGGATATGGCCCTGCGGAATATCTTTATCGAGACGCGATGCCGGCGCTCATTCAAGGACGTGAACGACATCTATAAGACCAGCTTGCAGTTGCATGTGATGCTCAAGGAAAACTATTTCCTAAAGCTCGATAGCGACAACACCGAGGACACTTTCGAGTCGATGCAGGTGAGCTTGTTAATCGCCAACCCCCAGGGGATTTTTGGCGTGTGTTCTAAGCGGACCGTTCTCGAATATACCAAGTTCTATGCCTTCGGATCGGGAGAGCAGTATGCGCTTGGCGCCATGCATGCGGTGTACGACAGCGAGGCCGACCCCGAACAGATTGCGCGTGCGGGCCTCGAAGCCTCAATCGCGTTCGACACGGGGACCGGCGCCCCGGTCGAATTGCGCCGAATTGCCTTAGCCGACCCCCATTCTTAAAAACGAGCGCGGGGACCCGATCCGATTTAAGGGAGCAAGCCGGCGCCTCCGCGTCGCAGGCCTACGCCCTTGCAGGCGAGGTCTGTCATGCTTGTCGCCGGCGCTCGGTCTTTAAGGCCGGGGGTTCGGTAAGCCCCGCCCGTTTGCCAGGCCTTGTTTAGGCAGGGATAATACTGGGCAGGGGGTGCGCCCGCATCAGCGCGCAAGCGGCGAGCCCACTGCGCGGGTCTCGGCATCCTCTTGCGGCCAAGATCGGGGGGTGCGGCGGGTCACCCGGCCCAGGTCGAGGGTGTGCTGCGCTGGGTGCCACTGCCGGCCCCGTCTGGCACGCGCGCCGTCAGGTTTTAGATTTGGCCTCGTAGAAATGGCCGGGGAAGGTCGGTATCGTTTGGGTCTTCAGGAGCGCGTATGGCCGGTACTGTCTATATCAAGACCTATGGTTGCCAGATGAACGAGTATGACTCGACGCGTCTTGCCGATTTGCTCTATGAGAGCCATGGGTTAACCCGCGTAAACGACCCGTCCTGCGCCGACGTACTGCTCGTGAACAGTTGTTCGGTACGCGAAAAGGCGCAAGAAAAACTCTTTTCCGACCTTGGGCGGTTAAACGAATGGAAGATGCAGCGCCCAGGCGTTGTGATCGGCGTTGGCGGCTGTGTGGCGAGCCAAGAGGGCGAAGAGATCCGCCGCCGCGCACCCTATGTCGATTTGGTCTTCGGTCCCCAAACCTTGCACCGGGTGCCGGCGCTACTAGATGACGCCCTGGCCAAGAAGCCGCGTGTCGATATCGCGTTTGTGGAGATGGAGAAGTTTGACAATCTCCCGGAGCCACGCGCTGACGGGCCACGCGCCTTCGTCTCGATCATGGAGGGGTGTAGTAAGTATTGCAGCTTCTGCGTCGTCCCCTATACTCGGGGTCAGGAATTCAGTCGGCCTTTTGACGATGTCTTGGCAGAGGTCGCGGCCTTGGCCGAGCAAGGGGTGCGCGAGGTGACGCTCCTGGGACAGAATGTGAATGCCTATCGAGGGGCCCGCTATGACGGGGGCACGGCCGATCTCGCGATGTTGATTGGCTATGTCGCCGAGATGGAAGGCATCGGCCGTATTCGGTTTACGACGTCTCATCCTGTGGAGTTTAGGGATAGCTTGCTCGATGCCTATGCGTGCGTCGACAAGCTCGTGGATCATCTTCATTTGCCCGTTCAGAGTGGTTCCGATGCGATCTTGGCGCGCATGAAGCGCGGACACACGGTTGACGAGTATAAGGAGAAGATCGCGCGACTCCGCTGCATACGGCCCGATATCAGCCTGTCGACCGACCTGATCGTGGGTTTCCCCGGGGAGACCGAGGCGGATTTTGAGGCCACCATGGCGTTGATTGATGAGTTGCGCTTTGATCTCTCCTATAGCTTTGCCTACAGTCCGCGGCCCGGGACACCGGCCGCGTCACTCCCAGACAGCGTTGCTAAGTCGGTCAAAGACGAACGCCTAGCGCGTGTGCAGGCCCTGAATTTGGCCCACGCGGCGGAAATTAGCCGGGGCATGATTGGGCGGCTGGAGCGCGTCCTTATTGACCGGGCGGCGCCGCGCGGGCGCGGTGACATGTCGGGTCGGACAGAAAACAATCGCGTGGTCAACTTCCCCGCGGATGCCCCTGGGCTCATCGGGCGTTTTGCGACGGTAGAGGTTACCGCCGTGAAGCCCAATTCCTTGCGCGGACGACTTGTGGCTGTCGAAAAGGACACCTTGCCGTCTCTGTCATCTATACTGGAGTGAAGAGAGGATACCGATCCCTTTGAGCGCTCAATCGCAAGCGATTCAGTTTAGCGTCCAACCCCCCGACAGTGAGCGACTGTCGCGTCTCTGTGGTCAACTAGATGAACATCTCCGTCAAATCGAGGGGACACTCGGGGTGGAGATCGCCAACCGTGGTAATCAGTTTCGCATTACCGGGCACCGTGACCAGGCGCGTCATGCCCAGCGCCTAATTACTGCCCTTTACGATGTCACCGGCCAATCTCAGTCCATTACACCCTCGGGGGTCAACATGGCGTTAAAGGAAGCTTCAAGGGTACGCGATGATTATGAGCCACCTATGGAACTACGGATGCCCAAGCAGCGCGTGTATGGGCGCACTGATGGGCAACGTGATTACATTCGCAAGATTCTGACGCATGACGTGACCTTCGGGGTGGGTCCCGCGGGGACCGGCAAGACCTACCTCGCAGTGGCGTGCGCCATTGAGGCCCTGGAAACGGGACGCGCACAACGCCTAGTTTTAGTGCGCCCGGCAGTCGAGGCGGGCGAGCGACTCGGGTTTTTGCCGGGCGATCTCGGCCAAAAGGTCGACCCTTACCTGCGGCCTTTGTACGATGCCTTACATGATATGTTGGGGCCTGAGCGAGTGGCGAAGTTGATCGAAAGAGGCACGATCGAGGTGGCGCCGCTTGCGTTTATGCGGGGTCGGACACTGAACGAATCGTTTATTATTCTAGACGAAGCCCAGAACACGACCGCAGAACAGATGAAGATGTTTTTGACCCGCTTAGGCTTCGGGGCAACAGCTGTGATTACTGGCGATGCGACCCAAATCGATCTGCCGCGCCCGGAGCTTTCCGGTCTGCGCCAAGCGCTGGATATCTTGAAGGGCGTGAATGGCATTGCGGTGACGCTATTTGGAACGGGTGACGTCGTTCGTCACCCGCTCGTTCAGCGGATTGTCGAGGCCTATGAGGTGCACGAGCGAGGCATGTAATGTTGCCGCGCCTGTATCTTGATGTCGAGGTGGCGTGCGCTGGCTGCACGCCACCGCAGCGATCAATTCTGGCGCGCTGGGCGAAGGCGGCGGTCGCCGATATGTCAGGCAGCCTGCGCTTGGGACTGCGCATTGTTGATGAGGCCGAGGGCGCAAGCCTCAATGCTCGGTTTCGGGGTCGGGCGGGACCGACCAATGTCCTATCCTTTCCTTATGAAGAAAGAGATCACGGTAAAACCCAGTTTTTGGGGGATATCGTGATTTGTGCACCGATCATGGCCGCCGAGGCGCTCGCGGCGGGCCGCCCCGAAAAAGCGCATTGGGCGCATCTCTGGATTCACGGTATACTCCACCTACGTGGCTTCGACCACCACACTGACCAGGATGCACGAATCATGGAACGACGGGAAGCACAAGTGTTGCAAAGCCTGGGATTCACAGATCCGTACCGTTGAAATTATGAGTCAGGATGAAAATACGCACGGACCGGGGCGATCCTTTTTAGATCGGCTTGGTCACGTCTTATGGGGAGCGCCAGAGGATCGCAATGCGCTGCGGGAAACCTTACGCGAGGCGCATGATCGCGGGCTGATAGGGAGCGATGCCCTGGACATGATCGAGGGCGTCTTCCAGGTCGCGGAGATGCGTGTGCGCGACATTATGGTCCCGCGCGCGCAAATGGATGTGATCGACCGCGACGAGCCCCCTGAGGAGTACCTTCCGCGCGTTATCGAGACGGGGCATTCCCGATTCCCAATGATCGATGGCGACAAGGATAAGGTCGTTGGCATTTTGTTAGCGAAGGATCTGCTGCGCTACTTCGACAACGAGAAGAGCGCGGGCTTCGATGTCTACGACCTTCTGCGGCCGGCCGTCTTTGTCCCGGAAAGCAAGCGCCTTGACGTGCTGCTTCGAGACTTTCGGTCCAGCCGTAACCATATGGCGATCGTGGTGGACGAATATGGCGGTGTGGCCGGGTTAGTGACGATCGAGGATGTCCTTGAGCAAATCGTAGGCGAGATCGAAGATGAGCACGATCTCGATGCCGATGATGTCATGATCATGCAGCGAACCGAACATGAATTCGTGGCCAAGGCCCTTACGCCCATCGGGGAGTTTAACGAGTATTTCGGGACCCATTTCCCAAGCGAGGAAGTCGATACGATCGGCGGCCTCGTCATGACGTCGCTCGGGCGCGTCCCCAAAAGGGGCGAGCAGTTGGATGTGGGTGGATTACGATTTGAGGTTCTGCGCTCCGATTCTCGCCGCGTTCATCTCTTGAAAGTAGTGACCATTGCAAAAGAAAGCCCAGTGGCAGGTTAGGTTCGGCGCGGCATCGTGGGCGGGCGAGGTTCAGGTACTCGCAAGCGGCGCTCTTCTCAATTTCGCCTTCGCCCCCTACCGTCTCGTCTGGGTGGCGCCGCTTATGCTGGCGCTGCTCTATTATTATTGGCAGGTCGCAAGGTCTACGTGGCGTGCGCTCCTGCGCGGATTCCTCTTTGGGGCCGGACTTTTCACCGCCGGCGTCCCCTGGATTTATCTCACCCTTGCCCAATTCGGCGGCACGTCCGCTACGCTCGCGGTCATTGCGTGCGCGCTTTTTGTCGGGATCCTTTCGGTCTACGTGGCACTGATAGGTGGCCTGTTTGCCTTATTGCGCCGTGGAGATGGGTTCGATCCCTGGCTTTTTGCCGCGCTATGGGTGCTAGGCGAGTGGGTGCGCGGGGTCTTTTTGACCGGATTTCCTTGGTTTGATGCCGGTTATGCGGCCAGTGCCGCGCCGCTTGTGTATTGGGCGCCGCTTATCGGTGTCGCCGGGCTATCATTTGTCTTGGCGCTGGCCGGGGCGCTTGTCATGGAGGCCGTGCGCGGGCACTGGCGGGGCCTGTGGCCACTCTTTTTGATTCTTGTGACTACGCCAGTCGCGGATCGGCTCGTCTTTGTCCATAGGGTAGGCCAGCCCATTACCGCCTCACTCGTGCAAGGCGATATTGCCCCCGGCGTCAAATGGGATGCGCAAGACCGCAGGGCCGTTATCCAACACTACCTTCAACTGAGTAAAAAGGGCGACGGCCAGCTTGTCATTTGGCCGGAAACGGCGGTCCCTGGGTACTCGCATGAGTTACGGCAACATTTTATTCCCGAGTTAGGCCGCCTCGCCCGCGTAAGCCATCGCGATTTTCTCTTTGGGCTGGTTGAGGGCGACGCCTACGCCCCCGATACGCCAATTTACAACGCCGTCATGAGCGTCGGTCGCCATGAGGATTTTTATCGCAAACGCCATCTGGTGCCGTTCGGGGAGTATTTGCCCTGGCCTAACCTTATGGGCCCGGTATTGGACATGTTCCATATCCCGATGTCCGGCTTTACCGCCTGGTCCGGCCGCGAATCCCCCATGCGTGCGGGTGGGGCGCGGATTGGCGTATCGATCTGTTATGAGATCGCCTATGGCCCCCTGGTCACGCAGGATTTGCCGGCGGCGAACCTGCTTGTGAACGTGAGCGATGATGCCTGGTATGGCCATTCAAACGAGGCAGAGCAACAGTTGCAGATCGGCCAATTACGGGCCGCCGAGGCCGGGCGGGATCTGCTGATTGCGACCAACGACGGGATCACGGCGCGGATCACCCATCGCGGCCGTATTGCTGCGCGGTTGCCGCCTTTCCATGCTGGGGTGCTGACGGTGGTGGCGCGACTCTATACGGGTATGACGCCCTATGATCGCATGGGCGACGGCGGGGCCTTGGGGTTTGCGGGCCTGCTCGCATTGGTCGGCCTTGGCCGTTCGCGCCGCTATTGGCGGCGCGTCAAAGGCGGGCGTCTTTTCTAAAGCCCGCCCAGTGGCACTTTTTAGGACGGCTCCGGCGCCATGGCGATATAGCCCGTTGGGCATTCGTGGGCGCACAGCCCACAGCCTTTGCAGTAGTCATAATCGACGATGTAGGGCGGGCCGCTAGCGGGCCGTTCACGGGTTTTTAGGACCGCTTGGTCCGGGCACAGGGTCCAGCAGTTGTCGCACACCATGCAGCTACCGCAGGAAAAGCAGCGGCCAGCCTCCGTTATGACTTGCTCGGCCGCCAAGCCGCCCGCGATTTCGGCGTTGCCGACGCGATCTTGCGGCAAAAGCTCGGGCTCTTCTGCGCGTGCCGCCGGTTCAAAGTAATGGATATTGAGTCCGGCGAAGCCGATCGCCTCGGGTTGCGGCGCTGCTTGGTTGCCAGTTTCCCCACGCGCATAGGTGTAAATGGCAGTGGCTGCGCGTCGGCCGTCGCCGATTGCGCCGCTCGTGGTGCCCCAGGCGTTCCGACGGGCATCCCCACCGACGAACAGGCCGGCGCGTTCTGGGTGTCGCCCCAGCTCGTCGACGGCAAAGAAATGGTGCCGATCAAGTAGGTTTTCCATGCCCGCAGGCTCTACTTCCTGGCCGATGGCCGGGATCACCTGGTCGACGTGAAGGACAGTTTCTGTGCCCTCGAATGGGACGATCTCGAAGCGGCCGTTGTCTTGGGTCACGTTTTTTACCCGAACAAGCTCTACTCCCACGACCTTTTCACCGCGGAGGATCAGGCGGTGCACACTGTGCTCCGTATGTAGAATGACGCCCTCTTCCTGTGCTTGGCGGATGTCGCGCGCAGTGGCCTTCATGGCGGCTGCATGCGGAACGCCAGGGCCCGGCAGGGCCTCTAGGCTGACGATGTGGACCTGTGCCCCGGCGCGTGCGAGCACACGGCTCATGTCGATGGCGCTGCTGCCGCCGCCCACAATCGCGGCCGAATGGATTTCGGGCAGGCTGCCGAACGCGATCCATTCCCGGAGCAGGGTGAGCGCCGAATGCAGGTCGTCTGGGGTACGCCCGTCCACGCTCCAGGGCCGCGAGCGGTTACGGCCCGGACCCAGGAAGACGGCGGCGTACTGCTCCTGAAGCTCGGTAAGGGAGAGGTCGCGCCCGAGGGCCGTGTTCGGTAGAAAAGTGATGCCAATGGCCATCAATCGTTCAATTTCGGCGTCTAGCACGTCGCGCGGTAGGCGGTAGCATGGCAGTGCCGTGCGCATGGCGCCGCCGGCGGCCGGCAATTGTTCGATAAGGGTGGCCCGCAGACCGAGTTGGCGCAGGTGGTAGGCGCAAGATAGCCCGGCGGGACCGGCGCCGACCACCGCGATCTTGGGCGCATCGGCGGCAAGCGGCGCCAACGGATAATCCCATCCGGCGCGGATCGCCTCGTCGCCTAGCAAACGCTCGACGTTGTGGATCGCGATCGGGGTATCGTAGTGGCCACGGTTACAGGCGCCCTCGCAGGGGTGGCCGCATACGCGCCCGATGATCGCCGGTAAGGGGTTGATGGCGACCAAGGTCTCCCAAGCGGTCTTTAGGTCGCCTTGTGCCGTGTGGGCTAGATAGTCACGCGGACTTTCACCCGCCGGACAGCCGCTGTGACAGGGTGCCGGTCGGGCATGGTAAAGAGGTCGTGCCGTGCGCCAACTGCCCGTTTTGAAGTCGAGTGAAGTGGCGGGATGGGCAAAGGCGCCGGTGGTCATGGTGGGCATGGTCTGTTCCTCACATAAAGCGCAGTCCGCCGCGCCGTACCGTATCCGCGCCCTCCGTGTCTTGGGCGTCAGGCGGCCCGCCCTGCAGGGCATAGGCCTCTATGTTTTGATCGGCGAGTGCCTGGAGATGGGCGAGCTCTTCACGAGCCCGCTGGTCATCGGTGAACAGATGCTTAAAGCGTCCCTGGAGTTTCAGGTAGTCCGTTACCGGGCGAATCTCGCGGATTGGCATGGCCCCGATCAGCACCCCCTGCTCTAGTTCGATCAAGGGGAATACCCCGCTCTGCACGGCTAGGCGTGCGACCTCAATCGAAAGCTCGCTGCCGTGTCCCCAGCCGAGCGGGCACGGCGAGTGGATCTGCAGAAAGCTCGGTCCGTCCACTTCAATGGCGCGGCGCACCTTTTTACGCAAATCGACCGGATAGGCAATCGACGCCGTCGCCACATACGGGATGTGGTGGGCAGCAATGATCGAGAGGATGTCCTTTTTCAGGTGGCGCTTGCCCATGCGCGCGACCCCCGCAGGGGACGTGGTGGTAGTGGCGGCATGGGGCGTCGAGCTAGAGCGCTGCACGCCCGTATTCATGTAGGCCTCGTTGTCATAGCAGATGAACAAGACGTTGTGGCGGCGTTCCAGCAGGCCGGAAAGCGCCTGAAAACCGATATCAAAGGTGCCGCCGTCGCCTGCGAACGCAAGCACCTTTGTGTCGCGGCCCTGCATTTTCAGCGCCGACTCCATGCCGGCGGCCACGGCGCCGACATTGGCGAATACGGAATGTAGCCAAGCTACCCGCCAAGCGGATTGCGGCCAGGCGGTGGTGAAGACCTCAAGACAGCCGGTGGCGTTGGCCACAACCACGTCGGGCCCGGCGGCCTCCAGGGCGAGGCGCGCGGCCAGCGCCTGGCCGCAACCCTGGCAGGCCCGGTGCCCCGATTCCAGCCCCTGGAATCGGGGCTGGGCCGTGCGCAGATCATGCAGTGTCGATAGGGTCAACGGCGGGTCTCCTGGTGGGTCGGCAAGTCGGCTGGCAATACCTCGGGCCGCAGGTCGATCGCGCTCATGCGCGGATGGGGTTTGGTGATGGCCTGGAGCAGGTGCGCATAGATAGAAAGTGGCACATCGCGGCCACCTAGGCCGACTGCGAAATTATGGACGCGCGGCGGCTTGCCGGTCTCGGCGAGGGCCGAGCGCACCTCGGCCCCCACAGCGCCATCGGCGCCGGGTGCAATGGCGCGCTCCAAGACGATGAGGTCGTGGAGCCCGGCACAGGCGGCACGCAAGGCGGCTACGGGAAATGGGCGAAAGCAACGCAGATGCATGAGCTTTACCGGGGGCCCGGGGACTTGGTCGCGCGCATCCAGTAGCGTGCCGAACACAGAGCCCAACGTGAGGATGCCGATCTTCGCGTCGGCGGGGCCGTCTACTTCAACGAGCGGGGATTGCTTCCGACCACATAGGGCGCCCCAATCCTCGGCCGCGGCGACGATCTCTTGTTCTGCGGCCAGCAGCGCCTCATGGTGCAGGTGGCGTGCCTCGGTGAAATACTCCGGCGCTACCAGCGTGCCCATGGACAGTGGCGCCAATGGATCGAGGGCGCGCGCGAAACGGTAGGGCGGCAGGAACTTGTCGACGAGTTCCTGGCTGGGCACTTCCAGGGGCTCTAAGGTGTGGGTGAGGGTGAAGCCGTCGACGCACACCATGACCGGCAGCTCGCAGCGCTCGGCGATGCGAAACGCCTGGATGGTCATATCCACTGCGGCTTGGTTGTCGGCGCAGTAGAGTTGGATCCAGCCCGCGTCGCGTACCGCCATAGAATCCTGTTGATCGTTCCAAATAGAGAGCGGTGCCGACACCGCGCGGTTGGCACAGGTCATGACCAGCGGCACGCGCAACCCAGAGATGTTATAGAGCACCTCGGTCATCAGCAGGATGCCTTGGGAGGCCGTGGCGGTGTAAGCGCGCGAGCCGGCGCACGCCGCACCCAGCACCACCGAGGCTGCGGAAAATTCACTTTCCACACTGACCAATTCACAGCGGAGTTTGCCATCTGCTATGAACTTGGCGATCCGTTCCACGATGTGGGTCTGTGGCGTGATCGGATATGCGGCCACCACCTGCGGTCGGCATAGCGCCACGGCGTGAGCGATGGCCTGGGAGCCTTCAAGCGCTTGGGGCATGTGCGCGCTCCTTCCAGAGGCCGTCTGGCGTGGCGGCGGCCACCTGATCGATCAGTTGCAGGTTGTGCGCCAACACGTCACCGCTAAAGCGTGGCGCAAGGGCGCCTTTTAGCCCGGCGATCGGCACGAGCTGTGTTAATGTCAGAAAGGCGGCCAAAAGGGCCGTATTGGGCATTGGGCGACCAAGGGCTTCATGCGAGAGCTGGGTGGCAGGCAGCGCGTAGATTGTGGATCCGAAGGTATCTGACAGGGCCTGCGAGTCTCGCTGGGAATTGATGATGACCGCCCCTCCCGGTGCCAGACCCGCGAGGGTCTCTGGCAGCGCAGCTAGGGCCTCGTCTTGGATGATGACGAAGGTCGGGTGGGTTACCTGGCAGCGACGGCGAATGGGTGTCTCGGCGATGCGTACGAAGGCCGCTACCGGGGCCCCGCGGCGCTCGGCGCCGAAGCTCGGGAAGGCCTGCGCAAACCGCCCTTGGGCGATGGCTGCGGTAGCTAGCACATAGGCCGCTACGACATTACCCTGCCCACCCCGTCCATGGATACGGATTTCAATCACGCCGTTTCCCCTACCAAGACAACAAGGCTAGTTTAATCCGATCACCAGGGTCACACAAATCCCCGATCAGCCGCTGTGCTGCCAAACCGTCGACGGTGGTGCCCGGTGGATGGTGCGGGCGCGAGCTAGGTGCCATGATCGGCACGGCGCAGGGCTTGTCGGGCGCATAACGGCCCCAGCCACTTCCCGCCAAGTCCCCCCCTTGCCCCTGGCGACCTGCGGTCGGGGGGCTGCGGGCCCCCGATTGGCATTGCTATTGCGAGCCCAAGCGGGCCGCTTTGCAGATGACCCAAGACGTGCCAAGTGAATCTATGGATAATAAGAGGCCCTTTATATTGTCTTGTTGAGCCTTAAGCCCCGATGGACGAACATTATTTGGCAGCAGAAGTGGAACGTGATGCGCAAGCGTTCTGGGAGCGCACGCTAAGCTTTCAGGTCACAGAAGACCCGCATCGGCCGAAGTTCTATTGTCTGTCGATGTTCCCCTACCCGTCGGGGCGTCTCCATATGGGCCACGTGCGCAACTACACCTTGGGCGATGTGATTAGCCGGTGGCGGCGCATGACGGGCATGAACGTCTTGCAGCCGATGGGCTGGGACGCCTTTGGCCTACCCGCCGAGAATGCCGCGATCCAAAACGGCGTCCCGCCCGCCCGCTGGACGTACGACAATATTGATTACATGCGCGAGCAATTGAAGCGCTTAGGCTTTGCTTACGATTGGAGTCGTGAGATCGCAACCTGCCGGCCGGAGTACTATCGTTGGGAGCAATGGTTGTTTACGAGGCTCTACCATAAGGGTTTGGCCTATCGGGCGACCGCACCCGTAAATTGGTGCCCGCACGACCAGACCGTACTGGCCAACGAGCAGGTGGTCGACGGTCGGTGTTGGCGTTGTGATACCCCAGTCGAGCGTCGCGAAATCTCACAGTGGTTCTTGCGCATTACTGACTACGCTGAGGAATTGCTCGTCGATCTTGCTCGCTTGCCGGGCTGGCCGGAGCGCGTGGTGACCATGCAACGCAACTGGATCGGGCGGTCGGAGGGGGTCGAGATTCGGTTTGCGGTCGCACATTATGGCGCCCTCAGCGTATTCACGACCCGCCCGGATACCCTCATGGGGGTTACCTATCTGGCGGTCGCGGCCGAACACCCGCTCGCGGTCGCCGCTTCGGCCACGCGTCCGGACGTCATGCGTTTTCGTGATGAGTGCCGCTTAAATCAGACCGCCGAAGCGGTTATGGAGACCATGGAGAAGCGCGGTGTCGATACCGGCATGCGCGCTACGCATCCGCTGACCGGGGCCGATGTGCCAGTCTATGCAGCCAATTTTGTGCTCATGTCTTATGGTGAGGGGGCGGTCATGGCGGTGCCCGCGCACGATGAGCGGGATTTTGCGTTCGCAGTACGCTATGAGTTGCCGATCGTCCCGGTCATCGTGCCCATGGACTACAGTGGGGATCCGTGCGCCCTGGTCATAGCGCAGGCCTACACGGGCGAGGGCCGATTGGTCGGGTCCGGTCCGTTTACGGGGATCTCGTCTGCGCAGGCGCGCACGGATATTACCGATGCCCTGGAGCGCGAAGGCCTGGGCACGCGCCGCGTGCATTTCCGCTTGCGCGACTGGGGGATTTCGCGCCAGCGCTATTGGGGCGCACCGATCCCCATGATTCATTGTCCGCAATGTGGCGTGGTCCCCGTCCCTGACGAAGACCTGCCCGTTGTTTTGCCGGAAGACATTGTGATGACGCAAAGTGGTTCGCCGCTCAAGGCGCGCCCCGATTTCTTGAATACGACTTGCCCGAAATGCGCAGGGCCGGCTGAGCGCGAAACCGACACCTTCGACACGTTCATGGAGTCGTCTTGGTATTACGCGCGCTACTGCGCGAAGGACAACGACCAGGCGATGTTAGATGAGCGTGTCCGCCATTGGTTGCCAGTCGATCAATACATCGGTGGTATCGAGCACGCGATCCTCCACCTTCTTTATGCGCGTTTTTTCAACAAGCTTTTGCGCGACGAAGGGCTGGTCGTGACGGATGAGCCTTTTGCGCGGCTCCTGACCCAGGGCATGGTGCTAAAAGACGGCACTAAAATGTCCAAGTCCAAGGGCAATACGGTCGACCCACAAGCACTCATCAATCAATACGGGGCGGACACCGCGCGTCTCTTTATCATGTTTGCGGCGCCCCCGGAGCAGTCGCTTGAATGGAACGACGAGGCGGTGGCGGGCGCACACCGGTTTCTAAAGCGGCTGTGGGCGCTAGCGCGTGTCATCGTCGCGCTCCCGGTAAGCGAGGCCGGTTCATGGGCGGAACCGCACAAGGCCTTGCGTACCCAGATCCATGGCCTCCTGGATCAGGCGCTACGGGATTATGAGCGCTATCATTTCAATACAGTCGTGGCCTCGTGCATGAGTCTCGTCAATATCCTGCAAAAATTGGCAGACGAGCCGGCATCGGCGTCCAGGGCCCGTCTTTTGCGCGAAGGCGTGAGTTTCGTTTTGCGGTTGTTGGCGCCGATCGTGCCCCATATTTGCCATAAGCTCTGGGCGGCGCTCGACTTTGGTGATACCGCCATTATCGACGCCCCCTGGCCGGTTGTGGATCAGGCGGCACTTTGCCAGGATACTGTCCGTATGGTGGTTCAGGTAAACGGCAAGCGACGCGCCGAGATTGCCGTCGCCGTGGCATGCGATGCGGCCGAGATCGAGGCGCACGCGCTACGCGACGAGGCCGTCTTGAAATATATCGAGGGTAAGCCCGTGAGTAAGGTGTTTGTGGTTCCCGGCCGGCTCATCAATATTGTGCTCAGATGAAGCGGTTCGCTGCGATCGCGTTCTGTGCCGCCTTGGCCGGTTGCGGGTTCCATTTGCGCACCGCACAGGAGTTCGCAATGCCGCCAGTGTTTGCAGCATTGCGCGTGACCATGCCGGCAAGCGGCCTGAGATATCCGCCCCTGGTGCTGGCCGTGCGGCACGCCCTGCTCAACCGAGGCGTGGCCATCGTCCCTAAAGGGAATGTGCCGACCGTGGTTTTGGTGGGTGAGACGATGACGCCTATCATCGCGTCGATAAACAATAACGGGGGAGCGAGCACCTATTTGTTGGACTACTCGGCGACGTTTAGCGTGCAAGCGCCCGATGGCGCGGTGCTGATCGCGCCTACGATCATACGGGTGCAGCGCGAATATAGCTTCGATGCCCTCAATGTCCTTGCGATGGCCCGTGAACAGGCCTATTTGGAGCGGCGCATGCGCGCCGCCGCGGCCCGTCAGATTATCTGGCGGCTGATCTCTTTCAAGGGCCCGCCTCCTAAGGCTGCGGCGCCTAAGGCTGTGGCACCCAAGCCCGTGGTACCTAAGGCTGCGGCGCCCAAGAGCGCACCCCGTGCGTCTTAAATCGGAGGACCTCCCGGGGCGTTTGAGCGACGTGCGCAACGCTTATCTCGTGTGCGGCGACGAGCCCTTTTTGGTCGAGGAGGCGGTCACGCACATCGTCCGGGCGGCGCAAGCGGCCGGATTTGCCGATCATCAGCGCTACTCTTTTGAGAGCGGCTTTTCGTGGCCCAGATTTCGCGAGACGCTCTCTTCTCCTTCGCTCTTCGCGCCCCGCAGCCTCTATGAGTTGCGGGCCCGCGAGGGGCGCGAAGCCTTGGGGCGCGAGTTGCTGGCCTGCCTCCCGTTGCTGACCGCGGACACGATCCTGCTGGTCGTCACGGGGGCGCTGGAGCGGTCGACCTTGAAAGCCGAGTGGGTGGAGGCTTTTGCCCAGTCGGGTCATGTGGTGGTCGCGGCGGCATTCGAAGGCGAGCGCCTGGTGGGTTGGGTGCGCCACCGCCTGCATGAGGCGGGCATCGTCGATGAGGACGTGGCGCGCCGCATCGCCTATTACGCAGAAGGGAATATGGGGGCGGCCTTTGATGCCATTGCCCGCTTAAAGGATGATCCCAACCCAGGGCTCGCAGCGCTGTCAGATATCATGGGCGACGAGGCCCGTTTCGATGTCTTTGCGGTCACTGATGCCGCGCTCAAGGGCGATTTACCGCTTACTCACCGCTATGTGCGTCGCTTGCGCGCGGAGGCACGAGATCCGATACTGATGTCGTGGGCCTTGGCGCGCGAGGTGCGGGTGCTTGCGAAGGTGGCCGCGGCCCAGGCCAGCAAAGGCCCGCTGGCCGACCTCTTTCGGCGTGAACGGGTGTGGCCAAGTCGCCAAGCCCTGCTTTTGTCGGCCGTGAAGCGGCTTCCCTTGCGCCGTTTGCACTATTTGCTGGCCGGATGCGCACGGCTAGACCGCGTCAACAAGGGGCGCGCGGATGGCGACTCTTGGCTGTTGATCGAGGGCGTGGCGATGGGGCTTGCGGGGATACCGGACGAGGGATGGTTATGAAGACAGCAGCGATGCCGATTACGGACGTGGATGGTTACATGGAGGAGTTGGGTCGAACCGCGCGCGCGAATGCCCCCGCTATGGCGCGCGCGACGACCGGGACTAAGAACGCGGCCTTGCTTGCCATGGCGCGCCTGATACGGGAACGGGCGCAGGACCTTAGGGTAGCCAATGAGGGTGACCTAAAGGCCGCGCGCGCGGCCGGTCTGGAGGCCGCTTTACTGGATCGCTTGACGTTGACCGATGAGCGCATTGAGCAGATGGCCCTAGGGCTCCTCGAGATTGCCGCCCTTCCCGATCCGGTGGGCGAGATTTCGGGTCTTGCCATGCGGCCGTCTGGCATTCAGGTGGGCCGCATGCGAGTACCCCTCGGCGTGATCGGCATTATTTATGAATCGCGCCCCAACGTGACGGCGGACGCGGCCGGGCTGTGTCTGAAGTCGGGTAACGCCGTGATCTTGCGCGGGGGTTCCGAGGCGGCGTTGTCGAATGCGGCCATTGGCCAATGTTTGCGGGACGGCTTGGCTCACGCCGGGTTGCCGGCCGGCGCCCTCAGTCTCGTGGCGACGACCGATCGCGCCGCGGTGACCAAGATGCTACACGCAGACCGCTTTATCGACCTCTTGATTCCGCGGGGCGGTAAGGGCTTAGTCGAGCTCGTCAGCCGCGAGGCCCGAATGCCGGTGCTAAAGCATCTGCATGGGGTCTGTCATGTCTACATCGATGCCGATGCCGATGCCGATAAGGCCGTGGCGGTGGCGGTTAACGCGAAAACGCAGCGCTACGGGACCTGCAACACTATGGAGACGCTGCTCATTGCGCAATCTCAGGCGGCGGATCTCTTGCCGCGTCTAGCCAGGGCCTATGGTGAGCATGATGTCGAGTTGCGGGTCTGCGCCAAGACCCGGCAGTGGCTACCGGATGCCGCGCTCGCGTCGGAGGAGGATTGGGATACGGAGTATCTGGCGCCCATTCTTTCGATTCGCGTGGTGACGGGCCTCGATGAGGCGCTTGCCCACATTGCCCGGCATGGCTCCCACCATACGGACGCCATCGTGACGGAAAATTGGAGCGCTGCGCAGCGGTTTTTGCGCGAAGTCGATTCGAGCTCCGTCATGGTCAACGCGTCGACGCGGTTTGCAGACGGGTTCGAGTATGGGCTTGGTGCCGAGATCGGCATTAGTACGGACAAATTGCACGCCCGTGGACCGGTCGGGCTCGAAGGCCTCACGTCACAGAAATTTATTGTTTGGGGTGACGGGCATATCCGCGCGTAACACCAAGCTTATCGGGGTCTTCGGTGGTACTTTCGATCCCGTTCATTGTGGCCATTTGGCAGTGGCGCGTGCGCTTATGCAGGGGTTGCCGCTAGCGAAGGTGGTGTTCGTTCCAGCGGCCCGGCCACCCCATCGGGTGCCGCCGTCGGCGGACGCCAACCACAGGTTGGCCATGCTTCGGTTGGCGCTGGGTACGGAGCCCGATTTCGTGGTCGACGAGACGGAGTATGAGCGCGACGGGCCATCCTATATGGTCGATACGCTGCTGTCCCTGCGCCGTCGATACCGGGCCCCGCTCGCCTTGATTCTCGGCATGGACGCCTTTCTTGGGCTTCCGACCTGGCATCGTTGGCGGCGTATCCTGGGTTTGGCTCACATCATTATTGTGCGGCGGCCAGGCTGGGATATGCCGCTCCCGGCTTGGGTCCGCCCGCACTTGCAAGCGCGGGGAGACCTGTTGCTGGCCGCCGATCATGGACTGGCATTCCTTTTTACGGCGAGCGCGCGAGCGGAATCGGCCAGCGCCCTGCGCGCGGCCTTAGCGCAGGGCGAGGCCCCCACGGCGTGGTTACCACCAAAGATTCCTGGCTATATTAAGGCCCACAGACTGTACCGGAGAGCATCGGAAAATGACGAAGCATGACATGGTACGAGAGGCGTTAGAGCAGGCCAAGGCCGTCGATATTGTGGTCCTTGATGTGCGCCTGCTGACCGATATTACTGACTATATGGTTATTGCGAGCGGGACGTCCACGCGCCACGTGACCTCTATGGGGCGTAAGGTCGACGAGTTCTTGCGCGAACGGGGCCATAAATCGCTGGGGCTCGAGGGCCTCTTGGGCGGGGAATGGGTGTTGATCGATTTCGGGGACGTGGTTGTGCATGTCATGCACCCGAAGGCGCGGGCCTTCTATGCCCTGGAGAAGTTGTGGTCGGAAGAGTTCGGGCGTACCGAAGAGGTCAGACGCGAGAGTCGGCCGCGTTTATAGATGGCAATGCATCTTCTCGCTGTCGGGACCCGTATCCCGGCCTGGGTGAATGCCGGTTTCCAGGAATACGCGCGCCGACTTCCAGGTCCTTACCGGCTCGAACTGACCGAGATTGCCTCAGCCCGATGGACAAAGGCGGCCGATTTTGAACGGCTGAAGCGCGAAGAGGGGGAGCGAATCCTAACGGCCGTGCCGCGCCAATCCTTCATCGTCGCGCTAGACGTCAAGGGGCGGATGCGGTCGAGCGAGGCGCTGGCGCGCGATCTCGCCGCTTGGCTCGCGACCGGGAAGTCAGTGGCATTTCTGATCGGCGGTGCGGAAGGGCTGGCCGATGCGTGCCTGGATGCGGCTGCGGATCAGTGGTCGCTCTCCCCGCTCATTTTGCCCCACGCCTTGGTGCGCGTCGTCGTGGCCGAGCAGCTCTACCGTGCCTACAGCACGCTTACGGGGCAGCCTTACCATCGGGGCTCCCATTGATTTACTTGGCATCGACCTCGCCCCGTCGATCGGCGCTCTTAGCGCAAGTCGGCGTGGTGTTTGAAGCGCTGTCGCCGGACGTAGACGAGGCGGTTTGCGAACGAGAGGCGCCGCTCGACTATGTCCGGCGAATGGCGCTCGAGAAGGCCTTGTCCGGTCAGAGCGTGCGGGCCCACCGCAGTCTGCCCCAAGCCCCCGTATTGGCAGCCGATACCGTCGTCGTGCTCGGTGAGGAGATCATTCGTAAGCCCGAGGACCTGACCTGTGCGTGGGCCCAATTGCGCCGTCTGTCCGGGCGCGACCATACCGTGTACACGGCGTTGTGTCTCATCGGAGGCACCCGGCGCGAGCTCGTGTCGAGCACTATCGTGACTATGAAATCCTTGTCCGATGCCGAGATCGACGCCTATTGCGCGACCGGCGAGCCCTTGGGGAAAGCGGGCGGTTATGCCATCCAGGGCCGGGGCGCGCTCTTCGTTAGTCGCATACTGGGTAGTTATTCAAACGTAGTGGGATTGCCGCTTTATGAGTGCGGGCAGTTACTGCGGGAGGAGGGGATATTATGAGCGAGGAGATCCTGATCAATGTTACACCGCAGGAGACCCGCGTCGCGGTCGTCGAGAATGGCGTACTGCAGGAGGTTCACATCGAGCGCGTCAGCCATCGGGGGCTGGTCGGAAATATCTATAAGGGCCGCGTTTCCCGGTTTCTTCCCGGGATGCAAGCGGCCTTTATCGATATCGGTCTAGAGCGCACCGCCTTTTTGCAGACCGCCGAGATGAAGGCCCTGGAAGGCGCCGGTGCGGCGCTAGCCGAGCACCAAGAGATCATCGTCCAAGTGGCCAAGGACCCGCTCGGTACCAAGGGCGCGCGCTTGACGACCCAGATCAGCTTGCCTGCCCGTTATATCGTGTACATGCCGACTGGTGACCATATCGGCATCTCGCAAAAAATCGGTAATGAGGAGGAGCGCGAGCGCCTGCGGGCAATCGTGCGTTCGGTTATGGGTACGGAGCCTGGCGGTTTTATTTTGCGGACCATGGCAGAGCAGGTGAGCGAAGAGGAGTTACGGAGGGATATCCGTTATCTGCGCAAGCTTTGGCTCCGGCTTTCCGATCGCATGGCGGGGGCCGAGGCCTGCAGCTTGGTGCACGAGGATTTTTCCTTGGCGCTCAGGACCATGCGCGACCTTGTGCGCGACAATGTCGAGAAAATACGCATCGATTCGCGTGAAACGTATCACAAGGCCTATGAGTTTGCCTGCGAGTTTGTCCCTGAGGTAGCACCCCGTATCGAGTATTATCCTGGCGAGCGGCCGATCTTTGATCTTTACTCGGTCGAGGACGAAATCAAGCGCGCGCTAGAGTCGCGGGTAGCACTTAAATCCGGTGGCTATCTCGTCATTGATCAGACCGAGGCCATGACGACCATAGACGTAAATACCGGAACCTACGTTGGCCACCGCAACTTAGAAGAGACGCTTTTTAAGACCAACCTTGAGGCCGCCCACGCCATAGCGAGGCAGTTGCGGCTGCGCAATCTGGGCGGCATGATCATTGTCGATTTTATTGACATGGTCGACCCAGAACATAAGCGCCAAGTGTTGCGGGCCCTGGAACGAGCCTTGGCGCATGATCGCGCCAAGGTCTCGGTTGCGGATATGTCTTCTTTGGGTCTAGTCGAGATCACGCGCAAGCGCACGCGCGAGAGCCTGGAACGATTGTTGTGTGAACCGTGTCCAAGCTGCAAAGGGCGCGGTGTGCTAAAGACCACGGAGACTGTGAGCTATGAGATCTTCCGGGAAATTTTGCGTGAAGCGCGGCAGTTTGGCACTGACCAATATCTGGTCGTAGCCTCGCAAGCAGTGGTGGATCGCCTTATGGATGATCAGGCTCAAGGTCTCGCCAAGCTTCAGGAGTTTATTGGCAAGCCCATTCATTTGCAGGTCGAGGCGCTCTACAATCAGGAAGAATTCGATGTTGTTTTGATTTAGGCGCGGGATCTCCCGGTACGGGTTTTGCTTGGTCGGTTTCGCGGGGGTGGCGTCTCACGCGGCGGCGTTCGACTGAGGGTTGTTGCGACACAATGGATGCAGGGTGAATGGAATGAAATGGCCCGTAAGGTGGTGGCAGCGGCGTAGCCGAGGGGCGCGTTATGGTCTGGCGTTGGCGGCAGCGATCTTCGGGTCGGTGGCCGTCGCGTTGCTGACGAGCCCTTGGTGGCTCACGCCGGTGCTTTTGCGCGAGCGGCCGTTGCTGGAGAAGGCCGCCACGAAGATGGTGGGTGCGCCGGTGCGCGTAGCCGGACTTGCGGCCGTGATCGGATGGCGCCCCGGATTTACGGCCACCGGCGTCGTGATTGGCGGCGGGCCAAAGCCCGCCGTCGTCATCAAGGCCGTGCGCGTCCAATTGTCTTGGGTGGCGTTGCTAGGCGGGCATTTGCGACCGGCGTTCGTGGGTGTCGATGGGGCTGAGTTGGATTTGCGCAAGACGCCCACGGGGTTTCAGGTGATCGGTCTGCCTCACCACGGCGCCCGCGCGTTTCCCCGGTGGGAGTCATTTCTTCGGAGTTCGCGGAAGCTCGCGATTACCGATGGCCGAGTCGGCTTAGTTCTGTCGCCGCACCGCGCCCTATCGTTCCAGCACCTCAATGCCAGCTGGAGCAACGGCATACTGGGGCGCACTCTGTGGGCTGCGGCGACGATACCGACGGTATGCGAGCGCTGCGCCTTTACAGTCGAGTTCGGGGGCGGACCTATACGCATTAAGTCTTTCGGCGGTGCGGTCGGATTTTCCGTTCAGGGTCTCGATCTGCACGCAGCGGCGGTGCTCGCGAAGATCCCATCTATCGCCTCGCTGGCGGGGCTCGTGGGAGGGCATTTTTGGACGAGTTGGCGGCGGGGCCATATCCATTTTGCGGCGGGCAACGTCGGTCTCACCGACGTTCTTGTTCCCGCTACGAGTCGGAATCGCGCGTTTTCGGTTCCGCAGCTTTCGGCGACGTTTAGCCTCAATAGAGAGAGCCGCGGGTTCCGATTCTATGCGGCGGATGTGGTATCCAAGCTCGGCGGGGTCGCGTCACGCACCAGTGCGCTCGCCATCAGCCATGAGGGGGCGCAATGGGTCGTGAGCGCACAGCGCATCGATCTGACGCAGATCGAATACTTGGCGCAGCATATCCAGCATCTTCCCCCGCAGTTGGCGCGACTCGTGTCCCTAAACCCGCAAGGCCAGCTATTGCGTCTGCGTCTTAAAGTCAGCAAGGAGGTTCACTGGGCCTATCAGGCGAGCACCTGGTTTGTCGGGTTAGGTATCGACGGGTCCGGAACCGACCCAGCATTCGCCCAGGCCGCGGGGCAGCTGGTCGTGACAAGCCATGCCGGTCGGCTGGACCTCACCAGTCTGCACGGCGACGTGAGCTTGCCGACCATGTTTGCGACCCCGATTCAGATACAGTCGGCCCATGGGCAGCTCGCATGGCAACTGGCCGGAAACGGATTTTCGTTTGAACTGCCGACTGTGCATGTGGTGACCGCAGATGGTGTGGTAGACGGCGCGATCACGGTTACTCGCATGCATGGCGAAAGTCCGCACGTCTTGCTAGCCATGGCGCTGCGTCACGTCAATGTGGGTACCTTGAGCCGTTATTATCCGCGCGCGCTGCATCCGCACTTGCGGCACTGGTTGGTGGACACGATCCGCGGGGGCCTCATCACCAGTGGGCATGTGACGCTAAACGGCCCCCTGGATCAGTTTCCTTTTTCCCATGGCGGGGGCCTATTTCGGGTCGACTTGCATGTGATTCATGGCCGTTACCGATTTTTGCCGAATTGGACGGAGGCGCGCGATGTGCGCGCCACCGTGAGCGAACGCGCCGCGGTCTTGTCGGTGCAGGGTTCCGGGCGTCTGGGGGGTGTGCCGACGCCCGTGGTCGCGGTGCGGGCCGGCCCGCTCGGTACGCCGGGGGGCGTAGCCACGGTGCACGTGCAAGCAAAGGGTGATCTGGGCGCACTGCTGGCGGTCGTCTTGCCGCATGTTCATGGCAAGCTGCGCAGTTTTGTGCCCGCCGATTTGTCGGGCCAAGGCCCGGCACGGCTGAATCTTACGTTGCATGTCCCCTTTGAGCATAAAGTCCCCTTGACGCTCCAGGGGAGCGTCAGTCTGTCCCGCGCGGTCTTGCGTTACCCGTGGACCGGTGGCCCGGTACCTATTCGCAAGCTCACCGGGACTGTGGGTTTTACGCAGACCGGACCGAACACCGGGCATCTTAGCGGGACCATGCTCGGTGGCCCGTTGTCGGTGACGTTGACGCCGCGCGGTCACGGTGTTTTCGCGAAGGTCCAGGGCGCTATGAGTGCCGGCGGGTTGCAGCATGCTGTTGGTGCCGCTGCGCCCTATGTGGCGGGCCCGTTACCATGGCACCTGGAGATCACGAATGATCAGCGGTTCCAAATGACGGCGAGCGCCGATCTTCGTGATGTCGTCGTACACCTTCCGTACCCGGCGGGCAAGGTCGCCGGCATTCCGGCCACGGCCCATGTCCGTTTAACGGCCGATGGCCGCGAGACATTTTTGCACGCCGATATTCCTCACCAGCTGAGCCTAGACTATCGAGTCTTATCGGGACAGCGACCCGCGGCCTGGGTGGGTGTGGGCTCGGCCTTACCCCCCAAAGTGCTCTACCCGGGTCTCGCTGTGGGTATGCGCAGTAGTTACTTGAACGCAAGCGCCTGGGCGCATGTCGGAGAAGGGCTTAGCCATATGCAGGACCGGCGCCCAGCGGCGGCGGTCTTGGTCCCGCGTAGCCTGGATCTCTATGTCGGCTCATTGGTTTGGGCAGGACGGTCGTTTCGCCGGGTGCGGGCGCACTTCCAGCACACACCCACCGCTTGGCATGGGGTGGTGCAGGGCCCTGATGCGCTAGGGACTGTGGATTGGCGAGCGCACGGACACCCGGCCTTGACGCTCCGTCTTCAGCGACTGGTGATTCCGCCTGGCGCGAAAGTAGCGCATGGCCATCGTATCTTTGGGACGATCGGCCCGCGACAACTGCCCGCAATCCGGTTTATGGCCAACAATCTGACGGTAGATGGTCGGAATTTCGGGCTGGTGTCTTTAGACGGGGCCCCTTACCCGGCGGGTTTCCGATTCGCGCGCATCCTCGCGGCCCATCACGGCACGACCGTATCCGGACAAGGCCAATGGACCCTGCATGGCGGACTCCAGGAGTCGACCTTCAAGCTTGCCTTAGCCAGCAAGAACCTGGGCGACACCTTGGCTGCCTGGGGACTCCCCAATCAGATCGCCGGTGGCCACGCCAACGTCCACGCGGCGGTCAACTGGCCCGGCGGCCCGACGGATTTCTCGTTGCACAAACTGAACGCCAACGTGCAATTTACTGTTCGGCAGGGGCAGTTCCTGCAGATTCGCCAGGGAGTCGGTAAGCTGTTGGGGATTTTTAATGTGGATTCCATTACCCGCTACCTCACCTTGGATTTCAGCAACGTCTTTGGGCGCGGATTTAGCTTTAACAGCGTCGACGGGGATCTCATGGTGAAGCGGGGACTCGCCACGACTCAGGCCATTCATATCCACGGGACGTCTGCCGATATTCTGGTGTCCGGGGGTGCGGATCTGGTGGCTCAGACATTCAATCTCATCGTGAAGGTAAACCCGCATATTCAGAATAACGTCACACTCGCCACAGGTCTTTTGGGTGGCCCTGTCGCCGGGGCTACGGTATTGTTGATGCAGAAGATTTTTGCCCGCGAGATCAATGAGGGCACGCGTACCACTTATCTTATTAAAGGGCCATGGAACAAACCCACTATTCGCAAGCAGGGCGACACAAGCTAAACGGCCTCTTTGGCGCTGTGCAGATGTGTTCGGGAAGTGACGTGACCGCTAACCTCGCGGCCGTGGGCGTGTTGTTGCGCGCCGCCCGCGACCAGGGTTGTGAGCTGGTGGTGTTGCCGGAGAACTTTGCCTTGATGGCCGGCACGCCCGAGGCCCGTCTTTTGCACGCCGAGGAGGATCGCTCAGGCCCTATTCAAAAATCCTTAAGGGACTGGTGTCGGGAGTTCGGGCTCTGGCTGGTCGCTGGCACCATCCCCATGCGTTGTGCCCAGCCGACGAAGGTTCGGTCGGCCTGTCTCGTGTTCGATGACCGCGGGGAACGAGTGGCGCGCTATGATAAGATCCATCTCTTTGATGTCGATCTCGGGGCAGGGGAGCGTTACGTCGAGTCCGACGGCTTCGAGCCGGGCACGACGCCTGTGGTGGTCGCGACCCCGTTCGGCAGGCTCGGCCTTGCCGTATGTTATGACTTGCGTTTCCCAGAGCTTTTCCGCGCACTGCTCTCGGCGGGCGCCGAAATCATAAGCCTGCCTGCGGCGTTTACGGTACCGACCGGGCAAGCGCACTGGGACGTGCTCGTGCGGGCCAGGGCGATCGAAAACAGCTGTTACGTTATCGCATCGGCCCAGGTGGGGCGTCATGATAACGGGCGCACGACCTACGGTCACAGCATGATCGTGGACCCTTGGGGCGCGGTCATGAACTGCAAATCCGCCGGTACCGGCATCGTGTCGGCACGTTTTGAACATGAACGGGTGGAGGCGGTACGACAACGCCTTCCTAGCATTACGCATCGGAGACTCTAATGGCAAGCGACATCGTGCATTCGCAAAATTTGGAACGGGCCCAGGATTTTTTGTTGAAGCCTGCGGGAATAGGGGCAAACGAACTTGAGCAGGTGATGGGCCGCATGCTCGGCCACCAAGTCGATTATGCGGATCTCTACTTTCAGTATGCCCGCCAAGAGTCCTGGTCTCTTGAGGAAGGCCAAGTCAAATCCGGCAGTCGGCATATCGAGCAAGGTGTAGGAGTCCGCGCCATTGCCGGAGAAAAAACGGGATTTGCCTACTCTGATGAGATCATGATGCCGGCGCTCCTTGATGCCGCCTCGGCTGCTCGGGCAATCGCCCGGAGCGGGCAAGACAAAACCCATGCGCTTGTTACGCATAGCGACCGAGGGCTGTCCTTGTATGAGCCTTGCGACCCGCTTTCGAGCCTTGAAGACACAGCCAAGGTCGGATTGCTGACCCGGGTCGAGCAAGAGGCAAGGCGCCAAGACCCACGCGTAACGCAGGTCATGGCGAGTCTCGGGGGCTCACAGGAGACCGTGCTTGTGATGCGCAGCGATGGTGTAATGGCCGCGGATGTTAGGCCCCTCGTGCGACTCAATGTCTCGGTGATTGTCGAACAAGATGGGCGTCGCGAACACGGTTCCGCAGGCGGTGGCGGGCGGACCGATTATGGGTATTTCCTAACCGAGGAACGGGCCCTGTCCTATGCGCGCGAGGCCGTGCGCCAAGCGCTAGTGAATCTCGAAGCGAGGCCAGCCCCGGCCGGTACCATGCAGGTGGTTCTGGGTCCCGGCTGGCCCGGTATTTTGCTTCACGAGGCGATCGGCCATGGCCTTGAAGGCGACTTCAATCGTAAGGGGACGTCGGCCTTTGCGGGGCGTTTAGGGGAAAAAATCGCGGCGGAAGGCTGCACAGTGGTGGACGACGGGACGCTGCCAGGGCGGCGCGGATCCTTGAATGTCGACGATGAGGGGACGCCTACGCAAAATACGGTATTGATCGAGCGTGGCATATTGAAGGGCTATCTTCAAGACCGGATGAATGCGCGGCTCATGGGTATGGCGCCGACTGGCAACGGCCGACGCGAATCCTATGCCCACCTGCCAATGCCGCGGATGACGAATACCTATATGCTCGCCGGCGAGACGCCGCCGGAGGAAATCATAAGCTCAGTCAAGAAAGGTCTTTATGCCGTGAACTTCGGCGGTGGGCAAGTCGATATCACCTCGGGGAAATTCGTATTTTCCGCAAGCGAGGCTTATTTGATCGAGAACGGACGCATCGGGCGTCCCGTGCGCGGGGCCACCATTATCGGAAGCGGCCCCGAGGTATTGACGCGCGTCGCGATGGTCGGCAACGATCTGGCGCTTGATTCGGGCGTCGGGACCTGTGGCAAGGACGGGCAAAGTGTACCGGTGGGCGTAGGCCAGCCGACATTGCGCATTGACGGCATGACAGTCGGTGGAACGGAGGAATAGTGGGCGCCATAGTGAAAGATAACAAGGGGATATCGTCGCTTCAGGATCTGGCGAGCCAGGCATTGGATCTGGCCCGGCAGCAGGGCGCCACGGCCGCCGAGGTCAATAGCGGGCTTGGGAAGGGCCTGTCTGTCACCATGCGTCGCGGTGAGGTCGAAACTGTCGAGCACCATCGCGACAAAAGCCTTTCTATTACCGTGTTTTTCGGGGATCGGAGCGGGTCTGCGAGTACCTCGGATTTTCGCCCCGAGGCGCTCTCGGAGGCGGTCAAGGCGGCGTGTGGTATCGCTCGCCACACGGCGAACGACCCCTTCAATGGCTTGGCCGACCCGGAGCATTTGGCCAAAGACATCCCCGATCTGGATTTGTACCATCCGTGGGCGCTGGCGGTTGATGATGCCATAGTCCTTGCGCGGCGCTGCGAGGATGCGGCGTTCGCGACCGACCCGCGGATCCGAAATTCCGAGGGGGCTACGGTAACCACGCACGAAGGCATGGATGTGTATGCGACGAGCGCGGGTTTTATGGGCACGGTGCAGACCAGTCGACATGGTGTGAGTTGCGCGGTACTAGGCGAGGATGACGAGGGGCATATGCAGCGCGACTATGACTACGCCTCGGTGCGTGACGCCAAAGATTTGCCTGATCCGGAGGAGATCGGTCGGAGCGCCGCGCGCCGCGCCGCGCGCCGGCTCGGCGCCCGCCAAATCAAGACCTGCCAGGTGCCGGTCCTCTATGAGGCCGCGGTGGCGCGCAGTCTGGTGTCGCATCTCGTATCGGCGGTGAGCGGACCCAGCCTTTATCGGCGCTCCTCGTTCCTGGTCGACAGCGTCGATACGCAGCTCTTTCCCGAGATGGTCCATATCTATGAGGAGCCGCATCGGAAAAAGGGCAACGGCAGCGCGCCTTTTGATAATGAGGGCGTCGAGACCCGATATCGGGATCTGGTGACCGAGGGCGTCTTGCGTCGCTATTGTCTGGATAGTTATTCGGCGCGGAAACTGAAACTTGTTACGACTGCGAATGCAGGCGGGGTCCATAACCTTATGGTCAAGCCGGGCACGGACGATCTGGAAGGTCTGTTGCGCCAGATGGGGCGCGGGCTTTTCGTGACGGAACTCATTGGCTTTGGCATCAACGGCGTCACCGGGGATTACTCGCGCGGCGCCGCTGGGTTTTGGGTAGAAAACGGGGAGCTTGCCTATCCGGTCGAGGAAATCACGATTGCCTCCAATCTTCGCGATATGTATCGAGGGATCGTCGCCATCGGCAATGATGTCGATTTCCGCCGCAACATTTGTATCGGATCCCTGCTGATAGATCGGATGACTGTGGCTGGCAGCTAGTTGGGTGCCCATGCGCGGGAGGTGGGTGCCGGCGCTAGCTGTCGATTAGTCAGCGGTACTGCTAGGCGTATCGCCGGTGACAGGGTGGCGATAGACGATGAGGTTTTATGGATTGTGATGTTCTTGTCATAGGTTCAGGCCCCGGCGGTTATCGTGCCGCCGTGTTGGCGGCCTTGCGGGGTCGCAAGACCGTGATTGCCGAACAGGCCACGTGGGGCGGGTGCTGCCTGAACCGGGGATGTGTGCCGAAGAAGGATTGGTATCACAGTGCCCGCCTACTGGCGGCTGCAGATCAGTTTGCCGGGCGTGGAATCGATGGCAGCGTGCACGGCGATCTCGCGCAGGCGTGGCGCCACCAGCATAGGGTGGTCAAGACGGTTCGCGATAGCTACCAGTCGTACCTGAAGCGACTAGGCATCGTGGCGGTCACCGGACAGGCATCGTTTACGGGTCCCCACGCGCTTGTGCTTCAGCCCTCAGAAACGTCTATTACCGCCTCATCTGTCATCATTGCCACCGGGTCCCGGCCGATGGTGCCCCAGGGTTTCACGGTGGTCCCAGGAAAGATCCTCCATAGCGATCTCTTGTTCGACGAACCGGTACCTGAGGGGCGACGCGCGCTTATCGTCGGTGGTGGCGTAGTCGCAATCGAGTTTGCCTACATCTTGCGGAAATTTGGCTGCGACGTGCGGTGGGTAGCGCGTAGCGATCCGTTCGCGCGCAAGGACTTTAGTTCTGCCGGGCTTAGTCAGTTGCGCCAGGGTCTAGCCGATGTGGGGGTCGTGCCGACCATAGCGGGCGTTCGGGCCTTGGCGGCGACCCCGACCGGGGTGCGCCTCACAACCGACCAAGCCGAGATTTGGGATGCGGACTGGGCGTTGTTGGCGACTGGGCGGCAGGCTGTGACTGACGGGCTGGGGCTCGAGACGATCGGCGTCCGGCGTGATGATCGGGGGTTCATCGTCGTCGATGCGGAGCTAAAGACCCATGCTGACGGGGTCTATGCCCTGGGTGACTGCGTGGCCGGACCGATGACCGCCAATCGCGCGCTCTATGAGGCCGGGGTTGTGGTGGACAATATTGTGCGGCCAGGGGCGAGACGGCGCGATCTCACGCGCGTACCCGCGGCGATCTATAGTGCCGTTGAGCTTGCGCGCGTCGGGTTGACCGAGGAGCAAGCGGAGGATCAGGGCCTGGAGCCGGCAATCGGTTTCGCGGCGTTTGCGACCTCGCCGCGCGCCCTAGGCCAAGATGAGCCGGAGGGCTACGTGCGTATTATCGCGGATCTCGACCATGGCGAGTTCTTAGGCGGCGAAGTCGTGGGTGCGGAGGCCGGTGAATTGATCCATATGTTGTCCGCAGCGCCGCGGATAGGGGGGCTGCGCCATCTTGCCAGCACGAGCTATAACCATCCCTCGCGCACCGAGGAGTTTCAGAACGCGGTGGAGACGCTTGCTGCCAAGTGGAAGCTCGAAGAGTATGTGTTTGGTGAGAAGCAGGGCTAGGGCAGCGCCCCCGGCTACCGGCGGCGCTGCCCGGTCGCGTAACTGGTTTGGTTCCCCTCGGCCCGAGGCCGCACGCCTGGTGTGACTGTCGGGCGGCGAACGGGGATGGAATAACCAGCGTCTGGGTTCAAAAAGGCACCATTGATCGGCAGTTGTTGTCCGCGGCAGGCTTTCGTATGATAGCTTAAAAAAAGCATGATAGCTTAAAAAAGCACGGAGGAGACATATGCCAAAGAACGTCTTAACGGTTTTGACGGGGGCTGTGGAATCACGTCATTGTTGTGCTATCCGTTATCGGGACCAGACGGAGGCGCGGGTGGTCGAGCCGCATGCAATCTATGAAAACGAAAATGGTGAGATCATTATCGATTGCTATCAAGTGAGCGGGTACTCTTCAGCTAGCCGTCCGCCCCCATTTTGGCGCCCGTTTCGTCTTCACAAGATCAATGCGGCGGCCGTGCTCCGGAAGACGTTTGCGCCAAGACGCGTGGAGGGATTCAACCCAACCCGAGAGCGGTATCGCAAGGGGCTCATGTACCTCGTGTCCGAGAGCGAAGAATCGTTCGTGCGATCAATCATCGCAAAACCCGAACCGGTAGGCCCGTTCTTGCCGACCAAGGTGTTGCGCCGCTAAGAGTAGGCCTCCTCGCCGCTGGTCGCATCGCCTTCGCTGTTCATAGCCTCGACTAGCGCCTGGAGGGTGCGTGAGTCGCGGGCCTGCATGACCGCAGTCGATCTCAGCGTAAGGTCCGCGATATCGCTTTCCCGGACGATCTTCTTGATCTCTAGCATGGCGGCCGGGTGCATACTGAACTCACGCAGGCCGAGCCCTAGCAAGAGGCGGGTATAGCGGTTGTCCCCGGCCATCTCCCCACACATGGCGACCGGAATGCCCTGTTTGCGGCCGGCATCTATGGTCATCGCGATGAGCCGGAGAACGGATGGGTGGAGTGGGTCATAGAGGTAATTCACTGAGTCGTCGACCCGGTCGATGGCTAAGGTGTATTGAATGAGATCGTTCGTCCCGATCGATAAAAAGTCGAGATGGGCCGCAAACAGATCCGCGGCGACCGCAGCGGCCGGGACCTCGATCATTCCCCCGATAGGCATTTCGACGTCAAATGCGACCCCCTCCCTGCGCAACTCTTCTTGGGTATCGCGCACCAAGTCTACGACCCGGAAGATCTCGTCGACGTTTGACAGCATCGGGATCATGAGCCGCACTTGGCCAAAGGCCGACGCGCGAATGATCGCCCGCAGCTGGAGCCGGAAAAGCGCTGGCTCTTGTAGACATAAGCGGATCGCGCGCAAACCCAGCGCCGGGTTGATTGCGGTAACCGGGGCCTCGATGTCGACCCGTTTGTCGGCGCCCAGGTCTAAAGTACGTATGGTCACGGGTCGACCGGGAAGGGCGCGAACGACCTTGACGTAGGCCTCGAACTGCTCCTCCTCGTCGGGTGGAACCTTGCGGTTCATAAACAAGAACTCGGTTCGATAGAGGCCGATACCGCTCGCCAAGACTTGGTGTACGGTGTTGAGGTCCTCCGGGAGTTCGATATTAGCCAAAAGCTGGATCGGCACGCCATCACGGCTCACGGCCTCGCTAGTACGCAGTGTTTCCAGTTCCCGCTTTAGGCGTTTGATCTTTCGGGCGCGCTTCTCATACTCGGAGACTGCGATGGGGTCTGGAGCGACAAGCAGTATCCCCCGCTTGCCGTCGACGATCAGCTCGTCGTCGTTGTCGATATAGCGAGTGGCGCCGTGGACCGCGACGATCGCTGGTATCCCTAAGCTTCGCGACAAGATCGCGGTATGGGATATCGGGCCGCCGAGATTGGTGACGAATGCACTGATGCCCTTGTTTTTCAAGGCGACGGTATCGGCCGGCGCCAAGTCGTTGCCGACTACGACCCGCCCCTCAAGATCGTCGGGCATGGGCTCGTCTTCGCGATCATCTGGGTTTAGGAGATTGCGTAGTACCCGCTCAACGACCTGGGCTACGTCGATCTTTTTGTTGCGCAGGTAGGGGTCTTCCATGCGCTCGAACACGGCGATCAGGCGATCGCTTTGCGTCTTTAATGCGAATTCCGCATTCCACTGGTTTTCGCGGATATCGCGAATCGGGGCCCCCGAGACCATGGTGTCGCCGAGAATGAGGAGATGGGTATCGATAAAACTAGCGGCCTCAATCGGGGCTTCGGCCGGAATATGACTCCGAATCTCATTTAACTCATCACGAACGCGCTCGATGGCCGCCAGGAATCGCTGGATCTCTTGTTCGATCAGGTTGTTTGGCACCAGATATTCCGGCACCTTCACCCGCTCGCGCTTTAGGACATAGGCGCGCCCGATGGCGATGCCGCTGCTGACCCCCTTGCCATGCAAAGCCAGCATCAGGCGTCCTCGCCAAAACGGCATTGGATCAATTGGCATAAGGCCTTGCTGGCGCTCACCTCATCCGGGCCATCGGCGCAGATTTGGATCGTCGTCCCCTTACCCGCGGCCAGCATCATGATTCCCATAATGCTTTTTCCGTTGACGCTGCGCCCCTCTCGGGACACCGTGATGGCGCATTCAAAGGACGAGGCGAGGCTCACGAGTTTCGCCGAGGCACGAGCATGCATGCCCAGTTTGTTGATGATGAGGATGTCAACGCAATTCATGTTTATGGCTGTCCACAAGGCAGAATTCAGTCGCACAAACGATCCCCTCTATTCCGCCGCTCAGCGCCTTCTCAATCAGTTCGTGAAGCGGCCGGTCACGATAGTTGATCGCCCTGATTAGCATCGGTAAGTTCAATCCCGTTACCAGTTCTATGTGGTTAGGTTCCAGTAAACGGCAGGCCACATTAATATGCGTGGCCCCGTAAATATCCGCCAATATCAAAACACCATCGCCATCGTTGAGCGCCCGGATCGCTTTGCCGAGGACTAGCGCCAGGTCGTCTGGGGGCATGTCGTAGCGCACCGGAAAGGCCACCAACGCTGGCGATTGCCGACCTAAGACGTGCTCGACGGCCTCCAAAAGCCCGAAGGCCACGTCTTTTTGCGCAAGAACAAGCAATCCTATCATTTAAGCGTACGTTCCCCTTAATCGAGCAACCGGCATTCATAGCTGCGGTCACCGCCAAACCTCGCGGCGGTCGATCCCTGAGCCGACATCGGGCGACGCAGACCCTGAAGCGCCAAACGCGGCCTAGTCGTTCACGTTGGCGCGTGCGTGATGCCTTCAGTGAGTTCCCGGTGCCTGATTTGCGTGTTAATCCCTTGTTTGCGGAAGTGTGCGGCCAGTCTATCGACTAAATATACCGACCGATGCTGGCCCCCTGTACAACCAATGGCAACGGTGAGGTAGCTCCGGTTCTCCTGTTCGAAACCAGGCAGCCAACGTGCCAAAAAATCGCCAATATGCTCTTTCATCGCCCCGACCTCAGGGTAACGCTCCAGGTACTCCGCGACCTCAGGGTCTAGTCCTGTCAGGACGCGAAGATTTTGTTCCCAGTACGGGTTGGGGAGGCAGCGCACATCAAAGACATAATCTGCATCGAGCGGCGTGCCATGTTTAAAGCCAAACGATTCGAACAACAGCGTGATGCCGGGCGTACTCGTGCCGCGCGTAAACTCATAGATCAGCTGCCGCAGCTGCTGGGCGCTTGTGTGGGTCGTGTCGATTCGGCGCGCGCACGATAGCGAGAGCGGTTCAAGAAGGGCCTTTTCGAGCCGGATGCTCTCGAGAAGCGGGGTCTCGGCGTCGGTAAGGGGGTGGCGACGACGCGTCTCCTTGAATCGCTTGACGAGCACGACCTCGTCAGCCTCAAGAAAGATGATGCGGTAATCGACCCCCAGGGCGCGAAGCCGTTCGAGGTTCGTTGGCGCCTCATCTAGGAACAGCCGATTGCGCGCATCGATTCCCACTGCGATATCCGAGAATTTTGATCGCACGCCGTCCATTTGGTGGGCGAAGTGCGGTAGCAGCGCCGCTGGTAAATTGTCGATGCAATAAAAACCCACGTCTTCTAGGGCTTGCAGCGCAATACTCTTGCCGGAGCCGGATAGTCCGCTGATGATGATGAAGCTCATGGTGATTTCATGGCCAGCTGCTGGCGGTGCATGAAATCCTCAAGGGCATTGATGCCTCGGCGGCGCAGGATATGCCCGCGTGTCGCGACCTCGACTAAGACCGCCAGATTGCGGCCTGACGCGACAAAGAGCACGACCTCGGCGACGTCGACACCCAGGATGGAGCGCGTTTTCTGCTCCGCCTGTAGCCGGTCGATGCTGGCTTGGGGATTCTGTGCCAAGTCTTTCAGGCGGACGATCAAGTGCAGGGTGCGTTCGTGACGGACGGAGGTCTCGCCAAACATCGTTCGCACATTCAGTATCCCTAGTCCGCGAACCTCTAGGAAGTCACACAACATATCAGGGCACCGGCCCTGCAGGGCGTCCGGGCCCACGCGAAAGAACTCACAGGCATCGTCTGCGATTAGGCGATGTCCGCGGCTCAAGAGCTCAAGCGCGAGCTCGCTCTTGCCGATGCCGCTTTCACCGGTCAGGAAAACGCCGAGACCCATGACCTCCATGAAAACGCCATGCATGATCTCCCGTTCGGCGAGTGCCCGCGCCAAATAATACTGGAGGTCGTGGATAACGCGCGGGCTTGGGAGCGGCGAGCTAAAAAGTGGCATGGAGGCCGCTTCAGCCGCGGCCTGCATTTCCGCAGGAGCGGTCTCGTTATTGGCGATGATCACGATTGCAGACGAGGGGCACGAGAAGAGATCGGTGATCGCTGTTTCGCGGGCACCCCCGGTCAGATGCTCGTTTAGATATGTGAGTTCGCTGGTGCCGATGACTTGCACGCGGTTCGGGTGCACGAAATTCAGGTGCCCGACCAGGGCCATACCCGGGAACCTTGCGGTGGCCAACTCAAGAAGGCGACCGGCGCCCCCTCGGCCGGCCACCCAGGTGAACTTGAGGGCCTCGCGTTGGGCCTCGAAAACATCCTTGGCAGTCAGTATGGTACTCATAGCAGGACGCACGACCAGTAGGACGCCATCATACCCCCTTTTCTTCCGAGTCCCGCCTTACGCTAATTGGGGCGGTGCTGCTCAATGACCCGCTCTTTGTGCCGCAGGACCTGCCGGTCGAGCTTGTCGATCAAAAGGTCTATGGCCATATACATATCATCTCCGGCCGCATTGGCGTGGATGACGGCCCCTTTCGCGCGAATATTAGCCTCGGCGCTAAACCGCTTTTTTTCCACGTGCAAGACCACGTCGGCTGTGATGGCGTGATCGAAATGGCGCTGGACCCGTCCGATCTTTTCGAGCGCATAGTCGCGCAATGGTGGGGTGATGTCGATTTTGTGTCCACTAACCGTGATATCCATAGAGATCCCCTTTTGTTAGGTAAGCGACTTGCGCTGGCTGGATGGGGGAATACTGAGTGATTCCCTGTACTTGGCAACGGTCCTCCGGGCGATATTGATTCCTTGTTCTTCAAGCATGTCGGCGATCTTGCTGTCGCTTGTGGGCCTGTTGCACGGCTCATTTTCGATGATCTTGCGGATGAGCGAGCGGATGGCAGTAGCCGAGCATGTGCCGCCATCGGTGGTGCCCACATGGCTAGAAAAGAAGTACTTGAGCTCAAATATCCCGCGCGGAGTCATCATGTATTTGTTCGTCGTTACGCGCGAGACGGTCGACTCGTGCATGGCGACCTCGCCGGCGACATCGTGCAGCACGAGCGGCTTCATGGCCTCCGGCCCGTGATCGAAGAAGGCCCGCTGACGGTCCACTATGACGCGCGCCACCTTGAGGAGCGTTTCATTGCGGCTCTGGAGGCTCTTTAGGAACCAGCGTGCCTCTTGCAGGTGGTCATGCAGGAAGCGATCCTGGACGGTCGCGCGGCCGCGTTGGATCAAGCGCTCATAATGGCTATTGATGCGCAGCTTGGGCATGGCATCTACGTTCAGATCGGCGCGCCAGCTTCCCCGTCGCTTTTTGACGATGATCTCCGGCACGACGTAGGCGTTGGGCGTGTTGGAAACGAGCGATCCGGGACGCGGGTTTAGGCTCTTCAATAATGCGAGCGCGCAGTTCAAGACCTCGGGCCCCAGGTGGGTTAAGCGCTTTAGCTCTTTAAAGTCGTGCTGGCCCACCAGTTTGAGATAGGCCGGGTTGGCCAGCAGGCGCGCGGTATCGCGGTAGGGGGTGGCAGGGTCGAGCCGCCGCAGCTGGAGGTCGAGGCATTCCCCTAAATGCCGGGCGCCCACGCCGACTGGGTCGAAATTTTGGATCTGGTGCAAGACCGCCTCGATCTCGTCTGTGGCGAGCTCGAGTTCGGGGAGGGTTGCTACGATATCGTCGTAAGTGCCAAGAAAATATCCATCGTCGTCGATCGCGTCGATAAGGGCGATTGCGATGAGCTGATCGCGATCGGAAAAGGGCGTCATTTGCAGCTGCCAAAGCAGGTGTTCCGAGAGACTCGTCGGCTGGCTGTTTCGGGCCTCGAAGGAGTTGTCGCCGTTCTCGTCGCCTTGGCTCGGCCCGGAGGACAGCAACTCATAGCCATCGGTCCAGTCGATCTCGGCGATCTCGTCGGTGCTATCGGGGTCGTTATCGCCGTTTATCGTTTCTTCCGATGAGCCGGGTTCGAACTCCGCAGGTTCGCCGTCCTCGCCGTTGGCGGTGTCATTTTCCTCTAGGAGCGGGTTTTTTTCGAGGACTTCCCGGATTTCCTGCTCAAGCTCAATGGACGACAGCTGTAGGAGACGAATCGCCTGCTGCAACTGCGGCGTGATCGTGAGATGTTGACCAATTCTAAGATCAAGTGTTTGTTTCATGGCACCCCTACGACCTATTCTAGTCCATTCTGGCCATTTCCAGAACTCACGGACTAGAGCTGGAAATCTTCCCCCAAATACACACGCCTGACATCCGGATTTGCGAGGATGTCTTGGGGCTTGCCGGATGTCAGCACGTGCCCATCGTTGATAATGTAGGCGCGGTCGCAGATCTTCAGGGTTTCGCGGACATTGTGGTCGGTAATCAGCACGCCGATCCCGAGGCTGCGGAGATGGGAGATATGTTGCTGGATATCAATGACAGATATAGGATCGACCCCGGCAAAGGGCTCATCTAACAGCATAAAGCGCGGTGTCGTAGCCAATGCGCGGGCAATTTCGACCCGTCGGCGTTCGCCTCCGGAGAGGCTCATGCCGAGGGTCTTGCGTCGGTCGGCGATATGCAGTTCGTGCAGCAATTCCTCAAGTTTGGCCTGACGTGCGGCGACGTCTAGACCCTCGACGGTCTCAAGGATTGCCAGGATGTTGTCCTCCACCGTCATTTTGCGGAAAACTGAGGCCTCTTGGGGCAGGTAGCCGAGCCCCAGCTGCGCGCGCCTGTGCATGGGCGCGCGGCTGATGTCCGCCTGGCCTAGCTGAATTTGCCCCTGATCCTTGCGAATGAGTCCGATGATCATGTAAAAGCAGGTCGTTTTTCCGGCGCCGTTGGGGCCGAGCAGACCGACCACCTCCCCTTCTTCCACGGCGAGACTCACGTCCCTGACGACCGGGCGGCCCTTATAGCTCTTGGACAGGTGGGTTGCGACCAAGGCCGTCAAGGTTGGGCCTTTGGCTTATGGGTGATGTCGTGCGGGGTGATGCGCGCCCTGACTCGGCTATGTGGGTCGCCGATGGCCGTCACGCGTTGGAGGTGGACGGAATAATAAACAATATGACCGTGTAAAACGGTGGTGCCTTGGCGAAAAACGACCTGATTTGTCAGGGTGATTTTGTCGCTCGTTGCCTCAAAATGCAGAGTTTTGGCCTCACCGAAAATGGGCACGCCGCCCGGTATGGTGTCGACCAGCCGCAAGGGGTTCCCGACCGCTTGGATGGACAGGGCATGGCCGTGGCGGGAGTGAACGCGCACTTGCGCGGCATGGATGGTGAGGTCGCCTTGGACGAGGCGGACGTGGCCCTTGTAGAGACTGACGCCGGTGCGCTGATCCATTTGGATGCTGTCGGCGCGCACATGCAAAGGCTGCGCGCGTTGGTCGGCGTGGGCGTAGGCGCCGAGACCCAGGGCGCAGAGCGCGCTAAGGATTCCAAGGATCCCTCGGTTCATGAGGCGAGATGGACCGTCAAGGTCTGTGTGTGTACGGTCGCGGCCCCGATCTGGGCCGTCGGGCCACGAAAGACCCGGACCTTCCCGCGCATGATCAGGGTGTGGCCGTGCGGCGATATGAAGCCGCGCTTCGCGGTCGTAGTGGTCACCGCGCGTTGGCCGAATTGGGTGAGCCGGGGCGCGATCAGTAGCGTGCGTTTTCCGTATGGAAAGTGGACTAGCCGCGTCGCTGTCAGGACGAACTGCGGGTGTCCGTATCGATTCATAGCGGTCAGGCGCAGGCCGCCGATATAGTAATCGGGTTGGGCCGGTTGGGTAGTGGCCAGATCGAGTGCGGGGCGAACCAACGCCCTGGGCAACCACCAGAATAGACCGGAGAACAGCAACAGTCCCGCGACTAGCAAAAAACGGCTTAACCACCAGCCCATGAACATTCGCCTCGGTACGCGCAGCCTAGTTGATCATCCAATGTCCCTTGGGCGTACATGAGGAGTTCGCAGAGTTCGCGTACCGCCCCTGCGCCCCCCCTTTGTTGGGTCACCCAGTGCGCGCGCGTGCGCACGAGCGGGTGGGCATCGGCCACGGCCACCGCCAGACCGATCGATTCCATGGCCGGCAGATCGATCACATCGTCACCCATAAAGGCGACCTCATGGCTCGCCAAGTGATAGTCGACGAGCAGCGAAAGGACGGCCGCGCGCTTGTCGTGGCACCCTTGGATCAGGAGGGATATGCCCAAATCCTCGGCCCGTCGTTGGACGACCCGCGAGGAGCGGCCGGTGATGATACCAACCTGGACGCCGCTTGCGATCAGCATTTTGATGCCGTGGCCGTCGCGACTATGGAAGGCCTTGTACTCTTCCCCTGAGTCGCCGAGAAAAAGGCGCCCATCGGTGAGCACCCCGTCGACATCCAGCACGAGCAAGCGAATCGCCTTAGCCGCCTCTTGGGGCGCGCCCTCCAGGGCGCACGCGATGTCAATCATACGACACCGGCTTTGAGAAGGTCGTGCATATTGAGCGCCCCCACGATCTTCTGGCCCTCGTCGACTACGAACAACCCACTGATGTTGTGAGTGCGTAGCAAAGGTACCAGCTCCGCTGCCAAGTGGTCCGCGGCCGCGGTTTTGGGGTGGCGGGTCATGACGTCACAGACCATGGCCTTATATACGTCGACCCCACGGTTTAGGGTTCGGCGCAGGTCGCCATCTGTGAATATGCCGCATAGGCGCCCGTCCGGGTCGACGATGGCGGTCATGCCAAGCCCCTTGCTCGTCATCTCGACTAGTGCGTCAGTCAGGAGGGCATTTGCCGGTACTTGGGGGATGCGATGTCCTGTGTGCATAATGTCGGCGACATAAATCAGCAGTCGACGGCCAAGGCGGCCGCCCGGGTGAGAGCGCGCGAAGTCCTCCGGCGTGAAGCCGCGGGTCTCGTAGAGGGCGATCGCCAGGGCATCGCCCATAGCCAGCGCGGCGGTCGTGCTCGCCGTCGGCGCGAGGTCTAGGGGACAGGCCTCTTTGGTGACGGTCACGGGCAAATGCACGTCGGCCTGGCGGGCGAGGCTTGAGTCGGGTGCGCCCGTCAACACTAAGAGGCGCACGCCCATCCTTTTGATGATCGGGAGAATCGTCAAGATTTCGACGGTCTCGCCTGAATGGGAGATCGCGAATACCACATCGTCTGGCGTAATCATGCCCAGGTCCCCGTGGCTTGCCTCGCCTGGGTGGACGAAGAAGGCTGGAGTCCCGGTGCTCGCCAGGGTTGCGGCAATTTTACCGCCGATATGGCCCGACTTGCCCATACCCACTACGACAATGCGCCCGCGGCAGTCCCAGAGGAGCCGGCAGGCATCGGCAAAGGCGTGCCCGAGCCCTGCGGCCAGCGCCGCTAAGGCATCGGCCTCCAGTTGGAGCACGCGGCGCCCGAGGGTAACTAAGGAGTCTTGGTCTGGGGTGGGACGCATAAGGTTATGGGCGGTCATAGTCGGCTAGTATAGCGAAAAAGACCGCCCTTATCCCAAGCAGCCATAAGAGGCTTACAATCCGGCCCTCGATGGGAGGTGTTATGGAACCGTTTCTTGTGACATTACGTGATGGGGCGCAGGCCCCGGCCGCAGGTGAAGACCTGGCGCAAGACGACGCACTAGCGCAGCTGAGTCGCGTTTTGTCGCAGTTGGCCGCGGCCTTGGAGGTGGAACACGTCGGGCCTTTTGTCGGGGTTGGGGCGGGCCGTTTGGCATTTTGTCTTGCCATCAGGGCGCACACCGAGGCCCCCGGCGTCCAGATTTGGGGCGCCCGCGTCTGTAGCGCCGAGCCCCGCTCCGGCTTGCGGGCCCACTGGGATCTCGCGCGCGTGGCGCGGCTACGCAAGCCGATCGTGGTGCAGGCCTTACCGGCGTTCCTGGCCGGTTACCACCAAGCGGTAGTGGCCGCCGGCAAGGGCGATACCCGTCCCGGGCGCCGCGTGGCGGAATTGGCCCACGCCTTGTGTGGGACCGTTTGAGCGTGGCGCAGGCGATCGCAGTCGATGGTCTGACCAAGCGCTATGGGCCGGTCGTGGCGGTTCAGTCCTTGAGCTTTACCGTAGGTTGCGGCCAAGTCCTGGGTCTTTTGGGCGGCAATGGCGCGGGCAAGACCACCACGCTTGCGATGTTGATGGGCCTCTTGCTGCCGACGACCGGGTCGATCACGGTCTTGGGCGAGGACCTCTTGCGTCACCGCTATCGGGTTTTGGAGCGCATCAATTTTTCCTCGCCCTATGTCGATCTGCCGCATCGCTTGACGGTCTATCAGAACCTCCGTGTCTACGGCGGTCTTTATGGCGTGCGGGACATAGCGGCGCGTATCCGGCAATTGGCCCGCGACCTCGATCTGGGGGGCTTGTTGCATAGGGAGCATGGCCGTCTTTCTGCCGGTCAGCGCACCCGGGCATCGTTCGCCAAGGCCCTGATCAACAGCCCGCAATTGCTGCTGTTGGACGAACCCACGGCCTCCTTGGATCCCGACACGGCTGACCGCCTGCGCACCACCTTGCGTGACTACCAGCGCGCAAGTGGCGCGGCCATCGTTCTCGCCTCGCACAATATGCTAGAGGTCGAGCGGCTTTGTGATGACGTCATCATGCTGCGTCAAGGCCTACTGTTTGACCGCGGGTCACCTGCTCATCTGATCGCGAAGTATGGGCGCGAGACGCTGGAGGAGGTATTTTTAGATATGGCGCGCGGGCGCTCATTACCATGAGTTTGCATCTATTGGCGAGCGCAAGGCGCATGGGCGCCATGATTGAGCGCTACGTTTATCTCTTGAAGGGCTCCTGGCCGCGCATCGTGGAACTGGCCTATTGGCCGACGATGCAAATCATTCTCTGGGGGTTCCTGAGCGAATATCTCGTCGATCACAGTAGCTATTTGGCGCAGGCGTCAGGCCTGTTGCTCACCGCCGTTTTGTTGTGGGACGTCATGTTCCGCGGCCAGTTGGGCGTGTCCGTGGTGTTCTTCGAGGAGCTCTACTCGCGCAACCTGGGCCATCTCTTCGCCAGCCCCTTGCGGGCCTATGAGCTTGCTGGCGCCCTTTTTACCATCAGCCTGCTGCGCACGTTGATCGGTAGCGGCATGGCCGCGCTGTTTGCGTTTTGGTTTTACCACTTTCCCATTTGGAGTCTGGGTTTCGTGCTCGTGGCATTTTTTATGAATCTCCTGGTGATGGGTTGGGCCATTGGCCTGGTCGTCGCCGGCCTCGTTTTGCGCTATGGTCTAGGCGCAGAGAATCTGGCCTGGGCGGCGGTGTTCGCGATTGCGCCCGTGAGTGGCATTTATTACCCAATCTCGATTTTGCCCCAGTGGTTACAGGTGGTCGCTCATGCCTTGCCGGCCGCTTACGTCTTTAGTGCCATGCGTGCGCTCTTTTTTCACCATATCATCGAATTTCGGCCGCTTCTGGATGCCGCGATGCTCAATGCCGTTTATCTGGCGTTGAGCGTAGGTCTGTTCCTCTGGACCTTTCGCAACGCTCGTATGCACGGCCGCTTGCTGAATCTGGGCGAGTAGCGGTGCCGCCCCAAATTGGGACCATGGGTATCATTAGTCCCTAACGATGCGCAAGCACATCGACCACCTGCGGAAAGCGGGGTTGCCACCCGAGCACGTCCCGCGCCCGTGCGCAGTCGAGGACGAGCGGCAGCTCCAGTCCCGCACCCCAGGCGGGGTCCGGTCCGATTCCGAGGTACCGAAAGGCCCATGCGACAGCGGCCCGCGCAATCGCCGGGCGTACCCCGATGGTGATCCGGTGACACGCCTTTTGCATCTCCTGGAAAGAGAGAGAGTCTTCGCAGGCGAGATTGACAGCACCCGTCGCATCAGCGAAAAGCCCCGCTTGGATTGCCGCGACGACATCGTGTTCATGGACGACCTGGAGCTGGGGCGCGGGGTCTGCGAGGCGCGGATAAAATGGCCAGCGCAGCACACCGCGCAGAAAGGGTTGGGCGTTGGGGCCTAAAATAACATGGGGGCGCAGGCGCAGGCAGCGCAGGCCACCTGCCTCGGCCTCGATCAGTCGTTCTTCTACGAGCGCCTTGTCGTGCGCATAGCCAAAGCCGGGCAGCGGCCTTAACGGCGCGGATTCCGTGAGCGGGTATGGGTTGGTGCCGTAGACGGAGGCGCTTGAGAGGTGGATCAGTCTGGCGGTGGCCGGGAGGGTTGCTAGAATCGCGTCGATCCCCCCAAGGTTAATGGCTTGGGCGCGGGCACGGTTGGCGCGTTCCCGCCCCAGTTGGCTTTCAATAACAACAAAGGCCATGTGGATTACGGCGTCCACACCCTTGACGGTCTCCCTTAAGGCAGGATCGCGGATATCGCCCTGTAGGAACATGAGGCGGTGATGTTTTAACGATAATGGGCGGATATCATGGCCGATTACCACGCTGATCCGGCGGTCCGCCAAGAGGGCTGGCAGCAAAGCGCGGCCCAGGCACCCGGCAGCGCCGGTGATCAGGACGCGCATGGGCGGAATGTCGGTAGTACCTGTTCGCTCAACACTTTGAGGGAGCGCTGGGTGAGTTCTGTCGAGCTGGCACCGGCCCCAATCGCACACAGCAGATGATCGACCCCCGCATCCTGGTAGGCGGCGATTCGGTCGCGGCAATGACGGGCATCGCCCGCCACGACCATGCCGAGGCGTTCGAGAATCGGCAGATTGATGGCCCCTTTCAGGATCCGCGCGAGACTCCCATATTTGCGGTAATACTCGTAGCCGCTCTGGAGTTCGGTCAGCAGCGGTGTCGTTAGACGCAAGAGCTCGCGGTAGAACCAGACGATGTTGGTGCGCGCGGCCGCCCGCGCCTCGGCGTGGTCGTCGAGACAAAATATGCCGAGCGTCATGCCGACCCGGGGGCTTTTGCCGGGATCGTCGCCGTGATAACGGGCGAACGCTTCCCGGTATCGGCGGATGTCCTCTTTGACCATAAACCAGGGTTTGAATGGCCCGGCCAGCACTCCGAGCCCGCGCTTTGCGGCCAGATCGAAGCTCGCTGGGCTGACCGCCGCCATCCAGAGCGGCGGGTGCGGTCTTTGGAGCACGCGCGGGCGCACGGAGATATCATCAAAGGCGAAGTGTTGACCATGAAAACTGATCGGTTCCGCATCGCCAAAGGCCAAAAGCAACACTTGTAGGGACTCATCGACGAGCGTGCGGCTGTGCTCAGTGCGGATGCCGAAGGCGGCGTACTCGCGCGGCGAAAACCCACGCCCAAATCCCAGCTCTAGCCGCCCGTCCGAGAGGATATCCAAGGTGGCGGCACGCTCCGCGACCTGGAGCGGGTGATGGTAGGGGAGCGGCACAATCGCTTGTCCTAAGCGGATGCGTCGTGTTCTTTGGGCCGCTGCGGCCAAAAAGAGGTCGGGCGCGGAACTGTGGCCGTATTCGGGCATGAAATGGTGTTCGGTGAGCCACACGGTGTGAAAATTCAGGCGATCGGCGAGCGCAATCTCCGCCAAGGTCTCGGTGAAGACCTGCCGCTCACTACGGCCCGCAAAACCGGGCACGGCCAGTTCGTAAAAGAGATCAAACTCCATGGCGAATATTCCTGCGCAAAGTGCGCGTAGCCTTGCGGTCCGCATTGTAATGGGTTCGCGGCGGGGGGTCGACGGCGACCCCGGCCTGACCGCCCGAGGGTGGCCGCAGCCTTAAGCCAGCGCCCGTTGGCATGATGGCGCACCGGGATCGGCGCGGTTACCATGTCGAGATGGCACCTCATGAATCCCCCCGGCTCCTTGTCGGCGCGCGCGACTATCGGCATGCGAGTTGGCGGCCGGGATTTTACCCGCGCGACCTGCCGCCCGAATGGCGCTTCGTTTTTTACAGCCATCGCGCTCCGGCGATCTTGATGCCGATGCGCGCGCCGGCCTTCGGGGGCGAGGATCTCGTGCTCTGGGAGCAGGAGGCGCCCCCTGAATTCCGCATCGTTTTGGAGGTTTCCGGAGCGAACTTGGACCGAGTTTTGTCCGTGGGGCCCGTGCCGCAACCGCTCATTGCCGGTTGCGTAGTGCGTGCCCCGCGGCTTACCAGGGCCCATATCGGGTCACTCGCGGCGCTCACCCAGACGCTCCCGGTCGCAGTCGACCTTCGGGTCCACACGCCGGCGAGCATCGGGGAGCTGTCGGCCCTCGGCATCGGGGTGTGCGGGCGGCCCGCCGAGGGCCTGGTGCCCATCGGGCCCTTTGTGGTGAGCCTTATGGGCGCGGCGGACCGCCGGTTATTGGGGCGCGCCGTGCAGGAGCTGTTGCGGGTCCCAGCCCCGCGCGGCAGCGCCCTGTTCTTCCACGAACCCCGGACCGCGATGAAATGGGTGGAAGAGGCGCAACTGCTGGCCGGTATGCTGGCGTGACCCTAGAAAAGGAGGCTCAAGCCTGCATAAAGACCGATCCCCGATACGTTGACCCGGGTGCCGTGGATATCGCCACCAGGGGCGTAGAGGCCGCGGAGCTCAGTATAAAAACCGATGCTGTGCGCCCATTCGAATTCGACACCGCCGTTGATGCCTAGCGCAGGACCTAGCCCAGTGCCACCGCTTGCCCCCGGCACGGATGTGTCGACAAGGCCCGCACTCACGCCAACGAAGGGGTAGGTGTGGGCCCAGGGGCGATGGTACTTTTTGAGTGTGAACATGAGCAGTCGCGAGGTGAGGCTGCCGTTGGCGTTGGCCGATTGAATGGTGTTGTTGTAAATTAGGTACTCGGCTCCGTAGGCAATCCCGTTGTAGTGGCGCTGCTCCCACGCGATGCTATACGCCCCGCTGGCCCCGGCTTGCAGTGCGCTACCGGCGCCGGCGACGGTTTGGTGGTCGTGGGCCAAGTGCATGGCCCCAACGGAGAGGATGAGGGCGTCTTGCGCAAACGCGCATGGTGCGCCCAAGAGTAGACCGATCCAAGCCGCGATGATGAGTTTACGCGTTGCCACTATGTCGCCTCCAAAATAGAGCTGCCCATTGCCAATGACTGAGCGGCCCATTATAGGTGACCGCGAACTCTTTGCACATGGACTACTGGCGGTGGTTCGCTTAATGTATGGGCAATCGGGTGTTTAAGAATAACCGCAACAAGGGATAAGGTAGGGGTCGTGGATACAAAAATGGATACCGATCCGCTCGTCGCCGTACATCAGGTCTCTTTCTCGCGGGAGGGCCGCCCGATCTTTCAGGGCCTTCATCTGAACGTTGCGCCCGGTAGCGTGACGGCCATTATCGGCGGTAGTGGCACCGGCAAGACGACGCTTTTGAACCTGATCGGGGGGCGCCTCCATCCAGACGCGGGCGAGGTTCGGGTCGCCGGCGAGACCGTTTCATCGTTGTCGCGCAAAGGCCTTTTTGCGCTCCGCAAGCGCATGGGCATGCTGTTTCAATCGAACGCCCTTTTGACGGATCTGGATGCCTACGAGAACGTGGCGTTTCCCATGCGCGAGCACACGCAGCTACCGGAGGCCTTGATCCATCACCTAGTCTTGATGAAGCTCGAGCTGGTGGGCCTACGCGGCGCGCGCCGGTCGTATCCCGGGGAATTGTCCGGCGGGATGGCAAGACGCGTCGCGCTCGCGCGCGCCATTGCGCTCGATCCCATGATGGTCATGTATGATGAACCGTTTGCCGGCCTGGACCCGATCTCCATGGGCGTCATCGTCAAGCTGATACGGGACTTAAATGATGCCTTGGGCATGACGTCGATTATCGTGACCCATGATGTCGCCGAGGCTTGTACTATTGCGGACTACATGTATCTTTTGGGGGATGGACACGTGATTGCCGAAGGAACCCCAGCCGAAATGCAAAAAACCAGCGCTCCTGACGTACGCCAGTTCATGGCCGGCCTCCCTGACGGACCGGTGGCCTTTCATTACCCGGCTGCCGAGTATCTAACTGATCTCAAAGCGGTGGGCGGCTTATGAGCGTGATCGGCTGGGGCATTGATGTTATACGCCGGCTCGGGCAGCGGGCGATCGATGGGGTTGGCCGACTGGGGCGTGCGACCTTTTTTCTGGGTCGGGTCGCGCCGAGTCTCGGGCTCATTTTGGGACGTTTTCGGCTGATCGTGCAGCAGCTTTATATGACCGGCGTGCTCACGCTGATCATCATCCTCGTATCGGGGGCCTTTGTGGGCATGATCTTGGCCTTGCAGGGGTACAACACCTTAGTGAGGTACGATGCCCAGTCGTCGCTGGGGCTTTTGGTTGCCTTGTCGTTGACGCGCGAGCTAGGCCCGGTGTTGGCGGCCTTGCTCTTCGCGGGCCGGGCTGGGTCGGCGTTGACCGCCGAGATCGGGCTTATGAAGACCACCGAGCAGCTCGCAGGTATGGAGATGATGGCGGTGGACCCCCTTTTTCGGGTGGTCGCTCCGCGATTCTGGGCAGGCTGGATCGCGGTTCCATTGCTGGCCATGATTTTCACGGCAGTCGGAATTATCGGGGCCTATGTCGTGGCGGTTGGGGATCTGGGGCTTGATGGCGGCGTTTTCTGGTCGCAGATGCAAAGCGGGGTGAGCGTGACTAACGACGTCTTGGGCGGGCTGATCAAGAGCATCGTGTTTGGGTTTGTCATCAGCTGGATCGCCGTATTCGAGGGGTACGACGCCAAACCTACGTCCGAGGGGGTAAGTCGCGCGACGACGCGGACGGTGGTCAGTTCATCGCTCGCGATTCTTGGTTTGGACTTCATTATGACAGCATTCATGCTGCGAGGGCTTTGAGCGTGCAAATGAAGAACGTAGAGTTTGCCGTGGGATTATTTGTGGTGGCCGGTCTGCTCGCCTTGGCGATGTTGGCCCTTAAGGTGGGAAACGTGCACGTTTTGGGCAACGGCGCCAGCTATTCGGTGACCGCCGATTTCACCAACATTGGCAGCTTGAAGCCTGAGGCGCCAGTTACGGTTGCCGGGGTTCGTGTGGGGCAAGTCGCGCATATTGCCGTAGACCCAGTCAGTTATCGCGCCGTTGTCACCCTAAATATCCTAGACAAGTATCGTTTCCCGATCGATTCTAGCGCATCGATCGTTACGGCAGGCCTGCTGGGCGAACAATATATCAGTCTGGATCCGGGTGGTAGTCAACGAAATCTGAAGAACGGTGATAAAATCCAGGTTACGCAGTCAGCCATTATCCTCGAACAGATTATCAGCCAATTGCTTTATAGTAAGGCGGGCCACAGTTGAGTTCGGATAAGGAGAGGGACCGAATGAGATTCATAAAGCAAAGTGTCGCATTGGTCGCGCTTTTGGCGTTGTTGGTTCCGGTATGGGCGCGGGCAGAGATTGCGCCCTCGACGCCGCCGAATGTCATCGTGCAGCAGAAGACCGATGAGATCCTGAAGCTTATCGAACAGAACCGCAGCGTGTATCAGCAAGACAAGAACGCGCTGTATCAGATGGTGGACCGTCGTATCGTTCCCTATTTCGATTTCGATCGCATGTCTCAGTGGGTACTTGCGCGGTACTGGCGTACGGCAAGCCCGGCCCAGCGCACGGCGTTCAAGGCCCAATTCACCGATCTGCTAGTGCGCACCTATGCGACTGCGCTCTTAAGTTACTCCGGCCAGCGCATTAGCTATCTGCCCTATCGTGAACAGGCCGGTAGTGATCATGCGCTGATCAGGACGCTCGTTATCGAAAACAACGGTGGCCCGAATATTCCGATCGACTATTCGTTCGTCCATGACCCAACCGGCTGGAAGGTCTACGACGTTTCCATAGACGGGGTAAGCCTGATCACCAATTATCGGTCTGTATACGAGAGCAAGATTCGCCGGGATGGGCTAGACGGGCTTATCGTGAGCATGAAGCGCGTGAATGGCGCAAGCCCTTAAATTGGCGACGCTTGTTACAAGCGGGCCTGGGCAGTATCGCCTCCAGGGAACCATCACCTTTAGGGATCAGCCGCCGGAGGCGTTGTGGCGTGCCCCGTTAGCGCCTGCTGAAGGGCGGGCCGTGGTCGACCTGAGTGGTCTCGATCACAGTGATTCCGTTGCCCTTGCGCTCTTAGTCGAGTGGGACCGGCTGGCGAGTCTGGGCGGCTACCAGCTTCGCGTCGTTCACGTTCCCGAGCGCCTCCAGGACCTGATCCGCGTATATGGGCTTACCAAGCTTTTTGGTCCGGCATGACGGCCGGGGATGATGGGCAGGCGATCGTCATTGACGGCGTGCATAAGCACTTCGGTCCAGTGCATGCGCTCCGTGGCATCGATCTCCAGATTCAAAAGGGCGAGTTTTTCGGTCTACTCGGACCGAATGGGGCCGGTAAATCCACCTTGATCAATATTCTCGCGGGGCTCACGCACGCAAATGTCGGCCATGCCTCCATTTGCGGCTACGATGTCGTAGGCGACTATCGGCAAGCGCGCCGAGCACTGGGGGTTGTGCCCCAGGAGGTCGTGTTTGACCCGTTTTTTACCGTGCGTGAGGTTTTGGCGATCCAGGCGGGTTATTTTGGGCTGAAGGGTGCCGATAACGAGCGCTGGCGTGAGGAATTGTTGGCGACGCTCATGTTGGCGGACAAGGCCGATGCGAATATGCGCACGCTTTCGGGGGGCATGAAGCGACGGGTCTTGATTGCCCAGGCATTGGTGCATAAACCCGAGGTTGTTATTCTCGATGAACCAACGGCGGGCGTGGACGTGGAGTTGCGCACCTCTTTGTGGGCCTTCGTCCGCCGCCTCCACGCCGAAGGCCGCACGATCGTTTTGACGACCCACTATCTCGAGGAGGCCGAATCCTTGTGTGGCCGCATCGCGATCATGCAGGATGGCCAGATTGCCGCGCTCGACACCAAAGACGCCCTGTTGCGACGGGCCGTCCACAAGACCCTATGTATAACCACGCGCGACCCGATTGGCGTGCTACCCCCGGTGTTGTTGTCGAAGGTGCGCAAACAGACCGAAAATTACCTTGAGTTGTCGCTCCAGAAGGGCGCCGACTCGATTTCTGAGGTGCTCGAGGCCCTGCGGGTGTCGGGCCATGTCATTATCGATCTGGCCACTGAGCAGGCCGATCTGGAGGAGGTCTTTCTCGCGTTGACCAAGAAGGCGAAATGACGGGTTTCTCCACGCTGTTCTATAAAGAGATGCTGCGGTTCTACAAGGTCGCTTTTCAGACCGTTTTAGCCCCCGTTGTGATGGCCCTGCTGTATCTTGTCGTCTTTGCGAGCGCCTTCAAGACGCGCGCGGATGTGTTGCCGGGGGTCGCCTACGTCGCCTTCTTGGTGCCGGGCCTCATGATGATGTCCATGATTCAAAACGCCTTTGCGAACAGTTCGTCGAGTCTCATTCAGTCTAAAATTGCCGGCAATCTGATATTTATTCTCCTGTCACCGTTGTCGACCCTCGAATTCTTTCTTGCCTTTGTCGGGGCGTCGGTGGCCAGGGCGATGATCGTGGCAGCGGGCATCTACCTGGCCGCGATGTTTTTTATTGCGGTCCCCGTAAGCCATCCGTTTTACCTCCTGGCGTTCGCTTTCCTGGGGAGCGCTACCTTGGGCGCCCTCGGCGTGATTGCCGGGATTTGGGCGGAGCGATTCGACCAACTGGCGGGGTTCCAAAACTTTGTGGTGATGCCTCTGTCGTTTTTGAGCGGGGTGTTCTACTCGCTGCGGGCCTTGCCGCCGTTCTGGCGGACCGTTTCGCGGGCCAATCCCCTGCTTTATATGATCGACGGGTTCCGTTATGGCTTTTTTGGCGTTTCGGACGTATCGCCGCTCGTGAGCCTCGGGATCGTCTTCGGGTTTTTTGTGGGCGTTTCGGCGCTGGCGTTGATTTTGCTCGCCCGCGGCTACCGGCTCAGGAACTGACCCTTTCATCCCGGCGGCAAGGCGGGTATCCTTAAGGGTTAAACGAGACTGGTGCTATGATCACACCGCAGGACATTAAGGGCCTCATCGAGGCAGGTTTACCGGGCGCGCGCGTCGAGGTGAGTGGGGACGGTCATCATTTTGAGGCCGTCGTGCACTCAGAGGCCTTTGTTGGCAAAAACCGCATTCAGCAACATCAACTCGTCTATGCGACCCTTGGCGACCGAATGCGCGAAGAGATTCACGCCTTATCACTGAAGACGGTACTGCCCGAATAATCGGGGAGTCTGTTGTGTCGGAGAATCCATTATGAGCATTGAAGACCGTATTCGCCAGCAAGTGGCCGAGAATGAAGTCGTTCTCTATATGAAAGGGACGCCGCAGTTTCCGCAATGCGGCTTTTCTGGCAAGTCCGTGCAATTGTTAAAGGCTTGCGGGGTGGAGTTTAAGAGCGTCGATGTGTTGGCCGATCAAGAGATTCGCGATGGCATCAAGCGGTTCTCCAATTGGCCCACGATCCCGCAGCTCTACATTCGCGGGGAGTTTATCGGTGGCTGCGACATTATCGTCGAGCTCTATGAGAAGGGCGAGTTACAGAAGCTTGTGGCCGGCGCAAAGGTTTGAGGCGATCGGCGCAAGGTCGACATAAGGTCGCCGGACGGGCGGCCTTATGTTTTGTCGATTTCATCTAAGGGACGGCTCGACCATGGATAAGCTTATTGTAAATGGCGGGACCCCCCTGCATGGCGAGATCCGCATTTCTGGGGCGAAGAATGCAGCGCTCCCGGTGCTGGTCGCATCGTTATTGACAAGCGATCCCATGTATATCGGCAACGTCCCGCATCTCCAGGATATTACGACGACCATGGAGCTTCTGGGTCGCATGGGGGTGCGTCTGGTCGTCGACGAGCGTATGACCATAGAGGCCGATGCATCGGGTATTCACACCCTACGTGCCCCCTACGACCTTGTGCGTACTATGCGGGCCTCGATCCTGGTCCTGGGGCCGTTGTTGGCGCGCTTCGGGGAGGCCGAGGTGTCGATGCCTGGGGGCTGCGCCATCGGGTCGCGCCCCGTCAACCTGCATATCAAGGGTCTGCAGGCCATGGGCGCGGAGATTACGATTGAAGACGGCTATATCAAGGCGCGCACGAAACGCCTGAAAGGCGCCCGGATTTTCATGGATACCGTGTCGGTGACCGGCACTGAGAATCTCTTGATGGCGGCGACCCTGGCCGACGGCGTTACCGTCATTGAGAACGCCGCCCGCGAACCTGAGGTGATCGATCTTGCCGATTGTCTGACCCGGATGGGTGCCCGTATTCAGGGGGCTGGGAGTGCCGAGATTACCATTGAGGGCGTCGAGCGCCTGCACGGGGCCCGGCACAACATCATCCCTGATCGCATCGAGACGGGGACCTACCTGGTGGCGGCCGCCATGACCGGCGGCTCGATCAAGGTGCGTTGCGTACAGCCACCCTTACTTGAGTCGGTGCTCGACAAGTTGCGTGAAGCGGGCGCCGGGCTGGAAATAGGCGACGATTGGATCCGCCTATCCATGGAGGGACGGGAATTGCGGTCGGTGAATATTCGGACCGCGCCGTACCCGGCGTTTCCGACCGATATGCAGGCCCAGTTCGTCGTTCTGAACTGCGTGGCATCGGGCACGGGCACCGTGGTCGAGACGGTTTTCGAGAACCGATTCATGCATGTTCACGAGCTCCAGAGAATGGGTGCGGACATCGATATGGAGGGGAATATGGCGGTCGTTCGCGGCGTGAAGGCCCTACACGGGGCGCCCGTCATGGCCACGGATTTACGGGCCTCGGCAAGCCTCGTTCTCGCTGGCCTTGTCGCATCCTCCGAGACTGTGATTGACCGTATTTATCATATTGATCGTGGCTACGAGTGCATCGAAGAAAAGCTGGCGCAGCTGGGTGCTCACATCCGTCGCATTCCGAGCTCACAGATGGGTGACTGGACCAAACGGCAGACTGCTTGAGATGGTGACGATTGCTTTGTCGAAGGGGCGCATCCTAGAGGAGAGCCTTCCCCTTCTGGAACGTGCCGGGATTGTGCCCAACGAGGATCTGACCAAGACCCGTCGGTTGATCATCGCCACCAATGTCCCCGATATCCAGCTTATTGTGATTCGCGCGGCCGATGTTCCCACTTACGTCCGTTACGGAGCGGCCGATCTCGGCATCGCCGGTAAGGACGTTCTTTTGGAAGATGGCTGCGCGGGCCTGTATGAGCTTGCCGATCTCGGTATCGCGCGCTGTCGGCTCATGGTAGCGGAACCTGCGGGGATGGCGCAGACCGACACGCCCCGCGACTGGACGCGACTTCGTATTGCCACCAAGTATGTTCGCACCACCCAGCGGCATTTCGCGGCCAAAGGTATCCAGACGGATATTATCCATCTCTATGGGTCGATGGAGCTAGCCCCGTTGGTAGGACTCGCTGACCGGATTGTCGATCTCGTGAGTAGCGGCAAGACGCTTGCGGCCAATGGGCTGGTCGCAGTCGAGCACGTGCTCGATGTCAGCGCTTGGCTGGTCGGCAACAGAGCGGCCATGAAGATGAAATATCCAGCTTTAAGACCAGTGATTGCCAAATTGGCAGGGGAGCGCTAAAAATGAGCGGTATCGCGATGTTGCGGACCACGGATACCCATTTTCGTGGTGAGTTTCGTGCCCTCCTGGATCGCTCGGAGTCGGATTCCCAAAAGGCCGAAGAGATTGCGCGCGGCATCGTCGATGATGTCCGGTTGCGTGGCGATAGCGCATTGTTGATGTGGACGGAGCGCCTCGATAAACGGCATGCGTCCCAGGCGGCCGATCTTGAAGTCCCGGCAGCGCGCCTCAGGGCCGCGTTTGATGGTCTGCCGCCCGACCAGCAACAGGCGTTAGAGGACGCGGCGGCCCGTATCCGTGCCTTTCATGAGCGCCAAATTCTCACATCCTACCTAGACGAGGACGCGCTCGGGACCCGTCTTGGCCAGCAGGTCACGGCGTTAGACCGCGTCGGCCTCTATGTCCCAGGCGGCAAGGCCGCCTATCCCTCCTCGGTCCTTATGAATGCCATCCCGGCGCGTTTGGCGGGGGTCGGGGAGCTCATCATGATGGCGCCGTCCGCAGGCGAGCCCGCACCGTTGGTATTGGCGGCCGCCTTCATCGCGCAAGTCGATCGTGTCTTTCTCGCCGGCGGCGCGCAAGCTATCGCCGCACTCGCTTACGGCACCGCTACCGTTCCCAGGGTCGATAAGATCGTCGGACCCGGCAACGCGTATGTGGCGGCCGCCAAGCGGCTCGTTTTTGGACGGGTTGCGATCGACATGATCGCTGGCCCCTCGGAAGTAGCCATTATTTGCGATGGCGGTACCGATCCCACATGGATCGTCTACGATCTTTTTGCGCAGGCCGAGCATGATGAAGGTGCCCAATCGCTGCTGTTTACGCCCGATCGCGCCTTTATTCAGGCCGTGCATAATGAGATCGACAGGCTCCTGCCGGAGATGGAGCGGCGCGACATCATAACGGCCTCATTAGCGGCGCACGGCGCACTGATTGAGGTTCGTTCAATCGACGAGGCCGTTGATCTCGTAAACGAGGTAGCGCCCGAGCATCTTGAATTGTCGCTGGACGACGCGGACGCCTGGGTAGACCGCGTACGGCACGCCGGGGCGATCTTCATGGGGCGGTATACCGCGGAATCCCTCGGCGATTACTGCGCGGGGCCGAACCACGTCTTGCCAACCTCCGGCACCGCTCGGTTTAGTTCGCCGCTTGGCGTGTACGATTTCCAAAAGCGGACGAGTCTTGTCTACTGTACGCCTCGCGGGGCTTCCGTTTTAGGAAAAACAGCCTCGATCCTTGCGCGTGGCGAAGGCCTCACCGCGCACGCGCGGTCCGCAGAGTGCCGCATGGATGGCTAAGCTCGAACGCTATATAACGGAGCGTGTACGCACCCGCACCGCCTACCATGTGCCGCCCGGTGAGCCGGTCATAAAGCTCGACGCCATGGAGAGCCCCTATCGCCTGCCGATTGAGTTGCGCGACCGCTGGCTGTACGCGCTACGCGACGTGGCCATCAATCGCTACCCTTCGGTCGACCGCTACGCCCACATAAAAACTCGGCTTGCGATCGATGCGGGGCTCGCACCAGGCTGCGATGTGGTGCTGGGGAACGGGTCCGATGAGATCCTGCAAAACCTATTTTTGGCGACCCCGGAGAACGTCACGGTAGTCGTGCCGGTGCCCACGTTCGTTATGTACGAACAGCTCGCGACGGTGCTTGGTCGCCCGTTCGTAGGCGTGCCCCTTAAGGCGGATTTTGGGCTCGATGTGGCAGCACTGAAGGAAGCGCTCGCGAAGCATGCGCCCGCGATGCTGTTTTTGGCTTACCCGAACAATCCCACCGGGACTTTGTACCCGCGCGCGGAGATCGAAGAGTTGCTGGCGATCGAGGATGCCCTGATCATCATCGATGAGGCCTACCACCCGTTTGCCCAGAGTACCGTTATGGACAAGCTTGCGACTACGTCGCAACTATTGGTTCTTCGGACATTATCGAAGCAGGGGCTTGCGGGGATGCGATTTGGTTGGCTGGCGGCCGATGCGATCTGGACCAACGAGCTAGAAAAGGTACGACTCCCCTATAACGTGAGTAGTGTGACGGTGGCGACCATTGAGTTTGCCCTCGATTACGCAGACGTGTTCGAGGATCAGGCAAAACGGATCAGAGCGGACCGCACCCGCCTTTACGATAGCCTAAAGGACATCGTTACGGTGTGGCCAAGCGAGGCCAATTTCCTCTTATTTCGGCCGCCCGTTCGCCAGGAGGCCGGACGTATTCACAAGGAATTGAACACGCGCGGCATCCTGATCAAGAATCTGAGTCATCACTCAGGCCCGCTCGCGGGTTGTCTGCGCGTCACGGTTGGGACGCCGGAGGAAAATCAGGCATTTCTTGCGGCTTTGTCCGAAGCCTTATAAGCTCTACCAGGGTCACGGATTTTAGGAGTTTTTGTGCGCAAGGCGAGCGTTGTTAGGAATACACTGGAAACCCAGGTGAGTGTCGGGCTGACCATAGAAGGGAGCGGAACGTCGCGTCTTCAGGTCGGCCTGCCGTTTTTTGAGCACATGCTCGATCAGATTGCGCGCCATGGTCTGTTTGATTTAGATGTCGAGGCCACGGGCGACTTGGCCGTAGATGCGCACCACACCGTGGAAGACGTCGGTATTACCTTGGGCCAGGCACTCTACAAGGCAATGGGGGACAAGGCGGGCTTGCGACGCTATGGCCACGCCTATGTGCCGCTAGACGAGGCTATGAGTCGGGTTGTAGTGGACCTATCCGGGCGACCGGGTCTCTTTTATCGCGCAACTTTCGCGCGCGCTCGGATCAATGATTTTGATGTCGACCTCATAGAGGAGTTCTTGCGTGGCTTTGTAAACCATGCGCTGGTCACCATTCACGTCGATGTGATTACCGGCCACAATGCGCATCACGTCGCGGAGACGATATTCAAGGCCCTCGGGCGCGCATTGCGCATGGCCCTTGAGCGAGATGACCGCGCTTTGACGCAAATTCCCTCAACAAAGGGTAGCTTGTAGCCGTATATGGCCACCATCGCGGTTTTAGATTATGGCATGGGCAATCTGCGGTCGGTGGCCAAGGCGGTGGAACACGTTGCGCCCAAGGCGCGCGTTGTGCTGACCTCCAGTGCGCGAGATGTGGCTGCGGCGGATCGTGTTGTGTTCCCGGGCCAGGGGGCCATTAAAGGTTGCATGCAGGCGCTTGACCGTGATGATTTGCGCGACGCCGTGTTGCAGGCGGCGCGCGAGCGGCCGTTTCTTGGTATTTGTCTCGGCCTGCAGGCCCTCTACGAGCAGAGCGAGGAGGGCGGCGGTGTGGCGGGGTTGGGCATTTTGTCAGGCCGTGTTCGCTTGTTTAAAGGGATAACCGATGCGCTGGGCGCGAAGCTCAAGGTGCCGCATATGGGTTGGAATCGCGTCCAACAAGCGCGCCCCCATCCGCTCTGGGCCGGCATTGATGATGGTGCCCGTTTTTACTTCGTGCATAGCTATTATGCGGATGCAGTAGCGCAACCGGAGACCGTCGGCATGACCGAATACGGGCTTTCCTTTACTTCGGCTGCGGCCTATGAAAACATCTTTGCCGTCCAGTTTCACCCGGAGAAGAGCCAGCGTGCCGGACTGCAATTACTCGAGAATTTCACAGTTTGGGACGGGCGGAGCGACTGATGTTAATCATCCCAGCAATTGATCTCAAAGATGGCCAGTGTGTGCGCCTGCGCCAAGGCCGAATGGAAGACGAGACCATATTCTCCGATGACCCGGTGGAGGTTGCCGGCCGGTGGATAGCGGAAGGTGCGAAGCGGCTTCATATCGTCGATTTGAACGGGGCCTTTGCTGGCGAACCTGTTAATGCTAGCGTCATCCACGAAATCGTGCGCACCTACCCGGACATCGTGATTCAGGTCGGTGGTGGCATTCGTACCGAAGAAACCATTCAGGCCTATCTCGACGTGGGCGTGCGCTACGTGATTTTAGGGACCAAGGCCGTCAATATGCCCCATTTCGTGGGGGATATGTGCGCGGAATTCCCCGGCCATATCGTGGTCGGGCTTGATGCCAAGGAGGGCAAGGTCGCCACCGATGGCTGGTCTAAGCTCTCCGGGCACGATGTGGTAGACCTCGTGCAGCGCTATCAAGATGACGGTGTCGAGGCGGTCATCTACACCGACATCGGTCGCGATGGGATGATGCACGGGGTCAATATCGAGGATACACGCAGGCTTGCCAATGCGATCTCTATTCCGGTGATTGCCTCAGGAGGCATTGCCAGCCTGGATGATGTTCGCAAATTGTGTGCCGTTGCGGATTCCGGCATCCAAGGGGCGATCGTCGGTCGGGCCCTCTATGAAGGCAAGATTATCCTGCGCGAGGCGCAGAGCTTGGCCGATAAACTGGACCGTTCGGGCGACGGCGCTCGCCCCTAATGCTCGCCAAGCGCGTCATTCCCTGTCTTGACGTCAATTGCGGACGCGTCGTCAAAGGCGTGCGTTTCCAAGAGATACGCGATGCCGGAGACCCCGTAGAGGCGGCGCGGCATTATGATGCGAGTGGCGCAGACGAACTCACTTTTCTGGATATCAGTGCGAGCCACGATGGCCGTGACACGATCGTGTCCGTTGTCGAGGCGATCGCGGCCGAAGTATTCATTCCCCTGACCGTAGGAGGCGGCGTTCGCGAGGTCGCAGACGTCCGGCGCCTCCTGAATGCCGGTGCTGACAAGGTCGGCATCAATTCGGCGGCGGTTGCGCGACCGGATTTCATCAAAGAGGCCGCCGACCATTTTGGGGCACAGTGCCTAGTGGTGGCGATCGACGCCAAGGCGGTTGGCGACCACTGGGAGGTGTTTACCCATGGGGGTCGGCGCGCCACGGGGATCGATGCTGTCGAGTGGGCGTCCCGGATGGCCGATTTTGGCGCCGGCGAGATTTTGCTGACCAGCATGGATCGCGACGGGACGCGGGACGGATTTGACCTTCGCCTAACCCAAGCGGTGACGTCGGCGGTCTCGATCCCGGTGATTGCCTCTGGGGGCGTGGGTACCCTCGACCATTTGGTGGCGGGTATTCTGCAGGGCCACGCGGATGCCGTCTTAGCCGCCAGCATCTTTCACTTTGGCGAGTTTTCGGTGCTCGAAGCCAAGCAGCATATGGCCGCTTCCGGCATCGAGGTGCGTTTGTGAGCGAACTTCCGTGGGTCGATCAGGTCAAATGGTCTTCTGACGGTTTGGTTCCTGCCATTGCCCAGGACGCGAAGACGGGGCGTGTTCTGATGCTAGCCTGGATGAACCAGGAGTCGCTTCGCCTCAGTATCGAGGAGGGCCGGGCGATCTACTGGTCACGTTCCCGGCAGCGATTATGGCGCAAAGGGGAGGAGTCCGGACATGTACAGCGCCTCCTTGAGGTGCGGCTTGATTGCGACGGGGATGCGCTGCTGCTGCTCGTTCAGCAGATCGGCGGGATTGCCTGCCATACTGGGCGCGAGAGCTGTTTTTTCTCGCGCCTGATCGATGGCCAGTTTACTGCGGTAGACCCGGTACTCAAGAGCGCCCAGGAGATTTATGGAAAGCCGGGCAGCGAAACGCCAAGTTTGGGAGTAAAATGAGCGACGAGGTGCTAGCTGAGTTATACGCGATCCTGAAGGCGCGCAAAGGCGCCGATCCGAAGGAGTCCTATGTGGCTTCTTTGTACCAGAAGGGCCTGGATACCATCTTGAAGAAGGTGGGCGAAGAGGCTGCGGAGACGCTGATTGCCGCCAAGGGTGGCGATAAGGGGCAAGTTATCCACGAGACGGCGGATCTCTGGTTCCACAGCCTCGTCATGTTGACGTTTTTAGACCTGGACCCGGAACAGGTTCTAGCTGAGTTGAAGCGGCGGTTTGGTCAGTCGGGGATCGCAGAAAAGGCGGGTCGACACGAGAGGTAGCCTATGTCCCATTGCATCTTTTGTCAGATCATTGACGGTCAGATTCCCGCACCGCGCCTGTACGAGGACGACCAATTGATCGTGATTGCGGACAAATATCCGAAGGCCCCCGTGCATGTGCTGGTCATTTTACGAGAACACATAGCGAGCCTTGACGATATCGGACCGCAACATGCTGGCTTGATTGCCCATGCCATCGGTGTTTTGCCGGAGGTTGCGCGCAGCAGTGGGCTTAAGGACGGTTTCCGGACGATCATCAATACAGGCCCTGGTGGGGGGCAAGAAATCCCCCATCTCCATATACATGTTCTGGGTGGCGGTGGGCTACCCGGTTTCTAGGAGGCGACAATGGATCTCTTTAGTTTCCCGCATCTTTTAATCATCCTGCTTATCGTTGTTGTGCTGTTTGGGACTAGCAAGGTGCGCAATATCGGCTCTGATCTGGGCGGCGCCATCAAGAGTTTCCGCAGCGCCATGAAAGACGAGGCGGACAAGCACGACCACGACGCAGACGTGGCGGGAGAGTCGGTAGCCGCCAAAGAAAGTCGCGTGATTGAGGGTAAAGCCACGCAGACAGATGCCCCCAAGGCCAAGGCCTCATCACGGACTCGTAAGGGCTAAAAGCACATCCGATGTTTGATTTCAGCTTCTCAGAAATCCTGATCATTGGCCTAGTGGCGGTCATTGTTCTCGACCCCCGGCATCTTCCCGAGGTCGCCAAGTCGGCGGGCCGGTGGATGGGTCGTGCGCGGCGGTTCATGAATAAGGTCAAAAACGATCTCGATGGCCAAGTCGGTACGGAGCACCTTGCGCCGCTACGCGAGCTGAGCCAGGAATGGCACCGCACGAAGTCGTTATTAGAAGATTCGGTAACCCCCCCGGAGTGGGGGGAGTCGTTAGGGGATGAGAGTCCAGATAAGGCCACGCCCGAGCTGAGCCCCCCGAACAAGGCGATCCTCGATGGGGCGCCTGATGGGCCGCCCCGGCGTCGCAAACGTCGTGGGCGCAGACGTTCCACCGCACGCGGTACCGCTGCTGTTAACGTAAGGAAGCCTCATGGCGGCGGCGAAGACGTCTGAGACTGCTGAAGCAAGTTTTGTTGACCATCTGCTTGAATTGCGAACCCGTCTTATACGGGCCGCGCTCGCGGTATTCGTCCTCTTTGTGGCGCTGTTTCCGTTTTCCGACAAGCTCTATACCCTACTAGCACGACCCTTGACCGAGGTTTTGCCGAAGAGTGGCTCGATGATCGCCACGAACCTGCCCGCGACTTTTGTGGCGCCCATGAAGCTGACATTTGCCACGGCGCTGGCGATCTCTATCCCTTATGTTTTGTATCAGGTATGGGCATTCGTGGCCCCCGGGCTCTACCAAAAAGAACGCCGTCTCGTGACCCCCTTGTTGGTCTCGAGCACTTTGCTCTTTTATCTGGGCATGGCCTTCGCCTACTTCTTTATCTTTCCGTTAGCGTTTGGTTTTTTTGCCAATACGGCCCCCGCCGGCGTACGGGTCATGACGGATATCAATTCCTACCTGAGTTTCGCGCTGACCCTCTTCTTCGCTTTTGGGCTTGCATTCGAGGTCCCGGTCGCGATCGTCTTGTTGGTATTGATCGGGGTCTTGAAGCCGGAGACTTTGTCTGCCAAGCGCCGTTACGTCATCCTCGGGGCGTTCGTGGTGGCGGCGATCATCACCCCTCCAGACGCCTTTTCGCAAACACTACTGGCGACCGCCATGTGGCTGCTTTTCGAGGCCGGTCTTTTTGTGGCCTATCGGCTGAGAAAGCGGCCGATAGTGGCGGAAAATGACGAGGCAGGTACTGCGCTCATCGTTCACCCGCAGCCCGTGGAGACGCCCATCGCCGTCGCCACACCCGCCCGCCGTCGGCGCCGGCGCCGTCCTCGCCGTCGCCCGCCGACATCCGAGTCTTGAGGTCGGTCGGCGGCTCGGGTCGTAGGTCATAGCTGCGCCGGACGGACGCGCCCGCGCCCCGCGGTGTTGCCCTAGCCGCCGGTGGGCTTGCGGGAAGGGGCTTAGGTGCGGGGGGCGACGAGTTTCGCCTTCATAGGTGGCCTGGCCGCAACCACGACCGGTAGCGTGATGCGTCGGCCCGCGCGTAATACGCCAAGCGCTAAGCTCACGCCGGGCTTGGTGTCGGTTATGGTAAGCAGCGCGCTGTTGGCATTGATGAGCGGCCGGCCGTCGATGGCGTAGATGATGTCGCCGGGACGGAGATGCGCTATGGCGGCGGGACTCTTGTCGTAGATTCCGACGATCAGAACCCCGTTAGTCGCTTTCGGGAGCTTTAAGACCTTGGCGAGGGTCGGTGTCAGTGTCTGGCCGGCGACACCAATCCAGCCTTCGATCACATGGCCATATTTCACGATTTGTCGGAACACGTGGCGCGCTAGGTTGACGGGGATGGCAAAACCGATTCCCTGAAAACCACCACTGTGCGTATAGATTGCGGTATCGATACCGATGAGATCCCCATTCGTGTTGATGAGTGCGCCGCCGGAGTTGCCAGGATTGATGGCGGCATCGGTTTGGATAAAATTCTCGATGGAGCTTAAGCCCAATTCATCGCGCCCCGTTGCGCTTACGATGCCCATTGTGACGGTCTGACCAATGCCAAAAGGGTTGCCGATGGCCAGGACGACATCGCCGACATGAATATCGGCGGCGTGCCCCAAGGTGATGGCGGTGAGTCCGGGGAGGTTGATCTTTAGGACGGCAAGGTCGGTGGATGCATCCACTCCTACGACCCGCGCCGGTGCGCTCCGCCCATCTTTCAGAAAGACCCGGATGGCATCTGCCCCTTTTATGACGTGGTAGTTTGTGAGAATGAACCCACTTTTGCTGATAATGACACCGGAGCCAAGGCTCGTCTCAAGGCGCTTATTGTCCGGCGCGTGCTGCTGACCGGAGAAGTGCTCGAAAAATGGCTCGTGCGGAAAGGGCTGGGGGCGCAGCAGAACGACCTTCGCCGTGTTAATGTTCACGACCGAGCCGGCCGCCTGTTGAACGGCATAGGCGTATGAGGCGGGGCCCTTCGTGCTGGTCGTGCCGCGTGGGGCCTCGTGGATGACGACCGCGGGGCGGGTATTGATCAGTTGAGGCCAGAGGAGAACGACGATAAAGGCGAGCGCCAAGCCCCCAGTGAAGATTCTTACGAGAGCAATCAGACGTTGCTGGATGCGCATAGTGGCTCCTGGCCGGTTCGCCCTAGGCGGGCTTGGTATTATGGAGTAAAATTATAAAGTTTACGCACCCCATAAGTTAAGTGCTTGCCTCAAACTGAGGTGGGGTAGGAAGCGATTCCTAAGAGCTGGGGGCATTTCCCCGGCAATATTGGCAGGTTTATCCCCATCACGTGTTGGGGCATGGAGAGAAGCATGGCAATTCCCACCGTCCGAAAGCCGATAATGACTCTCTATTCTGGGACGACTTGCCCCTTTAGTCATAAGACTCGCATAGTTTTGCTGGAAAAGGACGTGGAGTGCCAGATCATTCCCGTCGATCCCAAAAAGAAGCCGCGGGAACTGGCCGAATTGAATCCTTATAACCAGGTTCCCACTATGGTGGATCGGGATCTCGTCTTGTATGAGTCGCACATTATCATTGAATATCTCGATGAAAGGCTACCACATCCCCCGCTTATGCCGGTCGATCCCGTGAACCGTGGTCGCGCGCGCCTGATGTTGTGGCGCTTCAATCGCGACTGGTATGACCTGCTCCCCCAGATCGAGGGGGAGGACAAGAAGCTCGCGCAACGGGCGCGAACCATCATTCGCGATGGCCTGACGGTGATCTCGCCGGTTTTTAAGGAGCAGGCCCATCTGCTAGGCGAGGAGTTTACCCTCGCTGACTGTGCCCTGGCCCCGCTGTTGTGGCGTTTGCCTCGCTACGATATTGAGCTGCCTCGTCAGGCGAAGCCGATTCTCGATTACGCCGAGCGTCTTTTTTCCCGCAAAGCCTTTCGTCTCAGCTTAACCGAGGCAGAGCGGGATATGCGGCGCTGATGGCGGCCCTTCGTACCCATCTCGTCCAAGCGGTGTACGATTGGGCTGTCGAGTCGGGTTTCAGCCCTTTCCTCCTTGTCGATGCCACGAAGCCTGGGGTCCAGGTGCCTCCGGGGCGTGTCGAGGAGGGACGTATCACGCTCAATGTTGATCCACGGGCGGTGCGCGCCTTCTCCTTACAGGATGAAACGGTGGCCTTCCAGGCGCGCTTTGGCGGCCAACCCTTTTTGGTCGCCGTGCCTGTTTTTGCGGTCCTTGCAGTCTATGCCCGTGAGAATGGTAAGGGGCTTTCGTTTGAAGGCGAGCTAGATGACGGGCCCACAAGCCCATCGCCCACAGCCCCTGAGCCGCCGCCTGCGCCCAAGGGGCCCACATTGCGCCGCGTCAAGTAAAGGCCTAGGGTTCCTTGCCCGTCTGGAGCTGGCGGTTTTCAGATTGTTGATCAGCGTGGAGATGTTGAGGGCGGGGTGGATCTCCGCCAATAGATGCACGTGATCGGCTTCGCCGCCGAACTCCAACAGGGTGCAGCGCCATCCTTCCAGTATTTCCGTAAAGGCCTCGCGCAAGGTATCCAGCAACTCCTGTTACGTCCTTCTCTGCTTAAGGCTCTTCCGCCCTCAATATCCCGATATCCTTTAGGGGCTTTCAAGAAACAGAGCCGGAAAGAGCGTGTGACAAGCCCGACATAAGATAGGCCGATGTTCCTCTGTTAAAGTGGGAAGTTCTGACACTCACC
>DATKTV010000046.1:0-3397 GCA_035530915.1 Acidiferrobacter sp. | reverse complement strand
GTACTCTTGCGCACATGGAGCGCACGTCCATCGCGCCTTTGAAAGCTGGCTGTGACACGACGCTGAACCGATAGGGTCTCGCGCAGGCGAGACCAGCTGTCAGGGATGCCCTTTTCCTTCAGTTGACGTCGAAGCGTTTGTACCACTTGATAGGCGAGTACGCTGATGAACAGATGCCCGTCGGTGCGTGATTCCTTGTGGTGATAGATGGGTCGCAGACCGAGCTCCGACGAGGGTACGGGGACCGTACAGGCCGATCAGAGGCCCACGGCCATGCGTCCCTCGCCCGCGCGGCGACTGAGTACCTCCGAACGCGCCGAGGCCGTACGGGTGGCGAACCTGCCGGCCTTTGCGAGCCTCCCGCCCTCCCAGATCGTGCTGAAACTGGCCGATCAGGGGCGCTACGTGGCCTCGGAATCAACCTTCTACCGGGTGTTGAAGAGCGCCGACCTACAACACCCACGCGGCCGGGCCCGGGCGCCCGTGCGTCGTCACCGTCCCACCAGTTACTGCGCTACGGGCCCCAATCAAGTGTGGTGTTGGGACATCACGTGGCTGTCGGCCGCGATCAAGGTTACCTACTACCAGAAAACGCCACGGTGCTCCGCCTATAACCGCGTAGTGGTTTAGGGGGTGGTAAAGTGGCGTCTCATGATGTGGATTCCATGATACTGATAATATCATAACCCTCATGTAGCCGGGCAGGGTAACTACTCGCCCGGTTCCGCGTACAGCTCCCCGGAAAGAGCCATCTGGATGGCGACGATGGGGTTGTAACCTTGGTTGGCCATGGTCTGCAGGGTGCTCGATATGCGGCAATAAGCTTCGGCGTACTCGGCCTTGCGGAAGCAGCCGGACACTTTTCTTCTCCGAGTCTTTACTGAGGGTTAGAGGCCTCCGCCGCATACCCCTTTAGTTTTTGTCTCCAACGCGTCGAGCGCGGTTCTGCATTTGTCTTTGGCCGATTCTAGAGATGCCTTATGCGCCTCTATTGTCCTCTTCTGATACGCGAAAATCATGGTGATTTCTTTTGACTCTCCGGTATCGTGCATCCCCTGACTCATCAAAAAAGGCGATGCGACGATGGCGGCAACGAGGTTAAACATGCGCAAGATACGTGAAGTGCTTCGTCTGAAATGGGAGTGCCAATGCTCGGATCGGAAGGTCGCGCGCAGTTGCGGTCTCTCACGGCCCGCGGTCGCCGAATATGTGTGCCGGGCGCAAGCTGCGGGCCTATCCTGGCCGCTGCCTGACGATCTGGATGAATCGACCCTGGAGGCGCGGTTGTTCCCCGCGGTGCCGGTAGCGCCCCTGACACGGCCGTTGCCCGATTGGGCCACGGTCCATCGGGAACTGGCCGGTAAAGGCGTCACCCTCATGCTCCTCTGGGAAGAACACAAGGGGACCCACCCCGAGGGCCTCCAATACAGCCAATTCTGTAAGCGCTACCGGGCGCATGCCCGCGGTCTTGATCTCCCGATGCGTCAGGTGCATCGGGCGGGCGAGAAGTGTTTCGTCGATTATGCCGGACACACAATAGCGGTCATCGACCGGCGGACCGGCGAGATCCGCACGGCCCAAATCTTCGTCGCCGTGCTCGGTGCCAGCAACTATACTTACTGCGAGGCGACCTGGACCCAGCGTTTGCCAGACTGGATCGACTCGCACGTGCGCATGCTGGAGCACTTTCAAGCGGTGCCGGAACTCTTAGTCCCGGATAATCTCCGCAGCGGTGTCACCCGCAGCCATCGTTACGAACCCCTTGTCAACGCCACCTATGCTGACATGGCGATTCATTACGGCGTGGCAGTCCTGCCGGCGCGCGTTTATCGCCCGCGGGATAAAGCCAAAGCCGAGGTAGGGGTGCAAGTCGTCGAGCGCTGGGTACTCGCACGCCTGCGCCACCAAACGTTCTTCAGCTTAGCGGAGCTGAATCGCGAGATCGACGGTCTCCGGGAGCGCTTGAATGCCCGCGCGTTTCGGAAACTCCCCGGCACCAGGCAGGCGCTCTTCACGACCCTCGATCGGCCGGCCATGAAGGCCCTGCCCGAGAGTCGCTATGTGTTTGCCGAATGGCGGCGCGCACGGGTCCATATCGATTATCATATCGAAATAGACGGTCACTATTACTCGGTCCCCTATCAGTTGGTAGGACAGCAGCTCGAAGTGCGTCTCACCGCCCACACCGTGGAAGCCCTCCAGGGGGGCGGACGGGTCGCCTCGCACGCACGCTCCCCCGTGAAAGGGCGGCACACCACCGTCGTCGCCCATATGCCCAAGGCCCACCGCGAATATGCCGAATGGACTCCCCAACGCCTGATTGCGTGGGCTACGCACACGGGGCCTGCCACCGCCCAGCTGATCGCGCAGGTCATGGAAAGCCGGGCGCATCCCCAGCAGGGCTTTCGCTCGCGTCTGGGTATCATGCGCCTCGCTAAGATCTACAGCACGGAGCGTCTGGAGGTGGCGTGCACGCGGGCCTTGGCCCTGAATACCTCCAGCTACCGTTCGCTCGAATCGATGCTGCGTCAGGGGCTGGAGCGGGAACCCCTGCCGGCCCGCAACGAACCGAGCGATCCGATCACGCACACCAACGTGCGCGGCCGCGGCTACTACCAGTAACCAGACACACTTCCCCCACAACCCAACGGAGACATCCCCTATGTTGATTCATCCGACAATTGAGAAACTGCACGCCCTGCGCTTGAGCGGTATGGCCCAGGCCTTTGCGACCCAATCCAAATCCCCTGAGATCGGCGTCTTAAGCTTCGAGGAGCGCTTAGGATTGCTGCTCGATGAGGAATCCACCTATCGCGACAGCAAGCGGCTCACGGCCCGTTTGCGCTTGGCCACCCTCCGTCAAAATGCTTGTCTTGAGGACATCGATTATCGCCATCCGCGGGGTCTTGATAAATCGATGATGGCCAAAATCTCAGGGGGACAGTGGTTACGGGAACACCTGAACTGTCTCATTACAGGACCCGCCGGTGTCGGTAAGAGCTTCATCGCCTGTGCGCTCGCCCACCAGGCCTGTCGCGCTGGTCTGTCGGTGCGCTATCTGCGTTTGCCGAGGTTGTTAAACGAACTGACAACGGCGCGCGGGGATGGGCGTTATCGTAAGGTGCTTGCGGGGCTTGCGCGCACTGACTTTGTGGTGTTAGACGATTTCGGTCTGGCGGTTATGGGTGACGAGCAACGCCGCGATCTCTTGGAGATCCTGGAAGACCGTTACGAGCGCCGCTCGACGATCGTGACGAGCCAGCTCTTATGCAGTGCACTGCATAAGAGCTGTAATGCAGAGTCTATTGTAATGCGGAGAGTCTGCTAGGAAACCACTGTAAGCCGTCTATTTTCAGTGGGTTGCAGGAGAAACACCTACCCAACGACTCCGCATAAT
>DATKTV010000045.1:0-25555 GCA_035530915.1 Acidiferrobacter sp. | reverse complement strand
GTACTCTTGCGCACATGGAGCGCACGTCCATCGCGCCTTTGAAAGCTGGCTGTGACACGACGCTGAACCGATAGGGTCTCGCGCAGGCGAGACCAGCTGTCAGGGATGCCCTTTTCCTTCAGTTGACGTCGAAGCGTTTGTGCCACTTGATAGGCGAGTACGCTGATGAACAGATGCCCGTCGGTGCGTGATTCCTTGTGGTGATAGATGGGCCGCAGACCGAGCTCCGATTTGAGGGTGCGAAACACCGCCTCCAGGTCGGTTAGCGTGATGTAGGTGCGCCATAGACGTTCTGCGTCCCATTGGGTTTCATTGGTGCGCAGACAATAGACCCCGGGATGGGTGAGGAGCGTGCCCTCGATCGGTTCTTTCACCCAGGTCAGCGACAGCGCCTTCTCGCCGCTTTCATCTGCCGTCAAGGTGATCACATAGTGCTGTCCTACCCGACTCTTTTCTTTGAGCCGCCCGATGCGCTCCTGAAGCTTCGCTAGGCGCTTCTCGCCCCGGGGGTGTGTAGTCCCTCGGCCAGCTTTTGAAGCCCGGTTTCGAGCCCCCTCTATGCCGGATGCCGTCCGCCCCACAATAGGTTGCCTGCGGACTGATCCCAGGATGTTGTCGAGACCCTGGTTTTAACATCGCGTACAATTCTCGGCACTTCATCGAGGGTTCACTTGCGTTCGTCTCACGTTACCTCACCTGACAGAGGTACCTCTGCCTTTTCCCTAGACGCTTACCACCGACACTCTTAATAGCGGCAGCTCTGGGTGGTTTGGCATCAGCGCCTAATCGCCGAAGCCGAGGGGCCTACCCTCATCTTGGATACAGCATGTCGCCCCTCATTTTCCTTAGGAGAGCAACTTCTTGGCACACCGACAACAAGCTTGACAGCCACCGCCGGCGACGGATTTTCATTTGCCACACAGGGCGGGCGCCAGTGCCAGGACGGAACACAAATGTCGCCATGGGACACCTTTTTTTATTATGATGAGTGTCCCTCGATTGTCCCAAATATGGGGTGTGTTTATCTATGGGAAGAGGGGAAACCGCGCTAACCCCTTGATTTTCTTGGTGCCCGAGGCCGGACTCGAACCGGCACAGCCTTACGACCGAGGGATTTTAAGTCCCTTGCGTCTACCTATTCCGCCACTCGGGCAAAGCGTCGAAAGACTAGAGCTTCCGGAGCCGAATAGCAACCGCTCCGGCACCGGCGGCAGACCCCTCGAAGGGGGCTCCGTTGCGGCTGATGGGCCCAGCGGCCAATCCGCATCGCCATGAGAATCGGGTTGCCCGGATGTCCTTCGCCCTGGCCGAGTCCCGGCCAATATCGCCGAGCCAGATGCACATGCGAACGACTAAAAACCACGTCATTGGCCAATCGAAGATGCGGCGCGCCATTCGAATACTATGAACTGTTTGCCGCCATAGCGGTAACGCACTATCGTGGGGCATTCACCGCGCAAAGCCCACAAGGGCTGGTACCGCGCAGACCGCGATGTCCGCTCAGCCGACGCCGTGCTCGAGAGTCCGTGCGCTGTCGCCCGCAACTCGGGTCCACCCATACCTCATCGGCCATCCGCTTCGGCACGGGCTAACGACCCATACACCGATCATCGAAACCCGCCAAGCCCCTTTCCTTGCCGGATATCATGACGCTTCGTGCCACAATTGACCTGCGCTAATCGGCGATGAGTCTCCGTTTGGAGGTCGCGCCAGCGCCACCTGACTTGGTGGCGGTCGCGGCCAAGCAGTGGGTCAACTGAACTACTTGATCCCCGAGTTTGCTCGTTACGGCATGGGCCTTAGCCAATTGCGCATATAACTCCTCGCGCTCCTTCAACAAGGTTTGGGTTTGTTGAACGGCCTCTTGCAGTTGGCCTTGAAGCTCGGCCACATCCTTTAGTGCCGCTTCCCGAATCCTGTCGATGTTCTGATTGGCTTCGTGCGACGCAAACAACCAGAGAGTCGTCAACAAGTCGCCCGCTTTGGCCTCAACCATCGCAGGTACCGTCGCGGGCTGCCCTTCGGCCTTCCATTTCAATGCCTTCCATTCGCCCAAATGCTGATTAATGGTCGTAAAACTTCCCTTACCAAGGTCGCCACGGACGGCAACCGCAGTCGGCTGTGCGCCACTCTCGGCCAAACGGTCCGCGACCTCAAAGACCTGCCTTCTCGTAATCCCTGTCCGCGGCATAAGTTGGCCCCCCTTTCTGGCGTGATGATGATATATTACATAACGTAGCGTAATGTACTATATCATCACGGCGCGAGGTGGATGCATTCATGAGTATGTCGCTCGGGCTTCCCTTGGACTTGGTTCTGGGAACCCTAGTGCTGTGGCTGGTGCTGGCCCTCGTCAGCCTCACGACCCCCCGCTATCCGTGGATCACCCGTGCGCTTTTCCCGACCGGCGCCTTGGGTGGTCTTGCCCTGACTGTTGCTGGCCTCATGGCTATCGGACAGGCGCCCGTTGTATGCACGCTCCCGCTTGGCCTGCCAGGCCTCCCTTTTCATTTACGCTTAGACGCCCTGTCGGCGATTTTTATCATCCTCTTCGGCGTGACTACCTTTTCTATCTCCCTCTATACTGCGGGCTACCTGGAACGTGAGCACTACCCGGCTGTGGCACGCATGGCCCTTCAATATCACGTTTTGTTGGCAAGCATAGCCCTCATCTTTTTGGCCGACGATGCCTACGTCTTTATGGTCGCCTGGGAAACCATGGCGCTTTCCTCCTACTTTCTGATTGTGACGGATCATCATTCGGCCGCCGTTCGAAAGGCAGGCTTTCTGTATCTCCTGATCGAACATGTTGGGGCCCTCGCCATCCTGCTGGCATTCGGGGTCATGCAGATATCCATGCATCACGGCATTGAGACTGGGTATACCTTTCATGTCATGCGCAGCGTCACCCTCGGTCCGGGCATGGCAAGCGCCGTATTCTTCCTGGCGCTGTTAGGATTCGGCGCAAAAGCAGGCTTCTTACCCCTCCACGTCTGGCTACCAGAGGCCCACCCGGTTGCCCCTTCACCCATATCCGCACTGCTCAGCGGTGTTTTACTGAAGATCGGTATCTATGGACTCTTGCGCGTCGTTTTCGATCTCCTGCATATCCAAATCTGGTGGTGGGGGGTCGTAACACTGGCAATCGGTCTCGCCACCGCTTTGTTCGGCGCCATCTATTCTGCCGTCCAAAGCGACATGAAGCGGCTCTTGGCCTATTCCTCGATCGAGAACATGGGGCTTATCATGACCGGGATGGGTCTTACCATCCTCTTCTTGTCTTACCATATGAACGTGCTCGCGGCACTCGCGTTGACCGCGACGATCTATCACTGCCTTAATCACGCCCTCTTTAAGACGCTCTTATTTTTAGGAACAGGATCCGTTTTGCATGCCACCGGCGAGCGCAGTCTGGGTAAGTTGGGCGGCCTGATCCATCGCATGCCGTGGGTCGCGTTTATAATGCTCATAGGAACACTGGCCATTGCCGGCGTCCCACCCCTTAACGGCTTTGTATCCGAGTGGTTATTACTGCAAGCATTCCTGGGTGCCACCGTGTTTCCGCACCCCTATCTCAACATGGCAGTACCCTTAGGCGCCGCCGTGGTGGCCCTCGTAGCGGGCCTTGCCGCCTATGTCATGGTCAAGTTCTACGGCATCGTGTTTCTCGGACACCCCCGTGAACCCAAGCTGAACCAAGCGACCGATGCTGGCCCTTGGGAACGCATGGCCCTGACGTGGCTAGCCGTTGGCTGCCTGTTGTTGGGGCTTTTCCCTGCGTTCGTGATCGGTATTTTCCGGCCAACCTTGCGGCTATTGATAGCCCACCTCCCGAACCATGGCGCGATGTATGGTCACTGGCTGCTCCTCGCGCCCGCCGCCACGACGCGTGCAAGCTACATGCCCATAGCCTTTCTGGGGGCCATTTGCCTCACCGTCCTGATCGCCTTCATAGCTGTGCGCCTGCTCTTTCATCGACGCACGCGCCGCAGCACGGCATGGAACTGTGGTTACCCATCATTAACCGCCAGAATGCAAGATACGGCAGAAGGATTCGGCCAGCCGATCCGCCATATCTTTGCCTCGTTCCTGCGAGTCCGCCGTCTCCTGCCAACGCCAGACGACAATCTCCCGATCTATAGTAGCCAAGTAGAGGACCGTACCTGGTATGCCCTTTATCTGCCCATCGCGCGGGCTGTTGCCTGGATGACCGAGGCCGTTGCGCTTCTGCGTCGGCGTCGTATCGCCATCTACCTCCTCTATTCCTTCGTTACCCTCCTTGTGTTGATTGTCTTTGCGCCATGAATACCGACAACATACTTCTGCAATTGACCCAGTTTGTCTTAATCGTCGCGGTCGCCCCTTTGTTGACTGGCTGGGTTGGACAATGTCGTGCATGGCTTGCCAACAGACCCGGCGCCGGGGTCCTTCAGCCCTACCGAGTACTGCGCAAACTGTTCAACAAGGACCCGGTCGTTGCGCACGAGGCCTCCCTGCTTTTTCGGGTCACGCCCTATATCGTGTTTGGCGGCATGTGCCTGGCCGGAACGATTGTGCCCATGTTCTCGACCGGCTTACCCTTTGCGCCGGTAGCGGACGCGATAGCGCTTGTCGGTATTTTCGCCTTTGCCAAGATCTTCTCCGCGCTTGCCGCCATGGATGTCGGGACCGCGTTCGGCAGCATGGGGGCGCGTCGCGAAATGTTGGTGGGTTTTTTGGCGGAGCCTGCGCTGCTCATGGTACTTTTCACGCCCGCCCTTATTAGCCACTCGACGTCACTGACCGCCATCGTTGTGAGTCTCACGACCGCTAAGCTTGTCCTCTACCCCAGCATGGCGTTCGCCGCGGCGGCCTACGTCATGGTGTTGTTGGCCGAGACCTCGCGCATTCCTGTGGATAACCCAGACACCCACCTAGAGCTCACTATGATTCACGGCGCCATGACGATCGAGTACTCTGGTCGTTACCTGGCGCTGATCGAGTGGGCCAACGCCATTAAGCTCCTCACCTATATCGCGATCGGCATCGCCTTATTTGTCCCCTGGGGTATTTCCAGCAGCGGCCATTGGTCCGAACTGCCCTTTACGCTTACGATCCTCGCCATCAAGGCCACAGCGGCGGGATTCGCGTTAGCGTTCCTCGAAACGCTCCTCGCTAAGCTGCGCCTGTTTCGGGTTCCAGAATTCCTCGGCACCGCATTTATGCTCGCCGTCCTTGGGCTTCTTGTGCATTTCCTTCTGGGGGCCTGACAGATGCCGTTGTTTGCCCAAGCGATCAATATGCTGGCCGCCCTTTTCCTGCTTGTTGCCTTCGCTATGCTCTCGCAAAGGCGCATCGTCAACCTCATCAATCTCTATGCGATCCAGGGCCTGATCTTAAGTCTTAGCATCACGGCCGTGGCGTATGGGACGCACCAGACCAACCTCTACTTTTCCGCGGCACTCAACTTTCTCCTTAAGGTCATTGTGGTTCCTTCGATCTTGCATCGCTTGGTTAACAAGCTACAGGTGCAATGGGATCGGGAAAGCATTGTGCGCATCCCCACGATCATGTTATTTGGCTTAGGTCTGGTGATATTCGCCTTTAACGCATCCCTGCCCATTGCCCAGCTCGCCGGTACGATTAACCACAATACCCTTGGGATCGCTTTGGCGAGCGTATTGCTCTCCTTTCTCATGATGATTCTTCGTGCCACCGCCATATCCCAAGTGATCGGATTTCTGGCACTTGAAAATGGCCTGATCTTTGCGGCCACGAGCGTTACCTACGGCATGCCCATGGTGATAGAGCTTGGCATAGCGCTGGATGTCATCGTCGGCGTCTTTATCTTGGGAGTGTTCTTTTTCCACATTCGCAAGCAATTCGATAGCCTGGATCTTCATTACATCGACAGGCACGAGGACTAGACATGCCTATATTTTGGATTCTCGCTACACCGATTATAGGCTTCGTTTTTCTGGGTCTTTTTGGCAATCGTGAGCGCGCCTTTGCGGCCAACATTGCTTTTAGCTTAGTAACATTCCTTGCCGCCATGGTTGTCACATGGCGCGTCATTCAACATGGGCCCATGCTTGTTTTCCACGAACAGATCTTCGTCGATTCATTTAACATCTTTCTAGTCGATCTGACCGCCTTTGTGGCTCTAACGACCGCTGTCTTTAGTCGCGCCTACATGCGCATAGATCGACATAATGGCCGACTCTCACCAACTCGTCTTCGCCTTTATCACAGCATGTACCAGTTGTTTTCCTTCACTATGCTGCTGGCGCTGCTCACAAACAATATCGGCATCCTATGGATTGCAATGGAAGGCGCCACACTCAGCACGGCGCTGCTTGTCAGTCTCTACCGAACGCCTGGAAGCCTTGAAGCGGCGTGGAAATATTTCATATTGTGCGGTGTTGGCATTGCTTTAGCACTCTTTGGCACCATCATGCTGTACTTCTCGGCCCACAGTCTCATTGGGAGCAATAATGGCCTCCTATGGACCCATCTCGACGTCATAAAGGGCCAGCTGGATCCGGCCGTAGTGGGCGTCGCGTTCGTTTTTCTTATCGTGGGCTATGGCACAAAGGTGGGCTTAGTTCCCATGCACAATTGGCTGCCCGATGCACACGCGGAAGGCCCCACGCCCATATCGGCGATCCTCTCTGGCCTACTTCTTAATGTCGCTCTTTACGCGATTGTCCGATTTAAGGTGCTAGCTGACGGCTCGTTGCACAGCAATTGGCCGGGAAACCTGATGATGGGATTCGGTCTTGTCTCAGTTCTTGTCGCCGCCTTCTCCCTTTCGCGACAGCGGGATATAAAGCGGCTCTTCTCCTACTCATCCATTGAACATATGGGACTTGCGACATTCGCCTTCGGCATGGGTGGACCCCTTGCGAACTTCGCAGCCCTCCTCCATATGACGGTCCACTCCCTTACGAAATCGTCGATATTCTTCAGCAGCGGCCACGTTTCCCAAAAAACCGGTACCCAGCAAATCGATAAGATCCACGGCCTTCTGGATCGTAATCCGGCAATGGGCTGGAGCTTGATGCTGGGCAGTCTCGCGATCCTGGGCATTCCCCCATTTGGGGTGTTTACCAGCGAGTTTCTTATTCTTACTGCCGCTATCCATCAGCAGCCCTGGTCATTGCCTTTTCTGGTCGTGGGGCTGGGGGTTGCCTTTTCTGCCATCTTTGGCAAAACACAGTCCATGGTGTTCGGTACATCCGATATACCCAAGGCGCCTAGCCCGCCATCGTTAATTCCCTCTTTTCTCCACTTAGCGCTGGTGCTCCTGTTAGGGCTCTATATCCCCCCCGCGCTCGCGATTTGGTACGCGCAAGCGGCGAAACTTATCGGCCATTAGCGCAAGGACATATATGATGGACATCTTCCTGCAAGGCCTCGACCTGAAATCATTGCCCGGTCCACTGCCGGCGTTTCGCGCACCTGCTGGCCGGGACCAGTGGCGCCGCCTGTGTGCACAGGTCCACGAAGCGGATGGGCGCCTCGCAGCGCTATGGGCGACCGATGCAAGGCCCGATGGCCAGGGATTTTTGGTTCATGCTGTGCTCACACTCGTTGATTCCTGGCTGTGGCTCACCTATAGCGCTGGCGACGAACAACCCAGTTACCCCGCAATCGACGACATTTTCCCAAGCGCCGCTCGGCCACAGCGGGCCATTTACGATCTGCTGGGAATAGCATGCGGTGGCGCGGATGCGCGCCCCTGGCTTCGGCACGGCGCATGGTCGCCCACGGAGTTTCCGCTACGCCACGATTTTGATACGCCCGCCATGCCGCCCGACCGTGAGAGCGGTTACCCTTTCATCGCGGTTGCCGGTAATGGCGTCCACGAGATCGGTGTCGGGCCCATTCATGCTGGCACCATAGAACCCGGGCATTTTCGTTTCCATGTTGTCGGTGATGAGATTTTGCGCCTGGAAGAACGCCTCGGCTATACCCACAAGGGGGTTGAGAAGCGTTTTGGGTCGCTCACGCTTCCCCAGGGGACAAGACTTGCCGCGCGTATATGTGCCGATAGCACGGTCGCCTACACCTGGGCCTATGCGATGGCTGCAGAGACCTTATGCGGATGTCACGTACCCCACCGAGCGCAGTGGCTACGGGGACTCCTGCTTGAGCGTGAACGCATCGCGAACCACTTAGGCGACATCGGTGCGCTCAGCAATGACGCGGGCCTAGCCTTTGGCCAGACCCAATTTTCGCTTCTGAAAGAGCGTTGGATCCAGGCCAATCATCGGGTTTTCGGACACCGATATTTGATGGATACCATCGTCCTCGGGGGCGTTGCGCACGACCTGGGACCCGAGGGCCAGGGGCAAATGCGCGAGGAATGCGATACCCTCGAAATGGCCGTGCACACCCTCCAAGACATCATCGATGACCATGCCGGCTTGCAGGAGCGTTTCATCGAAACAGGGCGAGTGACAATGGCCCAGGCGCGAGCACTGGGCGCGGTCGGACTGATCGCGCGCGCAAGCGGCCTCGCCCGCGATATGCGCACCGAGTTCCCCTACCTTCCTTATACAGCACTATCGACACGCGCTATCACGCGCTCCCAAGGTGATGTTGCCGCCCGTGTCGTACTTCGATTTTCGGAAATCTATGAATCCTTGCGACTGATACGTGACATCTTAGCCAATTTTCCTGATGGGCCATTGCTAGGCGATTGCGATACCGATAATGGAACGGCCGGCCTTGGATGTGTGGAGGGCTGGCGCGGAGAAGTCTTGGTGGGTATTGAGCGGATCGCTTCGGGACACACGCACCGCGTACATATCCACGACCCATCGTGGCAAAATTGGCCGCTTCTGGAGCACGCGGTGATTGGTGACCTCGTGCCGGACTTTCCGCTCATCAACAAATCATTCAATCTCGCCTATAGCGGTCACGACCTCTAAGGACTCTATGCATAAACTCATTAGGCGCCTTATCGCCACAGGGCTCGTCTCTACACCCAGACCTTCCGCGGCGGAACTGACCTCGGAGGCCCGCCAATCGGCGAAGGCCCTCGTCCACCGCCTTGGCCGGGCACTCGCTGTTCGCCACGTCGACGCGGGCTCTTGTAATGGATGCGAATTGGAGATTCACGCACTAAGCAACCCTTACTACAACCTTGAGGGCCTAGGCATACACTTCGTCGCGAGCCCCCGCCATGCCGACATCTTGATGGTGACAGGTCCCGTATCCCATCACATGGTCGCGGCTTTACTCAGCGCCTATGACGCACTCCCCGACCCTAAACTCGTGCTCGCACTCGGTGACTGCGCCACCGGCAATGGCATTTTCGGGGCCAATTATGCCACCGTGGGTCAGGTCTCGGCGGTACTTCCAGTTGACATCACGATCCCAGGCTGCCCACCTACACCCACCGCTATCTTAGCGGCCTTCGTAGCCCTCGCAGAGGCTGCCATCGTTCCTTGTGCGGGCACCAAAGACCCCTAAATACCCGGTCGCGAAACCCTACTGGGCCAATGGGTTTCTCGCAGCGACCTGTGTCGAGATATCGCTCCCAACAATTAGCAGCAGTCCCCTAGACCATGAGGGCGATTGCCCGCAACCAACGGGGTTGCCTCACGCCCCACTGCTCCCGAGCGCCCTTCCGGTTTTGGTTCCACATCCCAAATTCGACCACGCGGTTCATCAGTTTAAGTGCTCCCTGGTACCGCCGGCCCTGATATATCCTTTATTTCGCTTTGATCATCCAAACCAACCTGGGGCGCTGGGGATGCAGGCTTGGGCGGCACCGCATGCCCTTCACTCTCGCCAATCTCGGCCCGGACGCGTGGCAAATATTGCGGATATTCACGTTGCACGAAATCAATCATGGCTTCGCGCACGCGACAACATAAATCCCATCGTCGCGACGCGTCTCCAGCACTGACTAGGGCCCGAATTTGCATGCCGTGTTCGTTACTATCAGTCACTTGTATCAGTGAGACACGCTTATCCCATTCTGGTGCCGACTGACAAATGCGCAACAGTTCTTCCCGTAGTGGCGCCAATGGCAAACGGTAATCGAACCACAACAGAACTGTACCAAGAAGCTGCGAGGTTCGGCGCGTCCAATTTTCAAATGGGTGTTCGATCACCCATTGCAACGGCACCATCAATCGTCGCTCATCCCATATTTTCACTACCACATAGGCGGCGGTAATCTCCTCGATACGACCCCACTCATTTTCGATGATCACGACATCATCAAGTCGAATCGGCTGGGTAAGCGCAATTTGCAATCCAGCGATCAAATTGCCCAGAACCGGACGAGCAGCGATGCCCACGGCGATACCAGCGACCCCGGCGGACGCCAACAGGCTGCCGCCGATCTGGCGCATGCCGGGCAACGCCATAAGCGCCGACGCCACTCCGATCAGCAGAACAAACAACATCATTATGCGCGCCAGGACTCGCACCTGGGTCTGTACTTGCCGCGCATGGACGTTGTCGCTGGTGTTGGTTGGGTTAAGCCGTACTACCGCTTCTTCAACCCCGGCAATGACGCGCATCGCCAACCAGGTCATTGCAAGCGTCAATGAAAGCGTTACAAATTGGCTAAAAATGGCGCCGTGCCGCACCCCTTCTAGCATCGCGGGCATGGTGAGTTTCAAGGCTAGCAGGGGAAACACCAGCTTGGCCGGGTGTGCGGTATAGCTTACTACGAGACTCGCCGTTAAGTGGGACCGCGTGACGCGACGCAACGCAGCATAAGCGGTGACGCAAGCGATTAACGCGACCACTATAGAACCTACCGCCGCCAATAGAAAAGTCAGCCATGGATAAGATTGCCAATATTTTGTTAGGTAGGTCAGGTGCATTTCTCTCTCCACCTCGTGGTATACACATTATGGCTCTGCTACAGGTTTTTAGACACCTCTGGAATATATCTAGACGAATGGGAAAATTAGGTGGCCAATCGAAGACCGAGTGGCAATGACGAAAAGCGGGCGGGCCCATATGAGATAAGGCCGCGCACTGGATGGAAGCCACAGGCGAGCGCAACACGGATTGGCCATCGGCACGGGGTGTCTTGGGCGCCGCTTCTTAAATACCTACTTATCACCGCAAGACCAAACGGTCGAGCACCACAACATACGCCCAGGCATCTAAAGCAGGGCTATGAGACTCAGACACGAACCCCCGGGCGGAGATTGCGGGACCATCAGTCCCGCGCTCGGCAGAGCTTCGGAGCAGCGAAACCGCCCCTTCAGGCTCTTCTAGGAACGGGGGTAATCTCGCAGGGCCGGGCCTACATAGAGCTGCCGAGGACGATCCAGGCCGCGACTGGGGTCATTATGTAATTCCAACCATTGACTGACCCATCCCGCCGTTCGTGCTACGGCAAAGACCGCCGTGAACATCTTCGTGGGTATCCCCATCGCCCGCAAGAGTATCCCGGAGTAAAAATCCACGTTAGGGTAGAGCTTACGCTCGATAAAATACTCGTCTTTAAGCGCAATCCGCTCCAGCTCCAGCGCCACCGCCATCATCGGATCATTTTCCAGACCCAGATGCACCAACACCTCACGCGCGCTCTCCTGAATCATCTTGGCTCGGGGGTCCACGTTTTTATAGAGCCGGTGCCCGAAGCCCATCAAACGAAACGGGTCGTCCTTATCCTTGGCGCGCGCGATCGCTTTCGGAATATTCTCAGGCACCCCGATATCGATTAGCATCTTGACCACTTCTTCGTTGGCGCCACCGTGGGCAGGGCCCCACAGGCTCGCGATACCGGAGGCAATACACGCAAAGGGGTTCGCGCCCGAGGATGCCGCCATCCGCACAGTCGACGTCGAAGCGTTCTGCTCATGATCCGCATGCAAGATTAATATCCGGTCCATAGCCCGGGATTGCACGGGGTCTAGCACAAAATCCTGATTCGGCATGCCAAACAACATCTGCATGAAGTTGCCGGCGAAATCATACTCGTTGCGCGGATAGCGCAACGGACGACCGGTGCTATAGGTATAGCTCGCGGCGGCAATGGTCGGCATCTTTGCGATCAGTCGGATCGCAGCATTAACCCGCTGTTGCGGGTCCCTGATATCCATATCATCGTGATAAAAAGCCGAAAGGGCCCCGACGACGCCCACCATAATGGCCATCGGATGGGCGTCGCGACGAAAGCCCCTATAAAAACTGATGACTTGCTCATGCAGGAGGTTGTGCTGACACACTGACCCCTTAAAAGCCTCCTCTTCCGTCTTCGACGGAAGCTCGCCGAACATCAAAAGATAGGCCACCTCCAAGAAATGGCTTTTTTCGGCGAGCTGCTCGATCGGGTATCCCCGGTACGCCAGTATCCCGGCGTCACCATCAACATAGGTGATGGCGCTTTTGCAGGAAGCGGTCGATCGATAGCCGGGGTCGTAGGCCAACAAGCCGTGGCGCGCGTAGAGGGTCTGGATGTCCACGGCCTGCGGTCCTAAATGCCCCTCGAGAATAGGCAAACCCGCCTCTCCAGGATCATCGCTTATGATCGCATTGACGTATCTTGTCACAATCCTCTCCTCACTTTCGGGCATATAACCACTCGACAACCCCATCTTCGGCCCGAAACCCTCGTTCGGTATCGGCCCCGGGATAATTCTCCAACACCACTACAACATAGCGGCGTGTTCCTCGTTGCAGATAGCCCGCCAAGGTGTTCACGCCATCAATCGTCCCGGTCTTACCATGAAACTGCCCCACAACAGGTGTGCCCAGGAACCGATCTCGCAGGGTCCCGTCAACCCCGGCAATCGGAAGCGAGGACACATATTCCGGCATGTAGGGGCTATTATAAGCATAAGCTAGCACTTGGCCTACCTCGAACGCCGTAATGCGCTCGGACCGAGACAACCCCACCCCGTTACGCAAGACAAGATGGGGTAGGCGCAGGTTGTGGCGCACAAGCCACGAGCGAATCACGGCTAGGCCTTTCGCGTTAGTCCCCGGCCGACCCTCTTTTACGGCGCCGAGCGTCATAACGAGCAATCGGCCCATGACGTTGTTGCTGTACTTGTCGATACTGCGCAAAACGTCCGCCAGCGGGCGTGAGTGCACCTCGTATAGCAAACGCGCGCCCTTGGGCCTGCCTCCCATAAGGAGCTGGCCTCGAAAAATGCCTCCTTGATCTCGCCACAGTTCCTGAAAAACCCCGAACAAATACTGATGATTGCTATCGGTGACGCGATACATGTGCTGGTTTCCACACGCGCGCGGATAGTCCCCGGTAAATATCGCGGCATTACCTTGTGCATGGTGCTCAATACGAAGTTGGACATGAGCGCGCCAATAGCCGCAATGGCCATCCACGAGGCGCAGGTGATTGACGACGGTAAGAGTCGTCGGATCAGGGTCGGGGATGATGCGCACCACTGCAGACCCCGGCAAGAACCGAAACTCAATAGCCTGGAAGTTGACGAGCAAGGCCTCGGGACGAACATTATAGGTCCGGTCACGCAAGCCATCGAAGGCCCCGCGCGCGCCTGCCGGCGGCTTCAAGTAATGCTGATCTAAAACGAGATTACCGGTGATACGCCGAATACCAAGCCGACGCAAACCGTGCAGGAGATCCCAAAACGACTTCGTAATAAGGTAGGGGTCGCCCTCACCTCTCACGTAGAGATTCCCATGCAAGACACCATTTTTGATAGCGCCGCGTGCATAGGCGCCTGTGGTCCATGTGTAAGCCGGACCCAGAGTATCCAGCCCAACCAGGGCGGTCACGAGCTTCATCACAGACGCAGGATCACGTGGCTTATGCGCCGCAAACTCTAAGATAGGACGACTGCTGTGAATCCTTTGAATATAGATACTAATTCCGTCCAGTGGCACGTGTTCACGCGCAAACAAGCGCACCAGGGGAGGTGGAAGGGTTCCTGCCAAAACAGAACTCGAAACGAGAACCGCCCCCACCGCGAGGGTTCGCAACAGACTGGTGTTGATCATGGATATAGTATGGGGTCATGTCCCCGCCGCTGTAAATGCGACCCGGCGGCCGATTGAACACATAAGCCTATTCTGTTATCCCAAAGCAGATGCATCAGCCATAGCTCCTCTGATCACCGTGCCTCGTTACCAGCGGGGCCCTTTTTCGGGGCGCCAACGCTGACCACGGCGACCGTTTGCGACTCTGGTCGCCCATCTCAACCCACCCGCAACCAAAACCTAAGGGGCCCATTGCGTGTGGGTCGGGTGAGAATCCAGTAAGGGCCGAAGATCGTGTTTTAGACCGCTTCTAGCTCCACTCGCAGCGTACTACGTGGATCGATTAGGCCACCGTGCGCGACCGCAGACCCTGCGTTACACCGTACCGATGGCCGCGCCAACGCGGCCTCAAAGGCGACACCAGCGGCCGGCACGCGCACGCGCCGCCCTGGCTCTGAGAAGAAGCCCGTCCGCGCTCCTGACACCACCAATGGCCGTTTGGCTCTTCGCTGCCCCGAAAATACCCTGCCTAAACAAGGAGTTCGGCCGGACCTTCCAGTGATGATTGTCGAGCGAATGACCATCGCTGACCGTCGGACAATGGCCCCACCTATGCGCCCGGGTTATACTGGGCTGAGCACAAGCAGCGATGCTGGATGCCCAGCTGGCGAGTATCGCGATGCCGGAGTGTGTGCTCCTCTAAAGGACAGGGCTTACGTTATGTCGGATAGCATCAATGAACAGCATACCCATCCGGCCCAGAATCGAGGAACACGCGGCCCGGGCCGTGGCCTAGCCCAGTCGCCTACCGCCCTGCTAAAAGAGCATCACCCACCCACCGCACGCCCCGCTTTGTCCCCATGGGCGGCATTTCTCTCATCCCGGCGGGACGAATATGCGAGCACACCTACCGCTGCGACGCATTCACGCCAGCCCGCCATCGCCACAGGGGATCAGCCATGAAGGAGCTCGGTCCAGGCCCGCGCCTCGAGGCATTCCTCGCCGAGCTTGCAACCGCACGGTCAAGGCTCCTCGTGTTGGACTATGACGGCACGCTCGCGCCCTTTGCGCCAGACCGCAAAGATGCGGTGCTCTACCCTGGAGTGGCTCCGCTCCTAAAGGAACTGATGCACAACGGCACCCGTGTAGCCTTTATTACCGGGCGACCCGCCCTTGATCTTGCTGAACGCCTACCACTACCAGGAATAGAAATATTTGGTGCCCATGGCCATGAATACTTAGGGCCGACCGGGGAACTCGAACGCATGCCGATCGCCGCCGACGTTCAGGTGGCGCTTACAAACCTAGCCGGGCTCATTCAGTCGGCCGGATATGACTCAGCTCTCGAATGCAAACATGGTACGGTGGCGATTCACTGGCGAAAGGAAACGCCCGACACGCAACGCGCATTGAAACAACTCGCGTACGAACTCAGTACAGCATTGCCGACTGCAATCCAGGCCCTGCCGTTTGACGGAGGTTTTGAGTTTCGTGTGCGCGGCTATAATAAGGGAACGGCTTTAACACACATACTCGCCCGTCATCCTGGGGCCGTTGTCGCTTTCTTGGGTGATGATCTAACGGACGAGGACGCCTTTGCAGCCCTTCCGCCCACCGGGCTCGGGGTTTTAGTAAGATCTGAGCTACGTGACACGAAAGCCCAGCTTTGGATTCAGCCGCCGGAAGAACTCCGCCAGTTTCTGACTCTATGGAATACTACCGCCCACTCGTGATGTGGTCACGCTGGCGCAGCCTCGCTCAACCGCCCGTGGCGCCGCGATTCGTTGAGCGCTCGGTCGCCGCGTGGGTTAGCGTGCTGGATCGATTCCTTGCGGTTCTAGCTGCCCTTAAGGTCGCCCTTTCCCTCGTTCAAACCATCCTGCGTACCATTTCTACCGACCACCGACCCCGAGGTATGGTATTCGCGGTGGCCTCTCCTGCTGTACAGAGTTATGCTGATGCCCATGGGGCTATTCGCCATGCGATGAGTTCGGCTATTTTTCGTACCTTTCAGGAACAGGAGGTTAAGTTTGGGCAACAGATGATGGCGCACGGCGCGATCATCCAAAGGCCTGTCAAGGAGGTGACATGAACGACATGAAAACTGGCGCTAAACGACTTATCGTAGTCTCGAACCGGCTTCCTGTCGTCATAAAACAGGAAGCCGGCAAATGGACCTACACGCCTGGCTCCGGCGGCCTCGTCAGCGCACTTGCCCCTGTTTTGCGCAAGCGCGGTGGCATTTGGATTGGCTGGCCCGGTACCACAGAGCCCGAAACGCAGGATCTCAGTGCGATCCTGGGCGATGCTACTCAGCATTCAGGGTACACGCTCAAGCCAGTGCTTCTGGACAGCAGAGACAAAGAGGAGTTCTATCACGGCTTCGCAAATGAAGTCATATGGCCCCTTTTTCACGACCTTCAATCGCACTGCAACTTCGCGCCACGCTATTGGGATGCCTATACTCGAGTAAACCGACTATTCGCGGAAGTCATCGAGCAAAATGCCGGACCTGATGATTTCATCTGGGTCCATGACTATCATCTCATGAACGTGGGTCAAGAGCTCAAGGCCCTCAAGATGGGCGCGCGCACAGGTTTCTTTCTTCATATTCCCTTTCCGCCCCCCGATATCTACATGAAGTTACCCTGGCGCTTCCCGCTACTGCGCGCGCTCTTGGAATTTGATTTGGTTGGGTTTCAGACAATACGCGACCGTCGCAACTTCTTACAGTGTTTACGGCTGATAGCGCCCGATCTTACCGTTGCCGGCAAGGGGCAAGTAATCACTGCGCGAGTCGGGGACCGGGAGCTGCGGGTCGGCGCCTTCCCCATCGGCATCGACTTCAAGGAATTTGCGCGCGACGGGAAATCGGAAGACGTGATACGCACAGCCGCCCACCTCCACGAGGACCTCCCTGGGCGCCAGATACTCCTGGGTGTCGACCGACTCGACTACACCAAGGGCATACCTCAAAGGTTCGAGGCATTCCGCAATGCATTGCAAAGATTCCCTGAACTCCATCACCGAACGACTTTAGTCCAAGTAGTCGTGCCTAGCCGGGAAGATATCCCTAAATATCACGACCTCAAGGTGGAAATAGAACGGTTGGTAGGCGAAATCAACGGCCAATTCACTCAATCGGGATGGGTACCCATTCATTACATATTTCGCAGCCTCAGCCGTACCGAGCTTTTGGCCTATTACCGCGCTTGCGAGATTGCTTTAATCACTCCCCTTAAGGATGGCATGAATCTCGTCGCCAAAGAATTTTGCGCAGTGAGCTGCGAAGGCGAGAGCGTCCTGATTCTTTCTGAGTTTGCGGGCGCTGCGGCCCAGCTGCAAAAGGGGGCGCTGCTCGTGAACCCCTACAATGTCGAAGAGGTCGCCGAGGCAATCCATCGCGCTATCCATATGGGGCCTGGGGAACGCCGCGCGCGCATGCACAAACTGAAACGTCTTGTGCGCGAGTACGACATCTTCTGGTGGGTGGATACCTTCCTGAAGGCGGCGATGACCGGAGATCTCGGTAATTCTCCGATTCCTGACGAATACGTTCCGCGCGCCGAGACCATCACGCTCTAGAAGTGTCAAGATTGCCCGAGATACGGACAACGATTACACTCCGGGCATGAATGTCATGGACGGTCTCAATGATCAGCAGCGCGAGGCCGTCCGTCTCATAGATGGCCCGCTGCTCGTGCTAGCAGGAGCAGGCAGCGGCAAAACGACCGTCATCGCTCGGAAAATCGCCTACCTCATTACCCATGGGGGCTATAGTCCTGCCCACATCACCGCAGTAACATTTACCAACAAGGCCGCGCGTGCGATGCGGGAGCGCGCGGCGGCATTATTGCCGGCATCTTCCCGACGCGGCCTGACTGTACTGACGTTTCATGCCTTGGGACTGAAAATTATTCGCGAGGAACTGGCGGTCCTCGGACTACGCCCGGGCTTTACGCTCCTTGATCCCCACGATGCCGATGCCGTCATCAAAGAGCTTTGCCGTGATCGCCTCGGGGGAGACAGTCAGGCCGAGCGCGTCGCGCAACGCATCCGCAGCTGGAAAGATGCCCTCATTTCGCCAAAGACGGCCATTCTTGAAGCCCCGGACGAAGGCGCCATCTACGCCGACTATATCGAGCGACTACGGGCCTATAATGCCATCGACTTGGACGATCTGATCCTCCTCCCCGCTAAATTACTCACTGAGGATGAATCTGCCCGCGCGCGCTGGCGCGAACGCCTACGCTACCTTTTGGTCGATGAGTACCAAGACACGAATGACGGCCAGTACCGCCTCGCGAGCGCGCTTGCCGGGGACAACTTCACCGCCGTAGGTGATGATGACCAATCTGTTTACTCCTGGCGCGGCGCCCAACCCGAAAACCTAAACCGCCTTGCCCGCGACTACCCGCGATTGACGGTCATTAAGTTGGAACAAAATTACCGATCCACAGGCCGCATTCTTAAGGCCGCCAATGCGGTAATCGCCAATAATCCGCATCTCTTTCCAAAGACCCTGTGGAGCGATCTAGGGTTCGGAGACCCCATCAAGGTCCTGGTCGCGCACGACGAGGAACATGAGGCCGTCCGAGTCGTCACTCAGATCATGCATGACAAATTCGTGCGCAAGACCGACTTTGGCGACTATACGATCCTGTACCGTGGTAACTATCAGGCCCGCCCCTTCGAACAGGTATTGCGCGAACACCGCGTCCCCTACCTATTGAGCGGCGGGACATCCTTCTTTGATCGGGTCGAGGTAAGAGATGCCGTCGCCTATTTGCGGCTCGTCCATAATCCGCAGGATGACGCCGCATTTTTGCGAATCTGCAATGTACCAAAAAGAGAGATTGGGCCCGCCACTATCGAGCGCCTGCGCGCCTATGCTGAGCGACGCGGCCAACCCTTGCTGCGCTGTTGCCACGAATTGGGTCTCGCCAATCATATTGCGGCCCCCCAAGCCGCAGCCCTTCACCGTTTTGCAGTCCTCATTGAAGCCATGGCCGACAAAACACAGACCGTGACAGCAGGCATCCTTCTGCGCGAAATCTTGCAGGAGATCGGATACGAGGGTTTTGTGCTGGAAAACGCCCCTGATAGCCGCGCCGGACATCGTCGTCTTCAGCTATTAAATGAATTCTTGACTTGGGTAGACCATATAGGCAGGCCTGAAGCCGAGCGCACATTCGAAGATGTCGTCTCCCAGATTATCCTCGCTGGCATGACCGACAAAGACCAAGAGCCAGACGGAAAGAGCGTCAGGCTCATGACTCTACATGCCGCGAAGGGCTTAGAGTTCCCGCACGTATTTCTGGTCGGACTAGAAGAAGCGATTCTTCCTCACAAGGCCAGTCTCAGCACCGGTGGACTAGAGGAAGAGCGTCGGCTTGCCTATGTCGGCATGACTCGCGCCCGCCAGACCCTGACCTTGAGCTACGCCCGACATCGTCGTCAACAAGGGACCGTCCAAGAAACGAGCCCCAGCCGATTCCTCAGCGAAATCCCCAGCACGGATCTAGCCTGGGATGGCCGCGAAGACAAGGATCCGACCGCGCGCCTCCAACACGGCGAGTCGCACCTAAAGGGTCTGCGTGGACTACTTGGCTCTTGAACGCTAAGGGCGCGGTGGCCGCTCCAACCACTCCGATCCTAGAAGCGCCCGACCATCGAGTTAACGCCGCGCGTTACCTGTCACCGCGAGCGACGCATACGATCCGCCGAGCCAACGTCTGAATCATCACCTGCCCGTACCAGTATCCGGCCTATTGTGGCTGGGAACAGGCAATCCCTGTACCGTGACACTCTCAACCCGCCAAAGCGGGTAAGCTTCTTATCGATTAAGGGAACCGCTCGGCGGAGGAAACAGAACGCCAAGCGATAGGTATGCCACGGACCTTTACCGGCTAGAACACAGATCGTAAGATGGGCGATATTGTAGTATGTCGTCGCTTAGTCTCGATGCCAGCGCTTCGCGTTGGCGTTTTCCGAGACTACACGGCGGGAGGGCACTTCATGAGCAGAACACGCCTTATCAAGGCGCTCGAGTTAGCACAGTCCCGTAGCGATAAGACCGGGAAGTCATTTGCAGTCATCCTCTTTTGTATAGATCACTTCCGACTTATTAATCATGGCCTTGGCGATAGCCGGGCCAACTTGGTGTTAAAGCGCGTAAGCGAAGCGACTCGCGCCGCCTTAGGGCCTGGGCAACTTGTGGGCCGATGGGGAAGCGACGAGTTTTTCTGCCTGCTTCCGGAATGTGGGCCGCGCGAGGTCGCGGTTTATGCGCGCGCCATAGCCGACACGATACGTGGGCTTGCCATCCCCATTGATCAACACCTCATTAACGTGACCGCGAGTATCGGCACCGCCTGCGGACCCGATGATGGCCACACCGCTCAAGAGATCATGAATGCCGCAGACGAGGCACTCTATGAGGCTAAACGAAGCGCCCGCGATCGAACCATTGCCGCTGGCGATCTCGAACAACACGTCTTTAAGATGGGCGCCTTGCTCGAGGCTGCCCTACGCGAAGACCGCGTCGTCCCGGCCTACCAGCCCATTTACGATCTCGCGACAAGCCAAATAGTTGCGGAGGAGGCGCTTGCCAGAATTATCACCATAGATGGCCGCGTTTTAGGAGCAGATGCGTTTATCGATGCCGCAAGCCAGTTCGGGTTGACCTACAAAATCGATTGGACGGTGCTATTGAGTGCACTCACCCGACACCAGGATCAATGCGATAACATCACACATTTTGTAAACATCTGTGGGGATTTGTTGCACCATCCGCGGCTCCTTATGGAGCTGCTCGCCTCGGCTAAGCTGCGTTTCCTCCCCGGACGCAGCGGCACCAAGCCCTTTGTGATCGAAATCACCGAGCGGGAGCTCCTAGATAATATTGACTTGACCCGCGAGCGCTTGGCGCCGTTCCTTGATTTAGGCCTACAGCTCGCGCTCGATGACTTCGGGAGCGGCTATTCGTCCTTTCAATACCTAGCCGACCTACCTGTCTCATTTCTGAAGATTGACGGGCACCTGATTACAAGGATAGATGAACCCAAAGTGCAGTCCATAATTCGGGGGATCCAATCGGTCGCAAACGACCTGAATATCACGACCCTGGCTGAATATGTAGAAACCGAGGAACAAGTCGACATACTGCGCCGCACGGGCGTGCACTGGGCGCAGGGACACTACTTCGGATCCGCCCGACTCGATCAGTCCACCGCCGACCATCGGCGCGTCATGAGTGTCAATTGGACCCAGGGGTATTACTACCAGAAACATTTGCTTGCTCCGATACCCTAACAAGCGCATGGAGCTCCGCTAAATGTTCGCGCGCAATGGCGCGTCCAGCCTCGATCGCAGCTTGGGCCTTGTAGAACTCAAACGGTCCAATGGCGTCGACGTTGGGACTCAAATACAGCGCCGGAGGCTCCGCTAAAAGGCGCAGTCGCACAACCTCGGCCTGGGTGATGTTAATGGCTTGGGCGAGCACCGAGCGGGCATGCCAGCGCGTACCGCGGCCCATAACGGGCTCCGAAGGCGGCTCATCCAACCATTCTCGAATCCACTTGGCGCGCCGTAGCCATGGCTGATTGAGTGCGGTGCGCGCCTGCGCTCGCCATACGGCGGAACGCGGCGTCATGTCACTTGGCGCTAGGCTGCCGGCATCCTGGTGCACACCTACTGCGACGACGGGGCCGCCGAACGCTCGCGCCGCCACATCAGATGGGACCGGGTTCACGACCCCCCCGTCGATCAACAGCCGCCCCTCCCGCGGGCAAGGAGCCAACAGGCCCGGTAAGGAAAGACTTGCACGCACGGCGGCGACAACCGAACCATCACGCAACACGACTTCTTTACCGCTTTCGAGATCCGTCGCCACCGCGAGAAAAGGGATACGAAGATCCGCCATGGTCACGGTACCGAGATAGCTCTCCAGAAAGGCGATAATCTTTCGGCCCGAACTTACGCCGCCATTGGCGATATCCGGCAAAAACAACTGGAGTGTTTGTTTCCAGCCAAAACCCAACGCCGTACGAACCAGCGAGGCGGCGTCCCCATAATGCGCGTACAGGGCCCCGATCTCCGCACCTATGCTACAGCCGACAATGGCCCGAATCGGCAGTCCTTGTTCCTCCAAAACCTCCAAGACGCCGATATGGGCCAGCCCGCGCGCGCCACCTGAGCCTAGCGCCAACACCAGGCCGTCACCCTTGCTCTCCACTATGGCACCCCCTTTAAGACCAAGTCTAGACCAGAAATACCACACTTATCGGGACCTACGGCCCAAACACACAGAAAGGCTAACATCTGTTACACTTGCAAAAGCCTCTGTTGCGTGTCTGTAGGATGATGAGACCCACGTAGGGATTTTATGAATTCTAACCCTAAGCCTGCGCTATCTGACTACCTCGCGAGACTTCCCTCGTCTCCGGAGCTGTTCCCGTTCTTTTATCGGGGACTTATCAGCCTACACTTCCCTATTGACGTAGCCGAGATACTGGAGTTGCGCTACCTGAGTCACCACATCATCGACCATGCCGAGAATGATGGCCAGGGGCACGAATTCGGGGAGTTTGCTGCGGCCCGCGGCGTAGACATGGATAGCATCCATATTCGTAAGGCAGGGCACCGGGAACGCCTGTCACAGCTCTTGTTCCTGATTCGCGAATACCATCTCGCGCACGTCGCAAGCTCATCGGCAGATGAACTGCGCCTGCAGGCAGCAATCAACGAAAATCAGTTTGCCCAACATCAGTCCAAACGCTACGGGAAAACGGCGAGCGTCCTCCTAATGGTTGCAGCCCTGGGTCTCATCCTTTCAAACCCACCTGTCGCTCTCGCCGAAGGGCTTATGCTCGTTCTTTCTTACCTCTCTCTGGATTACTTTTATTCCTTGTCTCTGCTAAAGCGCGAAGAGCGTATTTTAGGCGTTGAGTTGCACGAGGCCTTAAGGCGACGAGTGCGCACAGTCAACTGGAAATCGGTAGTCCGTCAGACGGCCGTCATCCTCGGCTACGCCCGCCCGCTTGGTGGCGAGGCCTTCCGTATGGAGGCAGAGCCAGAGCGTCAAGAGCTAGAGGGGATGCACAGTATCTGACATCTTGGTAACAGTACGCTCCGTCCAGGCAAGAATACCCCCGGAGTGATACGCGGGTCTCCTTGGCGCCAGGAATGTCAGGCCCGCTCGCCCGAGGCGTCTTTCACAACCCTGCAACCTTCCGACGTACGGGTTATAATGCCACTATGGATCCACGGGACGGGTGCTATGTGATCCCCTCCGTCGGTGTTAATGGGGGGGTTCCGACGGCACCACACGGTTATTGGCGAGGTTGCCTCGCCGGTCCGGGGTTTCTGTGCCTCACTCCGTGGCTCATATCTCCACAAGTGTCACTTCCACCCATCCGGCGGTAGTCCACTGAGGAGTTGAGCGGGTATCTCAACTCGACACTCGCACTGATGACTGGGTAGATTACGAACGCATCACAACTAGATAGCAAACTGCGCAACAGGAGGAAGCGGGGTTAGGTGCTATCCCTTCTCGCCCTACACCACTTACGGAATAGGCACCGAGGTCCCCCGCACAAAACCATGACGACCTTACGCATCCCGACCCGGCCGTACCCCGACCAAAGACCTGGCACCTCGGGTCTCCGTAAAAAAGTTCGCGTTTTTCAGGAAGGCCACTATCTCTCGAATTTTGTCCAGGCGGTATTCAACGCCCTACCAGACTATACGAATCAGACACTCATTCTTGGTGGCGATGGACGCTACTTCAACCGCGAGGCGATCCAGGTCATCCTGAGAATGGCGGCCGCCAACCATTGGGGTCATGTTATTGTCGGCCGCGGGGGCTTGTTTTCGACACCCGCAGTATCTGCCATTATTCGCGCACGCCGCGCCTTCGGCGGTCTGATCCTCAGTGCTTCCCACAATCCCGGCGGCCCTGATGGCGATTTTGGCATCAAGTACAATACGAACAATGGCGGGCCAGCCCCGGAGTCCCTAACAGAAGCCATCTGGGAAGAAAGTAAAAAGCTTACGGAATACCGCATGGTGGAGGAGGCGGATATTGATCTCGACCGTGACGGGACAGTGCGTATTGGCGCCATGAGCGTCGAAATCATAGACCCGGTCGCCGACTATGTCGCCCTCATGAAGCAGATTTTTGATTTCCCTGCCCTCTCCCGGTTCCTAGGTGATGGGCACTTTCGTCTGCGCTTCGACGCCCTGCATGCCATCACCGGCCCCTACGCCCACGAGATACTGGAACGATGCCTCGGGGCCCCTACCGGTACCGTCGTCCACGGGATTCCTCTGCCCGATTTTGGCGGTGGCCATCCTGACCCGAACCTTGAATATGCGAAACCGCTCGCCGACTTTATGTTTGGTGATTCCGCCCCGGACTTTGGCGCAGCATCGGACGGAGATGGCGATCGAAACATGATCCTCGGGCGGCATTTCTTTGTCACTCCAAGCGACTCGGTGGCGATCATGGCCGCCCAGGCAACCTGTATCCCCGCTTATCGGCAAGGCTTGGTGGGCGTTGCTCGCTCTATGCCGACAAGTCGCGCCCTCGATACCGTGGCGACCGCCCTGGGTATCCCCTACTATGAAACCCCGACCGGTTGGAAGTTTTTTGGAAATCTTCTCGACGCCAACAAGATCACCTTGTGCGGGGAAGAAAGTTTCGGTACGGGCTCAAATCATATCCGCGAAAAAGATGGCCTCTGGGCCGTCCTTATGTGGCTCTCGATTCTCGCCCATACAAAAAAGGGGGTAGCCGAACTTGTCTGCGAACACTGGGCCCGTTTTGGGAGGCACTACTACAGCCGCCATGATTACGAGCGCATATCCGCGCCATCCGGCAAGCACCTGATCGAGAGCCTACAATCGCGGATTCCAAACCTCGCCAGCTCAGCCTTGCTTCCCGGGTATACCATCCAGACCGCCGACGACTTTCGTTATGAGGATCCGGTCGATGGCTCAATTAGTGAACACCAAGGTATCCGCTTTCTGTTTACGAACGGTGCCCGCCTTGTTTTTCGGCTTTCCGGCACGGGAACCGAAGGAGCCACGCTGCGGGTATATTATGAACATTACGAACGCGATCCTGCACACCAGGCCAAGGATCCGCAAATGGCATTAGCCGATCTTATCCATATCGGCCGGCAGATTTCCAATCTCGAATCCTTGACGGGCCGCACGAAGCCCACGGTCATTACCTGACCACACCAAGGTGCCAAAAGCTCCATATCGGATGCTCTGTCTATCACCGCCCAATCCGCCTCTCTTGGCGTGACCTGTGGATTCCGATCCCCGGAGTGGCCCGGATGGCCAGTCACGCCCGCCACGAGGTTAGCCCGTCTTTCCTATTCGCGGGGGTCGATCGGACTGAGGTGTTGTATTTAAAGCTATTCGTTCTAAAAGGTCTCCACTACATCGCGGCTACGGCGACCACCGGGGAAACACATGGGGCCGTGATCTTGCGCGGCGGTTGCGCGGGCAGATGCCACCGTAACGCGTCGAGAAGCAGGCGATGCTCGGGGTCGGGTTGTGTGGTGCGCGACAAGTGCAGCGAGCGGCCATCGGTCGTGGGGATCTGGACGTCGACCATCTG
>DATKTV010000044.1:0-30571 GCA_035530915.1 Acidiferrobacter sp. | reverse complement strand
ACACCTCGGACAGTTCCTGCCCGGCTACATGAGGGTTACGATATCATCATTATCATGGAATCCGCATCATGAGACGCCACTTTACCACCCCCTAAACCACTACGCGGTTATAGGCGGAGCACTGTGGCGTTTTCTGGTAGATCTAGACCCGTATGATGCCTTCGAGATGGTCTCGTACCCCTTGTATTTCGGTATGGGCCAGATCCTTGGGCACGGAGGCTATGACGAGGGCGGTGGATTCGGAGGACAGCGCGGCATGCAGGAGCCCCAGAAAATGCGGCTCGGCAATCAGTACGAGCTTCTCGTAGAGCCGCTTCACGCGGCCGGCATTGAGTAGCTCGGCGAGTTGTTTGGCAAACTGCTCGGCGATGTGAGCAGTCGGTTCTTGCGCTTGCTGGAGGGATGTCCGGGAGCCCTGGCTGTTCACGCCACGTCCTGGCCTGTCTGAGCCAATATCCCTATTTTTGAGCTTGCCTTGCGAGTGGGGGATGTCTTGCCGGAGTTTGAGGTCTTGCTTGCGGCCTGCGCTTTCAAAAATGCGGGCACCACCACGATGCGCAACTAAGACCCATATATGATTCATGAAGATCTCCTCCAGTGCACACGCCCCAAGCCTTAGGGCTTGGGGGAAGTTCGATCACCAAAGCGCGCCCATTTCCGCTGCTAGCATAGCAACCGACAAGCAGGAAAACTACTCAACTATTTTGCTCCTTCACCTCCACGCCCATGATACCGCGAGACGGATAATAATTAGCAAATCGTCTTTATCGCGCCTTGCAGCCTTGGGTAAATCGCTTTTCCCTGGTCGGAAATCGCACTTGGGCGGGAGCTTGGCTCGGCTTGGAGAGGCGTCGTTTGCAGGAGACAGGGCGGGGGCGTTGCAAACGGTGGATGACAACGGCCTTGAAGAGGCCTTAGCGCCGGTCCCAGGTTGCCTAGGGCAGGTCTGCGGGGGAATCGACCGACCACGTGTTGGGCGCCGGCCCAAACCGAGCGAGTGGCCCGCGTAATGCGCCGACATAGGGCCCGCGTCGGATACGGTAGGCAATCAGGGCCCACTTCATTGCCTCACAGACGCCCAGCAAGAGCCACCAAGGAAACGTCGGCTGACGAAACCCGTAAGCGATGATCGCCACGAAGACGATATACCAGGGCATCTCCATACGGTTGCCGATGCGAAAGACGTTGCAAAAAAGAAAAAACGATCCGCCGACGTAGAGCGGGAGCAGAAAAAGCCCCTCATACGGAAACAGCTGGTACCAAGCGACACTCATGGTAATCAGCGTAACAATCAGCAAAAGGTCTCCCAGGTTGAATCGAAACCCCGGTTCGTGTTGAGTCTTAAATGTGAGCCATTTCATAGCGTAGCCGTCCTTCAGGATCGAAATGCAGTTCGGTGCGGCCAAACCGGCCACCGAAATTCCGCACGGCCAGGTCTTGGGCCACCACTGTGGTGCCATCGGGGCCTGTTTGCACGCGCGTAATATTCAAGCTGCGCAGGATGGACTCCATGTCCCGGAAGATCGGGCTTTGGCGTGCCAGTCGAATGATGGCCGGGGATGAGTCGGGAATGACTTGAACATTGACCACCTGATCCGTCAAGGCGTTGTAGGTCGAGGTTTCCAGTCGCCCCTTGTGATGCACAAGGAGGAAAAAACCAAACGGATTCCAGGCCGACGGTATGGCGAAATCGACGTTTAGGCGCGCCTTCACCCGGCGCTGGAGCCTAAATTTGGCGAGCCCATATGAGACCAAGAGTATGGCGTAGCCAATCGCGGCGACCCCCGGTGACGCGAGGCGGGTGATTACTACGGCAAAGAACCCGGCAGTCAGGGTCCAGGCGATGGTGTCTACGAAAAATAGCGCATCCAGGCAGAACCGGCGTTTTGTTAACGGCCAGAACAGTTGGATGCCAAAGGTATTGAGCACATCGAGCAGGATATGAGCGACAAGTCCCGCGAGCAGCCCCAGAAACAGCACCCAGATCCAGCCGATCTGGAAGGCCATCAGGGCCGCGAGCGCGGCCGCATAGAACGGCGCAAGCAGTAGGGAATGGGTCGGTCCTTGGTGGTGCTTCAGATAAAAGCGCCTTCCCGCCGCCATGAAGACCACATCGAGATCGGGGAGTACGCTACCGACCAAAAACCCCAGTGCGGCAAGCTCCTGGCCCTGCGCGGCAAGCGCTACGAATCCGACCCCGCCGATACTCATATGATGCACGACATCCATGTACCGACCCCTCTGTATGTCATGCCGTGCATCGACAGTTCGACGCATGCCGCATCGTGCGTGCATGGTTATCCACAATAACGCCCTCGGGCTCTGGGTCTTTTCCGTAGCGTCAATCAGGTGGATCTGACGGGCAGGCCTCGAGACTGCATCCCTAGGTAGATGAGAGTAGGTACGCCCAATCTTTGCATCCGGCGCCCTATCATGGCGTTATGGCCTGAAGGCGTCCAGTCCGCGGCTGTGTATAACGCCTACCCCGGCGCCGCGACTGTGACGTAAGGGCGACATATCGACCCGGGGTAATACCTAATATTTGGCGAAAATGCCGGGTCAAGTGGCTCTGGTCGGCAAATCCCGTTGAGAGCGCGGCCTCGGACAAGGTCACCCCGTGTTGAAGCAGGATGCGGGCCCGCTCGGCGCGTAGACGAATTTGATAGCTGTGCGGAGGGAGACCTACTTGCTCAGTAAAGGATCGGAGCAAATGAAAGCGACTGAGTCCAATAACTCGTGAGAGCTCACCGAGCGGGATCACCTCGTTAAAATGGTCCCTGATGTAGCGTTTGGCGCGTTCGATAGCGCGGCGTTCGCGATGCACAGGGCCCGTCGGGGGCGTGTGTTCGGCGTGGTGTTCAAGGAGGACGCGTAGACAGTGGGCAAAGCGTGATTCCTGCTCGAGCGGAGTGCCGCCTTGTTCGATTGCGGCATACAAGCTGGCCAGTTCCCGGAATAAAACATGGTCGCTCACTTGTGGGTGGCGAAAATGCGGTGCCTGCGGGTGTCCCAGCTCTCGTGCGGCGTCTTCTAGAATGGCAGGCGGTATCCACAAAACCGTAAAGTCAGCGGGTTTTAAGATTGCGGTATTGGCATGGGTTTCACCGGGCTCGATCAGCATATGGCTCATGTCGGTCACGAAATGATCCTTTCTGCGATAGCGCCAGTAAGCGGCGGCCACGCGACAGGAGCAAATCACGTAGTGCTCATGAAAGACCCGCCAACATTGGCTGTTTTGACGCACCCGCATGACATCGATCCCCGGAAGGGCGGTAGGCCGGTTATAGATAATCGTTCCTTGTCCTGGGTCCGACATGATGCCCTCCTACAGGAAGCTCGGATCATCGGTACAATGCCTAGCCCTGGCGTGACACCCTCCTTAAACGAGTTCGACAAGCAATCGCCCTTACTGTAGTAGTTACTGACCCGTTTTTCCAGCACAAAACCCCCGACGCGCGCAAGATATCCGCGCCCGCGCCGCGAAACCGCAAACGCCCGGCGGCGGTCTTAAAAAAGAGCGCAATAACGTTCTAGTTTTGGTCTCTGATCCATCCCACACTAATGCTTGGGGCCTGTTTTGTGGGCGTCTGGCAGTCGGTGTCCGTCAGGACTATACGTTGGGGGTGGTAATCATGATCAGATTAACCGAATGGTCCTTGGCCCATTGCGCGGCCAAGACCTATGTTGCGCTGGCCTTGCTCGCCGTCACGTTGCCCTTGTCGGTGCCCGCCTTTGCGCAGAACGCAAGTATCGATACACGGGTTACTGCACTCAGTACGGAACTTGCCCCGCATATGAGTAAACGTGTCGATCTTGCCAAGGCGGCTCAGGCCTTGAGGCAACAAAAGGGCAATATCGAGTTTGGCGTCGCGGCCTACAATAAGTCCGTCGCGCAATATAAACAAAAGAAGGACGCCTACGAAATGGATTTAGCGGCCTTCAGGCAATCGAAGGCCGTTCTCGGGCAGGCCATTTCCGCCCATAATGCCAATAGGTGCACCGCCCCCGCCAACAATCCCGGGGCATGCGCGGGCTACAATGCAGAGGCCGCGCAACTCAATCAACGCAAGGCCTATCTCATTTCTCAATTGGCCCAGCTTCGCCAGACGTACAATTATTTGATGGACATTAATGCCAAGAATAATGAATTGCGACAGATACTGAGCGCCAAAACGCTGGCGTGGGCGGCCGCGGCAAAAAAATGGAACGCCGACAACGACGAGAATGAGGCGGCGATCGCCCGCATCCAGAGACTGATTGCCGGGCAGCGGAGGCGGTTCGATAGCTGCGAAGCCGAGCTTAAGCGCAACGGTTCCCTAGAGAGGTTGCACGAGGTCTGTGGGCAGCCGTTTGATGGGAACGGCAACTTGCAGGCGCTCGTAAACCAAGGCACGGGTGGCGTCACGCCAAACAGCAACTAGGCTAGGCGCAGGTAGGTGGGGGGCAGGTTTCCCCGCTTGGGGGCGCCTGGCGCTGACAACAGATCGCGCCAGTCGGCCGATGATGAGCCGTCGTTTTGTGGGGCCACAATGCGCAGGCGCGACCCAATGGCCGGTAGCGGGCGCATGGTAGATCACGGGCGCACGGGGAGTGCGCTAGGCGCGCGCTGACTCTTGGACAAGACGGGCCTTAAGGTTTGATGGCGTTAACATCAAGGCGGTGGTGTGCTCGTCTTCGCGCGGCCCGCTTCAGATTGCCTTATCCAGAGCTTGGGTATCGAGTTTGTCGCCCACATATGGGCGTAACGACTCGATCCATTGGCGTATGCGGCGTCGCTTCATCGTGATCAACTCAAAATGGTGACCGTCCGCAAAGGTAAACGCGATGGCGTAGCGCGGAGGAATGCGGATCCGGCCCTCATGAAACGAAACGGCCTGAGTTTCTTCGAGATATAGCACCCGTACGCTGCGCAACGCCGCTATGTCTTCAGGGCGCGAGTCGCCAACCGAATCGCCCGGCAGGAAGCCGAGTGTCCCGTGGGGCGGGTCAAGCCAGACGGCCTGGGCCTCGTCGCCGCCCAATTCGTTGCGGAGCGCAAGGGTTTGTTTCGGGCTGCTGCGCAGCGCGCGGGTCAGCTGCCGACGGAACGCTCGCCCGAGCTGTATCCGGGTCCACAACGCGATCAGGTTTGGCAGAAAGAACACCAGTATGCCAATCGGCATCAAGAGCGCGAAGACTCGATAAATGTGGATCAGCAAGGCGCCCGCCAGCATCAATGCGAAGCCGAGCAATGCGTAACTCAAATACACGCTGCCAGCCTGCGTGTTGGGCCTAAAACGCGCTCTTGCCCGATCGCTATCGGCGCATCGATTCGATGCAGGACCAAGACAGGTTGGGGTTTGCGGTTGGGGGCATGGCCGGGCCCGGGGTGCCATCGGTTCGGGCATGCTGGTGATCTGCGTGCTTTGTTGTCGCGTCATAAAAGGCCGGAACCCCTGCGCACTGCTCCTATCTGCGGTATCCCGCGAATGATACCCACGCCGCATGGCGCTCTCGTCCCATCTCGAGCCCCGGACGCTGCGGGTATCCGTCCCTAAAGGCCAAGAATAGCTTATTGGGGGAGCGTGCCACAGGGCGCCACCCATGAGCGCAAACCCCACACGGTGAGCGAGCTAACAGCCATCGAGGGCGCGTTGCGAACAGTTTTGCCATCTCCACACCGGCGACGGCCACCGGGGCGAGTCCATTCTGCGCAAACAATCTATCGCAAGATATTACGAGTAATAATGTATCAAATAACTAGTTCGTAATCGATTACGATTTGACAAAACGTGTTTATGAGGATATATATCGTCATCATTGACGAGATAGCGAAAGTTAACGGGCGTATTCACGGTAAATCACGACTATGAGAATTACAGGCTTAACCACAGACGATGCCGTGCTGGCCGAATTGGGCGTACGGATTGCCCGTCGTCGGGTTGAATTGCAGCTCACCCAGGCGGCTGTGGCCGAACAGGCGGGTATCGCCAAGCGTACCCTCGAGCGTATGGAGGCCGGGTTAGCATCACAGTTGGGCACTTGGGTTCGTGTGCTGCGAGTTCTGGACGCCACATCAGGACTGGATAATCTGATTCCAGAGTCCGGGCCTAGACCGATGGATTTGTTAAAGCAAAAGGGTAAGGTCCGGCAACGGGCTTCGGGGCCGCGACCGGCAAAGGCGACCGGCAAACCATGGCACTGGGATGAGAAGCCGTGAGCACGCTGGCCGAGGTCAGGCTGTGGGGTAGAACCATCGGCGCGGTCGCCTTGCAGGACGGGGAGGACGTTGCCCGCTTTGAATACGATGCCGCGTTTGCACAAAGCGGCATTCAAATCGCGCCGATAGTGATGCCGCTCTCCCGGCGCGTGTACCGCTTCCCCGCGCTTTCGCGCCCGACTTTTCACGGGCTGCCCGGCCTGCTCGCCGATTCGCTGCCCGACACATTTGGCAATGCGCTGATTGATGTTTGGCTCGCATCACAGGGGCGGCAGCCGGATTCCTTCAACGCAGTCGAGCGGCTGTGCTATACCGGTCAACGCGGCATGGGGGCGCTGGAATTTGTCCCCGCCATCGGCCCCACGGCAAAGCAGACCACACACATTGAGGTGAGCGAGCTCGTCCAGCTCGCATCGGAGGTGTTGACTCATCGGAACAACCTCCAGGCGTCTTTTGCGGCCGAATACCAAGAAGATACGCTCAGGGATATTCTGCGCGTGGGCACATCGGCCGGTGGCGCGCGGGCAAAAGCGGTTATCGCCTGGAACCCAAAAACCCATGAAGTGCGGTCTGGCCAAGTCAAGGCCGGCCAGGGATTTGAATACTGGTTGCTAAAATTTGACGGCGTGCGTGGCAACAAGGACAAGGAACTGGAAGACCCGAAGGGCTACGGGGTGATCGAGTATGCGTATTACCTGATGGCGCGGGAGTGTGGCATTGAGATGAGTGAATGTCGGCTGTTTGAAGAGAATGGCCGGTCGCATTTCATGACGCGCCGCTTTGATCGTCTTGCTGGTGGTGAAAAACTTCACATGCAGTCGCTCAGCGCCCTGGCGCACTACGATTTCAATAGGGCGGGGGCTTATAGCTATGAGCAGGCATTTCTGGTGATGCGCCAGCTTCAGTTGCCTATGCACGCCATCGAGCAACTGTTCCGGCGCATGGTCTTTAACATCGTGGCCCGCAATCAGGATGATCACGTCAAGAATATTGCCTTCCTGATGAACAAGGCCGGCGAGTGGTCGTTGTCACCGGCCTTTGATGTGACCTACAGCTTCAATCCCGCGGGTGCGTGGACGGCACGCCATCAAATGACGATGAACGGGAAACGCGACCATTTCACGATGGCGGACTTCAACGCCTGCGCCAAGCAGGCGTCCATGAAACGGGGGTATGCCGCCAAAATCGTGGCTGAGGTGCAGGCGACGGTAGCGAAATGGCGGTCGTTTGCAGAACCGGCGGGTGTGCCTGAGGGCCTGCGCGAAAATATTCAGAGTCTGTTGAATCTCAAGCCTTATTCGTGACACTCTGAACCCGCTAAAGCGGTTAACGGTTCATGCGAGCCTCCAGGCCCTCGTGAGAGCCGCGCCGGCTTATGTCCTCGGTCGCGAAGTGGCGCATCGGCCGCCCGGCCAAATGGGTCACAAAGCGGTGTGTATTCCACGAGTTACTATCATAGCCCGCATGGGCCATGGGGGTCTTTCCGCGGCGCCGGCCGCGACCGTCTGGTGCCAGGTGCACGGTTTTGCTGGCCATGGGCCATTGTGCTAACCTCTGCGCTCTAGACGATGCTCGTTTAGATACTATGGCGGTGACGGTCGACCCCCGGTGTGACGATCGATCGTGAACCCGGTCAGGTCCGGAAGGAAGCAGCCGCAGCGACCCGATTGGGTGCAGCGCAGGGCCGACCCAAGCCGCCACCCATTCGTTTGGCCACGAGGATGATCATGAGCTATCTGGTGCTCGCTCGTAAGTGGCGTCCGCGCATATTCTCAGAACTCGTTGGCCAAGAGCCCGTTGTCCGCGCATTGCGCTTTGCCTTGACGGAAGGGCGCGTGCACCACGCCTATCTTTTCAGCGGTATACGCGGCGTAGGTAAGACGACAGTCGCGCGGATTTTGGCGAAGGCCTTGAACTGCGAGCAAGGCGTCAGCGCCGACCCGTGCGGCGTATGCGCCGCGTGCCAGGAAATCGATAGCGGCCGATTCGTGGATCTGATCGAGGTGGATGCCGCGTCTCGCACCAAGGTCGACGATACGCGCGAATTGCTAGACAACGTCCAATACGCGCCCACGCGCGGCCGCTTTAAGGTGTACCTCATAGACGAGGTACACATGTTATCTGCGCACAGCTTCAATGCCCTTCTCAAAACACTAGAAGAGCCTCCGCCCCACGTGAAATTCATCCTGGCCACGACCGATCCGCAGAAGCTTCCGGTCACGGTGCTCTCGCGCTGCCTCAAATTTGCGTTGAGACGGCTTTCCGACCAGCAGATCGTCGATCATCTCGCCCATATTCTTACCGCCGAGGGCCTGGAGTATGAGGCGCAGGCGCTTGCGCCCCTGGCGCAAGCCGCGGAGGGGAGTGTCCGGGATGCCTTGAGCCTGCTGGATCAGGCGATTGCAAGCGGTGGCGGGGCGGTGCGCGCCCAGGCGGTCACCGATATGCTGGGGTCGGTGGCCCCGGATATCGTGCACCGGATCGTGCGGGCGTTGGCCGACGGAGATGGTGAGGCGCTGTTGACGGTCGCAGACGAGGCCTACAAGCTTGGGGTGGCGCCAGAGTCGCTGTTGACCGAGCTTTTGCGGGGGCTTCATGATATCGCCATCGCCCAAGCGGTCCCTGTGGCGGCGCTCGATCCGTGGAGCGCGGAGCTGGGACAAGCGCTCGCCGCCGATGCCGTCCAGCTCTACTACGAGATCGGGTGTCTGGGGCGACGCCAGTTGAATGTCGCACCGGATCCGGAATCGGGGGTCAAGATGACGCTTTTGCGGATGCTGGCCTTTCGCCCGCGTGACGTAAAGGATGCGTCGCCGGTGCGTGCGCCGGTTGCCCAGCCACAGGTGCGGCCAAAAACGGCATCGGCGACACCACCAGAGGCCGCGACGCCACCGCCGTCGGAGCGGTCGCAGAATGGGGTGCGTCCCGATGAGCAGCCGCGCCCCGACGAGCCGGCGCGTCCTGACGAGGGCCCCGCGCACGCGTCTCAGGAAGACGAGGGCCCCGCGCACGCGCCCGAGGAGGGCGAGGGCCAAGTGCTCGAGCGCCTGGGCCTCACCGGGCTTATGAAGCAGCTGGCGTTGAATGCCGTCCTCGAGAAGACCGAGGATAAGGTCCGGGTGATGGTCGATCCCGCGGTTGGGAGCCTCCTAAACAAGGAGCGGGCCGCCATGTTAAAAAAGGCCCTTTGCGCTTATTATGGACAAGCAGTGCTTTTGGAGGTGACGGTCGGATCAGTGACCGGGACGCCGGCGAATCTCAAGCGAGAGGCCGATGAGGACGCGCGACGTCAGGTGCGGGAGGCCTTGGTATCGGATCCCGGCGTTGCCGCGCTCAAAAGAACATTTAATGCCCGTATAAACGAGAGTTCTGTGCGGCTGCGCAAGTGAAACACAAGGAGCTTAGGGAATGAAGGGTGGAATTGGTCAGATCATGAAGCAAGCGCAAGCGATGCAGGAGAACCTGCGCAAGGCGCAAGAGCAACTCGCTCAGCTCGATGTCGAGGGCCAGGCCGGTGGCGGGCTCGTAAAGGTCACCATGAGTTGTCGTCATGACGTGCGCAAGGTACGTCTGGACGACAGTTTGCTGAAGGAGGATCGAGAAGTGGTGGAAGATTTGATTGCCGCCGCTATGAACGATGCGGTCCGTAAAGCCGAAGAGGTGAGTCAAGAGAAGCTCTCCGGCCTTACATCCGGGCTTAACATCCCGGGCCTCAACCTGCCGTTCTGACGCCTTGACGGAAGATTCTAAAGCCCTGGACGATTTGAAGCGCGCACTGCGCAGATTGCCGGGTGTCGGTGCCAAGTCGGCGCAACGCATGGCCTTCCATCTCCTCGGGCGCGACCGCAGGGCGGCACGCGATATCGCCAACGCCCTCTTGTATGCCGTCGATCGCATTGGGCACTGTGAGCGCTGTAATAACTTTAGCGAGACCGAAATTTGTTTCATCTGCCGATCGCCGCGTCGCGATAACGGGCTTTTGTGTGTCGTGGAGTCGCCTGCGGATCTCGTTTCCCTCGAGCAGTCGGGTGCGTTTACCGGCACCTACTTCGTGCTCATGGGGCGGCTTTCACCGCTCGATGGTATCGGGCCCGATGAACTGGGTCTCCCGAAGTTGGAGGCCTTGTTGGAGAGTGGCGCTATTCGGGAGGTGATTCTGGCAACCAATGCCACAGTCGAAGGCGAGGCGACCGCCCACTACATTGGCGAACTGGCCCGCCGGCGTAACCTGCTCGCGACACGCATCGCATGTGGCGTGCCGATTGGCGGCGAGCTTGAATACACCGACAGAGGGACTTTGGCGCGCGCCTTTTCAGGGCGGCGCGAGGCCTAACAGTCCTAAGCCGTCGATCTTTGCGGCACAGATGAAGTCATTTTCGCTCAGTCCGCCGATCGCGTGGGTCTGGTAGCGGACCGCGCACTCGTTGTAAGAGATACTGAGATCGGGATGGTGGTCCTCGCGGTGGGCTATGTAGGCCACGGCGTTGACGAAGGCCATCGTCTCGTAGAAATTCTGAAAATGAAACACGCGAAGCAGCGCCTGCGCGGGCTCCGCTAGTGTCCATTGAGGGATCTGAGGCATGAGCCTGCGGGCTTCGTCAGCTTTCATCGGGGCGATGCCACCTTCGCAGGGGCGACAGGATTGGTGTTCGAGACCGACCATGAGAACCTCCTAACAAGCACTTAAGTGGCCAGGCGAGGCCCTGGGGCGTCGGGTCGGCGGTCACCGCACATACACCCCTTGCGGACGCACGCCACGCCGCATCAGGGAATCGTGCGGGCCACTGCCAAGGAGGAGAATAGCATAGCGGCGAGCGATTAGGATTTGCCAAGCACGAGTCCTTAAGCGGGCGGGTGATGGGCGATGAGGAAAAACCCGCCTGTGAGCGCAGACGAGTCGCGCGGCCAGGCCCAGACATCGATTGCCCGACCGGCCGTCAGATCCGACCGGACTGCTGCGAGACGCACGCCAAACCCATGAGGTAGCATGGGGCTTACCCTAAGATGACCTGTGGTCGCATAAATAACGGTTAGCGCATACATGGACACGATACTAGAGACCTCAGGTCAGGCATTACTGGACATTATCAAGCAGCTCATGGCCGAATTGCGGCCAGCCAACGGCAGCACGGCCGTCACGTTGGATAGCTTCCTGGATCGCGAGCTCGGATTCGACAGCCTCGGACGGGTGGAGTTGTTGTTTCGTATCGAGCGCATGTTCGGGATGAGTCTGCCGGAACAGGTCATTGCAACGGCAGAGACCCCCCGTGATTTGTTGAACGCCGTGCTAAAGGCCGGAACTGCGTCCGTGCCAGTTCCGGCAAAACCGATCATAGTCGCCGATCACAAGGTAGTACGCGTAACCGTCGACGATGCGGCCACTCTTGTCGAAGTGCTCGATCGGCACGTCATGGCCAATCCGGATCGAACGCATATTCTCTTCGCGGAGACCGAAGAACAGATCAGCTATTCGGGGTTGCGACGCGAGGCGGGGAGTGTCGCCGCAGGACTACAGGCGCGCGGTCTGCGGCCTGGGCAGACGGTCGCGATCATGTTGCCCACCGGGTGTCACTATTTTTACAGCTTCTATGGGATCCTTTTGGCCGGGGGTATTCCGGTCCCGATCTATCCGCCGGTGCGGTTGGCGCAGGTCGAAGACCACATCCGCCGACATGCCGGGATTTTGACTAATGCCCAGGCCGCGTTACTCATTACCGTGCCCGAGGCCCAAGCCGTGGCGCAGCTATTGAAGTCCGTCGTCCGGTCTTTGCGCGCGGTCGTGACGGTCGCGGAGCTGATAGAATCTCGGGCGGCGTTTACGCCGGTCGCGGCACAGCCCGACGACATCGCGTTTTTGCAGTACACGTCGGGGAGTACTGGTGCGCCTAAGGGCGTGATGCTGACCCATGCCAACCTGCTGGCCAATATTCGCGCCATGGGCCAAGCGGCGCGCGTGGACTCCGACGATGTGTTTGTGAGTTGGTTGCCGCTCTATCACGACATGGGGCTGATCGGGGCGTGGTTAGGCAGCCTGTATCATGCCGTGACCCTCGTGATCATGTCGCCGCTCACCTTTCTAGCCCATCCGGAACGTTGGTTGTGGGCCATTCACCGCTACCACGGCACGTTGTCGGCCGCCCCGAATTTTGCCTATGAACTGTGTCTGCGCAAGGTGCGCGATGATGCGCTAACCGGGCTTGATTTGAGCTCCTGGCGCCTGGCCTTCAATGGTGCAGAGTCTGTGAACGCGAGCACTATTACGAGCTTTCAGGAGCGGTTCGCGGCCTTTGGCTTGCGCCCGGAGGCGATGGCGCCGGTCTATGGGCTGGCGGAATGTAGCGTTGGGCTGGCGTTACCGCCGCCTGGGCGTGGCCCGATCATCCAGCGGATCAGACGCGAGCCGTTCTTGCGCACTGGGCAGGCGGTGCCGGCGGATCCCGGCGATGAGGAGGCGTTACGCATAGTCGCCTGCGGCCAGCCCCTGCCGGGTCATAAGATCCGGATCGTCGATGCTGGCGGCCAAGAGCTAGGCGAGCGCGCGGAGGGTCGTCTCGAGTTCCAGGGTCCATCGGCCACCCAGGGTTACTTCCACAATCGCGCCGCAAGCCAAGAGCTCTTCGATGGGGAATGGCTCAAATCGGGCGACTTGGCCTATCGTGCGGATGGCGACATCTTTGTGACGGGCCGCACCAAGGACATCATTGTCCGGGCCGGGCACAATCTCTATCCCCAGGAGATCGAAACGGCAGTCGGCGCCATCCCGGGTGTGCGTAAAGGCTGCGTGGTCGTATTCGGCAGCCCTGACGCATTGTCGGGCACAGATCGTTTGGTCGTGTTGGCCGAGACCCGCGAAGCGGCCACCGAGGTGCGTGAGCAGTTGCGTCGGGACATCAATGCCCGAGTGTTCGATCTGTTAGGTGAGCCACCAGACGACATCGTGTTGGCGGCGCCACAGACCGTCCTTAAGACATCGAGCGGCAAGATCAGACGAGCGGCAAACCGCACGCTTTATGAGGCCGGGGGCGCTGATCCCTATCGGCAGCGCGGTCGGTGGCGCCTCTTGGCGCGGCTCGCTTGGGCGAGTACGGTCTTACGGGTGCATCGTGCCGGGCGGCTTGCGGGCACGGGCCTTTACGCCCTCTATGCCTGGACTTTGTTTTTTGTGTTGGCGCCAGTCACTTGGCTCATGGTCGCTTTGGCGACACGCCCCGCCCAGGGGTGGCGGATAAGCCATGTTATGGCGCGATGGTTTGTACGGCTAGCACGGGTCCCGTTCACTATTCATGGTTTGGAAAACCTACCGGTCGACACACCGTGCGTGCTGGTGGCCAATCACGCGAGTTATCTAGACGGCATCCTGCTGATGGCGGCGTTCTCACGACCGTTTGGTTTCATTGCCAAACGGGAGCTCGGCGACCAATGGATTACCGATGTGTATCTTCGGCACATCGGGACGAAGTTCGTGGAGCGATTCCGGTTCGAAGAGAGTGTCGATGGGCTAAAGCAGCTCTTCCGGATCATGGATGGTGGTGGGTCGCTTATCTTTTTCCCGGAGGGCACGTTTAAGAGCGCACCAGGGTTGCTGCCCTTTCATATGGGCGCCTTTGTGATTGCCGCCCAGACCGGCGTGCCGCTGGTAGCGGTGACCATTCGTGGCAGCCGGTCGGTGCTCCGCGATCGGGCATGGCTCCCTCACTATGGCGCGCTCTCGATCACGATCAGCCCGGCCGTTTTACCAACGGGCACTGACTGGGCGGCCGCCTTGAGGTTGCGCGATGCGGCCCGCGCGGCGATTTTGCGCGATTGCGGCGAGCGCGACGCGAGCTCGCCTTGAGTTCGCGCGGCTCATGGCCTAAGGCCGCGCTCCGATCATAAGGCGATGTTTTGTAGGCGAGGGGATCCCTCATCCGGCGGGTACCGGTGGTCGTTATGCCGGCGCGCAGACGACCAGACGATGACCAGATGCGCCGCCGAAGGGCGTTGTCTGCTAGGGGGTGGCGTGCGCCTAACGCGCGGTTATTCCTCATGGGCGACCGGGACATGGAGGGGGTTTTTGGCGGTCGCGTCAGTAGCGGCGTCGTCGGTCGCCGCGCGCTGGGGTTGAAGGGCGTAGTTATCGGAACCACAGCCGATGATGCGCGCCTTTCCCTCGGCCTTTGCTTGATACATGCGTCGATCGGCGAGTGCCACCAGCGATGCGGCCCGGGTGCGGTCGTCGGCGATCCATTCGGCGACCCCGATACTGTAGGTGAGCGTCGTGCCATTAGGTTTTTGCAGCGCGGGGCAGCGGTTACGCAGGAACGTGCAGGCCTGCACGCAGTCGGTGTGGGGGAGGAGCAAGACGAACTCCTCCCCGCCCCAGCGGATCAAGGCATCGCTCTCACGCAGCATCGCCCGAAAGGCCTGCGCGGCTTGCGTCAGCAATTCGTCACCGGCACTGTGCCCGGCGGTATCGTTGACCTTTTTGAAATCATCCAAGTCTGCAAAGGCGATGGTCAACGGGTAGTGATGACGGCGCGCGAGCGCCAACTGCAGGCCAATCAGTTCCGCTCCGCTGGATCGGTTGAAGGCCCCGGTGAGCGGGTCGATCACGGATTGCGCGAATAAGGTGTGCATGAGTTGCAGGTGACTTACCGCCGATAGGCTCCCCACGGCGGCCACGACGGCCAATAGCCAGAGCACGGCTAGGCCCTCGAAGTGGGGCATCATGAAGGCGTGACGCGCCACGAGCGGGACGGCGGCGACCGCGATGATCGGGACCATCAGTGCCGCGCTTTCCTTTACTGTCAGCGGGAATACACTGATGCCGGCGACCAGCACGAAGGGCAGAAAGGTATAACTACTGGCCGCGATCATTCCTATCCGGTCAAGCGGTACCCCGAGCAAGAGCGCGTGCGAGAGCAAAAAGAACACCAAAGGCAGCAAAAACAGGGTGGCCAAGGCTCGATAGGCGTGCTTCATGTTGGCCACGCGACCGCTATACCAGACCAGTATGACAAAGGCGATGCTGGCGCCGAGCCGTAGATACGCGAGGTGCTGCCACACCGTGGACTGGAAGGTCAGCATGTCCACGGGTATCCACAGCGAGGTGAGTGCGGCGAACAATACCGCGATCAAGCGGATTCGCAGCAGGATGAAGCGGGCCCGCTGGCGCTGAAAAACGACCGAATGCTGATCGGTATCGATAATGCTGGCAAACTCGCTCGGATTGATCGCAAAAAAATCACTAAACGGGTGGGTCCACAGCCTGGCACGTTGGTCCGTCCGTGCGGTTGACGGATCTTGCGGGGATTCACCCATGGTCGCGGCTACCTATTTTAGGGAGGTTCATGGAGTATCGTTTACGATGCAATTTAGGCCGGTTGCGGCCGCCTGTTCGGTGAGGGCCCAAAAGGCTCGTCGGTTCTGGAGCGCCTTCGCGGCCCATACCCCCGCTGCGCCCTTCATGCCGCGAGCGTAAATCAGTAAAAGTCCGCGGCGTAGGTCCGCTGGCGAGTGATGGCGCCGGCGGTATCGTCCGATGCGCCAGGCCGCTTGGATCGTTGCGGCGTCTGATAGAGAGCTGCGGGATCGTGACCCTGGATCGCTCGGTAGGTGCGGCCGGGCACAGCGACCGTAAGCAGGTGTTCCATAGGACTCGATGTGTCAGTACCTCGCGCTCAATGGGCAATCGGATCTTCACAATCGCCTGCTGGTAAGACCAGCATGAGTTTTTAGTTTAGACCATCCTTGACAGATGGAACAGGGCAAACGGGTCGGGCCGGCTCGGCATTCGGCATACGGCGGCCGGGTAGCGGTGGGGTGGGCTACGCATGGCTTTGTGGCCGATGCGCCAAGCTGAGCGGGCGAGAGGTTTTTCTAGATCGGCCGCGCGCGCCCCGTTTGCGCGCCGGCTTCAGCCAGATCGCCGGTCGACCGTGCCGACGGCGCAGATCTCTAGCGCGCCGCCCTTTGGTAGGCTAGGTCTCTATGATGTGATAGAGTGCGCGGCTAAAGTACGCACGACCCGCAAGCCCCACTGTAAGTCATAGACGGAGACTACGAATGCCGCAGGACCCCAATGCACTCGTCTGGATTGATCTTGAGATGACTGGCTTGCGTCCCGATACGGACGCGATTATCGAAATAGCGACGGTCGTGACAGATAGTAATCTGAACGTGATCGGCCAGGGGCCGGTGCTCGCTATTCACCAACCGGATTCGATACTGGAGGGCATGGACGATTGGAATCGGCGGACGCATGGCCGTTCGGGCTTGGTTGACCGCATTCGCGCCAGCACGATTGATGTCGCCGAGGCCGAACGCCAGACCTTGGCCTTCTTGGAGCCACTTGTGCCGCGCAACCGTTCGCCGCTCTGCGGCAATAGCATTTGCCAGGATCGTCGGTTTCTGGCGCGGCTGATGCCAAACCTCGAATCCTATGTGCACTATCGCAATCTAGACGTCAGCAGCGTCAAGGAATTGATTCGGCGCTGGCGCCCGGAACTGTGTGCCGGGCTTGTAAAGCAGAATACCCATCGCGCGCTCGATGATATCTTGGAGTCGATCACCGAGCTCCGTTATTATCGGACCCATCTGTTCCCCGACCATGGTGGCACCTAGACTAGGCGGCTACTCCCTGTATGACCAGGCGCAAATGGCCGCCTGGATAGCCCGAAGTATTGCCTCAAGCTTGTCCGTACAGGTCCTTGACGAACGGATGGCCGACGGTCTTTGCGGGGCTATCACCCGGTATTTCCCGAGCGCGCGTCGGATCGCCTTATTGGTCGGCGGTGGCGGCAATGGTCGCCAGGCCCGCGCCTTGGCGCACCGCTATCGTGAGACGGGCATCAAGACGACCCTGATCTTTCCGGGGGGCGATGAGGATCTGGAGAGCCTACGGTGTCACGACGTGCTAGTCGACGGTCTGATTGGTACCGGCTTGCATGGGCCTCTGGCAGATGGCTATCGCCGGCTCGTCGATCTCGCCCGCGCTAGTCGACGCCCGATCGTCGCCATCGATGGCCCCGCGGGGCTCGATCTCAGCAAAGGGGCCGCAGTCGCGGGGGCGTTGCGCGCCAACTATACACTTTTTTGCGGCCAGCCGAAGATCGGCGCGTTGACCGGCGCGGGCCGGGAATTCTGCGGGGCGCTTGCGACGATCGATCTGGGCATCCCCACGCCCCCATCGACTGCGTGCGCGGTGGTGCCGGATTGCGCGGAGATCGCGGCCCTCGTCCCGGTCCGGGCGCGCCATGCCCATAAAGAGGAGGCCGGTGTTGTTGCGATCCTCGGGGGCGATGTGGATATGCCAGGGGCCGTGCAACTCGCGGCCTTGGCGGCTTACCGCGTAGGCGCGGGCCTCGTTATCGGTTGCGTGCACGCCCGCAATATAACCAGGCTCGCGGCGAACCTCCCGGAGCTAATCGCGGCCGAGGCGCCGGGGACGGGGATGCCGCTCCAGCGGGCGCACTGGCTTTTGGTGGGCTCCGGGCTTGGCCGCAGCGAGTGGGGAGGGCAAGTATGGGCGGCCGCCCAGGCGTCCGACAAACCCCTGCTCGTCGATGGCGACGGGCTCTACTGGCTGTCCCGGGAGCCTAGGCGGCGAACCGATTGGATCTTGACCCCACATGAGGGCGAAGCGGCTCGGCTCCTGGGCGTGACTAGGCCAGATGTGGCGGCCGATCGACTAGGTGCCGGTCGTGAACTGCAGAGCCGCTATGGCGGCGTCTGTGTTTTGAAGGGCGCAGGGACACTCATCGTGAGTACCGAGGCGACATGGCTGTGCCCGTTCGGCCATTCCGGTATGGCCACGGCTGGGATGGGTGACGCCTTGGCTGGCGTCATCGTGAGCCTGGCCGTGCAGGGCTCGACGGCGACGGCGGCGGCGCGCCTTGGGGTCTTTCTGCATGCGCAGGCGGGCGATCGGGCGGCTATTACCGTAGGCAGTCGGGGTCTCGTGACCTCCGATCTCATTGCCTGCCTGCCGCACACGCTAACGGCTTTATGCTGATTCGCGCGCTTCCCGATTGGGCCGCCACGGTCCGGCTCGCCGGTGCCTTGGCGGGCGCGCTACGCCCCGGGGACGGCGTCTTCTTGCGGGGAAATTTAGGGAGCGGCAAGACCGCGCTCGCCGGCGCGATCATTCAGGCGTTCGGCTACGAGGGGCTAGTCAAGAGTCCGACCTACACCTTGATCGAGGAGTACGACCTTCGTGACCTACGCGTCATCCACGCAGACCTCTATCGGCTCACCCAACCAGAGGAATTAGAGGCTCTGGGCTGGTGGGATTATCTGGATGCCCGGACGCTTACCTTGGTTGAGTGGCCGGAGCGTGCGCGCGGCGTTTTGAAGGCGGATGTTGACGTTTGCCTCGTGGTCACCGATCATGAGAGAGAGGCTAGGCTGCGAGCACTCTCGCGGCGTGGAACGGAGGTGTTAGACAGTTTGAAGCCGTGAAACAGCGACTCATTATGATATACGCGCTGGTCTTCTGGGTGCTCGCGGCAAGCGCGCAGGCGGCGATCCGCATTGGCGAGCCCGTGGTTCGAGTAGGGCGTGATGCGCTGATCATACGCCTGGAAGCCGAGCCGCACGTCGTGTGGCGATCGTTTACGCTCGCTCACCCCCCGCGCCTAGTTGTGGATATTCACGGGGCGGTATTGCCGGGGAGGAGCGCCCGCTGGATAGAGAATGTCGGAAATCTCCGCGACATACGGGCCTTTGCCCACCGTGACGGCATGGTGCGTCTGGTGTTTGATTTGCGGCACGCAGAACCCTATCAACTGAGCGCCTTGCCGGGGGGTTTGACCCTCTCTCTGGCCAAAACGAAGGGCCATCGGCCCGCCCACGTCGCTACGCCAACGCCCAAAAAACGAAGCCATACCGTTCCTGTTGCCGCATCCCGACCCAAGGCGGAAGGGTCGGCGGCGCACGGCCCCGCGCCCCGATTGAAGCGGGTGCCGCTGGTGGTCATTCACGCCCCCCGGCTGCCACCGGATATCGTGATCGCGATCGATCCCGGTCATGGGGGAATCGATAGCGGGGCGTGCGGCATTGACCACATCTGCGAGAAGAACGTCGTGCTACGCATCGGGCGTGATTTGGCGGCGCGCATTGATGCGACCCCTGGGTTTAAGGCGTTCATGACCCGCACTGGGAATTATTATGTGCCCCTACGCGAGCGTGTGGCATTGGCTGAGGCCCATCATGCCGCCGCCTTTATTTCGATCCACGCGAATTCGTTGCCGGAGCCCGAGGGGATGGATGTGCGCGGGGCCGAGATCTTCATCCTCTCCCAACATGGCGTCAGTCGGGAAGCGCGCTGGTTGGCGCACAGTGAAAATGCGGCCGACCAAGCGGGGGATCTCCACTTTGGCGGCGGCGGCAGCTTTCTGCACAACATCTTGCTCAATATGACGCAAAACGGCACTAGGCGCGCCAGTTACGATCTGGCCCACGATATTCTAGGGCAGTTGCACCATATCGGACCCGTCCACATCGATCACGTCGAGAAGGCGAATTTTTTGGTTTTGGAATCACCCACCATCCCCTCTGTGTTGATAGAGACCGCCTTTATTTCCAATCCCCACGAAGCGTTGCGCTTAGATGAGCCGACCTATGATGCGCATATTGCGTACGCCGTGTGGGCGGGCATCATGCGCGATGCCCCTCGACTCCGGGCCCGGCTCGGGATGCCGGCCGGACCGCGCGTCTATGTCGTGCGCGCCGGCGAGACATTGTCTGGGATCGCGGCGCGCTTTCATGTGTCGCTGGCCGCCTTGCGTGCTGCCAACAGCCTAGACGGTGTTTTGGTGGCCGGGACCTCGCTGCGCATCCCGTCCGGGTAGAATTCGCCGGCATAGTCATTCGGTACGACACTTAAAAAAAGCAAAGGGAGCGAGGGTTCTATGACGTTGTTTCGGACCAAGGCGATTAATGCGGAGTGCGGCGATACAGGTTTACGACGATGTCTGACGACGGCGGATCTCATCTTTCTGGGGATCGGCGGGATCATTGGCGCCGGTATCTTCGTGCTGACCGGGGTCGCGGCCGCGGTTGATGCCGGGCCTGCGATCGTGCTCTCTTTTGTGATCTCAGGCCTTGCTTGCGGGTTTACGGCGCTTTCTTACGCTGAGTTGTCGGCGGCGGTCGGGGGTTGTGGCAGCGCCTATGGGTATGCCTACGCGGGGCTCGGCGAGATTGTCGCCTGGATCGTGGGCTGGGACCTGATTCTAGAGTACGGGGTGGCGACCGCTGCGGTCGCGATCGGTTGGTCTGGCTATGTCAAGGATGCGCTGGCCGCAGTCGGCCTCCATCTGCCGTTGGCGCTGACGCATGTGAATATTTACGCGATCGCCGCCTGGGCGCTTGGCGTTATGCATAAGCCGATCCCCGCATTGGTCGCGGCGAAGGCGAGCACCGGCGGTTTTGTCAATTTTCCGGCGGCCGCCATTATCATCGTCTTGAGTCTCGTGTTGGCGGCCGGCGTTCGCTATAGCGCGGCCCTAAACGGTATTATGGTACTCGTGAAGTTGGCGGTCATCGCCATCTTTATTGGGGTGGCCGGGTTTCATGTGACCCCTGGGAACTGGCATCCGTTCATGCCCTTTGGGTGGCCGGGGGTTATGCGTGGCGCGGCGTTGATCTTCTTTGCCTACATCGGTTTCGATGCGGTATCGACAGCGGCGGAGGAGACTCGCGACCCGCAGCACTCCTTACCGATCGGTATCATTGTCTCGCTGCTGATCTGTACCGTGATTTACATCGTAGTCGCGGGGCTTTTGACGAGCATCGTGCCCTATTTTACGTTAAACAACGCCTCGCCGGTCGCGAGCTCCATGCTGACGCTGGGCCATCCGATCGTCGCCCTGTTGATTGGACTCGGCGCCATTGTGGGATTGACGAGCGTGATGCTGGTGCTCTTCTATGGGTTGACGCGGATCTTTCTGGCTATGGCTCGTGATGGCCTCTTGCCGGAGGGCTTTGCGGCGATCAATAAGCGCACAAAAACGCCGATACGCGTCATCTTGGTAAGCGGCGTGTTTATGGCCTTGATCGCGGGACTGACCCCAATCGGTTACGTCGCGGAGCTTGTGAATATCGGCACGCTGGCCGCTTTTACGATCGTTTGCTCTGGCGTCTTGGTGCTGCGCTATACGCGCCCGGACTTGCCAAGGCCGTTTCGTGCCCCGGGCAGCCCCATCGTTCCGCTGCTCGGCATTGGTTTTTGTATTTATCTCATGCTGAGCCTCCCGCTCTTTACCTGGATCCGTTTCTTAGTGTGGTTTTTGATCGGAATTGTCATATACGTGGGCTACGGCCGATCGCACAGCCGGTTGGCTGAGGCCCAATGAGCCAGGCCCAATGGTCCGGTACGCGAGCCGCTCTTAAAGTCCTGTTCGAAGGGTGTCTTGGGCGACGTTCCAGGGTAGAGGGAACGATGGTCTATCGATTGAGGAATGGTAAGAGGTCGCTCAGTTCGCGGCCCGCGTGGTGTGCCGGATGGGGCCACGAAACGGCGTTCGCGCCTCAGGTGGGGTAGCGCATGGGGCTGGCAGACGGGGCAGCGGGCTGGGTGTCGCCGCTCTTTGCGTCACAAGACGAATAGCTGTTTTGGCGAACGGCGGATGGAAGAGGGGCGTTTCGGCGGGGAGTAACGGGGTCTTGCGGTGGCCGGTCGGGTTAAGGTCGCGTCGCTGAAGAGGTCTCGTGATATTGCCTCATCCATGCCGGGATATCGGCGGCCGCCATCGGTTTGGCAATCGCATACCCTTGCACATATTGGCACCCCAACTGCGCTAGCAAAACGATATGCTCCAAGGTTTCGGCGCCTTCGGCCACGACATTGAGGCCAAGCAGGTTGGCGACATGGATGACACCCGAGACGATCGCGAAGTCCTTGGGGTCATGCACCATATCGCACACAAAGCTCTGATCGATCTTCAGTGTGTGGACCGGCAGCTTCTGAAGATAGGTAAGGGATGCTGCGCCGGTGCCGAAATCATCCAAGGCGGTCCGTATACCCATTTCAGTGCAGGCCCGCAAGATTCCCTGCACCCCTGGGAGATCGCGCAGTGGGGCCGATTCCGTGATTTCAATCTCTAACGTGGCCGGGGCTAGGCGCGGATGGCGACGCAAGGTCGCCTGCAGGTCACCAAGAAAAAGCGGGCTCAGCAGATGCTGGGCGCTGATGTTGATCGAAAAGCGCAGCGGGTTGCCATCCATTGCCATGAGCCCGTCCGTGCTCCAGTCTTCCGCTTGCGTGGCCACGGCCTCTAGTACGAAGCACCCGATCATGCGTGCCAGGCTGCCATAATCCAAGGCGGCGGCGAAGGCAGACGGCGTCAGTAGACCATCGTGCTCATGGGCGAGTCGCAGGAGTGCCTCGACTCCGACGATCCCCCCGCCGATCGCCACGATCGGCTGGTAATGCATCAGCAATTTATCCTCCGCCAAGGCCCGCTTCACCATCCCCCGCGTGAGGAAATCCTGGTGGACTGCGTGGTCCAGTTCGAGGCTGTGGATGCGGTATTGGTCACGCCCGATCACCTGTGCGGCATGGAGCGCCAGATCGGCATGGCGCATTAAGGCCTCGGGGTCGCCATCGTCTAGCGGGTAGACTGTGACGCCTAGGCTACCGGACAGCGAGACCGCATGCCCGTCGTTGACCAGGATGGGCGCATCACGCAAGACGGCGATAACTCGGTCGCACAAGACCTCGAGGTCGTCTAGACAGAGGACATCGACGAACAGGATGGCGAATTCATCCCCACCGATGCGGGCCAGCGTATCCGTGGGGCGCATGACGCCCTGGATGTTTTTGGCCAGCTGTTGCAAGACCGCATCGCCGGTCTGGCGTCCATAGCGGTCGTTGATGTGCTTGAAGCCATCAATGTCCAAGAGCGCCACACCCAGGAGCCGCTCGAGCCGTTGTGTACTCTGACAGGCATGCGCGAGACGATCAAGGAACAAGGCCCGATTCGGGAGCTCTGTCAAAGGGTCGCGTAACGCCATGGTTCGCAAATCGAGGGTCAGCTCACCGAGGTTCGTGAAGGCGGCAAAATAACCTAGTCCGACCCGGCGGAAGTAACCGGCTTCTGACGCCCCAATCATCCCTACCCCGCGCAGGTTCGCGCCACCAAAGGGAAAGAGCACGATCTCGGCGATGTCCGTGTGCAATGGCTGGAGCCAGGAAGGTGTCGTGGGATCCGCAAGGACCTGGACCTGCGGCATCCCGTTGTCCAGCACCTGCCGGAAAACCCCGGCCTCGTCACCCCGGATGCGCAGTGTCGCAGTCGAGAGGCCCGCCGAGAATTCCGGCACCAACACATCCGCTTGCTCGTCGACGATGACGTAGCAGGCGAGGCGAATCATGCGGCTTGTACGCACCAGCCCAGCACAGATGCGATGTAGTACGGGGTCTGTTTCCGAGTTGTCTAAGACTGGCTCTTCTAGGGCATCGAGGAGTACCCGAAACACGATCATGCGTTCGGCATCCGTCGCGCGCGTCATGGCCTCAGAGTCTGGGTGTGGCACTATGAGCAACTCATCGTCATAGGACGGACTGTGTTGCGCCATGCATGGTTTCCCCACCGATTCGCGTTCTGGCGAAGTCGCTCCGATAGATTGCCGGACTTCTGCGCCAAGGCGTGCCAAGAGATCCGCTAAGTGCGATTTTCGTCATGCCGGCGACCTGCTTGCGTCCTGACTTCCGTGTCCTGACGGGGCCTATGGCAAACACGGCAGATGGCATAACACCCCGCTGAACTCGCTATCGAGCGGCGGGTTCAGTAACGCGGTCGTCCTTCGATCATAAGACAATCTTATGAGCAATCCCTAATATACTAACTCATGTTGGTCGGTTAAAGCCACCTCTCCAATAGGGGGGGTGGTGGTCCCGAAAGCCGGCGCACAATCGTTAGTATCATCTCCTTAAAGAATGGCGCGGGAATTCCCAATCCCCTAAAGGGGATTGGGATGAAAGCGCCTATTTGCCGCGCGCCAAGGCCTCGACAATAAAGGCAATATACGCAAGGTCCTGCTAGGTCTACACAAAGGGAACATCAGCCACCCACACCGGATTTGGCCGATCCGCCAGGAAGTTTCGGTTGACCAGATCCAGCGGATGGGGGGCTGCGGCATCAGGGCGCGTGGTCTTCACGCTTTTCCCGCGCACGACGCCGCGCAGGCCCCGATCCCGCATGAGTCGCTCACCGTGCACCGGGCCACGGGAAGACCTTCTCGGTGCATCGGCTGCCAGACCTTGCCGGTGCCGTAGACTTCCCGGTTCGCCTTCCAGGCACGCGCAATATCCTGGCCAAGGCGTTCATCCCGCTAGAATCTCAGATGGAGGCCTCGGGTACGGGCGGCATGGCGTCGATAGGCCGATGGGGCCACCCGCAGAACCTCCAGGCGGCCTTTTGAGTCCGGGGCGGCGCGGCGAGCCGCCTCGGCGGTCCCCTTGAGACGGCCGTTGTGCGGGCTGGCGCAGGGCTATATGGACGTTCCTGGGGCTCGCTAAATGCGGTGCGTGGGGGTAGGCTCGGGTCTATACTCGCGCGAGGGAAGGGCGCGATTGCTGACGGGAGGTTGGTCAATGAAGACAAAGGATGCGTTACCGCAAGGAAGGGTGTTCCGATGGTTTGCGCTCATGATGGGTTTGGTGACGGCGCCGGTGTTGGTGTACGCGCAGACCGCTGTTACCGCGGTGCCGGACCCGTCCTCGACCATACAGTCGGGGCCTGTGATGCCTGTTCACCACGGCTATGGAATCGTCAGTGGTGCGTGCCCCTATTACCACCACGGCTATTGGGGCCACGGGATGACGGGTGGGCTTGGGCCATTCTGGGCGTTGCTGTCGGTGCTCGTGGTCGTCGCCATCATATGGGGTGTTATCGGTCTGCTGCATGGAGCCTTTGCCTGCCGTCGCCGCCGTGGCTGCCGGGCCGCGCTGGGTGACCAGGAGAACGTGGCCCGCAGGTTGCTGGATGAGCGTTACGCGCGCGGCGAGATTGATCGTGACGAATACCTCAAAAAACGTGCGGATTTGGAAAAGTGAGCGAGTAGGGCAATAGGGTGGCAGTCGCGGTTGCGGATGACCGTGGCCGATTCGCGGGAGGGCCCTCCCATCGGGATGGCGAGGTGATCGGTATGACAGAGCTAGTGACGTCTCTTGCCCCACGCGACGCCTTCAATCTTCTGCAAGAGGACCCGCGGGCGGTGCTCATCGATGTTCGCAGCGAAATGGAGTTCCTGTTCGTCGGACACCCCAAGGAGGCCTTGTCTATTCCCTGGCGGGACGAACCGGATTGGGAGATCAGCCCCGATTTTCTTGGGCGTGTGCGGCGCGCCACTTCGTTCGATCGTCCAGCTTTATTGATCTGCCGCAGTGGTCATCGATCAGGCGAGGCCGGGCTGTTTTTACGAGAGAATGGTTTTAGTGCCGTCTACAACATCACACATGGTTTTGAAGGGGACCTCAACGAGCATCACTGTCGCAGCAGCCTGAACGGTTGGCGATTCGACGGCCTGCCCTGGGAGCAATGCTGATCGAGTACCCGGGGCTCGCGCGCTTTAGACATGCGGCGCTACCGGTACGCGAGTCGCTATCAAAGCGGGGTCTTTAAGGCTTCTTTTGGGGGCGGGTCATGGCGCCAAGGACGGCGCCTTCGGCGCCGATCATCATGAGTCGACGCCCACCGATCCGGCCCGATCTTTGGGAGGCTGTGGTTTTGTTCGTCAGGACGCGAACACGTACTTGAGTAAGAACTCGGCGCTCAAATAGGCAAACACCAGGAACACAAACCCGACTACCGTCCAGCGCACGGCGTTGCGCCCACGCCAACCGAATTGGCGGCGGCCGATAAGCAAGATCGCGAACGCAAACCAGGCAATGAACGACAAAATACTATGATGCGTAAAGGACAGCGGCGTACCAAACAGTTGGTCGGAGAAGAATAGGCCACTGATAAGGGTGAGCGTCAGCAGCGCAAATCCTACCCGGATCATCTCGAACATGAGGCTTTCCATCGTCTCCATGGGCGGGAACGCCTGCATGAGCTGGGCGGATTGCTTATGTCGTAGTCGGTTCTCCTGAATCCAGAGCACCAAGCTTTGCGCCACCGCGATACTGAGCAGGCTGTAGGCGAGAATCGAGACGACCACATGGGTGACGAGCCAGGGATCCACCGGGGCGGGATTGGGCTGCGCCTGCATAGGCAGGAAAATCTGGCCTATGGCCGCCACCGCGGCGCTTGGCATGATAAAGGTGCCAAGACTTGCGATGGGCTTGCGTAGGGAGGCCGCCAGGAAAATCGCGGCCACGGCCCAGGCATCGAGTGACAGGATCGTACCGATGCCGAGCGTCAGGTGCCCGTTGTGGTCGATGTCGCCGACCAGCAAGCCCGCCTGCAGGAGCACTGCGAGCGTAGCAAGCGACGCCGCAAGGCGCCGCCTAGAGTCTTGTTCAGACCCCGGTTTTAGGCCGCGCCAATAATAGACTCCCGAGAGTCCGTAGAGGACGATGGCGATAACGTGAAGGATGAGCTGTATCATAGGCTTTTCTGCGGTGATAATGGCACACATGGGCCGTTAAAAAAAGGCCTCGGTGCATAAAGTAGGCAGACGCGATGACGCCACTGCTGATGATTTAAGGGGAGGGATATGTTCGAGACGCTCAGCAATCGTTTGCAGGCGACCATGCGGAGTCTGCGTGGCGAGACACGGTTAAGCGAGAAGAATATCAGTGAGGCGTTGCGCGGGGTGCGCGTCGCGCTTCTGGAGGCCGATGTTGCGTTATCGACGACCAAGTCGTTGATCGACACCATCCGAACCCGGGCGCTCGGTCAGGATGTGGTCGGGAGCCTAAGCCCCAGTCAGGCGGTCATCAAGGTCGTCTACGATACCCTCGTGGAAACCATGGGCGTGACCTGCGACCGCCTCGACCTCGCGGCACGCCCGCCGGCGGTCGTGCTGCTGGCCGGTCTGCAAGGCTCCGGTAAGACTACGAGCGCCGCGAAGCTCGCCCGATTGTTGAAGGAGCGTGAGCGCAAGAAGGTCTTGCTGGTGAGTGTCGATATTTATCGGCCGGCGGCCATCGAGCAGTTGGAGCGCCTCGCCGCCGAAATCGGAGTCGCCTTTCATGCGGGCAGGCGCGATCAGAAGCCTGAGGCGATTGCCTTGGCGGCACTCGACCAAGCGAGACGGGAGGCGGTCGATGTATTGATCATAGATACCGCCGGTCGTCTCCATGTCGACGCGGAAATGATGACCGAGGTCCGCGCCTTGCAGGCTGCGGTCAACCCTGTGGAGACGCTGTTTGTGGTCGACAGCATGACCGGCCAGGATGCGGTTAATACCGCGAAGGCCTTCAATGATACCTTGACCCTAACCGGGGTCATTCTCACCAAGACCGATGGTGATGCGCGCGGCGGCGCCGCGCTCTCGCTACGGTCGGTGATCGGGAAACCGATCAAGTTTTTAGGGGTCGGGGAAAAAACCGATGCCCTGGAGCCGTTTCATCCCGAACGGCTAGCCTCCCGGATCTTAGGCATGGGCGACGTCCTGACGCTCATCGAAGAGGCCGAGCGCAACGTGGATCGCGAGAGTGCTGAGCGTCTCGCGCAGAAACTGAAGAAGGGGAAAGGTTTCGATTTAGAGGACTTCCGGGACCAGATGGTACAAATGGAACGTATGGGCGGTATGGCGAGTTTGCTCGATAAATTGCCGGGGATGAATGAGATTCCGACCGCGGCGCGCGACCGACTCAACAATCACGAGACCGGACGACTTGTTGCGATCATCAATTCCATGACCCCCCACGAGCGTCGATTCCCCGACATTATCAGAGGTTCCCGCAAGCGTCGTATCGCGCTGGGCTCCGGTACCGGGGTTCCGGAGGTCAACCGCCTACTCAAACAATTCTCTCAGGCGCAACGGCTCATGAAGCAAATGGGTAAGGGAGGCATGCGGAAAATGATGGGGCTCATGAAAGGCAAGATACCCGGCCTCCCATTTTAGGGCTTGCCGAACTGAGTTACCTCGTTTTATAGTCGCATCGGAGATTTTTATCACACCACATAAAAAAGTGGGGAGGAGGAGATATGGTAGCAGCAATATCTTCCTGCGCACCGAGCTTAGACAGACGGAGTGCTGGTCGGGAGTCGATGGGTCGATTGCTTGTCGCGCGTCAGGAAATGTTGGTCTTGTTTTGCCGAGTGGCCGGGCTGGATCCTTTTCCTCGTAATCCCAAGGTTCAAGAGGTCTTGCAGAAGTTCTGCCAGGTCTTGGTGGACTACATGGCGACCGCGCATTTTTCCCTATACGAAAGGATCATCAATGGCGTGGAGCGACGGCAAGCGGCGATCGCAGTCGCACGCGAACTCTATCCGCGTATCGAGGCGTGTACGGAGACGGCGATCGTCTTTAACGATAAGTACGATTGCGCGGATCAGTGTCAGGATATCGCGCACTTGCACGATGATCTCTCTGAGCTCGGCGAGGCCTTGGCCACCCGTATTGAATTAGAGGATCGACTGATCAAAGAAATCCTGGGCGACTAGCCACGAGCGGCGAGTCGCCCAGGGTCGGCGTGCGGCATCGGCGTGCGGCCTGATACCGGCGTTGTTCGGTCCAAACCCGAAACGCCCGGCTTTTGGCAGGCCTTGAACCCAGATTTTCCATTAGGCCCCTACGCCGAGGAAAACGTGGGCGTGAAACGGACCGGCAAAGAGAAGGTCTTGGAGCGATCCCAGAGGCCTTCCATCCACTCACGCTTATGCATGGCAAGGCTCAATTTGAGGATGTCCTTACGGCCTTCGGTGGTGGTATAGCCGGCCTTGGCGAAGAGCTTAAAGCGTAAGGTCTGCAGGGTGTGCTGGATGTCCTGGCTGCCATGTTCTAAGACGCTGGCCCTCAAGGCCGCTTGGCGAAAGAGGCTCATGAAGTTATAGGCCAGAAGAGCAACATTTAACGACGCTTCGGTGGCCCAGAAATCCTGGAGACAGAAGCTGTCGGCGGCAAAATCATACTTCAGTTCCTTGATGCGATTCTCACAGTCGGCACGGCCGCGATACAACCGCCAGATCTCTGCTGCTGGAAGCGTCAGATCCGTCACCAAGGCAGCAAATCGATAACGCCCCCATTGGGGATCCGAGGCCCAGAGTGAAAGGGTCTTGCTCTTGGGGTTTACGCGCTTATCGATGTGTTGCCGGATACCGACCACGCGGCGTGGGCAAGACCAACTAGGCGCCTGGTAGGTCATACTCACCAGATCAATGCCATCGTCCAACATCCACCAGCCAGAGGATTCTACCAAGGCCCGCTGAAGCGGTTGATTCAAACGTAGCGCAATGACGTGGTGGAGCTTTTTATGCTCTAAATCCTGCAAAAAGGCCTGGTCACTAAAACCACTATCGGCTCGGAGCAGAGCGACCCGTTTGTCTCCCAATCGATCGAGCGTGCTGTCGAGGAAACCGCGGACATTGTGCGCGCTCTGGGTGTTACCAGGGCGGAGCCAGCAGTTGGCAATCATGCGGGTATCGGCCACAAAGGCCATCAACGGATAGCGAGAAGGTCGTCCGGGTTTGGTGGGATTGTATCCACGGACAGCACCCCCCTGACTTCCGTAGCGCGTCATGACCGTGGAATCGAGATCGAGGGTTAATCCATCCACCGCTATTTGGGCAAAGAACCACCGATACAGATTGCCAAACACGTGTTCATTGGTCGCTTGTGTGAATTTCCGAAAGAGCCGCATCACCGCCTTGAAGTTCGCCATGCGGGCAAAGCCAAAGAGGCGCCCCAACACCGGGTCATGGCGAGTGACTTCGCCATGCTCAAAACGATTAGCGCCGCACCAGACAGCTAGCATGAATTGGGTAATGAGTTGTTCGGGACGATAGCCCCGATTGCTGCCCGGCTGGGGGAGACCGCTCCTTCGTAAGGCCTCATCAAAATGGAGATGATCGAGCATCCGCTTCATAAGGCCCATGCCACCCCAGGCGGTGATTTCTTTATCCGTAAATCGGAGTTCAAACCCCATAACACCTCCGTACAGAAAAAGTGCATCGACTTGCCGCTCAAATCTACCCCTGAACACTAATGAACTCAACCACTTACCATAATGGCCTCTGGCTTCCATTAGGAATAAGGGCCTAATGGGAAATGTGGGTTGAACGGAAAGCCTGGAGTCTTCTGTTAAGTCGCTTCTTTCAACCAGTTTGCGCGGGAATCCCCGCCGTTCAGGGCGGGTGCGTATTACGCGCCATCGTGAACACCCATTACGCCATCGTGAACACCCTTACGCGCGATCGTGAACACTCGTTGTGTGATTGTCCGTTACGCGCGATCGTGAACGCTTTTGGGGGAATCTGCGTAATCGTGTTCATGATC
>DATKTV010000043.1:0-8293 GCA_035530915.1 Acidiferrobacter sp. | reverse complement strand
GCCCTGCCCGCCCTCGGAGGAATTTCGCAAACGCGCGCTTCAAGATGAGGGCCAGCCGTTCGGTGTCCGTGAACTGCTCCGCAGTCGATTTGAGTGAACTGAGAAAAGCCGCAAGACGCGTCAATACAACCTGAACCGTTGCTTGTTTCGCGTGTTGACTGGTAATCGTGAGCGTGGTCTGGTTACCGTGTTGGGTCTTCGTGGCCACGCCATAGAGTAAGAGCGGTCGACTGGTAATCGCTTCGTGGTGTTTATGAGGGTTAGCCAGTCGCACGAAGAGATTCCACCAGTTGTAGACAAGCGCCACCATGCTCGCCATAAGGCGGCAACGTTTGAGATCATGGGTGGTAAAGCCGCCCCACCCCCACTGATTCTTCAATTCATCGAAATTGTTTTCAGCATCCGCCCGGTCGCGATAGAGTTGGGCTGCGGCACGGATCTCGTAATCGGTGGAGGTCACCAGGACCGCGTACTCGTAGGCGGCGGCAGTGGCCTTACTTTCGATGAAGGCCAAACTCATCTGGGGATCGTCTTGGGCGGCGATAAGCACATCGCCTTTGATCTGGCGACGCAAGACAATCACGCGCCGGGGCCGGCTCCAACCCGAGAGTTGGAGGGTGTCTTCGCGCCCTTGCCAGCCTTGACCCGCCTTCTCCCAATCGGGGTGCGCAAAAAGGCGGGTCACGAGGCGACGCACGTTCTTTGTGAGCCGTAATTTCGTGAGATACGGCTGATGTCGCACTTCCGCTTCGCGCAGCACGGATTCGTTCCCGTAGGCGATGTCACCGCGTAACAGGGCCGGGCGTTCGGAGGGAGGTAGGGCATCGAGCCACGCCCAGATCCCCGGCATGCTGTGCAGGGGCGCACTCTCATTGCCCGGCATGACCTCCACGCCGAGAGCCAGGCGTGTGTTGGCCATCAAGGCACTGTGGTAACTATGCGAAGGGCGTCCGGGTTTGTGGGGGTTGTAGCCCTTTACGGCGCCTTCCTGTTTGCCATAGAGACACTTGATCGTGGTGTCGAGATCCAAGATCCAGGGTGTGCTCAAGAGCGGCTGCGTCGTCTTGCCGAGATGGCGATCAAGCCACGCCAATCCCGCCGACTCATCGAGTCGCAGGAGAGCCCGGCGCGCCGCATCTTCTGACACCAACTTCTCGACACCCAGGAGATCGGGATGGATGCTGTCCTCACGGATGCCGGTGATGTGCGCATAGCGATGATGTCCTGCCAGGATCGACAAGAGGAAGGTCGCGAGCACCGCACGCTTGTCTGGCGCGTTATTGCTGACGTAGGTCAAAGGACAATCCTTCACCCATGCATCGAACACGCCGCTCACCTTCAGGAAGTCGATAAAGAACGGCAGCCCTAAGCGGCGTGACCGCCGCTTTCGGGTCCCACTCGACGTGGACGCGCCCCCCAAAAGTGTCCACCGCAACCGGTTTTTGAGCCTTTAAAGCCTTCCGTTTTGCTTCACCCATGGGGTGAGTCCTCCGTGGTGGCAAAAACCGCCGCAAACCGGCGTCTGGATTAGCTTTGTCTGGTTAGAAGATGAAGTCAACTGCGTTTTTTAGGGTAATGGCTTGCAAGTCATCGAACGCGGCGCGATTATCGAGTTTAGTTTGACAATTATGCCTGTGCTACCGCGTACGCTCCACGGCTCAATACGACCGCACTTCACCTTGACGTCCGCGTCCTGGCTACTTTCGCTCGTGAAAGACCCGCGCGAGCGGGAGCAAATTCTTCTTCGAGGCCCTCGTATTCGGCCCGGAATTCCCGGTCCGTCATCCACTCCCTCTTACAGTCGTACATACGGGTCACCCCCGTATCTTCTTGGCGCGCTTAAGGTTTTGATGCCTTGGCCGATACGCCCGCCCTCTTTTTCTTGACCAGAGTCGTTGCCGTTACCTGGGGCTTTGCGGTGAGCGCCCTGCCAACCGTCAATTTACGCAGTCCCGCGCGACTCCCGGTGGGTGGCTTCGCCCCCACAAGCTTCTTGACTGTTGCGGTCTTCTTTTTGGCGCCAGACTTCTTGCTCTTCGCCACCGCGGGCTCGCTCGCGGCTTTGCGCGCGCTCTTTTTTTCTGAGGGTGGGGCCTTTTGTGGGCGCGTGTCCTTTTTCGGCGGGTGCGTTTCGTCCATCTCAATGCCAAACACGTCCGCAATCCGCGCATGGTCGAGCGCTTTACCCGCTTCCAGACGCTTCTGTGGTTTCTGCAGGCCGACTCCCGCTTGGCTAATGAGGTCCTTAGCGTCTACGCGCCGTAAGCTAAAAAGCAATTCGGGCCGTTGATCGAGGCGCGCGCCCACCCCATAGAGCACCGCGGCAATATGCTTGCACATTGAGGCCCAGTCGGGGCAACTGCAGCTGAAGCGAATCTCCTTCGGTCCAGGGAAAAGCCCGACCCCCGGCGTACAGATGCGCTTCATGACGGCCGTCGAAAGTTTTCCTTGCAAAAGTTCAATGAGCGAATCGATGGAGCTCGCACAATCCGCGCCGATGGCCTGCCACTGCTTCACCGGGACTGCCGCGACATGGACCGTGACCGTGTAGAGCGCGGAACCCATGACCTGCGCCTGCACCTCCCCTTCCGTGATTGCGAGGTGGATAATCGAGCCGTTGCGAGCATAGGTGCGCCCGCGTGGCAGGCGGTTGGCGTAGTCACTGTAGCCCTCGAGATTCTCACACCAAGCCTTTCCCCAGAACGTCTTCGCGATAGCGCCGCGGTACGATTCGATCGGCGAAAAGTTAACACCTGTTTTCTTTGCCTTAGCCGCGGCTTTTTCCGCCTTTTTGCGCCGTTGGGCGACCGAAACATAGGGTTTCCAGCCATAATAGCTCATGGTTTTCCTCACTCTTCTTGTGCGGTATGGATGTCGAGCTTCACCAAGTCTAGGAGTTCGCGGTCGCTCATTTCGGTCAGCAGTAGCTCCGCGCCACCGTCCAATACGCCCTTTACCAGTTGCAGCTTCGATTCAATCAGCTGATCAATGCGATCTTCGATGGTGCCGCGGCAGATAAACTTGTGGACGAGCACGTTCTTTTTCTGGCCGATCCGAAAGGCGCGATCGGTTGCCTGATTTTCCACCGCCGGATTCCACCACCGATCAAAATGGATCACATGTGACGCGGCAGTGAGGTTGAGTCCTGCTCCACCGGCCTTTAAGGAAAGGACGAAGAACGGCGTCAACTCATCTTCTTGGAAGCGCTTGACCAAGTTGCGACGCTTGGCGACCGGGGTCCCGCCATGCAGCACAAGACCCATACGACCAAAGATGGACCCAAGCAAGGCGGCCAGCGGTTCGGTGGTTTCGCGAAACTGCGTAAACACCAACACCTTCTCCTGTTTGGCGGCGATGACCTCGACCAATTCGCGGAGGCGCGCGAATTTACCGCTATCGTCCGCGCCCCATGCGTTATCGCCCAACCATTGCGAGGGATGGTTACAAATCTGCTTGAGGCGCATCAGGAAAGACAGCACAACGCCTTTGCGGCCCATTCCTTTCGCGCCTTCTAGCGCGGTCGCAAGTTCCGTGACGGCGTGCTGATAGAGTACGGCCTGAGCCGGGCTCAGGTGGCACCAAGCCTTGACCTCGGTCTTATCCGGCAGATCGGCGATCACGCGCTTGTCGGTTTTTAGGCGGCGCAAGATGTAGGGCTGCACTAATGTTCGCAGGGGGCCGAAATGCTCGGCTTTTGCAAGCCCCTTGGCGAACTTGGCAAAGACCTTATCCGAGCCTAACAGGCCTGGGTGGGTAAAATCGAAGATCGACCATAGATCGCTCAGCCGATTTTCCACGGGTGTGCCGGTCAGCGCGATACGCGTCCCGGCTTTGAGTTTCTTCACTTGCCGCGTCTGCTTGGCGCCCGGATTTTTGATGGCCTGCGCTTCATCGATGACCGCTAGCTGCCAATCAATGGTCGACAGCATCGGCAAACGCAACAACGAACCGTAGCTCGTGATGACGAGGTCGATGTCTTTCAGTCGTTCTGCGTCCAGTGCACGCCATTCGGCCGTCGGCATGACAGAAGGGTGCGCGATCAGGAGGCGCAGGCTGGGCGCGAAGCGTTCGGCCTCCTCTGCCCAGTTGGCAAGGAGTGATGCGGGGGCGACCAGTAGGCTGGGGCGAGCGTTTTTGTGCTCGCGTTTTAAAATCAGAAGCAGGGCCAACACTTGAATGGTTTTGCCAAGACCCATGTCGTCGGCGAGACAGGCCCCCAGACCCAGCCGGGTAAGCAGATACAGCCAACGCACGCCGACCTGTTGATAGGGTCGTAACGCGGCCTTGAGTTCCGGACCGGGGTTAATCTGTGCCAGCCCCTCAGGTTGGCGCAACCCCTGTAAGGCCTCGGCCAACCAAGGGCCGGCTGTCCATTGCGACCAATCGGCATCGGCGGGGTCCAAAGGCTTGTCGTCGAGCGCAGCCCCGGCCATCAGACGCATCGCCTCGGAGAAGGTGAGGCCCGTTGCGGCCACCGTTTTTTCGATGGCCTTGAAGCGTTCTAAGAGATGCCCCAGCCGATCCCGATCCACCTCGACCCAGCGCCCACGAATCCACTGCAAGCCATCGGTGCTTTTGAGTAAGGCCTTGATCTCGGCGACACTGAGTCGCTCGCCCTCGAGCGTCATCTCAATGTGAAAATCCAGCAGCGCATCCTGACCTAGCATTGAGGGTGAGCGCGCGCCCACGCGGGCCCCGACCTGCGGCCGGACCGGACGGCCCGCACGCCAGGTCCCCGGCGTGCGCACGATGATGCCGGCCGCTTCGAGCTTCGCAATATCAGTGAGGAACTGATGGGTATCCGTCAGTGTCCAGCGTAGCGGGTGGAATATTTCCCCGGCATCTACCATTTCTTGTAGCCAACCACATTGCGCAGCGCCGTTTCGAACCGGCGTGAGCAAAGACAAGAGGCGCGCCTGACTCTTGCCATCGGAGAATTCCGTCAGCGCTTGCGATAGCGGAAGGTGTTGCGCCTTGCCGTGGGCCGACAAGCGCGAGGTGTAGGTGGCCAGAAAAGCAAAGGGGGCTTCGCTATCCTGGCGATTCTCGGCTAGGTTGAAATACACCCGGCCTACCTGATTCCAGGCCGGGTGGCAGGCCTTAAGGTAATCCTGAAGCGGCTGTTTCGATGCGGCCAGTTCGGCACGCATTGCGGTATCGAGCTCGACCCATAAGGCTTTCAGGATCTCCGGCGCGAGATACTCCGCACCTCTCATCGGGGGTGCATCGGCAATGAGCGCGCGGCACCACTCATCGTCGGGGGCGGCTACGACCATGTTGCCATCTCGGGGCGTCGCGCATAACAATGTCACATAATGCGCGGCGAAACTTCTCCACCAAGCGAGGGTGGGTGATAAAGCGGTACCGATTTCCGCAGCGCCCAGGTGGAGTAGACCGTGTCCGGTGCCGAGCGCGAAGGGATCGGCGAGTCGACCCTGAAGTTCTGCAGATAAAAAGTGCAAGCCATCGAGATCCGGAGCCCACAGCAAGTGACCTTGCGGGGTCAGTAGAAGCGTATGAGGGGTAGTGGCAGCGATTGTCACCGAGTCCGTCACATTAATCACCTATGGCTTCGCCTGCGCTCGATATATCCCCCCATAACTCCCGCGACTTCTTGACATCAGAAAGCGCCGCGCCACGATAACCAAGAAAAAAGGCCTTGTCCACAAACAGCAAGACGGCGTATCGACATGGCCGGCCAGCATGGCTGGTGTCCTTAAAGTGAGGTGGCTGCGGCCACCCTGGTTCTCCATTCGTCCCCAGGGTCCCGCAAGCCTCGTTCTCGCCCCCAAGCGGGGCCCGTTCGCGTCTCCCTTAAACCTAGATTCGGTAGTCGGTGAGTGTGGTCACCTCAATCGATGGTCTCATGGTCACGTTTAATGAGGGACATAAAATAGCCCGCGCGCATAGCGCCGCCGCCCGTGGTAACGGTTCCGTCAAAGTCGCGCCGCTCATGCAGCGCCTCGATTACTCAATGCCTGAGGCGAGCCCGGTCGATGGGGTGGGTGGCCAGAAATGGCGGGGGTATCGCCTTTTGGGGAGCGTTTCTCCCAAAGAGGCAATAGCTGGCGCGCGAGCGGTGGGGGAACCCACGCCGGCCTTAGGTCTTTGGGCTTCAGGGGGCTACAGGCGCAGCATCTCCAGTACTGTGCCTGCCGGGGCGGCCAAGCCCCGGAGCGCCGCTTTGATGTTCGCAACGCGGAACAGACGCAAGAGGCTAATAGTGAAGTTGCGCAGGCAGGCGAGGGTGCGGGGGCGTGTGACCCTTGCGGGCGCGACCAGGTCCCCTCGTCATAGGCCCTATCACGCACGTGGTGCAGGCGGTTCTCCATGCCCCAATGGCCCCAGTTTTGGGCCAGGAGTTGGCGGGACTGGCCTCTGTACGATGTTGGCTTGTGATCAGAGTGACGCGCTCGAGGGTGGTCTTGTTGCGGCTGATGTGGAAGATCTCGCGCTCGACACAAGCCACTTGGGCCGCATAGGGAAACATCATGTAGCCGTTTAACGTATCGCTGACCCAGATGCGTCGGGTCTCGACACGCCCATGGGCCTTATTCGTCGTCGCGTGCTGAGGGGGGGGAAAGCCTCCAGGTGGAGGCCTTCAATGTCGGCTTTGAGGGTCGGCTGATTGTCTTTAACAGTGAAAAGGTAATGCGCCTCTTTGTCCTCGACCAAATAGCGGGCGGTCTTAAGTTTGGGTATGTAGGGCGTCGGCGGTCACCACCCCCGGTGACGGTGGAGATTCATGGGTTCCTACCCATCGCCGGTTTTGGAATGCATGTGGATGAAATCCGGCTGGAATCCCGCGGACGCCTGCATCACAAAACCAAAGCGCGCGCCGTGATCGCCAAAGGCGTTGCGGATCTTGGTGAGGCCCGGACCAGAGCTAAGCTCGTGGAGGATTTCAAAAGAGATACTGGTGTTCGGATCAGCGACCGGGACTGCGACACGCTGGTCGCTAAGTTAAAGGCCCAAGCGCTTGAATCCGGCTTGACCCTGGATCAAGCTGCGCGCGAATCGTGCGCTATCAACACCCGCCTACTGGCCGCCGGGCACGAACCCCACGTGATCGCCCATGTGGCGCGTGAACGTGGAGGGCTGCGCGGGGTCGTGGCCGTGGCCGTGGCCGATTTGCTCGACCAATGCCGCCGCGCCCCTGGCGCCCAGCGCGCTGGCCCCTAACCTGGCCTGAATCCCAACTCCTGATCCGGACCCATCGGAGGCCTCCCCACGCCCGGAATTCACTACGGTCACGAAAACGCCCGGCAGAACGGACCGCGCGGCCCGATTTTGCCCAGGAAACACCCAGACCTAGAGGCAGTGGAGGAGATTTTAGGACCGGAAAAGGCTTACGCGAAGGGAACAGAGCGAACCACCACTGTCCCGTCTCGTATGTATCATATACCGACTGGGACGGAGGTGGTCGCTAGTTGCTCTCCCTATTTATTGTGCATACAATAAGTGCCATGGAGATGACATTTGATCCGGCGAAGGACGCTCTCAACACCGCCAAGCACGGTGTGTCCTTGGCGCTGGCGTCGGAACTGGAGTGAGATGATCTTCTGGTCCAGCGCGACGCGCGCCGCGATTATGGCGAACACCGTATGATCGGTTATGCCCCTATCGGCGAGCGGGTATTTTGCGTGGTTTTCACGGATCGCGGCGACCAACGCCGCATCATCAGCCTGAGAAAGGCCAATGCCAGAGAGGTTAAGCGCTATGCGAGTCAAATCTAAATCTGGACGAGTGTTTAAACTCCCCACGGCCGAGGAAGAGTCCGCCATCCAGACGGGAGTGGCCGAGGACCCCGATACCTATGAGCTGACAGATACCGAGTTCCGCCAACTAAAGAGAGTGGGGCGGCCCCCGGCGGCCATGACCAAGGAGCGCGTGACCATGCGCCTCTCCAGGGATGTAGTGGGCAGATTTCGCGCCACCGGGCCTGGATGGCAAACGCGTATAGACGCTGCTCTCAAGGAATGGCTTGAAACGCACCATTAAAAGGCCCCCATGCAGGGGGCCAGTCGGGGCAGGTGCGGTGGCTTGGTCAGTCCGTATCGGCCGCGCCGGCCTCCAGTGTCTCCCGACAATCCGGATATTTTTTACACCCATACCACGGCCCGCGCTTCCCTTTTGAGAAAAACCGCATATGTGCGTATTTCGCTGATCGTGAACACTCAAAACGCCATCGTGAACACGATTGCGCGTAATCGTGAACACCCGAACGGGCGGGTTCAGCTGGCCTAGGACTTTGTACTCCGGGTGTTCACGATCCGTCAAGAACAAGCCCTGG
>DATKTV010000042.1:0-98978 GCA_035530915.1 Acidiferrobacter sp. | reverse complement strand
CTCAGGCCGCATGTGATCGATAAGAAGCCGCGATGATCCGCGCCAGCTCACGCTGGGTTGCGCCCAGCGTAAAAAGTGAGCGCACCAGAAGATCCAGCGATACAGAAGGGTCGCCCGACTCCATTTTGGCAATACGCGATTGGCTGGAACGTAGCTCCCGGGCGAGTTGGCTTTGCGTTAACTTCTGCTCTTCGCGTCGCTCGCGTAACCAACGACTGAGTGCGAGCTTCAACGCAATAAAACGGGACTCCTCTGGCGACAAGCCCAGAAACTCTTCCGCGCTGCCAACATGCCAACCCTCTTTTTCCAATCTCTTTCTCTTCACGTTATCCATCATCGTATATCCTCAATCTCCACTTACACACATCCATCACCGCCATTGGCGTCTTAGCCGTACTCTTCTTGAACACCTCGACGATCACAATGGCATCAGGATCTACCCGATAAACGATCCGCCATGTGACGTTTTGGTCATTGATGCGTAGTTCATGGCACCGTGAGCCAATGGATGGCATTGGTCGAGAACGTGGCAACTCAAGATTCTGGCCCTCTTGCAGCCGTCGCAACAGGAACCCTGTCTCGATTCGAGCCGCCCGAGAGAAGGGTGGCGTCTTAACTTCCCCACGAAGCCACACCAAAGGCTTGTCTTGAGTTTCCATACGTGCCCTTGATTGTATGTCATATCTGACATAATATCAAACGGCAATCCCCTCCCTATTTCTCACGGCGGCAGTTCACTGGCCGCTTCACGGCGCACCGCGGTTCCGATGTTTTGGTCGCCGCAATCTGAGGATCGCAGCCGGGCAGCTCGCGAACCACGATTTGCATTCACGCGGGCAGCGCGCTAAAGCCACCTGTGGACCAAGTCCTGACGGATCGCGGTGCCGTGGGTTGGATCTGCCAACACTTTGGTCAATCAGCCTAAGATCCGGTCGCGATCAGAGGCGAAAGTGTCTTTTCAGCGAATACAGGGCCTGCACAACTCGCATGGCGGGACGCCCCGCCCAATAGAGTCGACTGGGTGCGGTGAGTTTAAAGTCGATGGTCAGATTGTCGAGCTGGATGGCACGGCGACGGGCGTCCGTGTGAATAATGACGCGGGCCGGCACAGCATCGGTCAAACCGAGATCGTTGGCGGTGGTCATACCATCGACCAGCAGGCGCAATTGATCACGGCGGGCGATGGCCCCCACCACGGCACGGTAGTCCGGGGTGGGGGATCGCTTCGTCAGCTGATTGAATATCGGCTTATCATAGAGGCCCCGATGTTAGCGATCATATATGCGTATACCGTAATAGCATCTGTAACGTCTTATGTCCGGTAATCGTCTTCACCTCCATAATCTCCAGGCCCTTCTCAAAGAGCCGTGAGGTCGCCTCGTGGCGTAAATCATGGAAGGTAAGCCCCTCGATGCCAGCGACCTGGCAGACGCGCTTAAAAGCCTGGGAGATCGACTCAGGGCGCAGGGACCACACTCGGCATTCCCGATTTTTAGCCGTCAGCTAAAACCTAGCAGAGCAAAAAATGGAGCAAAAAATCAAATATGGCGGGATGTGGTGCGGTAAGTTCTGCGTAAGTGCTTGATTTATATGGTGGGCCGTCCAGGGCTCGAACCTGGGACCACCTGATTAAGAGTCAGCTGCTCTACCAACTGAGCTAACGGCCCGCGTGACGTGTCGAAGTATAAAAGCTTTTCGTCAGACGGCAAGCCGTCCGTGAAAAGAAATTGCGGGGAACGGGACCGAACCTGCGATAACCCGAATCAAATCTCCAAAATCCCCTGATCTTTACAACACCCTTCCCAGACATCGCCTTTTGTAACCGGCAACGCCTTTTCCCATTACTAACCTGCGCACCACCCACTCTGCCCAACAAGCGAAACATCACTGCGGTCAGATCATGGCACCTTCCCTATTATGGCCGCGCCTTTTCGATACATACGGCTCAGGCGCAATTATGCGGGGTCGAACCGCCCTCTGTCTAGTTCTGTTTGCGTACTCACAGAAGCCTAAGGCCTGCCCTTTGACCTGGCCCCAAGAGGCGACACCGACCCCGCACAGCTATCCCTGCCAGCCAACAACTTCCAGTCCCTTTAGGTGGGCGCGACTGACCCGTTCGACACGGCATATCCCTCATCGCACATCTACCTCCGCGTCACAGACGGCCTGCCAGGATAGGGCTGGTCTACCCGGCCAATGAGACAACGTGCACTCGGGTCGCCTAGGCTCGTGGAGCCACCCCCGCGTCGGCAGAATGGTCTCTGGCTACCCGGATACCCAAACGGTCTACCGCGATCCAGAGTTCCCCGCGGCCGCTTACTTCTGGGCCTAGCATGGATGATCACGTCCCGCGCACCAAGACCGCCCGACGCCCAATATCGCCTCGGGCGGCTTGATCTCTGCTATGAGCGTAGCCCCATCAGTCCGCTAACCGCCCTTTCTTTCTCCCGAATACCCACTCTGTCTTGATAATGGCGTCGGGCTTTGCGGATAGCGAATACCGGCCGCGCGCTCACCCGCCGCCGCAGGGGATATTGGTGAGCGGCTGAGCATGCCCTGGGATAGGGACGGGGCGCGCTGCGCCACGGCAAGGTGTGGGCGGAGCCACTGGCTTTTGGGCCAACACCCAATCAGCCATCTGTTCGGCCTGGGCAAGCGTCAGTTCCGGATGCGGCAGCATCGGGATGCCACCGGTCCAGGCGTCCCATCGTCCCCCACCGCCATTGATAATCTTGTGCGCGAGCCTGACTGCAGCGTTCGGCTTATGAGCAAAGACATAGGCCACCCAACTATAGGCGGGCCCGACCAACTTGTGCGACACCGCATGGCAGGCAAAGCAGCCCTCGTTCACCATGGCGGCGTGGGTTTGCGGACTCCCATTCGCCGACGCCAAAGCAGGTAGCGCCAAAATCGAGATCACCGCCATGCACCCCCTGAATCTTTTCATGTCATGAACCCTCCTCGTGGTCCCAGGCGTGCCGAATCAGCCTCTTCGTAGCTATGTACTCTTATACTCTCATGCAACCTAAAACATCGTACTGGCCTTGTCTGAGGCAGCCCGTGTCTTGGTCACCATCGGCGCCGACGGACTCGTTGATATTCTTGGCCTGGGTACCAGAAACCATCCAGACCCCACCCTCTTATGGAGCAAAATCTATGCCACCGTTGGGCGTGGCGGCCTATAATCCGGTGGCCACAGACCAAGTCGATCCTGATCCCTCTATTTTAGCTTTTTGATTCCCAGGGTGCTCAGTACGTATTTCTCGTAGAGTGGTTCTGTTGTGCCCTTTTTCATTTTTCGAATGAAGTATTTCTCAAACGCGATCTTGGCCACATGTACCCACCGACCCTCCTTGAACCAGTTGACATTGCGCGGCGGAATCTGCGGCAACGCCACAAAGGCCGCGCCGGTATCACCGAAATCCGCCAAGCAAATGGCGTTCCAGGTCGCCTTTTCCACCGGCTCTCGTCCGTCAAGTGCGGCCCGGATGTTATGAGCCGTAGCAGTCACCATGGACTCGATCATGTAACCGGTCTTGGGCGCGCCGGTGGGGACTGGGGTGACTTCCACTGGCGGAATGGCGATGCAGACGCCGACCGAGTAGATATTCTGGAACGTGGGATTACGTTGGTATGGATCAACCAAAACGAAGCCGCGCGGGTTGACTAGTCCCTTGATGCCAAACACGGCGTCCACGCCTTTGAAGGCCGGTAGCATCATGGCGTAGTGGAAGGGAAGCTCGTGTTCCTTTTTTACGCTGCCGTCGTCGTTTAGCTCGGCAACGAACATCTTGTCGGACTCGACCTTGGTCGTTTTGGCGTTGCAGATCCACTTGATGTGACGATCGCGCATGGCCGACTCCAGCAGGCCTCGCGAATCGCCCACCCCGCCCAGGCCAAGATGACCGATGTAGGGCTCAGCTGTGACAAACGTCATGGGGACCTGATCCCGGATCTTCTGGCGCTTCAAAACGGTATCCATAATGAAGGCGTATTCGTAGGCGGGCCCATAACACGAGGCCGCCTGCACCGCCCCGACTACGATGGGGCCGGGATTGGCACAGAAGTCGGTCCAGGCCTTGGCGGCCTTCTCGGCATGGTCTAGGTGGCAAATAGAGTGCGTGTAACCGGTAGGACCGAGGCCTGGCACCTCATCAAACGCAAGCTTAGGGCCCGTGGCGATGATCAGGTAATCGTAATCGAGCAAGCGGCCGTCCATCAGCTCCACCTGGTTCTTGTCCGGGTGTACGCGCCTGGCACCCGCATGGGTAAAATCGATGCCCTTCTTACTTAGGTAGGGCGCAATCTTAAAAGCGATATCGGCACGAGTGCGCCATTTCACTGCCACCCAGGGATTGGAGGGCACAAAATGGAAGGTATCTGTGTCCGAGACGACAGTGACCCGATCTTGCGCGCGCGCCTGCTCGCCCATCTCGTAGGCCATAGACAAGCCGCCGATGCCCGCGCCGATGATCACTATGTGAGCCATGCGTAAATCTCCCTCTTTGAGTTGTGCGAAAAGGCCGACACGGCACCTAGGCCGACGCCCAATGCCAAGTACTTAGTGGGGACTCAGAGCAACTATTGCGCCACTTTCCGGGGGAATCCCATAAGATATTGAATATAAGAGAAATAGTGGACAATTGTTTGGGGCCGTCAGGGCCTGCTTGACCTGACAGAATCTCCCTTTTGCCAGACGCGTGTGTTATTCTGTCATGACGCAATGGCAGGTAGTCTCCCATGAATCCCGCTCTCGCCCCTGAGTTGCAGTCGCTGATCGATATCCAGGAAAACCCCTTTGTGCTGATCGATGCGCAGTATCGTATCGTCGCCGCCAACCGAGCCTATTGCATCACATATGGTTTTGATAAAGACGAGGTGGTCGGCAAGACATGCTATGAGGTATCGCACCACTCACAGGTCCCCTGCCATCAAAACGGTGAGGACTGCCCGCACCAGGAGGTGTTTCGCACCGGTCAGTCTCATGAGGTGATCCATACCCATTTCGATCGCCACAATCGCCCGGAGTACGCGCGCATCAAGGGCCATCCGGTCCAGGGCTCAGGCGCGCGCCGCTATCTCGGCGAGGCGATTTTTCATATCGCCCGCTCCGATGAGCTCGATTGCGACGATATGCGCATGGTCGGCAAATCGCCGGCCTTTTTGGCCTGCCTCGATCACTTGACCCGCGGGGCGGAGTCCGATGCCCCAATCCTGCTACTAGGCGAGAGCGGTGTCGGCAAAGAGATCGCCGCACAATACATACACCGTCGTTCCACCCGCGCAAACAAACCTTTCATCGCCGTAAACTGCGCCTCGATTGCCGAAACGATGTTTGAAGACGAACTATTCGGTCATGAGCGCGGCGCGTTCACTGGCTGTATCGGCAGAAAACAGGGGCTATTCGAGTTGGCCGATGGCGGCACCCTACTGCTAGATGAAGTAGGGGAAATCCCGTCAAACATTCAGACCAAGCTATTGCGGGTACTGGAGACCGGCGAGTTTCGCCGCCTAGGCGGCACCGATACCCTGAGCGCCAACGTGCGATTGGTCTCGGCGACCAACCGCGATCTGCTGGAGATGACTGAGACCAATCAATTTCGCCTGGATCTCTATTATCGGATCGCCGGCATCGACATCCGCCTGCCCAACTTAAAAGCGCGGCGCAGCGATATCCCCGCGCTGGTAGAGACCATATTGACGCGCATCACGCAGACCGGCGCGCCGCGCTGCAAACTCACAGACGAGGCGCTCGATAAGCTGATGAACCATAGCTTCCCTGGCAATGTGCGCGAGCTACGCAATATTTTGTTGAAGGCGGTAGCCATGAGCAGCCACGGCATTATCAGCGTCGAGCACATTCACTTGGGCAGTAGTCCATCGATACGCAACCATCCCAACCCGCACGCAGCAAGTTCCCGCCCTGACAATGACCGGCCATTTGCGAATCCGGCCCTGGGGACCGCTGGCCTGTCCATGGCAGAGATCGAGGCGCGTCATATCGGGGAGTTACTGGCAGCCCATAACGGCCACCGCCGCAATGTGGCCGACTTGCTCGGTATCAGCGAACGCACGCTGTACCGCAAACTGAGACTCTATCGTTTAGCATAGCGTCGCTTAGTCGCCTAAGTGGCACTCTACGTGAGAAGGCCTCGCGCCATCGACCAACGAGGTATCGCCCACAACCGATCCGCTAGCCCCCGACCCGTATGCCGCGATCGCATCGGGATATATGACCGCATCAGGCATCGTGGCTATGACTATCCCCAGGACTATCCCGGACCTCGGCGTTCATTGGAAAGGTGGTCTGCACCCCCTGCTCATTGGCGAGCCATCGGCATTGCTCGCGCGAGAGCTCGATTGCTACCACCAAATCGTCGCCCTCGACCATCTCGGTCAGCACAGTCCCTAACGAATACAGCCGCGATCGCAACCGGCCCTCCGTGATCGGGAAGCGCACGATGGCCCGCACGCGATGGGGCCCCAAACGCTCGCTTAATATCTCTAGCAACAGATCCATGCCAGCCCCCGTCTTAGCCGAGACGAACACCCGGGTTCTGGCCCCAAAACTATCCCGGTCGGCGTGGGCCGGATCGCCTTTGATATCGATCTTGTTCATGACCGTCAGTCGCGGTACTGCGTCAGCACCAATCTCCGTCAACACCTGTTCGACCTGTTTTTGATACTCGAAGCGATCAGGGTGGCTTGCGTCGACCACATGAATCAGCAGATCGGAAAACCGAACCTCTTCTAGTGTTGAACGGAATGCCGCCACCAGTCCATGCGGCAGGTGGCGAATGAATCCGACCGTATCGGCCAAGATCATGGCGACTTGATCGGGCAATTCGACGCGCCGCATGGTCGGATCGAGCGTCGCAAAAAGGCGATCGGCCGAGTAGACGCTGGCACCGGTCAGCGCATTGAAAAGGGAGGATTTGCCGGCATTGGTGTAGCCCACTAGGGACACGGTGGGGACCACGGAACGTGAACGCGCGCGTCGCCGCTCGGCGCGTTGTTTATGGACCTTGTCGAGACGCTTGTGCAGCATCCGAATGCGCTCGCCGATCATGCGCCGGTCGCTCTCGAGCTGGGTCTCGCCTGGCCCCCGCAGACCGATACCGCCCTTCTGGCGCTCAAGGTGCGTCCAGCCGCGTACCAGTCGAGTCGACAGATGCTCTAGCTGCGCTAGCTCGACCTGGAGTTTGCCTTCATGGGACTGGGCGCGCTGAGCGAATATATCGAGTATGAGTCCGGTGCGATCGAGAACCCGCGTCGCCACGACCCTTTCTAGGTTGCGCTCTTGGCTGGGCGACAGGGCGCCATTGACCAACACCACGTCGGCCTGTGTGGCCGCGACCAGCTCGCGGATCTCCTCGGCCTTGCCAGAGCCCACATACGTGGCACTATCGGGATTGTCGCGTGACCCCTCGACAACACCCACAATAGCGGCCCCCGCCGAGAGCGCTAGCAGCTTTAGCTCTTCTAGGTCCTCCTGCGCGCCCGCATCCGCGAGCCGCAGGTGGACGAGAATCGCGCGCTCGCGCTCGTCGACGTCCACTGAATTACTCGTTGCCTACCGCCTTTTCCGCGTCCTTGTCTTTGTCCGGCTCATCCATATCGAACACAAACTTCACCGGACGGCTGGGTACTACAGTGGAAATGGCATGCTTATAGATCATCTGGCTCACAGTATTTTTCAACAAAACGACGAATTGGTCGAAGGACTCGATCTGTCCTTGTAATTTGATGCCGTTTACCAAGAAAACCGAAACGGGTACATGCTCTTTGCGCAGAACATTCAAGTAAGGGTCTTGTAAAGCCTGCCCTCTATGCTGGCTCATGACAGTTCTCCTGTTCTTATGTTGCTGTTACTGAGGCACTCGATCGCCCGCAGATGGATGGTCCCGCTTTCTCTTCACTGATTCCTGTATTGCCGTCGCGCACGCCTCTGCGCTGCCTATGCCACTACTATCTAGCCATTCCACGGCAGGGTCATTCCGCAACCAAGTCAGTTGCCGCTTGGCAAGCTGCCGTGTCGCGGCGGTCCCCTGCAAAACGAGATCAGTATACTGGATTTTATCGCGCAGGTATTCTCCGACCTGGCGGTAACCGACTAGCCGCAAAGCCGGCGCGGTAGGAGCGAGCGATTGCCCGTAAAGCCAGATTCCCTCGTCGATCAACCCGCGGGCCAACATGGTTTTGAAACGTCGCGCTATGCGTTCATGAAGCTCGCTCCGATCGCGCGGACTTACCGCAAACTTTATGACCGTATAGGGAAAGCTTGTCCCAGGAGCGGACACCGGTGGCACCTTACCCAAGACCATGACAATCTCCAAAGCCCGCACAATCCGCTGGGGATCGGTGGGCGCAATATGCACCGCACGCTCGGGGTCGCGGCGCACAAGCTCCCGATAGAGTGTGGGAAGCCCCTCTCTTTGCGCCCGCGCAAGCAGTTCGGCCCGAAGCACCGGGTCGGCCGCGGGCGAGTCCGGCAAGCCCTGTTCGAGCGCCCGAAAGTAAAAGCTACTGCCGCCGACCAACACCGGGAGCCGCTGGCGACGAATGCTGGCCGCTATTGCGAGACGGGCATCGTGGCAGAATGCGGCCGCCGAATAACTCTCGGCAACACTGCGGATATCGATTAACCGGTGCGGCACCAGGCGCCGCTCGGCCAGACTGGGTTTGGCGGTACCGATATTTAGACCACGATAGATCTGCGCGGCATCGACGCTAATCACGTCAATGGGCAAAAGGGTGCTCAAGGCAAAGACGGTCGCAGTCTTACCGGCCCCGGTCGGGCCCATCAAAAAAACGACTGGCGCTTCGTTCATGACCCCTGCGGGCGCATCTGCGGAAACAAGATGACATCCCGAATGCTTGGCGCATCCGTCAAAAGCATGACCAGTCGATCGACCCCGATCCCCTCGCCCGCGGTCGGCGGCAGGCCGTATTCCAGCGCCTCTACGTAGTCGGCATCGTAGTGCATGGCCTCCTCGTCGCCGCCGCCGCGGCGTTCCACCTGCATGCGAAAACGCTGTGCTTGGTCCTCCGGGTCATTCAGCTCCGAGAAACCATTGGCGATCTCGCGCCCGCCGATAAACAACTCAAAGCGGTCGGTGACGAAGGGGTCGCCATCATTGCACCGCGCCAGCGGTGACACCTCGGCCGGATAGGCCGTGATGAAAGTTGGGTCCCCCAACTGCGTCTCAATGGTCTTTTCAAAAATGAGCATCTGCAGACCGCCGGCCTGAAGCCCGGGCTCGATCGCCAAGCCCTTCTTTTCCAAAAAGGCGCCAAGCGCCGCGATATCGCGCAAATCAACCGGCGCGTCCGGATGGTAGTGGCGGATCGCCCCCTCGACAGTCATTCGTACAAACGGTTGGCCGAAGTCATAGCGCGTCCCTTGATAAGAAAGCTCCGTGGAACCCAGAATCTCCTGACACATGCCCTTAAGCAGCACCTCGGTCAGATCCATAAGGTCTCGGTAATCGGCATAGGCCTGGTAGAACTCCACCATCGTGAATTCCGGATTATGGCGAGTACTCAAGCCCTCGTTTCGAAAATTACGATTGATTTCAAAGACTCGATCCAGCCCACCTACTACCAGGCGCTTTAGGTAAAGCTCGGGCGCTATGCGTAAAAACAGGGGCATATCGAGCGCGTTGTGATGGGTGACAAAGGGCCGAGCCGCGGCGCCGCCGGCCAACGGCTGCATCATCGGGGTCTCCACCTCGCTAAAGCCGCGGGCGCGCAGAAACTGGCGCAGGTAGGTAATAATCTGCTCTCGACGCCGAAACAGCGTCCGAGTCGCCGGGTTCATGATGAGATCCAGGTAGCGCTTGCGGTAGCGGATCTCTTGATCGGTTAGGCCGTGAAATTTTTCCGGCAACGGCCGCAGGCTTTTTGTTAGCAACCGCATGCGTGCGGCGCGGACGCTCAATTCACCGGTCTTGGTCCGAAACAGTCGCCCTTCGACAGCGAGAATGTCGCCTAAATCCCAATGCTTAAAGTCCTCGTAGGTAGCCTCGAGCGCCGTTCGCTCCACAAAGACCTGCACCCGCCCGCTGCCATCCTGGATGTGGCAAAAGCTGGCCCGGCCCATGATCCGCTTGCTCATCAAGCGCCCGGCGATACGAATGTCGCCGGCCTTTTCGAACTCGTCTTCGGGCGCCGTCTCGTAGCGCGCGAGGAGCTCGGCCGCCTGCGCGTTTGGGCGAAAATCGTTCGGATAGGCGCGGCCAGCGCGGCGCCACGTCTCGAGTTTTTCTCGGCGCTGCGCTATATGGCGGCTCTCCTCTGCGTCCGCCTGGATCTCATCGTCTTTTTCCGTCACGCCCCTCTCCTCACTAAAGTCCACTCTTTAAACTCGCTTCGATAAAGCGATCCAGGTCGCCATCGAGCACGGCTTGGGTATTGGCGGTTTCAATGCCAGTCCGCAGGTCCTTGATACGCGATTGATCCAATACATAAGACCGAATCTGGCTCCCCCACCCGATATCGGATTTACTCTCCTCGAGCTTTTGCTGCGCCTCGCGCTTTTTCTGCATCTCGGCCTCATAGAGTCGCGCCTTCAACATCTTCATGGCCGAGGAGCGATTCTTGTGTTGCGAACGATCCGTTTGACATTGCACCACGATTCCGCTTGGCATATGCGTGATCCGGATCGCAGAATCGGTGCGGTTCACGTGCTGACCGCCCGCCCCACTCGCGCGATAGGTATCGACCTTGAGATCGGCCGGGTTGATCTCGATATCGACGTCATCGTCTACCTCGGGATAGACAAAAACCGATGCAAACGAGGTATGGCGTCGATTACCGGCATCAAATGGAGATTTGCGCACCAACCGATGGACGCCGGTCTCGGTCCGCAGATGCCCGAAAGCGTAAGGGCCTGAGTATTTGACAGTCGCGCTCTTGATTCCCGCGACCTCGCCTGGCGACACCTCGACTAACTCGACTACAAATCCGCGCCGCTCGCCATAGCGCAGATACATGCGTAACAACATCTCCGCCCAGTCTTGGGCCTCGGTGCCGCCGGAGCCGGCCTGAACATCCAGAAAGGCGCAGGCTTGGTCCATCTCGCCTGCGAACATGCGTTGGAATTCCAGCCCCTCGAGGCGCGCCTTCATCGCCGTGACGTCGTCCCAGACCGATGCTACAAGGCTCGCGTCATCCTCGGCGCGCGCCAATGTCAAAAGCTCATCGGCCTCAGCCAATCCGCTTTCCAACCCATGGATGGAGTCGATGACCTCCGACAAGCGTGCGCGTTCCCGACCGAGGTCCTGCGAGCGCACGCGGTCGGCCCAAACGCGTTCATCGAGAAGCTCGCGCTCCACTTCGACCAAGCGTTCTTCCTTGGCCTCTAGGTCAAAGGTACCCCCGAAGCGTGGCGGTGCGTTCGCGAAGCTCGCGAAGAGTCTGTTCTGCACTACCTTGATCTTCCACAAGCTCCCCCAAAAAGCATGGCAGAATACCGAAACCTCCCACGAAAGACGATACCTCTCCCGTATAAGCCCCTATCATACGGGCTCTGGCCAAAAGCTCATGCATTTTTGGGTTCTACGCAAAATCTTCCCCGGATAACCGCTCGCCGCGGGCCCCATCGAGACCCTGCCTAGCTCGCCCCACGCGGCCCGGATATAACCGCTCTGGCGAAAATCCCGGCACCCAGGGCGGCCTTTCCGGGGCGATTGATGGCCTACCGCGACGACGCCCATGTCCCCGGGCGGCCGGCGCACAAGCCCGCAAATCCGGTGGTCGATACACCCTGACACCCCATGCCGGCCACACGGGCCCAAACGGGCCGCCAAGCGCCCCTTATGCGCCCGCCTCCTCTCTAGCGACCGCCCTCTGGGACCGACGACCACGCACCGGGCCTACAACCCGGACACGGCCGGCTGGTGGACTCGAAAACGCCCGGACCCCAGGCACACTGAGCGCAGACCGTGTTAGGATAATTGCTATGACAGCTGTAATAAGCAAAATTTGCGACCGTCCCCAGCGGACTGCGCCATCGACGAACAAACGGGTATTAGGTGGGCCGCGTGGATACCATTGATTTAAAGCGACCCGCCCTATACATCAATCGCGAGTTGAGCTTGCTGGCCTTTAACCGCCGCGTCCTTGATCAGGCCAAGGACGATGCCTTGCCGCTCTTGGAGCGGCTGCGGTTTTTATGCATCTCTAGCACCAACCTCGACGAATTTTTTGAAGTCCGGGTGGCCGGCCTTCAGCAGCGCGCCGAATTGGTGGCCGCCACCCTGTCCCCGGACGACATGACCGCCAGCGAAACGCTCCTCGCCGTGCGCGAGGAGGCCTTGGCGTTGGTCGAGGACCAGTACCGCCTCCTAAACGAGATCCTTATTCCGGAGCTCGCCGCCGCCCAGATCCACATTATTAAGCGTGACAATTGGACCGAGGCCCAAGATTCCTGGCTGCGGCGCTACTTTGAAGACGAATTGCTCCCCATCTTAAGCCCGCTGGGTCTTGATCCCGCGCACCCCTTTCCCCGTATTCTCAACAAGAGCTTGAATTTTAGCGTCTCATTAGTGGGCGACGATGCCTTCGGCCGCCATAGCGGTATGGCGATAGTCCAGGCCCCGCGGGCGTTATCGCGCGTCATAGCGCTTCCACAGACCAATAAACAGGCCCACGAATTCGTCTTATTGTCCTCGGTGATCCATGCCTACGTGGACCGATTATTTCCTGGCATGCGGGTATTGGGCTGCTATCAGTTCCGCGTGACCCGGAACAGCGACCTGTATATCGACGACGATGAGGTCGATGACATCCTGCGCGCCGTCCAAGGCGAGATCGCCTCGCGCCGCTATGGGGACGCGGTGCGGCTTGAGGTCTCGCGGGAGTGTCCAGATGCAACCCGCGCCTTCCTCTTGCGACAGTTCGCGCTTGAGCCAAACGACCTGTACGCCGTCAATGGGCCCGTCAATTTAAACCGTCTCGGCGAAATCTATGACCGGATCGATCGCCCCGACCTCAAGTACAGCCCGTTCGTCCCCGGTATTCCCCGCCACCTAACACAAAGCACCGACATTTTTGCCGCCATCCGGCGCGCCGACGTCTTATTGCATCACCCTTTTGAATCGTTTCTGCCGGTGGCCGAATTCATTCAACAGGCGGCGACTGACCCGCGCGTACTTGCGATCAAACAGACTATGTATCGGATGGGCGCGGATTCCGTCATCGTCGATGCCCTGATACTCGCAGCCCAAGCTGGCAAGGAGGTCACGGTAGTCATTGAGTTGCGGGCCCGCTTCGACGAGGCGGACAATATCGCGCTTGCCAATCGGCTCCAAGAGGCTGGCGCCCATGTCCTGTATGGCATCGTCGGTTTCAAAACACACGCCAAGATGGCCTTAGTCGTGCGCCGGGAGAGCGGCCTGCTCCGCCGGTATGTCCACTTAGGTACCGGCAACTATCAGTTACGCACCGCCAAATCCTATACCGACTACGGCCTGCTGACCTGCGATCCACTCATTGGCGAAGATGTCAATCACGTGTTTTTGCAGCTGACAAGCTTAGGCTCGGTCATCCATCTGCACCGCCTCGCGCAGTCCCCCTTTACCTTGCACGCGCACATGCTGGCCTTGATCGAACGAGAACGCCAGCATGCCTTGGCCGGGAGGCGCGGGCGCATCATCTTGAAGATCAACGCGCTCACCGAGCCCGAGGTCATCCAGGCGCTCTATAGCGCCTCTATGGCTGGGGTGCGTATCCAGCTCATTGTCCGCGGGATTTGCTGCTTGCGACCAGGGGTACCGGGCATTTCCGACAACATTCACGTGCGCTCCATTATTGGCCGGTTTCTAGAGCACAGCCGCGTGTACTATTTCGCGAACGCCGGCAAAAAGGAGTTGTTCTGTTCAAGCGCCGATTGGATGGAACGTAACTTCTTTCGACGCGTCGAGGTCTGCTTTCCGATCCAGCAGACGCGGCTACGCGACCGCATTCTGCGTGATCTCAAGTGTTACTTAAAAGACAATACCCATGCCTGGATCCTTCAGGCCGACGGCCACTACCGGCGCCCACATCCGCGCAAACATATCCTCCACAACGCCCAGGCCGAACTCTTGACCGCGCTCGTCGACCGCGCTTGATAGTGCGTCGTAGCGCGCCGATGGCTACTTGACCATCAGAAACTTGATGCCGCTTTTTTGCATGTCGGACAACTCCGGGGTGAGGTTGCGCCAGAGGGCATCACGCGTTATAGCGCCACGTGCCATAACGCGAATCTCCAGAATGCTGCCCCGTGCGGCTAACCGAACCGCTGGCACCGAACCTTGATCCTCAAGGTGCGCCAAGGCCACCGCCAGCCGCAAAAGCACGGCGAGCCGGATCGTGCTCGCCCCAAAGGCCTGTTTTAGGGGGGTCAGCACCGCCCCTGTCCACTTGCCAGCCTGGAGCGCCACGAGCGTCCCCAAAAACTCCTGTTCTTGGTGGGCAAAGCCGGCAAGTTCCGCATGACTGATGATATAGGCGCTGTGTTGTTCAAAATGGGCGCGATTGACGGCAGTCCCACAGGCGTGCAGGCGCGCGGCCCACTCCAAAAACCGTCCGTCATCGGCGGTAAGGCGCCACGCGCCGGCGACGCCTCCAAACAGATCCGCGACCCGCGATGCCGCACAGGGCCCGTACGGCTCAGGCCACCGTGCGGCCAAGCGCGCCACGGCCTCGCTTCTCACGTCCGTCCCCTCCAGGCGGCCGATCAGATCTTGCAGGACACCCTCGCGCAGGGCCCCGCGCGTGACATCCATGTCGCTGATCGCCAGCGCCTCGAAGAGTGCTATCAAAATGGCGAGCCCACCTGCGAAAACCGGTGCACGCTCGGTCGCAAGCCCGGGCAGCACCAGTCGGTCGGCACGTCGCTGACGCAAGACCTGCGCGCGCAACTCATAGAGTATCGGCAAAGTCAGGCCATACGACGCAAGCCCGAGTTCGCGGGCAACCCCCTCGACTGCCCGAATCGTTCCCGATGAGCCAAGCGCCCGGTCCCAATGAGCCTCCCGGAAACGGGCTTGCAGGGGCGACAGGCTGTGATGGGCGGCGGCGACCGCCTGCGCAAAACGGGCCTCAGTCAGAAAATGGCCACGGAGCAGTTGATCGGTCATGGTGACGCACCCCATGGTCGCGCTCTCTAGGATTTCCGGTCGACCCCCGGCCCCGACAATGATCTCGGTACTCCCGCCGCCGATATCGACTACCAAGGTATGGCCATCGGCCTCGATACCGGGACTCACGCCGCGGTAAATGAGGCGCGCCTCCTCGATCCCTGAAATGACTTCGATTGGAACCCCGAGCTTCAACTGGGCCTTATGAAGAAAAGGACCGGCGCCTGCGGCTTGCCGCAAGGTATTGGTCCCAACGGCGCGCACTAACTCAGGACGCCAAAGCGTTAACCGTTCCCCGAACCGCCGCAGGCACGCAAGCGCCGCCTTGGCGGCCGCCGGCTTGATATGCCCCTGGCGATCGAGCCCCGATCCGAACCGCAGCATCTCCCGCAGACGGTCTACGACGATGGGCTTCCCGTCCTCGACCTTGGCTACTACCAGATGAAAGCTGTTGGATCCGAGGTCCACCGCCGCGATCACCGGCGCGTTGTTGCGCGCTACTCGTTTGACGATCTTTTTCGGTGCGAGGGTGCCTGATTTGGTGCGCGCTTTAGGCATTCGTTCAAAATCCTCCAAAAAGGCAGCCAGCATGTTCGGTGCAGTGTGGCGAATGGATGCGGTCCTGACAAGGCATAAACGCAAACCGTGGCGAGCCCGGAAAGAGCGGACCGAACCCGGCAATCGGCGCCATCGCGCAGGAGGTCACGATGCCTTCGCGGACGCCTGGAGATGACCGAATCACGGAAAACCTTTCAGGGCCGGTGCGCGTCCTGCCCGATATGCGCCATCGCCGGGGCCCAATGGGGGGCCGGAACGTGGGGATTGCGGACTTAGCGACTAACTGTGTGTGCCGTGAGAAAACGCCCAAATGACCACCAACAACATCACTACGATATAGGCACGCAGCGCCCAAAACACGAGTTGCTGCCACCCCTTCAGTGCCTTGGTGGTTACCTCGGGCAGGGGCTGATCCCAGCCCTCTTCTCGCAACAACTGGGCAAATTCTGCGTGATCGACCTCTTGGGGACGCTTCATACCGAACCTCCGAATACATGCGGGAAGACCGTGGCGACACCATAGAGCGCGTTGCACACAATCAGCAACACCATAATGACGACCGCGATGACGTTCCGACGGGGGCTATTGACGTGCTCACCCATCAGCTCCACGTCGTTTACCAGCATCAACAGAAACAACATGGCCGCAGGCATAAAAATAGTGGCGACGACTTGCACTGTGATATTGAGAAATCCTAAGGGGACATGGGGCAGCATCACAACCCCTGCTGCAACCGCCGAACCCATGACCGCAGGGGCATAGAACTCCCACGCCTTGCGCGGCGCATCATTTAAAGACCGAGGGAGATCCAGGGCCTCGCCCACGGCCCAGGCAGTGCTCGCGGTGATGACGATAGAAGCGGTAAGACCGGCCTCCATCAACCCCAACGCAAAGAGGTCCATCGCCCAATTGCCCACATGGCTCCTCAAGGCGTTTAATATCCCCTCGACATTGAGATTGGGCGTATTGGCCAGACCATGCAAGTGCTGGCCGGTCAGCACGATAATCGCTATGGCCACGACCACCATGCCGGTGACCCCCAGCATCAAGTCACGGCGACTGGCGCCGATGTCCTTGGGCAACAGACCCTTATCGACGATACAGGATTGTTGAAAGAAGAGCTGCCACGGGGCGATGGTCGTCCCGATATTGGCCGACAACAGAATCAAAAATCCCGCCGACAGAAACCCGCCGGGGACCAGCCAGTTCTCGCCTACGAATGCCGCCGCCACCGCCGACCAGTCCGGATGGGAGAGCAGCGCAAGCGGCACAAACACAAGATTGAGCGCGGCTATGAAAATCGCGATGCGCTCCCATGTCCAGTACCGCAAAAACACCAGCACAAAGCTCACGAAGATCAGCGTTGCCGGTATCGTCAGCCAATAAGACAACCCAAACACGTCGCCGCCCACCCGTACCCCGATAAATTCTGTCATCAAGGTCAAGATGTTGGCGATCACCAGATCGGCTATGGAAAAAATGCCCCAAAACGCGCCGTAGCGCTTCCAGATCAGCTCGGCATGGCCCCGGCGCGTCACAGTCCCCAACCGTATCGTCATTTCTTGGACAAAATAGGCAATGAACCCGAGCGGGATCATGATCGGAAGGAATACCCCCAAGCCATAGACCACACCGGTCTGGGCATAGGTAATGACGCCACCGGCATCGTTGTCGCCGAGCATCACGAGGAGTCCGGGCCCAAGCAACGCAAACCAGAGCACCATACGGTTACGGACGGTCTTGGGGCGCTGCCGGAGCCGGGCGATGTGAAGCCGATCCTGCACGCGTACCAGCAGGGCTTCAGGGACAACGAGCTCCTCTGGGACGCTCTCGACCGCTTTCGCCTGTTGCCGACGCACCTGGGTTGCCTTGGCACGTACAATGGCTGCCCGTAGTGAGTGAAGAACGCGCACCTTCATGAGCTGTATCCCCTATCTCGAAACGAGACCTAAAGTCCCCCCCCTGGAAGCAGACGACTTCTCGTTTTTTCCTTTTCACAAATAAAGATGGGTAGGGTTACAGAGGTAGCCCGAACCCGCCGCCCACCCAAAGGGGGACTGCGGCCCGAGATTTCAGCGGAGCGAGGTCACCCTTTAGGCGTTGGTTGTGTCGCTAGTACTGCCCATTGAAGCTTGGGGCCTCCTCGGAACAAGCGGTCACCCGCGATGCGGGCTTTGTATCAGCCCGTATGAACCGTGTCAATCATTAAATTTAAAGCATAACGAGACCGGTCATTCGCAGCGCCAGGGACACGTCATCTTCGTATTGCGACAGGAATGCCAAGGAGATTGCCGAGGCACGCAGGAGTCAACCAAAGGCTTATGGCCTGGCCAAAATGGGTGCCGCCCATGTCTACCAGAAGACCGCTTTCGATTAACGACGCGGCCCATCACGGCGCGTCCAACTAGTCTGGTCCCCGCTTATCTGCGCTTGGGTGTCGGGCCATGACCGCCGGTTGCGATACCACGGCAGAGTCCCGCGTCGACCGCCCCAAGACGCCCGCTCCGATTCCGGTTCAGGGACCTCGGCTTAAGCCCTTGATCAACCACTCACCCGGTCGGAAAAAACGGCTGCCCTATGACCGATTCGTGACACACCTCGTCTACCACGCACCGCCCTTAATCGTGTTAATATGAGACCATGATCTCCGTTTACCAATTCACAATGGGTCTCGGCGGTTCGCCGCCGGATATCGTCGGCCTCTCATGAAAACTCCCAAGACCCTGCAGCCACTTATGGAAGACGGGTTCATCAACCATGTCATTCGCCCATTAAAAAGTGGCAAAGAGGCCCAGATATTCGTCGTCGCGACGGCGGAAGGGGTTCGTTGCGCCAAGGTCTACAAAGAGGCCAACAAGCGGGGGTTCCGCCAGGCTGGGCTCTATCAGGAGGGGCGGGTCGTACGCAATTCTAGGCGGACCCGCGCTATGTCAAGCAACACGCGCTATGGGCGCCGCGAGCAAGAGGAGGCCTGGCAAAGCGCCGAGGTCGAGGCCCTGTTTGCGCTCGCCGCAGCCGATGTCCGCGTCCCGCGCCCTTATATCTTCATCGACGGTGTTCTCCTTATGGAATTGATCGTCGATGATCAAGGCAATGCCGCCCCGCGACTCGCCGATCTGGAACTTACCGAACAGCAGGCCCATGAATTCCATCAAACGCTGATCGCCAATATCGCCCGCATGCTGTGTGCTGGCATCGTTCATGGCGATCTGTCGGAGTACAACATCCTGATCGATCCAAAAGGCCCGGTCATTATCGATCTTCCGCAGTCGGTCAACGCATCGGCCAACAACAATGCGGCGGCGTTTTTTGTTCGGGACATTGATCATCTTGCGGCCTTCTTCGGGCGCTTTGCGCCGGCTATCCTGAAAACAGATTACGGTCGCGAGATGTGGGTCCTCTACAAGAATGGCTCGTTACGCCCCGATACCCCCCTTACTGGGCGGTTTTTGCCGGACGCAGCCCCGCCCGATGTGGTCGCTGTTCTGCGCGAGATTGATGCTGCCCGTATTGAAGAAGAGCTGCGCCGCGCACGACTTTGAGGTCTTCCCTTTCGCTTTCATAACGTGAAAGCTTGGCAGACAGCAGGCGACCATGCATGGCACGCAGCGGCAGGTAAAGCGATTTAGGACGAGGGAGTCTGCAGCCCCTGGTGCCTTTGCGAAGGCTTTGTCTATTTTTGCGATTCGATAGTGATTTTCTGATAAAGGGAAAGCCGTTCATGGGCCCAGGCCAATGCTTTCTCCAGGGAAGGTTTTGCGGGTGCCGCGATCGCCGCCCACTCCCGCTGCGTGGCTGACGAGGCGTCTAAGGCACCTCTGATTTAGTCCCTATATACAAGCCGTTATGGTAAAATGGCGCCAGTTCAAACGGATAAAATCCATGCGCCAGCTCACCTTAGCCACAGGCACCTTCGAGACCCACAGGAAACCCACCCGTCGAGAGAAGTTCCTGGCGGATATGGAGAAGGTCGTGCCCTGGCAGGACCTTTGTGCCGTTATAGAGCCCTACTATCCTAAGGGCGAGAACGGCCGGCCCCCGGTGGGCTTGGAGCGCATGCTCCGGATTTATTTCCTTCAACGGTGGTTCAACCTCTCCGATCCCGGGGCGGAAGAAGCCTTGTACGAATCGGTCTCCATGTGCCGGTTCGTCGGCATAGATCTCGGCCGGGAGCCGGTGCCCGATGAGACCACGATCTTGAAGTTCCGCCATCTGCTTGAGAAACACCATCTCGGGAAGAAGCTCTTCCGGGAGGTCCACCGGCATTTGGAATCCCAGGGCGTCAAGGTCACTAAGGGCACGATAGTCGATGCCACGATCATCAATGCCCCTTCATCCACCAAGAATAAGGATAAGGCCCGGGACCCCGACATGCACCAAACCAAGAAAGGCAACCAATGGTTTTTTGGCATGAAGGCCCATATCGGCGTCGACAGCAAGACCAAAGTCATTCATGCGGTCGTGGCCACCGCCGCGAATGTTCATGATGCCACAGTCCTATCCGATCTCCTCCATGGTGAAGAGACCCGGGTGTGGGGTGATTCCGCTTATCAGGGCCAGACCGACGTCCTCCGGCAACATGCCCCCGAGGCGCGCGACCTCACGAACCGCCGCACTCGGTATAAAGGGGTCGTGAATGAGGCGGAACGGGCTCGTAACCGTATCAAGTCCCAGATTCGCAGCCGGGTTGAGCACGTCTTCGGCGTCATCAAAGGCGTGTTCGGCTTCGTGAAGGTCCGTTACCGGGGCCTTGAGAATAATGCTCATAGGCTCTTCGTGACCTGCGCGCTGGCCAATATCTATCTCGTCCGCCGACGCTTGTTGCGACCCTTAAGGGCGCAGTCCGTCCGGAAATCGGGCTCGGGGCTACAAAATGCTCCCAGAACGACGAAACGAAGCCCGTCGAGGCACAAAATGGTGCGTTTTACCTCTCCGCCCTCTCGGAATCTCGTTTTGGAGTCCTGCGCCCGTGGAAATGGGTGGTTAGATCAGACGTGCCCTAGGTATTGATTCCTAATAAGCTATCTGGAATTCAATGCCTTATGTATTATATGGCGGAGAGGGAGGGATTCGAACCCCCGGAAAGTCGCCCTTCAACGGTTTTCAAGACCGCCGCATTCGACCGCTCTGCCACCTCTCCTTACCCATAGCATAACGTGTCATCCCGCCGACTCCAACCATAAACAGGGTCTTTCGTGTCCGTGTCTAGACAATGTCGGCGCGCTCTTTTACGCTCTGGGGGCCGGGATGACCTGGCGCAAGGAGGATTATGGATATGGCTGATAATAAAAAAGGGCTTGCCGTTTTTGATCTCATAGCACGCATTTTGCTTGCGCTGATCTTCGTCTTCGCAGCACTCGGCAAGATCGCGGACTATCACGGCACGGCTATGTACATGGCGGCCTATGGGATACCTGTCAGCTTGTTACCGCTCGTGATTGCCGTCGAGTTGTTAGGCGGGCTCGCAGTGATTATTGGCCTCTGGACCCGCTTTGCGGCCTGGATGCTGGCGGCATTTTCGATCGTCGCTATCGTCATCTTCCATCACACGTTTGCCACCATGAGCGAGCAGATCATCGGCTTGGCGGAAATCAGCTTCACTGGGGGGTTGATCGGGCTTGCCGTAAATGGCCCACGATGCATAAGCGTGGATGCCTGGATGAAGAAGAGATCCTCCTGATAACCTCCCCTCTCTCAAGCCTGGCGGCTGGCTGCCGCTCACGCGGGAAGGGAGGGGATTCCTGCGGCGCTACACAGGGGCCCATCCCCGTGTAGTCGCTCCGGCAGGTTCCTGCTTCACGGAACGGCCGGACTGCGCCCATTCCCCACAGCCCAACAAATGATACCCTCGTTCTAACCAAGGCCGTCACCTGTAGCGCCCGGTTCGAGCCCCGACTGTCCGTCCCTGAACTTCTTCAAACGCCTGCATCCCGCTTCCAGTCCGACACTTGGATTGCGTTCAATGAAAGGGGTGACTAAGATGACCACCTATGCTGGTCATGAAGGAACCGCCGTGAGTATTAATGCCGCTGAGTTCAAATCCAAGTGTCTGAAACTGATCGACCAAGTGGCCGCCACCCACGAACCGCTGGTGATCACCAAACGCGGCAAACCTATGGCCAAGCTGGTGCCCATTGAGCACGAAACACCGACTAACCTCTTCGGCTACATGAAAAATACCGGCCAGATTCTGGGTGACATCGTGGATGTACCCCATGGCTCCCTTGCTGCCGAAACCGGAGAAGAGGACGACCTCTACGCCGGTTTCAAGCCCAAGAAAAAGGGTTGAAATGGGCAGCCTGCTCCTGGACACTCACGTCTGGCTCTGGCTGGCTTTTGGCACACCTGAAAAAATCCAGGCAAGCACGCGCAAAGCGCTGAAACAAGCCAGCGCAGACGAGCCACTGCTCATCTCGATCATTTCTGTCTGGGAAGTTGCCCTGCTGGAGGCGCAGCAACGCTTGAGTCTGGCTATGACCGTGGCGGCCTGGATCGAACGCGCCCTGGATCGCCCCGACATCCGCCTGATCGGCCTGGAACGCCCCCGAACAGTCATCGACAGTTGTCGTTTGCCCGGCGACTTTCACCCCGATCCGGTGGATCGCCTATTGGTCGCCACCGCCCGCAGCGAGAACGCCGTGCTCGTCACTCACGACAAGAAGATTCTCGACTATGGCTCTGCCGGACACGTTAAAGTTCTGCCGACCTGATCAGCTACCGACGCACTCCCCCATCACCTCGGGTTGGGAGTGAACAAGCCGTCTTGAGCAGGCGCGAGGACCGTGACGCCTTGCATATAGGGTACCAGTACATCGGGCACCTTCACGCTGCCATCCTCCTGTTGGTAATTCTCAAGAATCGCCACGAGCGTTCGGCCGACGGCAAGCCCCGATCCATTCAGCGTATGCACGAGTTCAGGCTTAAGGCCCGCGACCCGAAATCGGGCGTTCAGTCGTCGCGCCTGGAAGTCTCGGAAGTTGCTGCAAGACGAGATCTCGCGATAGCGGCCGCTACCGGGGAGCCAGACCTCCAAATCGTAGGTCTTGGCCGCCGCAAACCCCATATCCCCCGCGCACAGAGTGATCACACGATACGGAAGATCGAGGCGCTGAAGCACGATCTCGGCATGAGAGGTCAGCTCTTCATGCGTGCGCGCGGAGTCCTTGGGCGCGACGATCTGGACGAGCTCCACTTTTTCGAACTGATGTTGGCGAATGAGGCCGCGGGTGTCGCGCCCGGCGGCCCCGGCCTCGCTGCGAAAACATGGTGTGTGGCAGACAAAGCGCATCGGCAGCTCGGCTTCCTTGATAATCAGCCCGCGCACCAGATTCGTGACCGGGACCTCAGCCGTCGGGATCAGGTAGTAAGAGAGGTCTTCGATCTTAAAGAGTTCTTGGGAGAACTTGGGAAGTTGTCCAGTCCCAAACAGGCTCTCCTTATTCGCCATGTACGGAACATAGACCTCGGTGTAGCCATGCTCTGTGGTATGGAGATCCAACATGAATTGGATCAGTGCTCGATGGAGCCGCGCCACGCCCGATCGCAACACTGCAAAACGGGCACCCGCGAGCTTTGCACCGGCGGCAAAGTCCATGCCGCCCAAGGCCTCACCTAAGTCGACATGGTCTTTGGGCGTAAACGGGAAGCTCGGCACCACGCCCACCCGCCGCACCTCGACATTGTCGCGCTCGTCGCGACCCTCAGGCACGTCTTCGGCCGGGATATTGGGGATCTGGGCGACCAGGGCGTCCCACTGCGCTTGGACCTCCGCCAGGGCCGTCTCGGCGGCTGCGAGCTTCGTGGCCAACTCCGCTTGGCCCGCCATAAGACCCGCGCTATCCGCACCTTGCGCCTTGGCGCGTCCGATCGCTTTGGCGCGGGCGTTGCGTTGCGCCTGACAGTCCTCGCTCTCCTTTTGCACCGCCTTGCGTTGCGCCTCGCAGGTACGCAGGGCATCGACATCGAGCGTGAAGCCGCGCGAAGAGAGTAGGCGCGCGACCTCTTCGGGCTCGCTGCGCAGACGTTTGGGATCGATCATAAAGTGGTCCGAGAGGTTCTGTGAAAAGTGCCGCCCAGTGTAAAGTATTGCAGCACCGACGCATACCGAGCCGGGGGCTCATGGCCCTGAATCCAGGACCAGAGATCGGCATCGCTCTCGGCGAGCAGGTCTCCAAAAAGGGCCTGCTCGGTGGGCGTCAACTGCTCATAGTGCGCCGCCAGAAACCGATCTAGGGCGAGATCTAGCTCCAAGAGGCCGCGCCGACAACGCCAGCGTAGCGCCAAGGGATTCATGCGCCCCGCACTCATATATGCCGCTTGGCGAGCAGGCCCTTAATGCTCGCGATGGCGCGCGCCGGGTCGAGCCCCTTGGGGCAGATGTCCGTGCAATTCATGATCGTATGACAACGAAACAGCCGGTAAGGGTCTTCTAGGTCGTCTAAGCGCGCGCCTGTCGCTTGATCGCGACTGTCCTGGAGGAAGCGGTAGGACTGGAGCAGGGCCGCTGGTCCCAGGAATTGATCGGGATTCCACCAAAACGACGGGCAACTGGTCGTACAACACGCACACAGGACGCATTCATAGAGGCCATCCAAGCGGTCACGGTCGGCCGGGCTTTGGCGGCGTTCGATCTCCGGTTCTGGTCCTTCATCGATCAGCCACGGACGCACAGCCCGGTATTGGGTATAAAAGCTCGTCAGATCCACCACGAGGTCGCGGATCACCGGCATGCCGGGCAACGGGCGTAGCGTAATGGGTTCAGTGAGGTCCTTCAACGGCGTCACACAGGCAAGCCCATTGCGTCCGTTGATGTTCATGGCGTCCGAGCCGCACACCCCTTCCCGGCAGGAACGTCGGAAACTAAGTGACTCGTCTTGGGCCTTTAGCAACATCAAGGCATCCAACAACATCAAAGCGCCGTGATCGGCCGGCAATGCGTAGTCCTGCAGATAGGGCTCGGCGCCCTCCTCAGGTCGATATCGATAGATTCGAAAACGCATCCGGCCTCCTAGTACGCGCGGGCCTTCGGCGGAAAGGAATCGACCGTCAAGGGCTTCATGCGCACGGGCTTGTAATCCACGGCTTCACCCTCGCGAAAATAGAGGGTGTGCTTCAACCAATGATCGTCGTCGCGGTTCGGGAAGTCCACGCGCGAATGGGCCCCGCGGCTCTCGGTGCGCGCCGCCGCCGATACCACCGTAGCCAACGCCACCTCGACGAGATTCTCAAGCTCTAGCGCCTCGATTCGCGCCGTATTAAAGACCCGGCTGTGATCCGAAAGCCCTGCCCGTCCGAGACGCTCCCTGATCTCGCGCACCCGGCGGACGCCCTCATCCAATACCTCCTGCGTCCGAAAGACCCCACAATACTGCTCCATGACGCGCCGCAATTCGGTACCGATCGCCTCGATGGACTCCGTGCCCGGCTGGTCCCAGCGGGCCACTCGCTCCGCTGCCCTCAATACCACCTCTCCAGGCAACGGGCGGTGATAGCGTTGCTCTTTTAGAGTCGCAAGGATGTGGTTTCCGGCCGCCCGTCCGAACACAATGATATCCAGCAGCGAGTTGCCACCGAGACGATTGGCGCCATGCACCGATACGCACGCGCATTCCCCGACCGCATAGAGGCCCGGTTGCGGCTCCTCGGGTCCGTGCCGCGCTGGCACCACCACCTGCCCAAAACGATTGGTGGGGATACCCCCCATGATGTAGTGTGCGGTCGGATAGACGGGAATTGGAGCGCGCGCCGGATCGACATGCGCAAAGCGCATGGCCGTCTCGCGAATGCCCGGTAGGCGTTTTTGGATGACGTCATCGCCTAGGTGTTCGAGCCTTAATTCAATATAGTCGCCCTTCGGTCCGCAACCGCGACCGGCGGCCACCTCCATATGGATCGCACGGCTCACAACATCGCGACTCGCTAGATCCCGGGCATGGGGCGCGTAGCGCTCCATGAAGCGCTCGCCACGGCCGTTTACGAGATAACCCCCCTCGCCGCGCGCCCCCTCGGTAATCAGGATCCCCAAACCGGCCAGTCCCGTCGGGTGGAACTGAATAAACTCCATATCCTGTAACGGCAGTCCTGCGCGCAGCGCAATCCCCAGACCGTCGCCGGTATTGATAAGCGCATTGGTGCTCGTGCGATACATGCGCCCGGCGCCACCGGTGGCGATCAATGTGGTCTTGCTCTCGATCACGAGCAGCTCGCCGGTCTCGATCTCCAGCACCAGGGCACCGAGCGTATTGCCGTCCTCGTCACGCAACAGGTCGATGGCGAAAAACTCATCGAAAAAATGGGTCTTTGCGCGGATGTTCTGTTGATAAAGGGCGTGCAAGATCGCGTGCCCGGTCCGATCAGCGGCCGCGCACGTCCGCGCCGCCTGTTCGCCCCCGAAGTTCTGGCTCTGCCCCCCGAACTTGCGCTGATAAATCCGTCCATCGTCGTGACGCGAAAATGGTACGCCGTAATGCTCAAGTTCGATCACCAATCGACTCGCGGCCCGGCAGAGATACTCGATCGCGTCCTGGTCGCCTAGGTAATCGCCGCCCTTGACCGTGTCATACATATGCCAGTGCCATGAATCCGGCAACGCATTGCCCAAGGCGGCATTGACGCCACCTTGGGCAGCGACTGTGTGCGAACGGGTCGGAAAGACCTTGGAGACGACCGCCACATGGGCATCACCCTCGGCCAGTTGCAAGGCCGCGCGCAGGCCCGCGCCGCCCGCGCCTAACACCAGACAGTCAAACTGGCGACGAGGCAGCCTGTGCGTCATCCGAAAAACACCGCAAAGCCATAGCCCGTGAGGGCCAATAAACCGGCGGCGATGGTAATCATGCCGACCAAGCGCCAACCGGGCGGGTGCACATAGTCTTTCAAGATCTCATCACATCCTAAATAGGCGTGGAGCGTCATGGCACTAAACCAAAACGCCAAAAGCGCGCGCACGACGGGCCCTTCAAAAAGCGCATGCCAGGCACGATAACTGAGTTCTGGCATGACGGCCAAGGCGATGATCGCGCCCAAAAACCCGAGCGCGATGGCGACTGCCGTGATGCGAACGAGTAGCCAGCTGCCGGTCCCGGCGTGGCGACTCCCGTAATGGGTCACCCCTAGGGCCATAACAAGGCCGCCAAAATCGCCGTCGCGAGCGCAAGCGCCATCACCCAAGCCGCACTTTGGCGACTGCGACCGCGACCACAGCCCGTATCGATATCGAACATGAGGTGACGAATGCCACCATAGAGGTGTTGGGCGCCGGCCCACACGCACAAGGGGCCAAGGACATGGGCGGCGGGGCCGGTCATCGTCACCTGGATGCGCTGGAATTGGCTGGCGCTGGCCAAAGATAGGCTCAACAAACGCAGCCCCGCGACGCTTACTCCTACCAACAGCAGGCCCGTGATTCGGTGTAGAATCGAGGCATACGCGCCAATGGGTAGTCGCATATACTTAAGGCCCGCATCTCTCGGACGCTCTAAAGCGGTCATGATGTGCCCTGTGGGGATAATGGTTTTTGGTATGATCCCAACGCTCTATGTCAGATCATTATAGGGGGCAAGCCGTGCTGAAGGAATGGAAAACGGAATTGATTGAGGCCGGCGGCCTAGAAGGCCGCGACGGCATCTTGCATTACGGCACCCCGCACACCGAGGTTTCGGCGGCGGCGACCGGCACGGTCTATTGTCCGCTCATGCCCATCGGCATCATCCGGGCATCCGGCGCGGATGCCTTGAGTTTTCTGCAAGGTCAGCTGAGCAATGACCTCTTGACGCTCGCGAACGCAAGCCAACTGAGCGCCTATTGCACGGCCCAAGGTCGCGTCATCGCGCTTTTCCGGATCGTGCGTTCCGGCGAAGAGGTGCTCCTGCTGCTGCCAAGGGAGCTGCTGGCCTCGACGTTAAAGCGCCTCACTATGTTTGTGTTGCGCGCCAACGTGACTTTGAGCGCCGCCGACGATTGGGCAATCCTGGGACTCTCCGGCCCGGCGGCCAGCGCGATCCTGACGACCGCCGATCTGCCCGTGCCGACCGCGCCTGCGGCCCTCACAAGCAGTGAGGTCACCGTGGTGGCGATCCCCGGCCCCGCGCCGCGCTATCTCCTGCTAGGACCCGTGGCGGCGGTTCGCGCTATTGCCCCCGGTGACGGCGCCACCCGCGTCGGCAGTCAGGCCTGGGCATGGCTCGATATTCAATCCGGGCTCCCCACTATCGGCGCGCAGACGACCGAGGCCTTTGTCCCCCAGATGCTGAACCTGGATCTCTTAGACGGGATCAATTTTCGCAAGGGCTGTTATCCCGGCCAGGAAATCGTGGCACGCACCCATTATCTCGGGCGCCTGAAGCAACGCATGTACCGTGCCTCTTTGCCCGCAGGCCAGACGGCCCCGGAGCCCGGCACCTCGCTTAGCGCGCCCAATCTCCCCGGCCAGCCAGCGGGCACGATAGTCGACGCCCAGACCGGGCCTGATGGCCAGATTGACCTCTTGGCGGTGATGCAAATCAGCAGTCACGACGAGGGGGTGGTAGCTTTACAAGATGTGCCCCTGGCCTTCCAGGACCTGCCCTACCCTCTCGCGGCGAGTTGCTGATCGCGGAACAGGCTCTGCGCGGTATGGGTCGCGGGCGGACTTCCGGGAATGATTTCGTAGAAGGTCTCGCCCTTTTTGATCATGCCAAGACCCGAGCGGGCGCGCGCCTGAATGGCGGCCCGGCCGCTCTGGAGGCTCTCCACCTCCGCGGCTAGTTCCTGATCGGTCTTCAGGAGTGCGGCATTGCCGGTCTTTAATGCATCGATGTGATGTTCGCGATGCACGAGTGCTACCACCCCCCCGTGCCCAAACCAAAAGGCATATTGGGTCAACACACAAAACACCAACGCGACCGGACCTACCCATTTCCTCATAATGCCTAGTATAGGCGCACCACTTTACTTTTGGGAATATGCCTGTTTCGGGGCCTGCGCGAAGCGCGCGTTCGCCCCCTCGCGCTCCTCGATGCGCAGCAGCTGATTGTATTTGGCGATGCGCTCGGATCGGGACAAGGAGCCCGTCTTGATTTGACCGGCGCCAGTCGCCACCGCGATGTCAGCAATCGCCGTATCTTCAGTCTCACCGGAACGATGCGACAATATGACCCCATAGCCCGCCTGTTGCGCACGAGCGATGGTCGCTAAGGTCTCGGTTAGCGTGCCGATCTGATTGGGCTTGATCAGAATGGCATTGCCAACCCGCTCCTGAATCCCGCGCGCTAAAAGTTTCGTGTTGGTCACGAAGATGTCGTCGCCGACCAGCTGAATGCGGCCACCGAGACGCTCGGTCATGACATGCCAGCCCGCCCAGTCCTCCTCCCCCATCCCGTCTTCGATACTGACGACGGGGTAGCGCCCCAGCCAATCGTCATACAGCCCGGTCAGCGCCTGCGCATCGAGGTCGCGGCCTTCGCCCGCCAACGCATAGGAGCCGCTCTTGGTCATGAGTCCGGATACCGCAGCATCCAAGGCGATACCAACATCCTGCCCGGGCCTATAGCCGGCGGCCATGATCGCCTCTTCAATCAATTTCAAGGCCTCCTCGTTCGACTTCAAATTAGGCGCGAATCCGCCCTCGTCACCGACTGAGGTCGCAAGCCCGCGCGCCTTCAAAAGGCCCTTTAACGTATGAAAGATCTCGGCGCCCCAGCGCAAGGCCTCGGAAAATCGCGGCGCGCCAAACGGCACGATCATGAACTCCTGGAAGTCCAGGGTATTGTCGGCGTGCGCGCCGCCATTGATGATATTCATAAGCGGTACCGGCAACACAAACGGGCCATCGCCACCCAGATGGCGATACAAGGGTACGCCCGCTTGCGCCGCCAGCGCCCGTGCCAAGGCAAGCGAAACCGCCAGAATCGCGTTCGCCCCGAGTCGTGACTTGTCGGCCGTGCCATCGAGTGCGATCATGCCCTCATCCACGACTGCTTGCATGGCCTCGGTCCCAACCAGCGCCTTCTTGATGGCACCGTTGACCGCAGCGCAGGCCTTCAGAACACCTAGACCGCGGTAGCGCTTCTGGTCACCGTCCCGCAACTCGAAGGCCTCGCGTATACCCGTTGAGGCACCCGAGGGCACCGACGCCCGACCAACAATGCCAGAGTCCAAGGTGACATCTGCTTCTACCGTGGGGTTGCCGCGCGAATCTAAGATCTCGCGCGCGTGAAGATCGACAATCTTGGTCATGAATTCATCCTAAAGAGGGGTGTTATTCTTTCAAAGGGCTAGTAAGGCCTCAGCGAGGCCATGTCTTTTGACGCAGGCATCCAGATCCATCAGGGTTCCGAGCAGCGACTCCATATGCGCAAGCGGCCACGCGTTCGGTCCGTCGCTCAAGGCCTTGTCGGGGTCCGGATGCGTCTCCATAAAAATTCCCGCGATACCTGCGGCTACGGCCGCACGCGCAAGGACCGGTACATGTTCCCGCTGCCCCCCCGAACGCGTCCCTTGGCCGCCGGGCAACTGCACCGAATGGGTCGCGTCAAACACCACCGGGCAGTCGGTCTCGCGCATGATCGCAAGGCTGCGCATATCCGATACGAGGTTATTATAACCAAACGAGACCCCGCGCTCACAGACCATGAGGCGCCCGTCACCCCCGGCGGCACGAGCCTTGTCGATCACGTTCTTCATGTCCCCAGGCGCCAAAAACTGACCCTTCTTGATGTTGACGGGCTTGCCGCAGGCCGCCACGGCACCGATAAAATCGGTCTGCCGACACAGAAACGCCGGCGTCTGCAATACATCCACGACGGCGGCGACCTCGGCGATCTCGCTGGTATCGTGCACGTCGGTCAACACGGGGACCCCGATCTGCGCCCTCACGTCCGCCAGGATCGCGAGCCCGTCCTGACGACCTGGGCCCCGAAAAGAGGCATGCGAACTCCGATTGGCCTTGTCGAACGATGACTTGTAGATAAAGGGGATGCCCAATCGCGCGGTGATCTCCTTTAAGGCCTGGGCCGTCTCTAGGGCCAGTGTCCGCGATTCGATGACGCACGGGCCTGCGATCAAAAACAGGGGTTTATCAAGACCGACCTCAAAACCGCATAATTTCACTGCGTACCTACCTCTTCTTGGGCGCCGCCCGACTTTCGTCTATGGGCGAGCGCGGCCTCGATAAAGCTCGTAAACAACGGATGTCCGTCACGCGGCGTCGAAGTGAATTCGGGGTGGAACTGGACGCCTACAAACCACGGGTGATCGCGCAGTTCGATGATTTCGACCAACGCCTGATCGGGCGAGGTTCCCGAAACGCATAACCCATTCTCGATCAACAGCGACCGATAGGTATTATTGACCTCATAGCGGTGACGATGACGCTCTACGACCGTGCCGACCCCGTATATTTGGGCGGCGAGACTCCCGGGAACGAGTTCACAGGGCTGACCGCCGAGCCGCATGGTCCCCCCCAGATCGGTATCCTCAGTGCGCGTCTCGCGTTGCCCCGCGCTCCCCATCCACTCGGTAATCAACGCAATCACCGGGTGCGTTGACTCAGTCGTGAACTCGGTGCTGTGTGCATCCTGAAGACCGACCTTGTTGCGCGCATATTCGATGACCGCAATCTGCATCCCGAGGCAAATGCCCAGATAGGGGACCTTGTTTTCGCGCGCGTAGCGCACCGCTGCAATCTTGCCCTCGGTGCCGCGACCCCCAAACCCCCCAGGGACCAACACCGCGTCGTAGTCTTTTAGGCAATCGGTTCCGTTCCGCTCGATCGCCTCTGAATCGATATAGTGAACACGGACCTCCGATCTGGTGCGAATGCCAGCATGGGTAAGGGCCTCAGACAGCGACTTATACGACTCCGTAAGATGGACGTATTTGCCGACGATCGCGACATCGACCACCGCATTAGGGTGCTCGCGTGCATAGTTTACCGCCCCCCATTCGCGTAAATCGATTACACCCGCCTTAATGCCCAGCTGCTCGACCACGATATCGTCGAGCCCCTGATCATGCAGAAGTTCGGGAATTCTATAAATATTGTCGACATCGACCGCCGATATGACCGCTCGTGCCGGCACGTTTGTGAAAAGCGCAATCTTTTGGCGCTCGTCTTCGGGGAGCCGCCGATCCGCGCGACACAACAAGATGTCCGGCTGGATACCAATGCTGCGCAGCTCCTTGACGGAATGTTGGGTCGGCTTGGTCTTGATTTCACCGGCCGCCTTGATGTACGGCACGAGCGTCAGATGCATATAAACTGTGCATTGACGCCCATGCTCGACGCCCATTTGGCGAATCGCCTCCAAAAACGGCAGGGATTCGATGTCGCCGACCGTCCCGCCAATCTCGATCATCGCGACCTCGGCATCACCGGCACCACGCAGGATGCACCGTTTGATTTCATCGGTAATGTGAGGAATGACTTGAACCGTTGCGCCCAAATAGTCGCCGTGGCGTTCCTTGCGAATGACGTTTTCATAGATGCGGCCGGTGGTGAAATTGTTGTGCTGACTCATAGTCGTGCGCACAAAGCGTTCGTAATGACCCAGGTCGAGATCCGTCTCCGCGCCGTCTTCGGTCACGAACACCTCACCATGCTGGTAGGGACTCATCGTGCCGGGATCGACATTGATATAGGGGTCGAGCTTCATGAGGGTCACGCGAATGCCGCGCGCCTCCAGCAAGGTGGCCAGCGAGGCCGCCGCGATACCCTTGCCGAGCGACGACACCACCCCCCCGGTGATAAAAACGAACTTCGTCATCGTAGTCCCTTGGGTGTGGCTTCCGTCACCCTTTTAGGAGCACGAAAACAGGCAAATGGCTTCACTTTCTACAGCCTCCTACGGTAATGCTACGGTCTCGATCCCAAGCACCCAACCCGGCTCCCCCGGCAATGCCTCATAGCTACGGCATGACCAATAACCGGGGATTGCGATCAGTGCCTCGGCATCAAACACAAAAACGGCCCGTGCGCGATCCCAGGGCGCTACGCCCAACTCCTGCAAAAGTTTCTTTAAGCTACGATGCCCCCGCCCGGGAATATAGACCCGCGCCCCCGCTACTCGCGAGCAGACGGTCAAGAGCTTACCATCGAGGCGATTCCGACTTAAGCCCTCCCCTAAGGCCGCCCGCCCCGTCAACCGCCAGCCGGCCATAGGCAGCGGATAATCCGCCGGCGGCGCCCAAACCCCGCGCCACGACAACGCCCCGCCAGCCGCCTCATGAGCGGCCCACGAGACCCGATCACGGTAGCGCCGCATGACCCCGCCGCACTTTAAGCGTAACACTTGTTGGCGACTGCGGGGAACGATACGCAATGCCGCCAGAATCGCGTTAACGCCCCGCTCGCTCGGCGCAAGCCCGCCCCGCCGACGGATCCAGCCGCGCAGTACCAACGCCTGGGCCTCGTCGGACAAAGAGTGCAGGGGTGCCAACATCAGGTTCCCGTGCTCGTCTGTACAACGCGCAACGTCCGCTTCCACGTAGGATTCCAGCAGCCGCTGCGCGGCCTGCAGATGGCGTGCACCACGGGCCAGCGCCTCGTGACCTCTTGGCCAACGCCTAGCCAGCATCGGCCATACCTCATGGCGAATATAATTGCGCGCAAATCGCCGGTCCGCGTTGCTAGTATCCTCGCTAAACGACAATCCCTCCGCCGCCACATAGTCAGCGAGCGCCGTGCGCGTCATAGCGAGCAGCGGGCGCGCCAACCGCCCCTTGCCAAAGGCCTTCATCGGGACCATGCCGGCGGCGCCCGCAAGCCCCGTGCCGCGCAAAAGCTGCAACATGATCGTTTCGGCCTGATCATCCGCCTGATGCGCAACGATCAGCACCTCCTGCGGTGTCATGTAGGCTGCCAGGGCGGCGTAGCGTGCGGCACGCGCCGCCGCCTCGATCCCTTGGCCACGATTGCAGACCTCGACGGTCAGCACCTCGCACGGCACACCCCAATCGCCCGCCCTTTGGCGCACCTGCGCGCCCCAAACCACCGCATCCGGGTGCAAACCGTGATCGATATAGACCGCGCGCAGCCCCGGCCACGACACCCGGCTTAGCGCATGCACTAACGCCGTGGAGTCCAGTCCGCCGCTAAAACCGACTAGGATCGGATCTACGCGTGTAATAGCGAGCTTTTCAAGCGCCCCTAAAAGCCACTCTGAAGAAAATCTAGCGCTCTTCAAACTGCCCATACTGACGCAACCGGGTGTAGCGGCGCGCAAGAAGATCATCGGGCGGTATGTCCTGCAATCTGTCGACCGCCTCCTTCAGGGCGGTCTTCAAGGTCGCCGCCATGGCATCGGCATCCCGGTGCGCACCCCCTAGCGGCTCCGGCACGATTTGATCGATCAACCCTAGGCGCATCAAGCTTTCGGCCGTTATGCCCAATGACTCGGCGGCCTGCGCGGCCTTGTCGGCGCTCTTCCAGAGAATCGATGCGCAGCCCTCCGGACTGATGACCGAGTACGTGGCGTACTGCAGCATCAGCATGCGATCGCCGACCCCGATCGCCAACGCCCCGCCCGAGCCCCCTTCGCCGATCACGGCGCTCACGATTGGCGTCTTCAGAGCCGACATGACATAGAGGTTGCGCGCGATCGCCTCGCTTTGTCCGCGCTCCTCGGCGCCTACGCCGGGATACGCGCCCATAGTGTCAATTAACGTGATGACCGGCATGTGGAACCGTTCCGCAAGGCGCATGATGCGCAAGGCCTTGCGGTAGCCCTCCGGTCGCGGCATCCCAAAGTTGCGGCGCACCTTTTCGCGCGTGTCCCGACCCTTTTGGTGGCCGATCACGGCCACCGGTATGTCATCGAGGCGTCCAACGCCCGCGATAATAGCCGGGTCGTCTGCGTACAGCCGATCCCCGTGCAATTCATCGAAGCTCTCAAAAATCCGCCCGACATAGTCGAGCGCATAGGGGCGCTGCGGATGGCGGGCAAGCTGCGAGACCTGCCACGCCGTCAAAGACGAGAAAATCGACTGCGTGAGACGATGGCTCTTCGCCCGCAGACGCATGATCTCATCATTGATATCAGCCCCGGAGCTCGAATCCAAAAAGCGCAATGCCTCGATTTTGGCCTCAAGATCGGCGATCGATTGTTCAAAATCGAGATAGTTCTGATTCATCGTCTATCCGTCATGGTAAATGAGGTGGACGTGGTTATCGCCCGCCAACGCGGTCAATTGCCGAATAACCCCTTCGTCCGGTGTCACGCGCCAATCCTCCCCAAAGATAATCTCAATATCCGCCTCAACGCGGCGGTAGTAAACGGCAATAGGGCACTTTCCGCGCCGGACCGGATCGAGAATGCCCCGCAAACCCTCAACGAACTGCTCGCTGCTGTTCTCGGTGTCCATGTCGATCACGAGTCGCTTCACAAAGGCCGCCCGCGCCTCGTCCATATTATAGAGGGTGTCGGCCGTCATTTTGAAGCCTCCAGAGTACTCGTCGAGGCTTACGCTGCCCTTTACCACGATGAGCGCGTCTTTCACGACGCGCTCCCGGTAGCGTTGATACTGATCGCCAAACATCGCCAGATCAATGCGCCCGGTCCCATCGTCCAAGGTCACAAAGGCCATTCGGTCGCCGCGCTTGGTATTGATAATACGCAAAGCGACAATGAGTCCACCGACCATCACGCTCGCGTTCTCCGTAGGCTTAAGGTTCGCGATCGTAGTCCCGGTAATGCTCATCAACTCCTCGGCATAGCGATCGATCGGATGCCCGGTTAGATAGAGTCCAAGCGTCTCCTTCTCGCCTTCCAGTTGCCGCTCGCTCGGCCACGGATCGACCGACACGAAATCCGTCTCGAAGGGGGTCGCACCATCGCCAAACAGGTCGTCTTGGCCGACTGCGGCGTCCCGGCCCTGCTGCATCGCGGCGGTCAATGCCACATCGAGCGATGCCATCATCGCCGCCCGATGCGGTCCAAGCGCATCGCAGGCACCGGCGGCAATCAAGCACTCATAGGCCCGGCGATTAACGCGCCGCGTGTCGACCCGGCGACACAGATCAAACAGGTCCGTAAACGGCGTATCGTTGCGCGAACTCAGCACTATCTCGATGGCGCCCTCACCTAAGCCCTTGATGGCGCCCAGGCCGTACAAAATCGTCTTATCGTCAAGTGGCACGAATTCGTAGCTACAGCGATTGATGTCTGGTGGCAGCACCGTAATCCGCATCTCGCGACACTCGGCTATCATCGTGACGACCTTGTCCGTCTTATCCATATCCGCAGACAACACGGCCGCCATAAAGGCCGCTGGATGATGCGCCTTGAGCCATGCGGTCTGATAGGACAACAACGCATACGCCGCCGAGTGCGAGCGGTTAAATCCATAACCCGCAAACTTCTCGATCAGATTGAAAATGGCGTTGGCAAGCCGTGCCTCGTAACCGCGCTGCTGCGCCCCCTGCACAAAACCTTCGCGCTGCTGCGCCATCTCCTCGGGCTTCTTTTTGCCCATAGCGCGCCGCAGAAGATCGGCCTTGCCAAGACTGTAGCCCGCTAACACCCGCGCTATCTGCATCACCTGTTCCTGATACAAGATGACGCCGTAAGTCGGCTTTAGGATCGGCGCCAACACCTCATGGGCGTACTCGATCCGCGCACGGCCATGCTTGCGATTGATGAAATCGTCCACCATGCCGGACTGAAGGGGTCCTGGTCGGAACAGTGCGACCAGGGCCACGATCTCTTCAAAGTTGTCCGGCTGAAGCCGCTGTATGAGGTCTTTCATGCCGCGCGATTCGAGCTGGAAAAGGGCCGTGGTCTGACAGGACTTCAATAGCTTGTACGCATCCACGTCGTCGACCGGCAGCGACTCGAGTGCTAGCGGGGCCTCGTCCATGGCGCGCCTTTGCGCGTCAATCGTTTTCACGGCCTTGGCGATGATGGTGAGCGTCCGCAATCCGAGGAAATCGAACTTTACGAGCCCCAGCGCCTCCACGTCGTCCTTGTCTAACTGGGTGACGAACGGCCCACTCCCCGCTTCACAATAGAGCGGCATAAAATCCGTGAGCGCGCTTGGCGCGATGACTACGCCACCAGCATGCTTGCCCGCGTTTCGTGCAAGCCCTTCGAGCTTGCGGGCGGCGTCCAACAACGCGCGCACGTCCTCTTCCTGCTCATAGCGCTCTTTTAGCGCGGGCTCTTGGGCTAGCGCCTCACTGAGTGTAATCCCGAGATCAAGCGGTATCAGCTTGGCGATCTTGTCGACGAATCCATAGGGGTGATCGAGAACGCGGCCGACATCCCGCACCGCGGCCTTCGCTGCCATCGTCCCGAACGTGATGATCTGCGAGACCTTGTCGGCGCCGTAGCGCTCGGTGACGTATTCGATCACCCGGTCGCGACCTTCCATACAAAAGTCCACGTCGAAATCCGGCAGTGACACCCGCTCAGGGTTCAGAAAGCGCTCGAACAAGAGCTCGTATTCAATAGGGTCGAGTTCCGTGATACCGAGCGCATAAGCCACCAGCGAGCCCGCGCCGGAGCCGCGCCCCGGCCCTACCGGGATATCGGCGCGCTTAGCCCAGGAGATGAAGTCCGCGACGATCAGGAAGTATCCGGAGAACCCCATGTTTTCGATGACGTCGAGCTCAAGCGCCAGGCGGTCCTGATAGGCGGCTTCCTTCTCGGCGCGTTCCGCAGAACCGAAATGCGCCATGCGGGCGCTAAGCCCGGTACGCGCACTGTGCCGCACGAGCTTATCGACCGACTCGCCTTCGGGCACCGGAAACATCGGTAGATAATTTTCGCCGAAGCGCAACGCGAGCGTACACCGCTTGGCGATCTCCACCGTATTCTGTATGGCCTCGGGGATATCGGCAAAGAGTGCTGTCATCTCTGCGGCACTCGCCAGATATTGCTGCTCGGTATAGCGGCGCGGGCGCCTTGGATCCGCAAGCGTTCGCCCTTCGTGAATACAGACACGGATCTCATGGGCCTCGAAATCCGCGGCCTTCAGAAAACGGACGTCCTGGGTGGCCACCAACGGCAGGCGCAAATGGCGCGCAAGCCCGATCGCCTGACGGTTGTATTCCTCCTGCCAGGCGCGGCCCGTGCGTTGCAATTCGATATAGAAGCGCCCCGGGAAGAGCGCCATCCAATCCGCCGCCGCCGCCTCGGCCTTATCTTCGTGGTTACCAATAAGAAACTGGCCGATATCGCCATCCAGAGCCCCCGAGAGCGCAATCAGCCCCTCGCTATGTCCGGCAAACCACGCCTTGTCGAGACAGGCATGTCCGCCCTTCTGTCCCTCGCCGTAGGCGCGCGTCAAAAGTTCGCTTAACCGCCGATAGCCAACCAAATTTTGGCAGAGCAGCACCAAACGATACGGTCTTTGGGGATCGTCACTGCGGACAAAAACATCGGCCCCGATAATCGGCTTGATACCGGCGGCAACGGCCTCTTTATAAAATTTGACCATCCCAAACAGGTTGGCAAGATCCGTGACTGCAACCGCCGGCATGCCCTGTTCGCTGCACGCCGCCACCAGCTCGTCTAGCCGTACCAAGCCGTCGGCTAACGAATACTCGGAATGGACGTGAAGATGAATGAAGGTATCCATTTAGACCTCTTTGCCCCGCGGTCCCGCTGCGCGCACCGGCGCAAAGCTCTGCCGATGCAAAGGACACGCACCAAAGCGCGCCAACGCGTCTAAGTGTCGCGCGGTCCCGTAGCCCTTGTGGGCCGCGAATCCATACTCCGGGTAGACCGCGTCCCACTCGCACATCTCCGCATCGCGCGTGACCTTCGCAATCACCGACGCCGCCGAAATGGCCGGTACCAACGCGTCGCCGCGAACAATGGCCCGCCTGGGACAGGGGAGATCCGGGACATGAAGCCCGTCGACCACCGCAAAGTCTGGCGCTACGCCAAGCGCTGCCACCGCGCGACGCATGGCAAGCCAAGCCGCCTGCAGAATATTCAGGTCGTCGATTTCCGAGACCTCGGCGCGGCCGACCGCCCACACCAGCGCCTGCTGCTTGATCTGTTCGGCCACGACCGTGCGCCGATGGGGCGAGAGCCGCTTTGAGTCGGCTAGGCCCTGGATCGGGCGGCCCAGACGTAAAATCACGGCCGCTGCCATCACGGGCCCGGCCAGCGGGCCCATGCCGACCTCGTCAATACCCGCTACGAGCCGCATGACAGCGCGGCCTGGGGCTCTGCGCGCGCACCAATCAGGTTCAATACCGCCCCGGCGGCGCGGTCATTGGCCCCTTGTCGCAGCGTCTCGCGAATGCGTCCGAACGCAGCGACCATTTCGGTGCGCCGATCCGGATCCTCAATCAGCTGCTCTGCGCACTTGACGAGCTGATCGGCGGTTGCGTCCCGCTGAATCAGTTCTGGCACCAGTGCGCGGCCCGCCAGATGGTTGGGCAAGGAATAGTAGTCCAGATGTGACAAAGAGCGCATGAGCCAGTAACTCAACCCCGACAATCGGTAGGTCACGACCATCGGCCGACCGACCAGCGCCGCTTCGAGGGCGGCCGTGCCGGATGCACACAAGACGATGTCGGATGCCGCCATCGCGAGTCGCGCATGGCCGTGAAGCCTCGTGATCGGCAGGTCAAACGCCTTCTGTTCGGTCAACACCCGCTCGAAAATGTCGCGCGTCTGGCGATTGACGAACGGCGCGATAAACTGGCAACCTGGATATCGTAGCGCAAGCCGCATAGCCGTGCGCACGAACATCTCGGCATGCGCCTTCAGCTCACTCTCGCGGCTTCCTGGGAGCAGCGCAATGACGAGATTTTTGGTCTCCAGACGCAACTCCGTGCGCGCCGCCTGCGTATCCGGGGCCGCCTTAACCATATCCGCGAGCGGATGCCCGACAAATATCGCGTTCATCTTGCCCGCGTAATAAGCCGGCTCAAACGGGAACAGCGTCAACAGGAGATCAGCGCTACGCGCCACAGTGCGCACGCGATAACGTCGCCATGCCCATACCGTCGGGCTCACATAATGAACCACCGGAATCCCATCGGCCTTTAGGGCGCGCTCGAGCGCCAGCGTAAAATCCGGCGAATCAATCCCGATGACGCAGTCGGGCCGCGTCTCGCGAAAATACCGGATCAGCTCGCGGCGTATGCGAATAAGCGCCGGCAACCGACCGACCACCTCGGAAATACCCATGACCGATAACGCCTCCATGGGATAACGGCTCAAACCGCCGAGCGCTATCATAGCCGGGCCGCAAATACCCTCAAACGAACAGGCCACCCGGGCCCGCATCGACGCCATGAGGCCGGCGCCGAGGAGATCCCCCGACGCCTCACCTGCCACAATGCCGAATCGTAGGCTCATTACCGAATGATGCCTCGGCCTTCCACCTGAAGGAAGCGCACCAACACTCCGATTTCGGGATGACCATCCACGAGCCCCTTGATCTCTGCGATCGCCTCCTCCAGGCGAAGACCGGACTTGTAAAGGAGCTTGTAGGCCTTCTTCAGTCCGCTTATGCCCTCGGCCGAGAACCCGCGCCTCTTTAGTCCGGTAATATTGATCCCATAGGGCTTGGCGGTGTTTCCGGCCGCTACCACATACGGCGGAATGTCCTGAAAGGTGACCGTCCCGATGCCAGTCATGCAGTGCTCGCCCACGCGGCAGAATTGATGGATGCCGGTAAATCCCCCGAGCACCGCGTAATTCTCGACGCGCACGTGTCCGGCGAGGCTCGCGCAGTTGGCAAACACCGTGTGGTTGGCGACCTGGCAATCATGCGCGACATGGACATAGGCCATAAAAAAATTGTGATCGCCAATGCGCGTAACTCCGCCACCGCCAGAGGTCCCGCGACTGACCGTGCAGTACTCGCGAAACACGTTCCCGTCTCCGATTTCGAGCGCCGCTCGCTCGCCGGCATATTTCAGGTCTTGGGCAATCTCGCCCAAAGACGAGAATTGGTAGATCCGGTTGTTCTGCCCTATTCGAGTGGGCCCGTTGATGACCACATGCGGCCCAATCCAGGTGCCTTCGCCGATCGTAACCTCAGGTCCAATGACAGAAAACGGTCCGATTTCAGCGCTCGCGGCAATCTCCGCGCTCGGGTCGATCAGGGCCTGAGGATGAATCATGCAATCTCCTTGTAAGTACACATGAGTTCAGCCGTCGAACAGACTGCCCCGTCTACCGTGGCAGTCGCCTCGAAACGCCAAATGCCCTGCATTTTGCGCGTGAGCCTGACGCTCAGTAGCAACTGATCGCCGGGACCCACCGGGCGCTTGAAGCGCGCCTTATCAATGCCCGCGAACAAATACACGCCCCCGTCCCCCGGCAGTTTGCCGAGCGTCTTGAACGACAATATGGCGCAGGCTTGCGCCATCGCCTCGATCACCATTACGCCAGGCATCACCGGATAATGGGGGAAATGCCCTTGAAAAAACGGCTCATTGATAGTCACGTTCTTGATTGCTACCAGCGTCTCGTTAGGGACGTAATCTAGAACCCGATCGATCAACAAGAACGGATAGCGGTGCGGAAGGTGTTTAAGGACCTCATGGATGTCAAGCGTGTTCAATGTTTTCCCCCTGACAAAATCTGCTTTATTGTTTGCTCGGCCCGACGTAAACGTCGCGCCAATTCATCGAAGTGGCGCAGCCGGCCCACGTTTCGCGCCCAAACATCGGCCGCTGTTGCCGGAAGGCTGGACGAAAACCGCCCGGGTCCTTCCACAGACCCTTTTAAAAATGACATCGCGGTCACTTCAACGTCATCCCCTACCGTAATATGACCCATAATCCCAACGCCACCTGCGATCATGCATCTTTTCCCAATCACTGCGCTGCCTGCCACACCCACGCAACCGGCCATGGCGGTGTTGTCGCCAATCTTCACGTTGTGAGCGATTTGGATGAGATTATCGAGCTTGACGCCATTACCCACCACAGTGTCGCCCAGAGCGCCCCGGTCGATCGTCGTATTGGCACCGACGTCGACGTCATCGCCGATCACGACCCGCCCCAATTGGGGGACCTTGAGCCAGTGCCCGTCTTGTTCGCGGACGTAGCCGAAACCCTCGCCACCGATCACAGCGCCTGGCGATATGACACAACGTTTCCCGATCAGGCAGTCGTGCATCACGACGGCACGGGCCTCTAGCCGGGTGTCGCTCCCGATAACACAACGCGCGCCCACAACCACCCCCGGCCCCACCACCACACCGGTCTCGATCACCGCGTCAGCTCCGATAATCGCAGCAGGCCCGATGCTCGCGCCGGGAGAGACCCGCGCACTCGGATCGATCGCAGCGCTTTGGTGACAGCCAGGGACCGCACGCTCGGGGGGGTGAAGGAGATTCGCGATCCGCGCAAAGGCCACGCGCGGGTCGGCGCATAAAATCTTGTTGCCAGGAAACAACTCCGCGTCTTCCGGCTGCAAAATCAATGCGCCCGCCGCGCTCTCGGGTATCAAGGACCGGTAGCGCGGCGACGCACAATAAGCGACGTGCCGGGGGCCGGCTTGATCAAGCGGCGCCACGGCATCAATCTCGCTCTCCCCATTCCCCTGCATAGTGGCCTGGGCCACCGCAGCCAACTTGCTTAGTGTATACGCCATGTTCGTTCGGGACGCCGCCCGCCTCCTAGACTCAAAGCCTAGCCATTGGCGCCGGTTCTCGCTAGTACATAAAGAGCGTGCCCAACGTGAACTGCACGGTCCGGGTCTGATCCCCGGGCTGCGCGTTCAGGGGCCGCGCGATACTGATACTTAAAGGCGCGATCGGCGAGAACCAGTCAAAGGCGACACCGAACGACGTACGAATCTGCCCCAGATCAATCCGTTGGCCCGGCCCATAGACCTGTCCGGCATCTAAAAAGGTTGAAAACCGCATGGATCGATTATTGGCTGAGGTCCCGGGGACCGGGAAAAAGAACTCCGCCGTTGCCAGTACGCGCTTGTTGCCACCGATCGGATCGTTGGGCGGCAAAATATCACGCGGGCCCAAGGACTCGTTTTGATAGCCGCGCACCGAGCTCGCACCACCGGCATAGAAATTCTTGAAAAACGGCAGGCTATCGGTGCCCCCGTAGCCGTTCCCGTAGCTCCATTGGTTGCTGAGCTTTAGGCTGTACTGGCGCCCGAACGGAAAGAAGATACTGGCCAGATAAGAGAGCCGGTAATACTCGAGATTCCCGCCCGGCAAGCCCGCCTCCCCACTTAGGCTCTGATAGGTGCCGCTCGTGGGGAAGATCGCGTTATTGAGCGTATTGCGTGACCAGCCAAACGTGGCCTTCAGGATATTATTGGTCGTGCCGTGCGCGGCCACGAATTGCTGGGCCACATAGGCGCTGGTCGAATTGACCGTCAGCTTCACTTGTTCTGCGGCCAACCCAATATTGATGGCGCGGTTCTCGCCGATCGGAATGCCATAAAAGACGCCGGCACCGACCGTGCTTTCGCTATAGGCCGCCGAATAGGCCGCTGCGGCGTTAAATGAGCTATCGTAGATGTTGAACCCGCGACTGATCCCGGAACTCGTGTAATAGGGATTCACGTAGGTTAAGTTGATGTTCTTGTAGGCAACCGAGGTATTGGCCGAGACCGATAATTGCTTGCCGGTCCCAAGCAGGTCCTGGTAGGACACGGAACCGTTGATAAAGAAACCATAAAGATCCGAATAGCCGATCCCCGCCACTACGCTTCCGGTTTCGCGCTCCTTGACGTGGACATCGACATCGACCTCGCTCGGATGGCCTTCAACCGGCGGCGTCGTCACACGCACGTTGTCAAAGAACCCCAGCCGACGGATTAACGTCAGGGATTCCTTGATACGCTTGGCCGAAAACCACGCCCCCTCGTATTGCCGCATGGAGCGTCGCAATACCGCATCCTGGGTCACGGTGTTGCCAATAAAACGGATTCGACGCACATACACGCGCTCGCCGGGCTCGACGAAGAACGTCAAGGCCACCGTATGATTCGCGCGATCCACCGCCGGCACGACCCGCACGTTCGCAAACGCGTAACCGCGGTTCCCAAGCTTGCCCACGATGCGTTGGGTTCCACTCGTGATGCGTTCACGCGAGAACACATCGCCCGCCTTTAGCCCGATGAGCGCATCGAGCGCCGCCGGCTTTAAGATGAGGTTACCAAGGAACTTGTAGCTGGAAATCCGATAAACATGCCCTTCACGCACGTTCACTGTAATGTAGATCCAGTCCTTGCTGGGCGTAATAGCGACCACAGTCGAGACTAGGCGGAAACGGAGAAACCCGCGATCCAGATAGAAATTGCGGAGATTATCGAGATCCGCCGACAACTTTTCACGCGAGTACCGATCATTGCCGCTAATGAAGCTAAACAGCCCCGGCGCTCCGAGCTTGAAACGACCCAGTAAGCGGCCTTCCTTGAATTGGGAATTACCGACTACGGTGATTTGCTTGATGCGTGCGATCTTGCCTTCCGAGACCGCAATAGTCACAGCCACTCGATCGCGTATCAGTGGCTGTACGGTAGTCGCGATGCGTACCGCGTAGTAGCCCCGATTGAAGTATTGGCGTCGGAGCGCCTGCGTGGTCTCGTGTAAAAGCGCACGATTGAAGACTCGCCCTTTGACAAAGCCAACCTGGGCCAGCGATATCATCAGCTTATCGGATTTGATCACGTGCGTGCCCGTGATCTTGATGCTCGCAATCGCCGGTCGTTCGCGCACCGCCACAAGGAGTGTGTCGCCCTGACGCATGAGCTTTACGTCGCGAAAAAAGCCCGTCTTGAACAAGGCTTCTATAGCGCGCTCGGCCCGCGCCGACGTCAATCGCTCACCGACCGTTAACGGTAGGTAGGTCATGACCGTAGCGGCCGATATCCTCTTCAACCCTGTGACCGTGATGTGTCCGATCACAAAAGGGGCCGCCTGCGCCATCCCCGTGAGTGCGCCCCATAAGCAAAGCGCTGTTAACCATCTTTTCATTGCGTGGATGCCCGCCTTGTTCTTTAGCCCAAAATACGCGTAAGGTCGTTATAGAAGGCGAGCATCATGAGACCTAGCAGTAGTGTCACGCCGACCCGTTGTCCCCACCCTATGACTTGCTCTGAAACCGGACTCCCTTTCACCCATTCGACGAAGTAGAAAAGGATATGCCCGCCGTCAAGCACGGGTACCGGCATTAAATTCAAAACCCCCAGGCTGATGCTAACAACCCCGAGAAACATCAAGAAACTCGTGAACCCCGTCTGCACGGAATCGCCCGCATACTGCGCAATGGTAAGAGGTCCACTGATACTCTTCGGCGAGACCTGCAAAAACAACATCTTGCTCAACATCTCAACTGTCAGGCGACTCATGAGCCATGTATTCTCTGCGGCCGCCGTCAGCGCATCCCACGGCCCCCGCCGCACAACCACACGCACGCCCGGCGGCAGCTGTGGCGCCTTGATGCCTGCTCCGATCTGGCCCACGGATTCGCCGCTCACCTTAACGGCTTTTGGCGTGATGATCAATTGCCGCGTGCGTCCGTTCCGCAAAACCGTAACGCGCAACGGCTTCAAGGCGTGCGCCCGTATGATCTTCGCGACCTGCAACCAGCTTGCGATCGCCTGACCATTGATCGCCGTAATAAGATCGCCGACCTGAAGGCCACCTTGCGCGGCCGGCATGTGCGCCTCGACCTCGCTAATGCGGGGCACCCAGGTCGGTTGCCACCCATAGAACCCCAGCGCCGCACCGAGGTGGCCGTTGCCAAGCACTGCGGTATTGACTCGCTCGAGATTCAGCCACAAGGTCTGCTTTTGCCCTTGCGGCGTCAGCACGCGAACGCGGACCCGAGCGTGATCCAAGGCCTTCTGAAAGAGATAAAGCCGGTCTTGACCGAGCGTTCTTATCGCCCGGCCATCAATGGCCAGCAGCTGGTCGCCTACCTTGATGCCGGCCATAGCGGCCGGCGAATGGGGTGTCACTCGGCCGATGATGGGCTTTAGGCCCGGTACGCCAATCATAAAGACGACCCAATACGCCAAGATCGCGAACAGAAAATTGAACCCGGGGCCGGCCGCAACAATGGCCGTGCGCTTGATGAGGCTTTGCCGGTTAAACGCGCGATGAACCTCGCTTGCGGCGACATCCCCCTCGTTCTCGTCTAACATCTTCACATAACCGCCCAGGGGCACGGCCGCCAGCACATATTCGGTGTTGTCCGGACCACCGCGGCGCAGCCAAAGCGGCGATCCAAAACCGACCGAAAACCGCAGGATCTTGACGTTCAAGGCCCGTGCGACGATATAGTGTCCGAACTCGTGCACAACGATCAGAATCCCGATCGCGAGTACGAAACCGAGCAGGCTATAGGCAATCTGCGTCAACACGCCGCCACCCCCCCGTGGGCCGATCCTGCCACGAGCTGATACGCCAGTGTCCGCGCCCGCTTATCCTCGGCCAGGATCGCCTCCAGGCTATCGGCCGGAGCCACCGGCAGTGCGTCCATCACCTGCTGAATCACTACCGGAATGGCCGCAAAAGACAGCGCGCCCTTCAAAAATGCCTCGACTGCGATCTCGTTGGCGGCGTTTAAGATCGTCGGTGCGCTTCCCCCGGCCACGGCGGCGGCGCGCGCCAATGTCAGGCAAGGAAACCGGCTCTCATCCGGGGCCTCAAAATCGAGTCGGCCGATCTGCGCCAAGTCGAGTCGCGCCACGCCCGCTTCGATTCGGTCGGGAAAACCCAGGGCATGGGCGATCGGGGTGCGCATATCGGGATTGCCGAGCTGCGCTAACACCGAACCGTCGACATACTCCACCAAGGAATGAATCACGCTTTGCGGGTGGATGACGACATCGACGCGGTCTGGCGGAACCTCGAAGAGCCGGCAGGCCTCGATCAACTCGAGCCCCTTATTCATCAAGGTCGCGGAGTCGACGGAGATCTTCCGCCCCATGACCCAGCGGGGATGGGCGCATGCCTGATCGGGCGTTACGCTCGCAAATTGACTCGCGGGCATGGTCCGAAAGGGCCCTCCCGAACAGGTCAGCAGAATCCGCCGCACGCCGGCGCGATTCAGGTCGGTCACGCCTGGCGGGAGGCATTGAAAAATCGCGTTGTGCTCACTGTCTAAGGGTAGGAGTTGCGCGCCACTGCGTCGCGCCTCGGCCAGCAACAGGTGGCCGGACATGACAAGCGGTTCCTTGTTTGCAAACAGCACGCGTTTTCCGCCTTTGACCGCAGCCCATGCCGACTCCAGACCGGCAGCTCCAACAATGCCGCAGACCACGACCGCCACGCGCGGGTCACAGGCGACGCGCCCCAGGGCCTCGGGCCCCGATCGCACCTCGGTATCACACCCCGCCTTGGCAAGCCGCCGCGCAAGCTCCTGGGCCGCCTGCGGATCATGAATCACCGCGATCGCCGGCCGGAACGCCAAGCACTGCTCTTCTAGGCGATCCGCTTGCCGGTAGGCGCTCAAGGCGACCACCCGAAAGCGGTCCGGATGCAGCGCCAGCACCTTCAGGGTATTGACGCCAATCGACCCGGTGGCGCCCAAGACCGCGACCCCCTGCGGCTCCCCTGCGGCTCCCGACTGCTCATGCGCCTTCATCGAACCCCCAGCCAACGTATGCCCACCAGAAAAAGTGGTACCGCCGCGGTCAAAGCATCGATACGATCCAACACGCCTCCATGTCCCGGCAACCAATGGCCGGAATCCTTGACACCTGCCAGTCGCTTGGCCTTACTTTCCAGCAGATCACCTACCACCGAAAAGGCGGCGATCACGACCCCCAATAGGGTCCCCGCAAGCACGCCACGCACGCCAAAGCCCAACAAAACCATGCCGACCGCCCCGACTAAGGCCGCCCCGGCAAGGCCCCCGGCTGCCCCCTCCAGGGTCTTGCCGGGACTCACCTGCGGCGCCAGTTTGTGCCTTCCGTAGGCGCGCCCGGTAAAATAGGCCAGCGAATCCGCTGTCCACACGATCACCAACACCCAGCCCAACAGCCAGGGGTGCCCCGGGTCCTGCGCCTTTAGGACTACGCAGCCACGCCATAGCGGGATCAAGACGGGGACGCCGCAGAGCAGCCGGACGGCACGATAACGCCATAGCGGACCGGTCTGATCGCGAAAGAAAAACACCTCTACCAACGCCCACAACCACCATGCGCTCGCCACGATCAATACCAACGAGAGCGACAGCCAGAGGCTCGCCCACCCGAGAATCACGACGGCGAGCGCAAAGGCCACCGACCCAGACACCTTGAGGCCCGCCAATAACGACCATTCAAACGCGGCCACCGCCGTAAAGACCCCGAACAGCACGGCAATGCCTGCGGTATTCAGCAAAAAAAGGCTGGCCAAGAGTAGCGGGCCAGCTACGAATGCCGTCAGGAGTCGAGTCTTAAGCACGCCGCGACGCCTCGACTTGATCGCCGGTGCGCCCGAAGCGGCGCTGGCGAGTCGCAAACGACTGGAGCGCCAGATCGAATTGGTTACGGTCGAAGTCAGGCCACAGCACTGGGGTAAAATGGAATTCGGTATAGGCAAGCTGCCACAATAGGAAATTGCTGATGCGTTGCTCACCGCCGGTGCGAATAAAGAGATCCGGCTCGGCCACGTCCCCCATGCTGAGGTAAGGGGTCAGGCTCTCGGGGGTAATCTCTTCGGCCTTGAGCCGACCGGCTTGCACCTCGCGAGCCATTTGCGCGCAGGCCCGAGCAATATCCCAGCGCCCGCCGTAATTGGCCGCAATCGTGAGCCGCAGGCGCGCATTGTCGCGCGTGAGCTCCTGGGCCTCGCGAACCCGTTTCACGATACCTGCCCCAAACGGCGCGATATCTCCAATAACACAGAATCGTATACCGTTAGCATGCAGTTTGCTGATCTCGCGTTCAAGGGTAAACAGAAACAATCGACGCAAAAGCCGCACCTCGAGCTTCGGGCGCCGCCAGTTCTCGCTACTGAACGCAAACAGCGTAAGGGCCTCGATGCCGCGCTCCGCGCATGCCGCCACGAGGTCGCGCACCATCTCGACTCCTTTCTGGTGCCCCTGAATGCGAGCCAGTCCCCGCGCCTTCGCCCAGCGGCCATTCCCATCCATAATCACAGCGATATGCTTGGGAAGCGTCCCGGTATCATGCGGCAAAGTCGGATCGGTCGTCTTCATGGTGGCGGTATACATCGGCCCCGAGCTCGCGGGTTATATCTCAAGGATGTCGTGTTCCTTGGCCGCCACCAACTTATCAATTTCGGCGATAAACTGATCGGTGATCTTTTGAACGGCATCCACTAAGCGCTTCTCCTCATCTTCCGAGAGCAGCTTTTTCTTGATCTGTTCTTTGAGATGGTTATTACTATCGCGCCGGATATTGCGAACCGCGATCTTGGCCTCCTCGCCCTCGGTGCGAGCAAGCTTGCCCAAGTCCCGCCGCCGCTCCTCGGTCAAGGCCGGCATCGGAATCCGTATGGTCGTTCCCATCGTAACCGGATTGAAGCCTAAGCCCGACTCCCGAATAGCGCGCTCGATGGGGCCGACCAGGGCCTTTTCCCAAGGACTGACGACCAAGGTACGGGCATCGCCCACAGTCACATTAGCAACCTTGGAAAGCGCGCTCTTGCTTCCATAGTAGTCGACCGTAATATGATCCAGAAGTGCGGTATGGGCACGCCCCGTACGAATACGGGCCAATTCCGACTTTAGCGCCTCAATCGATTTGCCCATGCGTGTCTGGGCCTCTGTCTTTACGTCATCACTCACAAAGGGCTCCTTCTTCCACTAACGTCCCCACCGCTTCTCCGGCCAGGATCCGTGCGAGTCCACCTTGCACTGTCATGTCGAACACACGCAGCGGCACGCGAAATTCGCGCAGCAGCGCAATGGCGGTGGCATCCATAACCCCGAGCCGACGGCGCAAGACCTCATCATAGCTCAGCCGCTCGTAGCGTACCGCCGCTGGATCCCGCTTCGGATCAGCCGAGTACACCCCATCGACCTTGGTCGCCTTTAGCATAATCTCGGCTTGGATCTCCAATGCCCGCAGACTGGCTGCGGTATCGGTCGTAAAAAAGGGGTTGCCCGTTCCGGCCGCAAAGACCACTGCATCACCCCGGCCTAACCAGTCCAGGGCCTTCGCTCGGTCGAACGGCGGCACTGCAGTCCCCACGGGCAAGGCCGACTGCACGTGCGTCTTCAAGCCATGCGCAGTCAGCGCCTCGGACAATGCTAGGGCGTTCATGATGGTCGCCAGCATTCCCATAAGGTCAGCTTGCGCCCGGTCCATACCCTGCGCGGAACTCGATACGCCTCGGAAGATGTTGCCGCCTCCTACGACGATACCGAAACCGACCCCGGGGGCTGCAGCCGCAATATCTTGGGCCGTCGCCCCCAGTACCACCGGGTCGATGCCATAACCACCCGCCCCCATGAGCGCTTCACCGCTCAATTTGAGGAGTACGCGCCGGTAACGCGCCACGGACTAGCTCCCTTTGACCTGTGACATCACTTCCGAGGCGAAGTTGCTCACCTCACGCTCAATCCCCTCACCGACCTCCAGGCGATAGAAGCTCTTCACATCGGCCGTGGCGCGCTTCAACTGCTCGGCCACCGAGGTATCTGGGTCCTTGACGAACGGCTGGCCGACTAAAGTGATGTCGTCTAGGTACTTCCGGACCTTACCCATCACCATCTTCTCGATAATCTCGGGGGGTTTACCCGACACTGCGGCCTGCGCGACATAGATCGCCCGCTCGCGACTGACGACCTCGGCATCCACTTCCTCCGGGCGAACGTAGGCCGGGCGATTGGCCGCTACATGCATGGCCAGATCCCGGGCCAACACCTCATTGCCACCCGTTAACGCAATCAAGACCCCGATGCGGCGCCCATGAACATAGTGCCCCAATAGGCCGCCATCCGCCCCGAGCCGCGCAAAACGCCGCACGGTCATGTTTTCCCCAAACTGGGTCATCAACGCCACCCGCGCCTCGGCCACGGTCCCGCCACCGGGATAGCTCATCGCCAGCAAGGCCGCTAAATCCACCGGGGCGTGTTCGACAACCAGGGCCGCCAAGGCCTGCGCAAAGGCGATAAAACGCTCGTCTTTGGCCACAAAATCGGTCTCGCTGTTGACCTCTACGAGCGCGCCGACCTGCCCGGTCGGTTCCACGAAGGCCCCGATGACCCCTTCGGCCGCCACCCGATGCGCCTTCTTTTCTACCTTGGCCCCGGCCTTTTTCCGCAACAGATCGATCGCTGCCTCGATGTTCCCGTCGGTCTCGACCAACGCCGCCTTGCATTCCATCATGCCAAGCCCTGTGCGCTCACGGAGCTCTTTCACTTGTCCTGCTGTAATTGCCATGCTTGTCCCTCATATCAAGCAAAAGGGGGCTCAAGCCCCCCCTTACTCCATCAATTTATACACCCATTAAGACCGACTGCGACCACCGCGGGCAGGCTTCGCTCCACCACCGTCACGGGTCTTGGGGCGCCCCTTCGGGGCATCGGTCGGGGCCACTACCACATCGATCTCCGCTTCGCCTTCGACTGCGGCACCATCAATATCGGTGGCACTCTTCTTGCGGGCCAAAACACGCGGCTTCGGCTCGACTTTGACCTCGACGAACTCTTCGTCGGACGCCGGCGGCAGTGATGCCGAGGAGGCACGACCGGCCATGATCGCGTCGCCCATGGCCTGGGCATAAAGTCGAATCGCGCGGCTCGCATCGTCGTTACCGGGAATGACATAGTCCACGCCAGCGGTTTTGCAGTTCGAATCGACTACCGCCACCACTGGGATCTTCAGCTTATTGGCTTCGCTGACCGCGATATACTCGTGACCTACGTCCACCACGAATAGCGCGTCCGGCAGGCTTGGCATGTCCTTGATACCGCTCAAACTCCGGTCGAGCTTGATGCGTTCGCGCTCCAAGGTCAGGATCTCTTTCTTGGATAGTTTCTCCGAGCCCCCGCCTTCCGCGAGCAACGTCTCTAGGCGCTTTAACCGCTCGATCGAACGCCGTACCGTCTTGTAGTTTGTGAGCATGCCACCCAACCAGCGGTGGTCCACATACGGACATCCGGCGCGAATGGCCTCTGCCCGAACGATCTCGGCAGCCTGCCGCTTGGTGCCAACGAACAAGACAACGCCCTTATTGGCGGCGAGTTTACGCAGAAAAGCCGCCGCCTCATTCAACATGGGCAACGTCTTTTCGAGGTTGATGATGTGGATATTGTTGCGCTCGCCGAAAATATACGGGCGCATCTTGGGGTGCCAGAATCGGGTCTGGTGGCCAAAATGGACACCAGCCTCTAGCATTTCACGCATTGTGACGTCTGCCATAATCTCTCCGTTGGGTTAGTCCACCGCGAACCCCGGACGTCGACCCGACCCTTAAAAAAACCTCAGGGTCGGGCACCCGAACGCCGTGACGGCCCGCGTGCGATAGACCCCTCGCTTAAAATCCGAGGGGGCGGGGGAATCCCCGCGTGCGCGCATGCTACCACGCGCGCGGCCATGGTCACAACGCAGACCGCCCGGTATCCGCCCCGCCCAGGGGTCGCACGGGCTCCGGGCAATAATTAGACCGTGTCTATTATGAGTTGAATCGTTGCCGCCAACAGTCGACAATAGGCCCCAACCCCTGTTTGCTCTCTTTGAAGGATCTCATGGCTATCACGATCAAGACGGAACCGGAAATCGAGAAAATGCGGGTCGCCGGTCGGCTCGCGGCCGATGTACTGGAAATGATTGCGCCCCATGTCGTGTTGGGCGTGACAACCGGCGAACTCGACTCCATCTGCCACGATTATATCGTCAACACCCAGCACGCCATTCCCGCCCCGTTGAACTACCGGGGTTTCCCACGATCGATCTGCACATCTGTAAACCATCAGGTCTGCCATGGCATTCCTGGGGACCGCAAGCTGAAGAAGGGGGATATCATCAATATCGACGTGACCGTGATCAAGGATGGCTACCACGGCGACACCAGCCGCATGTTCTTCATCGACGAGCCCTCAGTCGTGGCGCGCCGCCTGACCGAGGTCACCTATGAGTGCATGAAGCGTGGGATCGCGCTGGTTCGGCCCGGCGTCCAGTTAGGCGATATCGGCCACGCGATTCAAACCCTGGCGGAAAGTCAGCACTATTCGGTGGTGCGCGAGTACTGTGGCCACGGGATCGGCCGGGAGTTTCATGAAGATCCGCAGGTCTTGCATTATGGGCGCCCCAGTACTGGGGTCGTCCTAGAGCCTGGCATGACCTTCACGATCGAGCCCATGATTAACCAGCATGCCGCTTCGGTGAAGCTGCTTCCTGATCACTGGACCGTGGTGACACGTGACCACGGTCTCTCCGCCCAATGGGAGCATACGATCCTCGTCACCCCCACCGGTCATGAAATCCTGACCTTGCGGTCCGACGAGCGGATGTAACCTAAACCGCCCGCCGGCCACCTCACCGCGGGCCAGCGGGCGCACGACTGAGCAAAACACGCGGTTCGGGGCACGGGGATCGTAGGTCGTTACGGGTCCCCCTTAGAGTCCCCGGCCGTTAAGGCGTGATGGCCCATTTTGAGACTTTAAGGAAACCTATGCCGGAAGAGGCCCTGATAAACACCGCAAAGACCGATCTCGACCGCTTTCGGGCCGCCTTACGGGCCGGGGACGAGCACCTGCGGGCCGTCCATCTCGCGGAGTTGCCCCGCCGACGCCGCGGTTTGGGGGTCGACGCCCTGCAGTTGCGCACGACCCTCATCGACGATCTCCTCATCCGGGCCTATACCGAGCACGAACATCTGCTCCCCAAGGGCGTTTCGGTAGCGCTGGTGGCCGTCGGCGGCTATGGCCGCGCCGAACTCCATCCCGCATCCGACATCGACCTGCTGCTGCTCCTCGATCGGCCCCGATATGCCGCCACCCAGCCCTTCGCCGAGGCCTTTCTACGCTTCCTTTGGGATATCGGACTCACCGTAGGACATAGCGTTCGCTCCGTGCAGGATTGCCTGCGCGTCGCCCGCACCGACGTGACGGTCATGACTAATCTTATGGAGGCCCGCCTGCTGACCGGCGACGTGGGCCTTCTCGCCGACCTAGTCCACCGCCTCGGATCACCGCGACTTTGGCCAAGTGCGCGCTACTTTGAAGCCAAGATCGCCGAACAGCGCGCGCGCCACGCCCGCTACCATGACACCGGCTATAACCTCGAACCCAACGTCAAGGAGGGTCCCGGCGGGTTGCGCGATATCCACATGATCGGCTGGATCAGCCGCCGCCACCTGGGCTCGGCGGAACTTCACGATCTTGTTAAGGTGGGCTTCTTGAGCGAATTCGAGTATCGCGCCCTGATCGATGGCCGCAATTTTCTTTGGCAGATACGCACCGGTCTGCATCTTCTCGCGCGGCGGCGCGAAGACCGACTCCTTTTTGACCACCAACGCACGCTGGCGACACAAATGGGTTATGTCGATCGCCCAGGACGGCTTGCGGTCGAACAGTTCATGAAACGCTACTATCGCACCGTGAAACAGTTACAGCTGCTAAACGAGATCCTCATGCAGCATTTCGCCGAGGCCTTGCTGACCCCGAAACATCCGACCATACGGCCCTTAGGCCCGCGCTTTCAGGCCCGGGATGGCTTCCTTGAGGCAGTAGACGCGCGCGTGTTTAGCCGCGAACCGAAGGCGCTTCTGGAGCTCTTTCGGATTCTCCAACAGCACCCGGACCTCAAAGGGGTACGCGCCTCTACGATCCGCCTGTTGCGCGCCCATCTGTTCCTGATCAATGGGGCGTTTCGCCAAGACCCCGAGGTTAAGGCCCAGCTCCTCGCCCTGCTGCGCGCCCCATCCGGCATCACCCACGCCCTGCGCCGCATGAATGCCTACGGCGTGCTCGGTGCCTATATCCCGGCCTTCGGCAGGATTGTCGGACAGATGCAGCACGACCTCTTTCATGTCTATACGGTCGATGAGCACAGCCTGTTCGTCCTGCGCAACGTGCGCCGCCTCATGCAACCGGAGTATGGTGCCGAACTGCCGCAGGTCAGCGAGATTAGCCGGAGTCTCCCCAAACCCGAGCGCTTGTATCTCGCCGCCCTTTTTCATGACATTGCCAAGGGCCGCGGGGGCGATCACTCAAGGCTCGGGGAGGGCGAGGCGCGTATATTTTGCGAGCGCCACGGACTGAGCGACTACGATGCCCAACTGGTCGCGTGGCTCGTACGCAACCATCTCATCATGTCCTGGACCGCGCAGCACACGGATATTTCCGACCCCGATATCGTGGCGGGCTTCGCCCAACTGGTTGGCGACCGCGAACACCTCGACAACCTCTATCTGCTCACAGTCGCCGACATCCGGGGAACGAGCCCGGAAGTATGGAATGCCTGGAAGGGGCGTCTTCTCGCCCAACTCTATAGCGACACGACCCGTGTATTGCGCCGCGGATTTGGCCACCCCATCGACCTTGATGCGCACATTGCCGACCTGAAGCGCGACGCCTTGGTCTTAAGCGCCGACTGCGCCTCAGTCGAGGCGGTCGAGCAACACTGGCAACGCATGGATGCCGACTACTTTCTGCGCCATGATGCCGAGTCCATCGCCTGGCATGCCTGCGCCATCGCGCGCACTCAGATGAGTGACCTGCCGCTGGTTCAGGCCCGCGTCAGACCTGACAAGGCGGCGGTGGAATTCCTGGTCTTTAGCCCGTTGAGCGAAGAGCTCTTTGCGCTCGTTACTGGCAGCTTCGACCGCCTGAACCTCTCGATAGTCGATGCCCGCATTCATATGGCGGCCGGTTATGCGCTCGAGTGTTTCGTCGCCCTGACCGCCAACGGCACGGTACCCAATGCCGCTGAACTGGCAAGACTGCAAACGCAGGTGCGCGCCGATCTTACCGCCGGCTTCCGGGACACGCCCGCGCGCCCGTTGTCGCGTGTACTCAAACACTTTCCGATTACGACCGAGGTCAATTTTTCGTCGGTCGCCCACGGTCAGCCCACGGTCATGGAACTGATCGCCCAAGACCGCCCCGGGCTCTTGCATCAAGTGGCGCTGGCGCTACATGCGTGCCGCACGCGCATCGTCACCGCCCGGGTCGCCACCTTCGGGGAGCGCGCCGAAGACGTATTTTTCCTGACGGACGAATACGGTCGACCGTTCTCCGACAGCGCTGAGGTCAGGCTCGCGGAACTCGACGACGCCATTCGCAAACGCATCGATGGGTAACGGTTGGCACGACGCCGCCGGATTCGGGCGTTTGGGCGGGCCGAGTCGAGCCCAAGTCCACGATATTCGGCGATCGCGCTACGCTGCAGCCTGGGCGTTGTAGCCCGCCTTCTTGACGGCCTCAATCAACACTTTCGGGTCAGCGTTGCCTTTCACGATGCCTTGCTTTTGTTCGAGACTCACCTCCGCAGATTCCACCCCGGGTACCGATTGCAACGCCTTAGTGACCGCGGCGACGCAGTGGCCGCAGGTCATGCCCGTTATCTGAAGTTTCATCTCACTCATAACGCCCTCCTTCAGGGTTCCATCATCCTACTTAAAGATTACTTAGGTTCGTTCGCCCAAACCTGGCCGCCATGCAAGCGCGGCCGTTAGCGCGCCGCCACTACCGGAGTCAAAGAGAGTTCGACCGCGCGCAGGCCTTTCAGCCGCAGGCTGTTTGTCAGCACGAACACACTCGAGAATCCCATCGCAAGGCCTGCGAACATCGGGTTTAAGGAGAGGCCGAGGCTTGGATAAAAGGCCCCCGCCGCAAGCGGGATCAACGCAATGTTATAAAAAAACGCCCAAAACAGGTTGCCGCGAATAGTCGCCAAGGTGCGCCTTGCCATGTCGATCGCAGTGATAACGGTGCTCAGATTGCGGGTCACAGTTACATCGGCCGCTTCGATCGCGATATCCGTGCCGCTGGCCACCGCGATCCCCACATCCGCCTGGGCGAGCGCTGGCGCATCGTTGATCCCATCGCCAACAAACGCCACCAGATGACCGGCCCGTTGTAGCTCCGCCACCGCCTTGGCCTTCCCCTCGGGCAGGACATCGGCATGAAAGTGCGTGATACCCAGACGCTCGGCGAGATGACTTACGGCACGCTTCGAGTCCCCCGATATCATGACAATATCGAGCTTGCGTTTATGAAGTGCCTGCACCAACGCATGGGCCTCGGGACGCACCGGATCGGCAATCGCCAAAAGCGCAATGATGGCGCCATCGCGCGCGACATAGACCGGCGTCTTGCCAACTGCGGCGAGCTGCTCGGCCGCCTGCTCCCAGGCGGCCATCGCCACGTGCTCTTGCTCCATGAGACGCTGTGCGCCGATCAGGAGGGCGTGGTCCTCGACCTGTGCGCGAACCCCATATCCTGGGATCGCCTCGAACGCCTGCGGTGGGGTAAACGTGACACGCTCATCCTGGGCGGCCTTCATGACCGCCGCCGCTAAGGGGTGTTCGCTGCCCGACTCGGCCCCCGCCACCCAGCGGAGAATATCCGCACGGCTAGTCGTCGGAGAGACCACGTCGGTGAGCGCCGGATGCCCCCACGTGAGCGTACCCGTTTTGTCGAACACGACCGTATCGACATGACTCAAGATCTCGAGCGCCTCGCCTTTACGATAAAGGACGCCTAACTCGGCTGCGCGTCCGGTCCCCACCATAATCGCAGCAGGGGTCGCAAGCCCCATGGCGCAGGGGCAGGCCACGACCAGGACTGCCACGGCGCTCACTAACGCCATGGTCACGGCGGGTGCCGGCCCGAAAATGAGCCAGCCCGCGAATGTGAGGGTCGCAAGCCCCAAGACTGCGGGCGTAAAGATGCGGACAACGCGATCGGCCAGCCCTTGAATGGGCAGCTTCGACCCCTGTGCGCGCTCCACTAGGCGAATAATCTGGGCCAACACGGTTTGACTTCCGATCCCGGTGGCCTTCACCTCCAAGACCCGGTATTGGTTCACGGAACCGCCGACGACCCGATCCCCGGCGCGTTTGACGACCGGCATGGGTTCGCCGCTTAGCATCGATTCATCGACATAACTCTCGCCGTTTTCCACGAGTCCATCGACGGGGATCCGCTCCCCTGGCCTGACACGCACAATCTCGCCCAATTGCAGCTGGCCTATGGGTATCTCACTCTCGTGCCCCGCCTGTAGCCGGTGCACTGTTTTGGCCTGAAGTCCGACCAAGTTCTTGATCGCAGCCCCGGTACGGCCCTTGGCGAGCTCCTCGAAATACTTGCCCAATAAAATGACGGCCACGATCACCGCCGCCGAATCGAAATAGAGGTGGCGCGCGGTCTCCGGAAAGACCCCGGGCACGACCAGAACGAGCAGGCTATAAAACCAGGCGACCCCAGTACCGGTCATCACCAAGCTATTCATATCGGGGGACAGATGACGATAGGCGATCCACCCAGGACGAAAGAATCGCCGCCCCGGCCAGAACAGCACGATCGTAGTCAACACGGCCTCGGTCCACGACCATACCGCCTGGGGCGCAAGCTCGCGCAACAGGTGTGCGAACGCGGGGACAAACACCGTACCCATGGACAGAATCAATACCGGGATCGTGAGGATCGCAGCCAGCAGCACGTCCCACCGCATACGGCCTAAGGCCGCGTCCCGGGGCGCATCGGCTGACTCGCCGCCATCCTTATGCAAGGGCACCGGCTCATACCCGGTTTTGGTGATGACTGCAGCGATCCCGTCTAAGTCGAGCGTGCCCGCTAGGTAATGCACGCTGGCCCGCTCGGTGGCAAGATTGACCGACGCATCGACAACCCCAGGCGTGCCTTGGAGCGCCCGCTCGACGCGCCCCGCGCACGACGCGCAGGTCATGCCGCCCACGCCAATATCGATTTCGGCAAGCACGGGCGTATACCCCTCGCCCCGGACCGCCTCGATAATGCGCGCGATATCCAGCTTATCGGGGTCGTATGTAACCGCGGCCCGCTCCGTGGCGAGATTGACGACAACGTGCTCCACTCCCGGTAGAGCCTTGATCGCGCGCTCCACTCGCCCGACGCAAGACGCGCACGTCATGCCCTCGACACCGAACTCAATCTCTTGGCTCATAAAACTTCCACCGCGGGCTCGTCATCGGCGTTGAGCGCCGCGAGGATCGGGCAATCGGCCACCGGTCCGTGGCCATGACAGCTCTGTGCCAACGCCGACAGGCCGCGCTTCATAAGCTCGAGATCCTTGATGCGTTGATCGATATCCGCCACCTTCTCTTCCGTCAGGCGCTTTACGTCTGCGGCCTGAGCGCCCGCATTTTGACTGAGCTTGAGCAACACCCCGATCTCTTCGAGCGAAAATCCCAGTCGCTGGCTACGACGAATAAAGCGCAACCGCTTAAAGTCCTCGCGCTGATAAAACCGGTAACCGGACGGGCTACGCGTAGCCGGCGCCAGCAACCCCAGTCGCTCATAATAGCGAAGCGTCCCCGTCCCCACCCCCCCTTTTTTGGCCAAGGTCCCGATCGTCATTGCCTGCATCTCATCTCCCCTCCGTCTGCAATGCAGTTTAAACCTTATAGTCCACTGCAGGGCAAGGGCTCGAGGCCGCGTGAGATCGTGCGCCCCAGCGTGGCGTGCCACCAAGGTGCCGGTCTGGGTTGGGCCAAGCGGCGCGCGCCTATAAGCCGCCCCCGAGAGCCTGAGGCTTCGCTGACGATAGGGAGAGTTCCGATGGTGGCAGACCGGAAGGTGCGTTCGGCTGCCAAGCCACACACTAGCCGCCCGGTAAGGAGATACCGGTGACTTTTTTGTAGAGGGATACGGCATAGCTGTCGGTCATGCCCGAGACGAAGTCGGTCACCCGCAACAATCGCTGATAGGGATCTGCATGAATGCCGCCATCAGGTCCCAGGAACTGGGTGGGAATCAATCTGAGGCGCATCCGCTCCTTCGCGTTTGGGGCCCCATTCGCCTGGGCCTCAATCGCGCCGCTAAAAATCGCCAGCAGCCCGGCCAAGACCTCGAACCCGGCGGCCTCAATCTCGACTACCGGTGGCGCCATATAAATACGGGCCTCGCCCAGCGCGCGTAGCGTCTTCATGCCCTCGGCGGCCGGGACCTCGGCCAGTATGGGCGTATCGTGCAGACCGCCGCGCAATTCCCGCTCGACGTTCAGAAAGTGGTGAGCCGCCTGCTCCACGAGCGTATTGATGCTGCGTGCCCGCAGGTATTCGATCCGTCCCTTGTCGTCGCCCATGGTCGCCAGCCGTCGGCCCAATCCTTCGTCATCTATGATCCCGGACAATACCTCCTGGACCTCGTCATAGCGCAGAATTCCCAGGCGATAGGCATCCTCGACATCGACGATGTGATAACAGATATCGTCGGCCGCCTCGACCAGATAGGCGAGCGGATGGCGCATCCAGGCACCCTCGTCCCAGGCGGTCAGCTTCAAGGCCCCCGCGATCTCCGCAAAGTGTTCCTTCTCGGCTAACAGAAAACCGTGCTTGCGCATGCTCACCCCGCGCATGGCCCCCTCATAGGACGCACAGCGCGGATATTTCGTAAACGCGCCGAGGGTTGCAAACGTAAGTTGCAACCCGCCCTGGTTATCGGGGCTCTGAAGGCGCGTTAAGATGCGAAACCCTTGCGCATTTCCCTCAAAGCGCAAAAAATCCGCGCGCTGTCCATCGGACAAGGCGGCGAGCAGATGTTGGCCTGTCGGGTGGGTCTCGAAGAACAAACGGATTGCATCCTCGCCGGAATGGCCGAAGGGTGGATTGCCGATATCGTGAGCTAGGCATGCGGCCGCGACAATCGCGCCAAAATCCGAAGGCGAGACGTGAAGGGCGGAGAGCTCCGGATAGCGCTCCATAAGCGCCGCGCCAACCAGCGCCCCCAAGGACCGCCCTACGCTTGCGGCCTCCAGGCTATGGGTAAGACGTGTGCGCACATAGTCGCTTTCAGCGAGCGGAAAGACCTGTGTCTTGTCTTGAAGGCGACGAAAGGCCGACGAGAAGATGATGCGATCGAAGTCCCGCTGATACTCGCTACGGCCAGCGATGGCCTGCCGCGATGGCCTAGCCGCCCCCAGTCGCGCTGATGACAAAAGGTCCGTCCAATCCATCATGAACTCGGCCCGACTCTCGCCCAAACCCCCTTGGCCCACTTTTCGTCCCCGTTATCGCTTATCGTAACCGAATGCTAGCACGACTAGGCTCGCCTGCTGCGTCGCAAGGCCTAGCCGCTACACGTCTGGGCCGCAATACCGCCCACTACCACCGGCGCCAACCGGCTGACGCAGCACTGCGAAAAAGCGTGCCGGCGGCCATAGCGTTAAACCAGTTGCTCAAAACTGCGAGTTTTTCGTTCGTAACGCAGGAGTTGGCCCTTATCCAGATCAAAATACCAACCGTGTATTTCGAGGTCGCCACGAATCACGCGACGGCGTACGCTGTCGAAGCTCAGGAGATTCTCCATCGAGATCAAAATGGCCGCCTGCTCGAGCGCCTTCTCCTGCTGTTCGGGGCTCGCATCGGCATGTTGCGCAAGCACGTCCGCGCGGGCATCTTTAGCGATTTCCACCCACGGCTGCATGTAGCGCCCTTCGGCACCATCAAAGAGGGACTTGATACCACCGCAATGGGAGTGGCCATTGATAATGATGTGTTCGACTCTCAGTTGCTCGACCGCAAAGTCCACAGCCGCGCTCGTCCCGTGGAGGTGTCCGTCGAGCTCTGCGGGCGGCACCAGATTGGCGACGTTACGCACAACAAACAGGTCACCAGGATCGGGATTGAACACACGCGACGGCATAATTCTGGAATCGGCGCAGGCCACCATCATGACCCGTGGACTTTGCCCGTTCTGCACCAATTTTTGGTAGAGGGTCGGATCCTCGTCATAATAATGGGTACGGAACTTCCGGAACCCGTCCGCCAGCCTCCGTGGTGCATCATGATCGTCCATAATTCCCTCCCTTTTAAGTGAAAGTACGTTGGTGAATTGTCGGGTCGCCGCCTTAAGCGCGCCGTGCGCTCACCCTGCCGATCGCTACCCTCAGGAACTAAGAAATCCGCCACTGCCTCCGGCGAGCGAAACGCACTCTTCGGAGGCTGAACCCTATGTAGGGTTGGTGAAGACAAGGAGCGGCCACGAAAAGTGTCGGCCACCCCCTGCCCCATGCGGTCAACTAGCCTACTACGGGCCTCGTTCCCATCCCGAACCACATGCACAAGGCACGCGCCCCACCACCGGGAAGAAAATCGGTACTACGGCCCTGTCTTAGCAGTCGGCTGCGTGGCAGGCGTGGGCGATGCGAGCGCCGGCGATGCGGGCGCCTGACTCACCGCCTTCACATAGCTTAGGGAACTCTGCGCCAGCGCATGACCCTGGCCATCGACTACGGTGACCGTCCATTTCCCGAGCTGACTCGGGAGTAGCCTTTTTGTCGACCACACACGCCAGCGCGGACCGCGCACATGGAATGATACTGTTGCAACGACGGTACCATTATAAGCCCAACGATGGCTTACCGTTTGCCCAGTCATGTTTCTCAGATCGGTGAAGTAGTAAACGAGCGGCACATTATTTTGCAGCGTGGTCACCGGATTAATGGCTGTGCGGCCCTCGATCCCCAGCGCGAATACGGCGCGGGCCACAGTGGGTGCATAGACTGTGGCTTTGGCGGTGACCGTGGCCGTGGCCGCGACCTTGGCATTAGCCGGTGCAACAACTACCATCCCGGCGACGGCCGGGATTGCCAGGACACCACCAAAAACGGTGAGCATAAAGCTGACTTGCGCTGTCTTATTTAGCATTTCGTCCTACCTCTCTTGACCGATCCTCAGTATAGCATCGCATGGAACCACGCCGATTGTCGGCGTGTAGCGACAATGGCTTGCGCTGACAGCGGCCGGGCGCGATTTTGCTTTGTCGTCGCGGTCGAACGGCCCTGCCATCGTCCCATCCGGTCGTTGTGTTCGGGCGTAAACGGCACGATAGACAGTGTTGCCTGCGATAAGCTAAAATCGGGCGCGGCGTTATGGGTACGACATGGGTACGACTTTTCCCTTGAGTCACCCGCGATGCCAGTCCCTCTATCACGCCATGGGATTCTATGCGAACAGAAGCGAAGCAAACATCCGGGACGGCCAGTGCGATCCACAAACTGGCGCTGGTAGCCCAGATCCTGGGGTGGATATGGCTTTGCGCGCCGCCTGCCATGGCGGACGTCAGCCACGATGCCCAAAAGGTTGGGCACTCCCTGGGCTCGGTGGCTCATAAAGTCGGTCACAACGTCAAGCATGTGGCGATCATCATCGGCCATGACGCCAAAAAGGCCGGGGTGACAATAGGCCATGCGGCCAAAGCGGGCGGCCTCGCCTTTTGGCATGCCGCTAAGGGTAGTCAGTAAGAGTGATTATAGCGACCGGTCTCGCGGGCGGATAGGACGGGAATTCGTCACGCCAAGGCCTGCCCACGCGCCCACGGACGGCCTCCATCCGAACCGTTGATTGAGATAGGCGCCCGAAGGCGGGTCCTGGGGCGCATCCGGAAAGACAGGAATAGCCGCACCCACAAGGGGTGATGGTGGTGTTGTGGTCATTAGGACGAGAACTCCCCGGTTCTATCTCCTCTGTGGACCACTTGGCTGCGCTCTGGCCTACTGTGACCACGTTTGTTTTTCAGTACGCGTCAGTCCGCGCCGTTTTGCACACACAGGCTGAAGGGGGTCTGAACTCCGGTTACCCCTTATGGCGTTTCAGGTTAACCACGACGAGAGGAAGCACGATGAGCACGAGCCGATGGGATCTCATGACCCGCCTTCTGCACTGGGGTCTTGCCCTGACCATCAGTGCCCAAATGTTCTCTGGCCTGCTGGTCGCAGATCCGCACACCCGCGCATTCTTTTACTTTCATGAGTGGGATGGGTTGGCGTCCAGCGCGTTCGTCTTCCTAACCTGGCTTTGGGCCTACTCTATCCAGGATCTGGGTGTCCTATTTCCCTGGAATCGCCCCGGCCTACAGGCGGTGAGCGCCGATATACGCGCGCTCTTTCATGGCACCTTACCAAAAGGGGGGAATACCATAGGCTTTGCCAGCTTCGGCCATGGCCTAGGGCTTTTGGCGGTCACTGGCATGGCGATTACGGGCGTCTGGATCTTTCTCGTCATTCCCGGCGGCCACGGCGCCATGGCCCATTCAGACCATTTCTATGCATTCATGCAGCTGTCGTGGCTGCATGCGACGATTTCCGATTTTGTCTGGGCCTACGGTATCGGTCATATCGTCTTTGCGCTCCTCCATCAAATCGAGGGTACGCCGATCTTCCGGAACATTTTTCTCGGTGCCGCGGAAGATGAGACCTAGGCGCGGTCGCCCGCGAACTTTTTTGAGGCCATCGGCGGCCAAGAGACCCTAGCCCCGTGGGGCACCGCGCAAGTACGCAGGCACTCAGGGATCAGGGCGCTACGGCCTGTGGTCTGCCGGAGTCACTGCGGATACCGGGCACACATCGAGCCGTAATTGCCCGTGGGCCAAATACGGCAACACAATACGCGTGGCCTGAAGCCGCGCGATCGCCTGCAAAAGCGGCAGCGACCGTGCGGCGGGATTGGTGGTACGCAGCGTCTCAAGCCCCGGCAGATCGACCACCGAGCCCTCGGTACTCCGGGGCTCCCACGCCCAATCAATACGCGTGCAGGCCCCGGCCGGCCGCTCTAGACAGAGCGCCAGCGCCACGGCAAACGGCTCCTTTATAGGCCGGACCAATGCCAAGGCGGGTGGGGCGGGAATATCATAGGCCACGAGCAGCGCGGGCGTGCCGAGACTTGCCATCATGAGCGCCTCCAAAAGACCGCCAGCAAAGCTGTCATCGAAGACCGAAAGGCTAGTCGTCGAGGCCCGCGAGCCCATAGCGATCCCCCAGTATCCCGCCACCGCATTATGGACGGAGTTATGGAACAGTGTCGGAGATAAAGCGATTGGGGTCTGGATCAACGCGCGACAATTTTTGTCCAGAATCTCCAGATCGCCGCTTCCCGAACTGAAGATCGTAGCCACTCGCGCCGCCTCCCAGGCGGCCTCCTCGAGGGCCTGTTGGCCGACATCGAGGGCATAGCGCGCCGTCGTCGGACAACGCCGGGCCTCATTGGCGGCAAGCCCCGTAAATTGCGGGACACAGCCCCCCTGCGACCCATAGGCGTCATCGCCGCGGAGCACCCGCAGCGCGTTCGACCGCCCACTAAGCCCGGGCGCCAACACCCCGAGACCGGCGACGAAACAGCTCACGAACGGGCCTCCAACACAAGGCAGCAGTTACTGCCGCCAAAGCCAAAGGTATTGACGAGCGCCCGGCGTACCCGCCCCCGGCGCCCCGCAAGCACCAAGGCCGACTGCAAGGCGGGGTCACGGGCCTCGGTATTGATGGTTCCGGGAATAAATCCCGCGCCCATGGCAAGCTCTGTGATCGCCACCGCACAGATGCCGGCGGCGCCGAGTGTGTGTCCAGTCGCGCCCTTTGTGGAACTGACGGGCGTCTCGTGACAACCGAGCTTTTGAATGGCAAGGTCCTCGGCCGCGTCATTATGAGCGGTCCCCGTTCCATGGAGATGGATATAATCAAGATCGCTCGGGTCATAGTGCGCGGCCGCGAGCGCCCCGGCCATGGCCTCCCAAGCCCCGAGGCCTTCTGGGTGTGGAGCGGTCATATGATAGGCATCCGCGCTGTCCCCAATGCCCGCCAACACCATGCCGGCCCCCTCCAGAACTCCGGGCTCCGCCAAAATCGTAAATCCGGCCGCCTCGCCGATGGAGATACCATCGCGCCCCGCGCTAAACGGCCGCGTTCGCGTGCCAGACAGGAGCCCGAGCGACTGAAATCCGTAGAGTGTCGTATCGCACAAGCTATCGACCCCGCCCACCACCACGGCCCGACATAGGCCGGAGCGAATCAAGCGGGTCGCCGTGCCGAACGCCTTAGCGCTCGACGAGCACGCCGTCGAGATCACAAAGGCCGGCCCTTTAAGCCCGAGATAACGAAGCGTAAAGTCCGCAGAAGAAAAGACGTTATGCGTCTCCCGATAAGGAAAGTCGGGCGCAATGGTACCGGTGATACCGAAATTCGGATCGCGATAAGCAGCCTCAGTGGCCGCGATGCCCGAGGTGCTGGTCCCGACGACGACGCCGATGCGTTCCGCTCCCACTTTTTGCATCAGTCGGCGAACGGCCTCGGCAAAACCATCGGTCTCAAGCGCGAGCATGGCCAAGTTGTTGTTTCGGCATGCATAGCGGCTAAGCTCGCCCGGAACCCGCACATCCGCCACGCCCGAAACGCGGCCCACGTCGCACACCAAGCCCCCGACCGCCGTGTAGGACTGGAGGCCTGACCGGTCGCCGCGAAGGGTAGCAAGAGTCTGTTTGAGTCCCCGGCCAAGCGCGCTCACCAAGGTGGTATGGCCAATTTCCAGACGGGCCGATTCTTTCATCCTAGTCCCTCAATCCCGTGTCATCATCCGACCGCGACCACGCCGCCGTAAAAACCAGGGCCAACAATGCCCCGATACTCACCGTAAGTCCCACGGACTGCAAGAGACGAACCGGCGCGAAGGCCATGACGCCGAACCCGGTAATGGTAGTGGCCGCGCAAACCCAGGGGGCCAGCGCCTGCCGTCCCACGATCAAGCCGTTATCGCCCAGGAATAGGGCATAGCCCATGCCGAGACCCGCAATCAGGAGCAACGCGACCACGTTTAGCAGCGTAAGGCCCGGGCCGATCATCACCAGGATGCCGCAGGTCACAAGGATGGCCGCACCCATAGGCACTAGCAACCGCAGGGCTCCCGCCAGGGAACGTAGCCCGAAGCCCAGGACGACCGCCATCAAAAGCCCGGCCATAAGCGAATGCCGCAACAGGGCATTGCGATAGTGTGCGAGCAGCCCCGCGATCTCGGCCTTGACCACGACAAAATGGGCACCCGTGACGCCGCTGTGTGCCACCGCTCGCGCCACTTGGTTTGGGTGGCGAACGCCCGTCAAACGCACAAAGGCCACGGCCTTCCCGTGGACCCTCATCAACAGGGCGCCCATCTTGGTTCGCATAGCCCGAGGCAAATCCGCAAATTGCAGGGGGTGTGCGTGCCGCGCCTCCTGGACGGCATCCAAGAACGGCCGAAACGCCTGTTGTCGGAACGGCAGGCCGCGGCTCGCCACGATCAGCCGGTTCCTCAATACCGCCCACTTGGGCAGGGCACTTTTCCGCAGATTTTGGCGGGCGACCGTCGGCAGATAGCGCGCGGCCATATCAAAGCCTGCGATCTGCCCCGCTTTGCGTAACCGTACCAGGGTGGGCTTAAGATCCATACTCCTCTGGAGCACCGTCTGCCGGTCTGGCCCGACGACCACCAGGAGCGAAGAGAGTCCCGGCACACCAAACTCGCGCGCGAGCGCGCCAGTCTGCGCCATCAACGTCGGTGAGGCCGGGCTTAAGGCCGACAAGTGATTGTCCCAGATGTGTGCCGCATCCATCCATAAAACAAGCAACGCCATGACCGATAAAACGATGACCAGCCACGCTTGGCGCCGAAACATGCGGACCAAGTTGCGCGCCCGGCGATCCCAGCGAGCAAGGGCCGACCCTTGTGTCCAGACCGGCACCATGAGCGGCAATAGAAAGCGAGCCGCGAGCGCGGCCGCCACCAGCCCCACGATCGCAAAGACCCCCAGTTGAACGAGCCCTGAGAGATCCGATACCAACATGGTGGAAAACCCGATCACCATAGCGGTCATGGCAAGCCCTAGGGCCGGTGCGACCCGCCGCGCCGCTTGGGCCACCGACTCCTTGGGCCCCGTATGCAAAAGGACGTAAGCGGGATAATCCATAGCTACCCCGATCAGCATCGTGCCGAAGCCGAGCGTGGTGACAGTGACGTCCGGAAATATCAACGCTGCAGCTACGGTCGCCGTCACGGCACCAGTCACCAGCGGCACGAGGCTCGCCATGATCGGCCGCCACGACCGATAAACGGCGAGCAGAATGGCGGCAATCAGGAGCGTATCGATAATCGTCAACATTTTGGCGCTACGCGCGACCCGATCATTGGCGGCTACCGTGATCGCGCCGGTACCCCCCAACCGCAAGGTCAGGGCCGTACCCCGTGCGACTTCCCGAAACGCGGCCTGGATAATCGCCAGCGCTTGCCGTTGCGCCGCTACCGCAAACCCGGATTGCCGCGTCTCCACCAACAAAAGGGCGGCCGAGCGATCCGGCGATACCCAAACCCCGCGTTGCGTAGGCGGTCCAGAGACCCCAAGCCACGGCTTGGCGGCCGTCAAAAAGGCCCCCGTTGGATCGGCCAGTAGATGCGCACCGCCCAGGCCTGCAGGCGATTCGAGGAAGGCCAAATCTCGCTTGAGGTCAGCACGCAAAGACGCCGTCGACCATGAGGTTCGCGGTGCCAACAGGTACCGATTGCGGAACAGAAACCGTGCCGACCCGCTCGAGGTCTGCCGTCCTCCGTTGGCGACCAAGGCAAATCGATTCCGATGGCGGCCCAGCGCACGGGCGAGCGCTCGGCTGGCCTGGATGCGCGCATCCGCCGTGCCGCCCTCCACGGACAGCAGTAACAGCCGGGAGGCATCCCCCTTATGGAGTCCTAACACGAGCGCGCGCTGTACGATGCTCCCCGACTGCGGCAAAAACGCGGTCAGGCTTCCACCCCACCGCGCTTCTTTGGCAAGGCCTACTAAAAGCGCCGCCATGACGCCAAACCAAAGGACCGTCGTTAAGCGCGTACGATGGATAGGTGTCACGGAACGATACGCATAACCGAGAAATCGCCATCAGGCGCACGGCTGGTAATCTCCACAAGCTGGCCCTTGTGCCCCGTCACTACGACGCTGGTCACGGCTTGCCGCAGTGAGGCAAGCCGCGGTCGCAGGGTAAGCTGCCACCGCTCAGCATTCCCGCTTAATGTCATCGCGAAATCATGGGCGAGGAGCGCATGGTTGCCGCTCAGTAGCCCCATGAAACCGGACACAATGGCGACAACCCCGGGATAACGGCCGACCGGGACCCCCCGCCGGGAGTGATTGACGAATAAACGGTCGCCCTCGATGCGGTAGACCGCCTTCCGCGGGGCGCTTTGCTTCATGATCAGTACGTCGGGGGGCTGATATTCGAGCTCCCCGTGCATATGGATGGGGCGACTTAGGCTCGCAATATGATTCGTTTCTACGAAGTGAACCTTGTGGTTGGGGGAATGACTTAAGGCCTGTAGGAGCGTAAACACGGTCCAGGTGGGACCAGCGGCCAGCGCTAACGGACTCAGCGCGCACAGCAACATCACTCGAGCAACTAGTCGGGGCATCCCAAAAATCATAAAGGTTCGCCAGTTATCCGGTATGGTGTGATGATACTTTCTGAAGAATTCCCATGCACCGGCCCCCGGCACCGTAGCCCGCTCCGCGTGAAGCGTCCGGCACGGGCGGCACCCCGATAATCGGAATGCTACACCATAACGCGCAATGCCATCAACTCGGCGGGGTTAGGCTACTGCGGCCTTTCCCGACTACGGCTATTTCCGGGCCTGCCGGTCAGTTGAGGTCCTAGCGCCAGTTTCGGTAGCCCGGCCAAGGTCACCATGGTCACGATACCCACACTGCAAGCGGTGCTTAGCCAGCCGAGCCCGGCGATTCGGCAATAGACGAGGCCTTACGCTCAGCCACCGCGGCCGCCAACGACCGCAGCGATGCGAAGATGGTCCCATTGTCCGGATCGTCGGAACGCAACTGAACCCCGTAGTGTTGCGATATTGCAAGCGCAATCTCTAACATATCGATCGAGTCCAGCCCCAATCCATCCCGAAAAAGGGGCGCATCGGGATCTATGGCACCCGCATCAACCGTCAGATTCAAGCTGGTCACGAGCAATTGCGCGATCTCGCGCTCAAATTCAGTTTGCTGTGTCGTCACTATTAGATTGCCCCCATCACACGCATTATATTAAAAAGGCGAGCTTATGCGCACGCTTCTTCTGCCGACAAGCTATGTCGATCCACCGGGATCCAAGTGCACGGAGCGCATAAAGACCCACACCACCGCGACACCGACCATTATGGTATTCGAGGCCTTCAAGAGCGGGCTCGCGGCAAACGCCGCCCCACTATAATTCCGGTAGCGACCAAAGATCGTGAAGCTCATATTCTGCCATTGAGTAGAAATCGCCGCCGTCATGCGAATCCCTGCATACCCACCTGGGGCCTGATAGGCGGCACGACTCGCGGTGGCATAGGCGCTCGGGACGCCGAAAAAATAATTATTCTCCTCATGGGTTCGCCAAACAGGGCCGATACTAATCGAAATCGGCCACGGCCGTCCGTGGACACTCCGCACATCGACAAAACCCGAGGCGCTCGTCCCCACCTCACCTATGTGCCAATCCGAGTTTATCGCAATCCGGTAGCGGCTTTCCGCGCCGACGAAACTTTCGAGCCCCCATGGTCGCCACCGCAAACGATAGAGCACGCTGGGACCCAATGCAACGGTCGGCGGCAACGCCGGCATGCCAGCGCGTGCGCCGGGAAATCCGGCCGTGACAGGCGGCGAACCGTTCAACCCAAACCCGATAATAATACGAGAGTCCCTGAGGAACTTGGCGCGCAGATGCTCGTGATGCAGGTGCAGGATGGGCGACTCATAGTCCCAATAGGGGTAAGGATAGGCGAAGAGGCGGTCCGTATCGGAGCCTGGATAGACCGGCGCCGTAAACATCGCCAAGCCGATTCCGAGCTGTGAACGGGTTTCTTGCGCCCACGCCCTTGAAATAAAAAGAACGCCAACCAGGGCGAGCATCAGTCTAGGCGCCCGCAGGCCACGGCGCCTGGCCCTTAAGACCACCCCCTCGATGATGCCTTTGCCCCCGGTCGTTTCAGTCGCCCTCCGGCTCGCATCGACCATTAGCCGCCTCTTAAGTCTGAGACATTTCGGGTACGCAAAACGGCCTCGATCTCGACGGCAAGTTCCTCCCGACAGATATCGCCCGTAAGATACACAGTCGGCGCATCTCGCCAGAACGTGGGCAAGGCCGGGGCGCCTCCTCCCCGTAGAAAGACCTTAACCGCCAATACCTCGGCCTCGCCCTCAAGCCCGGCGTGCGCGACTACCGCATCAAGGTTCATGAATGTCTCGCGTATCTGGGCATCGACATCCCCACAACCCTGGCTTTCATGCCCAACAATAGCAGCAGTGCCAGAGATCCATAAATAGCACCCATCTGTGGCTTGCACCTTCATGGCCCGCACGAAATCCGGTGGCCGCGGACCATAGACTGGCGGATAACGATAAGCGGCAATCTGCCGGGGGTTTTCGATCGCGATACCAGAGTTGGCGCGCGCCAAAACATAGACAAAGAGTCCCGGACCGGCGCTGCCTACGCAGGTGGCGGCCGGTCGGATGCCGCCACGCACGAGGTACGGATCAAGCGCTTGGTGGCGACCACGATTGAATTGCCGATAACGCTCCAACCCCGCTTCTGGCTCATGAATATTCGGAAAGTGATGCCAGGCCCGGATGAGGCACGGATAACCCAGCGCCGGGAGCGCTTGCAGGATCGCGCCATAGGCCCCCGCTACCGTAGCCGAAAGCCCCAGGTCCTCGGTGATCGCCACTGCGGCAAACAGCCACTCGCCATCGTGCGCGTAACGCACATCCCCGATTTGTCCATATGTGGCCGGGCCCCCGCTTAAGACCTCGCATGACCCTGCGGGGCTTGCCGCCATCGGCAGGGAGAGGCATGGGCACTGCCCGCGCCACTTGGGCGTCGCGCCATAACAAATAATCCCTAAAAGATCCGGTCTATCCTCTAGCTCGACTAGCCTCTCGGCCGAATGATAGCGAATTTGCATAGATCCCTAAAGTTCCCAAAAAACCATCTGGCCCGGGTGCGCACCCGATCCCACAAAACCGCCGCCGCGGCGCGCCAACAACGCCCGCGGCGCGCCAACAACGCCCCGCCCCATGTTATGCTAGCGCCCGTCGGCATGGTCTTGCACGGCATTTCTTACCGCTCACGGTTCGTGTCATGTCAAAAATAGCACCACGTCATATATTCAACGCAGTGAATCTCACCGACGGCCTCGTCTGCGTGGGCGCTTTGGCCCATATCGTCCCGCTCGCCGAGTGCATCGGGTGGGTTGCCTTCACCCAGGCGGCGCTTGCCGGCGCTTGCCTGTGTCCACGTTGCCACCTGGTCGGACCGACTCTCAATCGCGTGGCCACTAGCCGCCCGTATGTCGGGCTCACCTTCGACGACGGGCCAGACCCGGTACTGACCCCTTGGGTCTTAAAGACCCTGGCCGAGTATGGTGCCAAGGCCAGTTTCTTCTGTATCGGGGCCAAGGCACGCTTGCACCACCGTGATATCGCAGCCGTTGCCCGCGCCGGCCATAGCATCGAAAACCACAGCGACCACCACAACTATCATTTTGCGCTGCTCGGATCCAACGGACTGGCGCGCGAGATCGATGACGCCCAGCGCACCCTGGCCGATTTGAGTGGGCGCGCCCCGCGTTTCTTTCGTGCCCCGTTTGGGTTTCGCAACCCATGGCTTGCGCCCTTGCTTGCCGAGCGCGGCCTAGACTACACGGCGTGGTCCCATCGCGGCTTTGATACCTGGGAACGAGATCCCGCCCGCATTCATGATCGCCTCACCTGCAACTTAAAGGCTGGCGATATTCTACTAGTCCATGACGGCCGTAGCGCCATCGACTCCAACAACCGCCCGGTTATCCACACGGTCCTGCCGGCACTGCTCCAAACTTTACAGAAATCCGGCCTTCAAGCAGTCGATCTGCCAACGCTTGTGGGCTCCTAAGACTGCGCCACTCGCGCTGCAACTCCCACCCCTTGGCTAATCAAATAATCCTCGTACCCGCCGCCGAAAGACACGATCTCTTGCTCGCGAATCTCCAAAACCTGGGTCGCCAAGGACGACACGAATTCCCGATCATGGCTAGCGAAGATTAACGTCCCGGGATAGTGCGTCAAGGCGAGATTCAAGGCCTCGATGGACTCCATATCCAGGTGATTTGTCGGCTCGTCTAGCACTAAAACGTTAGGCCGAATCAACATCAGCTTGCCGAACACCATGCGCGCGCGCTCGCCGCCGGACAGCACCTGTACAGACTTTGCGCTCTCATCGCGCGAGAATAACATACGCCCCAACACCGCACGAATATCCTGCTCCTCAAGACCCGGCGCCCACTGGCTCATCCAGGAAAAGAGGTCGATGTCTTCCTCGAAATCCTCGGCATGGTCTTGGGCGCAATAGCCGATGCGGGCGCTCTCCGCCCATTGGATCTCCCCAGCGCGTGGCGGCGCGTCACCGACCAAGGTTCGTAACAACGTGGTTTTGCCGGCGCCATTGGCCCCGATCACGGCGATACGGGCGCCCGCGGCCACCTGCAAATCCAGATTGGCCCATAACGGCTGATCGAAACCTTGGCTCAACGCGCGTACCTCGAACGCCTGCCGATACAGCTTCTTTTCCATCTCGAACCGAATAAAGGGGCTCACGCGGCTCGACGGTTTGATTTCATCCAACTGGATCTTCTCGATCTGCCGGGCCCGCGAGGTCGCCTGCTTCGCCTTCGAGGCATTCGCCGAGAATCGGCTCACGAACGCCTGGAGATCGGCAATCTGCGCCTTCTTTTTGGCATTACCCGCCAGCCGTCGCTCGCGCGCCTCCGTCGCCGCCGTCATGTATTCGTCGTAATTGCCTGGATAGATCCGCACCTCGCCATAATCGAGATCCGCGATGTGGGTACACACCCGATTCAGAAAATGGCGATCATGGGAGATAATAACCATCGTACTGCGGCGGGCGTTGAGCAGGTCTTCGAGCCACCGGATCGTGTGAATATCCAGGTGGTTGGTGGGTTCATCCAACAACAAAACATCGGGGTCTGAAAATAATGCCTGGGCCAAGAGCACCCGGAGCTTCCAGCCCGGAGCGACCGCGCTCATCGGACCACTGTGCTGCACCAAAGGCACGCCCAGCCCGGTCAGCAATTCGCTCGCCCGCGCCTCGGCGGTATAACCGTTACGCTCCGCGAACTCCCCTTCGAGTTCGGCTACCCGCATCCCATCCTCTTCGCTCATCTCGCTTAAGGCATAGATGCGATCACGCTCGGCCTTCACTTGCCAGAGTTCCGTATCGCCCATGATCACGGTGTCCAACACCGTATCGTCCTCGAAGGCAAACTGATCCTGCCGAAGCTTGCCAAGCCGCATGCCGGCATCCACGACCACGCTGCCTGCGGTCGGCTCAAGGTCACGCCCGAGGATTTTCATGAAGGTGGATTTACCGCAACCGTTTGCGCCGATAAGGCCATAACGATGTCCCGATCCGAACTTAACGGAGACGTGCTCAAATAACGGCACGGCGCCAAACTGCATGGTGAGTTGGGTTGTCGACAGCACAGGAGTCCTATAACGAGAAGGTGAGCATGAAAACGCGAATAAAGCCTAAAGGAGCGCCAGTGTACCAAAAAACGCCCTAGGGGTCACGGGGCAAAACCAATTCGGGGGCAGTGAGCGCGCGTGGCTCTTCTACCAATGACTCCACAAGCGGAATGTCGCTCTCGTCCCCGGCCCGCAATTCCTTAAATTTACGTGCCTGGGGGAGCACGCGCGCCTCAAGAGTACCCACCGTCTTATTGTAGGCCTCAACCGCTCCACGCAATTTGGCGCCCATGTCGGACCACCCTCTGCTCAATAAACTCATGCGTTTATAGAGCTCTTTACCAAGCGCTGCGATCTCTTCGGCATTACGCGCAATAGTCTCCTGTTGCCAACCAAAGGCCACTGCCCGCAGCAACGCAATAAGGGTCGTGGGGCTTGCCGGGATGACCTTTTGATCCACGCCGCATTCGATCAGCTCTGGGTCCTCCTTCAGCGCGGCGCTAAAGAACACCTCCCCTGGCACGAACATGACCACGAACTCCGGGGCTTGCGCAAACTGCTCCCAATAGGCCTTTTTGCCAAGCTGATTCAGGTGAGTCCGCACCTGGACGGCATGGCGTTTCAAGGACAAGGATTGCGCCCCATCATCCTCGGCCTCCATAGCGGTCAGATACGCATCCACTGGGGTCTTGGCGTCGACCACGACATAGCGCCCCCCCGGCAAACGCACCAAGAGATCAGGGCGCAACGCGCGGCCCTCATCGCTTTCCCGGTGCGCCTGCTCGACAAAATCGCAGTGGTCTAACATGCCGGCCATCTCCACGACCCGCCGCAACTGGAGCTCCCCCCACCGGCCGCGGGCTGCAGGCTGGCGCAACGCCTTAACAAGGTTCGCAGTCTCCTTATGCAACAGCGGCAGGTGGCTCTCGATCAGGGATTTCACTTGGTCGGTGAGCGACTGGTAGGCGCTCTCACGCTTTAATTCCATTTGGGCCATGAGGCTGTCGACCTTGCTTAGGCGCTCGAGAACCGGGCTCACCAGATGCGCTACGGCCTGCTCGCGTGCGCTCAAATCGGCGGTCGCCGCCTGCGAAAGATTGGCGAATCGCTCTTGGGCGAGACTCAAAAACATCTCGTTATTTCGCTGTAAGGCCTCTTGCGACAAGCCTTTGAAGGCCTCGCCCGCGGCCGTCTGCGCGTCCCGCACCGCCGCCAATCGATCCTCGTGGGCCTTTTGGTCGTAACGCACACGCTCTTCGAGTTTGACCTGCTCTAACTTCACGGCTGCCAGCTGCGTCTTGGTCGCACCGAGTTCCGCCTCGCTGGCCGCTTGCGCGGCGCGCGCCTGGCGTAGCTCTTCGCCCAATATCGCCAATCGTTGCCTTTGGGCCGCCCACACGACGATACCGAGCGCTGCTATCAGTAACCCGAAAAGACTGGCGGAGCCCCAAAAAGACGCACCCATCATCGACTCCCTTGCTCATTTTGCCCGCCGTTGCCGCCCATCAGTGCTGCTCGCAGGCCGCGAGCACGAGCGCGTGCGCGTGCGCGTCATCCGTTAAAGACTGCTGTTCGGTCCACTCCGTGGCAATCGGTTGCAGCTGGGCGAGCACCTCGCCTAGCCTATGCCCTTGCGCCGTCAAGCCATAAGAGACTTGCGGGGGCACAGTGGCGAGACTGTGGCGGTCGATAAAGCCTGCGGCTGTAAGCCGGCGCAGGCGCTCCGTCAGAAGCCGACTCGAGATCCCCGGGATCGCGCGTTTGAGGACACTAAAGCGCATCGTCCCGTGGGTCTGGAGCGCCCACAGCACATGCGTAGTCCACGGCCCGCCGAGGAGCTTCAATACCGCGCTGACTGGACAGGGAGAAGGTGTCTCCATAGTTACTTTAAAATACCTACTTCCCAAAAGTAACAACATAGGGTTAGATACGCCATCATAACGCGTTTCCCCCTGGAGGTTTATATGAGCCGTATCCTGATCTTGTATTACAGCACATGGGGCCACGTCGAGCGCATGGCCGAGGCGGTAGCTGCGGGCGCGCGCAGCGTCGCGCAGACCACAGTCGACATCAAGCGGGTGCCCGAGCTGCTCGCCCCGGACGCGCTTGCCGCTATGCATGCCAAAACAACGCAGGCGGCGCCCTTTGCCGAACCCCAGGAACTTGCGAACTACGATGCCATTGTGTTTGGCACGCCGACGCGTTTTGGGAACATGGTCGCTCCCATGCGCCATTTTCTCGACGGTACCGGGGCGCTGTGGAGCACCGGCGCATTGGTCGGCAAGGTCGGCAGCGTGTTCGTCAGTACCGGCACCCAGCACGGCGGCCAGGAAACCACGATCACCTCCTTCCATACCAGCCTTTTTCATCACGGCATGATTGTCGTGGGCGTCCCCTATTCGTGCCCGGGGCTTACCAAGATGGATGAGATCACAGGTGGCAGCCCGTACGGAGCGGGCACGATCGCAAGTGGCGATGGTAGCCGCATGCCAAGCGCCAACGAGCTTGCCATCGCCCGATTCCAAGGTGAGCATGTGGCTGGGATCACCACGCGGCTCTTCCCAGCATCATGATCACGATTAGGCCCTCGCAAGCACGGGGATATGCCGAACACGGTTGGCTGACAAGCCACCACACGTTCTCGTTTGCTGACTACTACGACCCCCAGGAAATGGGTTTTAGCGACCTGCGCGTCATCAATGAGGACGTCATCAGCGGGGGTGGCGGTTTTGCCCCCCACCCCCATCGCGACATGGAGATTTTGACCTATGTCTTGGCCGGCGCCTTGCGCCACGAAGACAGCATGGGCAACGGCTCCATCATCCACGCGGGGGATGCGCAACGGATGAGTGCCGGAAGCGGCGTTATTCATAGCGAGGCCAATGCCTCCACCGACACCCCCGTCCACTTGTTCCAGATCTGGTTAAGGCCGGATCGCGCCGGTTATACCCCGGAATATGAACAACAAACGCTGGCCAAAGACCTCCGGCGGGATCGTTTTCAGTTGATCGCCTCGGGCGACCACCGAGAACCGGGGCTTCACTGGCATCAAGACGCACGCCTACTCACAGCGGATCTAGCGCACGGAACACAGCTTGCCCACGCGCTCGCGCCTGGGCGCTGCGCCTACCTGCAGGTTATCTCGGGGGCGGTCACCATCGGCGCGCTCGCACTCGTTACGGGCGATGGCTGTCGCATAGAGCAAGAGTCAGGGATTGTGCTAGCCGCCCAAGACGAAAGTGCCGTGCTGATCTTCGACCTCCGCGTCGCTTGACATTCCATACCGCCCGGTATGGAATGTCCCCATGATGCGGGCGCGGGGCTTATCGACGCGGGGGCGGCTGCTGGAGGCCGCCTACGCGGAGTTCCATGAACAAGGGTTCAAATCGGCGAGGCTTAGCCGCATACTCGCGCGCACGGGCGTCACTAAAGGCGCCCTGTACCACCATTTCCCCGATAAACGCGCCCTCGGCGTAGCGGTTATCGACGAGGCCATCGGGGCGCGAATCGAGGCCATGTGGTTGACCCCACTCAGCCTGCCTGAGGATCCGGTCACAGGACTGCTCGAAGTGGTCCGCAGCCGCATCAATTCGCTTGATGACGAGGCGGTCCGTCTCGGCTGCCCGCTCAATAATCTCATCTCCGAAATGAGCGCGGTCGACGAGACCTTCCAGCAACATCTTCAGCACATCTTGACGCGCTGGCAGGGCCAGCTCGTCACTCGGCTTAGCATGACGCGCGCCGCCGGTGCCCTGCGCGATGATGTAGACTGTGAGGCGGCCGCCCTGTTCATTTTATCATCCTGGGAAGGGTGCTGGGGTATTGCCAAAAATATGCGTTCCATAAAGGCCTTTCGTTCCTGTGGGCAAGAACTGCTTCGTTATATCGGATCACTCGCCGCAAACCCGCCTAAGCGATCAGACGGGAAGGCCACCGACGTCGCCCCGCGCGGATCCCTATAGTATGCTCAAAGAAGCAACCCCTCCACCAATCCTTGCATGTCCTGGGCCGTGTCTGCATGGCTGAGGCACGACCTGGTTCGCGGGCTAGACTTACGATCGCCGCACTCTGGGCGGCCTTTGTCAGTGGCTGTGTGCCCGCCCCGCGCACACCGCTTGCCATTGCGCGGCACAGCGCCCCACCCTTTGCCACCGTGCGCACGGCCCTGACCAAGGCCGGCCTCCATGCCGGCGCCTGGCCCGCGACCCGTTGGTGGCTCGCATTTCACGACCCCGAACTCACCCAACTCATCACCGAAGGCCTCCGTGCCAACGGCGACATCCAGGTGGCGCTCGCCCACGCTCGCGCCGCGCGCGATCGCTATCGCGTAGCCGTAGGCCAGACCGGGCTTGCCGTAGACGCAACCGGAGACGTCGAGCGGGAACGCGCCTCGGCGACCGGGCTTATTCCGCCGCCGTTCGCGGGCACGACCTTCAACTATGCCAACCTCGGTTTGGATGCCCATTACGATTTGGCCTACTGGGATCGTCAGCACGCCGCCTTGAAGGCCGCCATCGGCGAACGCCGTGCCAGCCGCGCCGAGGCCGCCGAGGTCCGGCTAATCGTCAGCACGGCCATCGCCGCGCGTTATTGGGACCTAGCCTCGGCCGCAAGCCACGCGCACGCGACCGAGGCCCGCTTGCAGGTCGGCAGGCGCATAGAGTCGCTCGTGCAGGCACGCTTTAAGGCCGGTATCGCCAACGCCATCGACTACGAAAACGCCCAAGCACGCCTCGCACAGGCGCGGCTTTCGGCAAGTGCTGCGCGCATCCGGCTACAACAGGCGCGCTTTGCGTTAGCGGCCCTCCTCGGCCGCGGCCCGCAGTTTGCCAGCACCATAGCGCTTCCGCGCACAGAGCCACTGCCGGCTTTGAGCTTTCCTCACCATATCCGGCTCGACCTCATTGCCCGCCGCCCCGACATCCAGGCGCGCTACTGGCAAGTGCAGGCGAGTATCGCCGGGCGGGCGGCCGCACGTGCCCGGTATTACCCCGATATTTCGCTAGGCGCCGCCTGGGGTTTTCAGAGCATTACGCTTACCAGTCTCATCAGACCCGCCAACATCGCCGCCGCCATCGGCCCGGCTATCAATCTCCCGCTTTTTGGCAGCGGCGAGCGGCGCGCCAATCTGAGCGCAAGCCGTGCGGGCTATGACGCGGCCGTCGCTCGCTATAACGCGACCATCGTGCATGCCGCGAACCACGTCGCCTACGCCCTCGAGGGGCTCGCCAGCGCCCGCCACCAATGGCGGGATGCACAGATCCGATCAAACGCCGCGGATCACGCCTTCGCCCTCATTCATGCCCGTCAAGCGGCCGGCATCGTCGGTGCCTTGCCCGTGCGTTTGGCGCGCCTCGACGTGCTCGCCGCGCGCGATGCCCAGAGCGAAACTCGGATCGGTGTCCTTAAGGCCTGGGTCGCCGTCATCAGAAACTTAGGGGGTGGATACCACGCCCCGGCATCCGGCGCGCGCTAAGGTCGGTGCTTTTTTTGGCCTTTCGCGGCAACAGGAGATTCATGGAAACATCAACAGATACGGCCGCCCGGCGGATCAAAAAACGCAAACTGGCGCTTACGGGCCTAGTGCTCGTGTTCAGTCTGATCGGCCTTGGCTATCTCGGCTACTGGGCCATGGTCGGGCGTTTTTATGTCACGACCGATGACGCCTACGTGGGCGGCAATCTCGTCACCTTGACTGCGCGCGTACCCGGTACCGTAGTGTCGATCGCAGCCGACGACACTGACCTCGTATCGGCGGGGGAGCCGGTCGTTTCGCTAGACCCCACCATGGCGCGCTGGCATCTCCACACGGCGATCAGCGCGCTGGCGCTCACGGTGCGTAATGCCAGGGCGATGCGCGCCCACCTAAGCGCCCTGGAGGCCACAAGCCATGCGGCTTATACCCTCTACGAAGAGGCCCGCAACAATGAGCGTAGACGCCGACACTTGGTCGCTTTGCACGCGATCTCGCGCGAGACCTGGGCCAACAGCGTGGCGCAGACGGCCGCCTTGAAGGCCCGCTACCTAGCCACCCAAGCGAGCGCGCAAGCCTTGGCAGACGAGGTCGGATCAGGGCCGCTTGCGCAATTACCGAGCGTGCGTCAAGCCGCAACGGCGGTCGAGGTCGCCTATGCCCGACTTGCTCGTTGCACCGTGCGCGCACCGGTCACCGGCTACGTTGCCAAGCGCCACGTTCAACTCGGTCAACATATTCAGCCGGGGCGTCCGCTGATGGTCATAGTCCCCCTACATAATCTCTGGGTGACCGCCAACTTCAAGGAGGACGATCTCGGCTCGCTCCGTCTGGGGCAAAAGACCCAAATGGTCTCCGAGATCTACGGGAGCGCCGTTCGCTTCGAGGGGCGGGTGATCGGTATCGGCGCCGGAACCGGCTCGGCGTTCGCGCTCTTGCCGCCTAGCAATGCGAGCGGCAACTGGATCAGTATCGTCCAGCGCGTCCCCGTGCGCATAAGTCTGCCTATGGCCCTCCTTAAGCATCACCCGTTACGGGTGGGGCTGACAGTCACCGCCACAGTCGACATCCACGATACGCATGGACGTATGCTGGCCGCTCACCCGCGCAGCAAACCTCTATACCAGACAACGGTCTATGAGCACACCGAGCACGAGGCACAAGCCCTCGTGCACAAGATTCTCGAACAAAACGGTGCCTTCCGAGGGTTCTAGATGGCCACCAAAACGCCCGAGGTGCCACTGGTCCTTATCACCATTGCGCTCTCGCTCGGTACCTTCATGCAGGTCCTGGATACGTCCATCGCCAACGTATCGATACCGACAATCGCGGGCAACCTGGCCGTAAGCCCCGACCAGGGTGCCTGGGTCATCACCTCATTTGCGGTCAGTAACGCAATCGCGTTGCCGATGACGGGCTTTCTCGCGCGTCGCATCGGCGAGGTGCGACTGTTCGTCTTCGCAACGCTCCTCTTCACCCTGTCTTCGTGGGCCTGCGGGCTTGCCACCAGCCTCCCGATGCTGCTCCTTTTTCGGGTGATTCAGGGGGCCATGGGGGGACCTATGATCCCCCTGTCCCAGAGCCTGCTCTTGCGCAGTTATCCCCCCGACAAAAAGGGGCTCGCGCTGGCACTCTGGTCGATGACCGTCGTGGTCGCTCCGATCCTCGGGCCGATTCTCGGGGGATATATCACCCAAGACATATCCTGGCCATGGATCTTCTATATCAATATTCCGATCGGAATATTCACAGCGTTCGCGGTCTGGGAGTTACTGCGGGACCAGGAAACGCCCCGTCAGCACGTGCCCATCGATGGCGTGGGAATCGGCCTATTGATCGTCGGCGTAGGCGCCCTGCAAGTGCTACTCGATAAAGGCAATGACCTGAACTGGTTTGGGTCGGATCTGATTGTCACACTCGCCATCGTATCCGCCGTGGCGCTTTCTTTCTTTATCGCCTGGGAACTCACCGACGAGCATCCGGTTGTCGATCTGCGGCTTTTTAAAATCCGCAACTTTACGGTTGGTACCATCGCGATGAGCATGGGTTATCTCGTGTTCTTTGGTGGTATCGTCATCTTCCCGCTCTGGCTGCAGACCAACCTCGGATACACCGCCATCTGGGCGGGACTAGCTGCGGCCCCCATCGGTATCCTCTCGGTCATTTTGTCACCGATTGTGGGGCGCTTCATCCACCGCCTCGACCTGCGCATCATTACGACCATATCGTTTTTGATATTCGCTTGGATATCGTTTTGGACGGCCACATTTCCTATCAACGTCGACTTTTATCACCTGATCGGGCCGCGCTTCATCCAAGGCGCGGCTATGGCGACCTTCTTCGTGCCGACCGTCGCCATGGTGCTGTCCGGGCTCCCCCAGTCACGGGTTGCAAGCGCAGCGGGTCTGTCCAACTTCATGCGTCTGCTGGCTGGCTCCTTTGGTACGTCACTTAGCATCACCATCTGGGCGAGGCGATCCACGTTTCATCTAGACCGCCTCCAAAGTCACCTCACCCCAGAAAACCCAGTGGTTCACCACAGCCTGAAGATTCTGGAGGGACATGGGCTGTCTGCCCATGCCGCGATAGCGGTCCTGATGAGGCTTGTGGAATCACGGGCGGTACTGATGGCTACCGACGACTTTTTCTGGCTCTCGGGCTGGATCTTTATTGGATTGCTTGTCCTGATCTGGTTTGCCAAGCCCCCGTTTGGCACATCGGGGCCAGGTGCTGGCGGCGGTGCCCATTGATGGCCGTCGGCCGTATTCGCAAGTACGGTCCGTAAGCCGAGCAAATGGCAACGCAGCGTCCCTCAACACCATTCACGTGACGTGATTGGGATGTGGCGGTTATCAAAAGAACGGGCGCCGGTGAGCTAGGCAATAAATCAAGGCAGGCAGGGGATTTGTGCTATGAACTTTGGGTGGCGCGGCGAGCACTCCCTCTCATCTGCGGCACCCTCTAAAACATGGAGGCCTGCGTTTTTGAATGTGCGTCCCCTAGCCCATATTTGACACGGCACAAGATTTCCTCAATAACTACCGGAAGTTGCGACACACAAAATCGGCGAGTGGCACTACAAACCTGTCGTTATGGGTTAAATGGTCTGTTTTTTGATGCCTCCGGGGTTACTGGGTAGGTTGAGCATGGTGTGAATCTCTCGCAATTCTGGATCCGGTACGGTTGCCTTGCGTACATGCAGAGTGCGCCCATCACGCTAACGGAAGGTGGCCGTCACCCGCTGCTGCACGCTGAGGATCTCGCGCAAACGGGACCAGCCATGGTGCAAGCGATGACCTCGCAAACGTGCGCGGATCACCTGGACTACCTGATAGGCGAGTACGGTGATGAACAGGTGCCCCTCGGCACGGTCTTCGCGGGTGTGGTACACCGGACGTAAGCCAAGTTCTGACTTCAGGCTCCGGAAGACCGCCTCGATGTCGGTCAGTAGGGTATAGGTGCGCCACAGAGTGGCCTCGTCCCAAGTGGTTTCATTGCTGCGCAGGCAGTAGATGCCCGGGTCTGTGAACAGGGAACCGCCTTTGGGTTTCTGCTCCCAGGAAATGGCCTGGACCCGTTGTGGGTCTTCCGGATCGGGCGTCACGGTGACCAGATAATGTTGTCCAATGCCATGACTCTGTTCCTGGAGACGACCAATGCGCGCCATGATGGCATCGCGGTGTTTTTCGCCGCGCGGTTTTTGCAGTGCCGCAGAAAGCTTGGCCAAACCGCCTTCAAAGCGTTGGACGAAGCGGGCAGTGATGGCGATTTCTTTTTGCTCCCGGCTTTGCGAGTGGCAATACAAACGCACCTCCTCACCATCCTCGCTGAGTACCCGCTGAATCTGCAGGGTTTCGGCATGGGCCGTCGTGACCGCTACGGACTGTTCCGGATCAAATTGACAGGTGCGCTCCCTACTGACCACGAGATAGCGATATCCCTGTGTTTTCAGCCAGGGCAGATTCGCCTCGGTGGCGATCCCCCGATCCATGATCGGTCGCGGTAGGAATGCCGATTTCTCGGCACCCCCCGCACAGATCCGGACAGGCGCTGCTAACGCATCCGGCTCCTACCTTGAGTATTTGGCGTCAAAGCGTTTATAAGGGTAAGGATGCACGATGGTAGCCTTCGGTATCCAGTGATCCGCGATCTTGCCGAAACGCTCCCAGTTCAGTCGCTTGCGTTGACTGCGCCGACAGAGCGCCCGGTACCAACGAAACCGTACCTCGTAGCAGAAAAGGCTCAGAGCGGCACCGTTCAAGGGGACACCATAATAATTCAGATGGCCTTGAACGACGCTACGGAGCCATAGGCCCGTGGCACGAACAGGTTGGTGAAGGCGCTTTTTCAGCTCTTGGCTTAGCGCCTTGAGCTTGTTCTGTAGGCGATCTCTCCGCGTTTTGCGGTGAATCAAGAATCGTCCCTGACGGCTCACCCCACAGATATGCGTAAAGCCCAGGAAGTTGAAGGTCTCAGGTTTGCCGAGGCCCCGCTTCCTGGTCTGCTCATGGGCGAACTTGCCAAAACGAATCAGCCGGGTCTTGTCGGGGTGGACTGCCAGACCGAATTCCTGAAAACGGACTTCAATCTCGCGCCGGAAGCGACTGGCGTCATCAGGGTTTTGGAACCCCACGACGACGTCGTCGGCGTACCGTACCACCACGATAATTCCCCGGGCCTGGCGCTTACGCCATTGCTGCACCCAGAGATCAAAGACGTAGTGCAGGTAAACATTGGCCATGAGTGGCGAGACGACCGCCCCTTGCGGGGTGCCGATCGTGCCCAAGACTCGGTGGCCATGTTCATCCAACACGCCGGCCTTCAACCACTGGCGCAGAAGGCGCAAGAGACGCCTATCCTGGATACGGTGTTGTAGGAATCGGAGTAGCCATCCGTGTTTGACAGTGTCAAAGAACTTCCGAATGTCCATGTCCAATACCCAATTCACCGGCTTGCGTTCGATCCCTACGATCAGGGCATCGAGCGCGTCGTGCGGACCCCGACCGGGACGAAACCCGTAAGAGAATCCTAGGAAGTCGGTTTCATAGATGGCATTGAGAACCGTCACCACCGCCTGCTGGACGATTTTGTCTTCCAGGCAGAGGATGTTGAGCGGTCGCTCGCTCCCATCTTCCTTGGGGATCAGTACCCGCCGCGCCGGTTGCGGGCGGTAGGTCCCGTCTTGTACCCTTAGGTGAAGCCGTTCCAAGTTCACTCTGAGCTGCGTTTCGTACTCCGCCCACGTGACCCCATCAGCCCCAGCCGCCGCTTGATGGGACAGGGCCCGAAAGCTCTGCTCCAATAGGTCGATGGTCAGGTGGTGCATGAGGCTCGTGAACTGTCGGGCCTTATCTCTCTTTGCTGCCTTGCGCACAGCCAGCAGACGTGACGTAGTGCTATTCCGGTTCTGAGCCCGGGCACCGGCATCGTGTTGGCTGTTCCTCTTGGTCAAGGTCCTTCCCTCCACCCATTCCGCCTCAGGTTTCTCTGTCTTGTTCATAGGTTTCCTCGGTACTACGACCTTGTCCGACTCCCCCACCGTCCGACACGGCGTATCCCCACCGGGGTTCCCGTGTCGCTCTGTGCGACCAAAAAAACTCTTCGCTCAGAGGCCGACGGGGGCCTCCCAGGTTCCGTACACTGAACGTCTCCGCATGCTGAGGGTCTCCGACCCCGCGGGGTATGAAACCCGACTCACCGTATCGTCTGGCTTCACCGTGGCCTTCCGCTTCGCTTAACAGCGTCGGCACCCCGAATTGATGTATTTCGTGGCTCAATACCTCGCCTACGGACTCCCCGACTAACACTTCACGTCCCTGGTTACCCAGGACCGCGCATAGCTTGGGGCCGGAGTGGGCGGCTCACCCTTGCTCCGTGCGGGACTTGCACCCGCTATTCAGTGCCAGCTTGGCCTGGCGTACTAAGCGCTCCAGCAACCGCACCCTGCCCGTGATCCCCTAAGTCGCTTACGCTCCGATCCATCATATTGATGGAGACGGATGGAAGGCGAAGATCCGCAGTAATGAAGCCTGGCAAGAGCTCTTTGCCGAGTACGAGGCAAGCGCAGAGAGCGCGCGCGACTTCTGCGCCCGGCATGGCCTGCGGCTGGTGTACTTCTATCGGCGCAGCCTGGAGCTCCGCGAGCGTTCGGCGAGCCGTCGGGGGCAAGACCCAAAGCCCACCCCAGCCGCCGCAACCTTCGTGCCGGTGACGGTCACACCCCGGGGTTTGCAGGCACCGATCGGCCCCAAACCAGGCGGCCCCCACTGCGTGGGTGATACGGTCACGCTCATAGTCGGCCAGGCCACGATGACGTTGTCATCTGCGGTGCCCCCGGCGTGGGTGGCCGCCCCCCTTATGGCCCTGGAGGCCTGATCCCCATGCGCATGTTTCAAGACCCCCCGGCCGTATACCTGCACCGCGAGCCCATAGACTTCCGGGTGGGGATAGACGGGCTCGCTATGCGGGTGGAGCAAGAGATGGCCTTGTCGCCTTTGACCGGCGCCCTTTTTGCCTTCACGAACCGCAGGCGTGACCGCGTCAAAATCCTCTATTGGGACCAGACCGGCTTTGCGCTGTGGGTCAAGCGCCTGGAGGCGGCGCGCTTCGCCTGGCCGCGCAAGGTCTCCGATGCGGTGTTGACGCTCTCGGAAGACCAGCTTCAGTGGCTGCTCGCAGGCTATGACATCACGCTCATGAAGCCGCATCCGTCCTTGGTGTATCAGCGGGTTTCCTAACAAAAAGCGTGGCCATGGGGGTGCATTATCGATTCGATTATCGTATAATGGTTGCCATGAATGAGACCACCAAGACGCTTCCTGAAGACGCCGAATCCCTACAGCGTTTCGTGGTGTTAACGATCAGGTATCAACTTGCCTTCAGCTTCCCAGCGCCGCAGCGTCGTAATCGACACGCCCAGCGCTACAGAGGCTTCGCCTATCGCTACATACCTATCCATAATGAACGGTATAAGTTAGTTATGGATAGATTTCAAGTGAACTGTTCGAACCCCTACTTTGGGAAAAGCCGGAATAGTTAGACACCAACAAAGCCCGGCAACCTAGATGCCTTCGAGTCGAAGGAAGCGGTCGCTTGGCATCCTAGCCGTCGATTTTTGGCACCGATCAGGCAATCGGCAAAATCGGCCGCGGTATCCTTCCAGGTGAAAAGCGTCTGCTCAATAGTCGGCTCATCTTCAATTTGAACATCAGCGGCATCGAGTAAGCCAGACAAGGCCGCGATCACCTGACTCTTCGGCACGGCATATCGGCTGCGTAGCACCCATTCTGTTTCCATGATAACCAACTGGCTCACGAAGACACGACGACCTGCAGAAACCTCATGCTTGATCAACCTGCGCGCCTTTTCAAACTGGGCTTCGTCGTCCCGAACCAGAAAACGTACAAGAACGTTGGTATCGATCCCAAGCATCAGCGTGACAGTTGGTCAACAGAAACGGGCTTCCGTCCTTTTTTGTACAGCGTGCCCCCCAGTTCGGTCACGCTTGTCCTTTTCAGGCGCAGGACAACAGTGCCATCCGGCATTAGCGTAAAGGTCATTCGATCCCCAGCCTTCATACGCAGACTGTCCCGAATTTCCTTAGGGATGGTTGTTTGGCCCTTGCTGGTCAGTGTGGCTTCGATGGTCAAGGTCGAATCCTTTATTCCTTACCAATGACAGTACAGTAAGGACACGGGCAAAAAGCAATGAGGAAGAAAGGATGACCACGCGCCCGTTATCAAAACATATCTGCAGGTCCAAACTGGCCCCATCGCGCCAGCTCACGTTTTTTCGGAGCGGCCGCTATGCGCAAGCCCGGTCTTTCTGAAAGAAGCACGGGCTTGCGCGTTCCCAGTCGATAAGCCGGCTTTTAGGTGCACAACCACACCCTCTCAGAGGCTCGGGTCACCGCCACATAAAGGGCACGATGGTAGTCTTCGGCACCAGATACCTTCACCATGCCATACAAATCGGCGACATCGACTAGCGCGTAGTGAAACGTGCTGCCCTGCGCCTTGTGCGCGGTCATGGCATAAGCGTGCATGGCTGGCGCGCACGCACGGGTCACCGCCCATGCCCGCTGAAAGTCTTGGGCCGTCCGACGACGCGCCGCTCGGTAGTCGTCCCAGGTTCGGCGAGTCAATTCTTGGTGATCGCGCGCATCGTCGGCAACAAAAAATTCGACCGATTCGCCGTCCGGCATTCGCGCTACGATTTGCCAGCTCGCTATGCCGAGATAGGGATGGGGCATGGGCACGCAGGCCTCGACGACCAGTTCGGTATTGTTTGCCACCAAATTGGTAAGCGTACCCCGGCGGCCGCCCTGGTCACCATCGGCACCGGCATGCGCCGCCAAGGCCTGTTCCCAGACCTTGGCATCACACTCCACAATATGGGCAATCGGGCGAAAACCAAATAAGGCCTCACGGGCCACAAGGATCTCGCCGGGCCAGAATGGCGCGGCCAAGGCCTCCGTAGTCGCGTCTATGGCATGCAAAGACGAGAGCCCGCGATGAATAAACCGATTATGGGTATCGACGACCCGGTTGCGCCACGCGACGACCCGAATATCTTTATGGGGTCTGCGAGCGCGCAACGACACTGCCCCGGCCCCGATCTCAGCCGCGCGCGCCAAGCGGACCCCGCCGCCTAGGAGCTCGCTGTGCGCGGTAACGTAGGCCTGGATGGCGACTGGATGAAACACCTCATCGATCTCGCCTTCGATGTAGCGGCGGACCTCCTGCGCGAACTGGACGATTGGATGGACCCGCCCCGTGGATTTTTGGCGGACGATCTCGGGCAGATGATGCCGGGTGCGCACGAGACCAAATATCGGCGGCTCACGGCGAGATCCCTCGCCTTCGTCACCAAGGCCCGCCAGCTCATCAGGGTCGGCGGCGGCCTCCGACTCGACGGGGCGTAACTGGCCCGGATCACCGACATAGAGGATGCGCGGGTGACCGCCGCGAGAAAAGCGCTCAATAAACGACAACAACGACAAGCCGACCATGCTCGCTTCGTCTATGACTACGACATCGTAATCCTCGAAATAGGTCCCTCTGGGGTTCCGATCAAGGTCGACTTGCATCGTGCCCTCTGGGCCTTCCTTTAGCTTGAGCCCAAGCAAGGCATGCAGGGTGCCTATCCAGGTCGGGGCCGTGCCGTCTTCCTTGAGCTTGGCCGCGATCACGCATACTGCCTTGTGAGTCGGGGCGCATACCGCAATGCGTAGCCGCCGCACGCGACAAGCGCGAACTAAATGGGTGATAAGCCAGGTCTTACCGGTCCCTGCGTAACCCGACAATATCTGGCTCGCGGGGCCGCTCTCCGCGCCCGTGCAGAACGACACGAGCTGCGCAAACGCCTCCCGCTGGCCCGCAGTCGCGTCCTTCGGTAGCGCTGTCCGTAAACGTTTGGCCTTGGGCATGCTTACGCCGGTAATGGCTGATGCGCCATAAGCGATAACCGGCGGCCCATGCCCCGCTGATTGACACTGCGTGCCGACCTTCTTGGCAATCGCGTAAACATCATAGCGCTACCTTTTCCTTAAAAGCACGAGATTAGCGATAGGGGCTGCCCATAGCGAGGACCGTGCGAACAAAGCATGGCATGAGGGTCATGCGACATCCTCGCCAGGCTTTATGGGCACCGCGAACTCTGGCCCCGCCCGAGACCCCATCAGCCCGTTGTGCGTACGATACTGGGATGATCGCCAAGCATTAATAAGTCAGAAGCCACCAACAAGCGCGGCGTCAGTAGTCCCGCTATCCATCCTGCCCCGCCCACACCGGTGGTGTCCCCGCCAAGGCACTCACCTCGTCGCGGTTCGACGGCGTCCGTTCCTGCCCCAAAGTGTCCACGACTCCTAACGCCGCGCCCTGGATCCGCCGCGCGCCAGCGCGCCTCACCCAGGCGTTTGTAACCCCTGATAACGCCAATGACGAAACTCCGTCAGCAAAGGAAAATACAACGCGAGTTCCACGGGCCTCGGATCGAGTTGGGTAAAAAGATGAGCATACGTCGTAAGCTGGCGTGTATAGCGCGCCTGTTCCTGATTGAGGAAAGACTCCTTGTCTGAGCCCTCGTGGCGACTTGTCTTATAATCGATAATCCAACGAACGCCATCGCTATCCACAAAGCTGCGATCGATCCGGACTGCCAGCAGCTCACCATCGACCAGCCCGCTCAAGCCACGCTCGCTCTGGGCATCCGTATGGGCCTGAAGAATCCAGCGGCCGCGCGCGTCGCTCAAGGTACGCTCCAGCGCCGCCACCACATGGCGTTGCGCCTCCTCCCACTCCGGCCCATGAAGTCCATGACCGCGCAACAAGCTGCCCGCCCGCGCCTTCAGGGCCTCGGGTACGGGCCCCGCCAGCGGCAACTCTTGATGCGCAAGCTGCGCGAAAAGGGCGTGGACTACGACGCCGACCACACGAATGCACGCCCCCGCCCAATCAAACACCAGATTCTCGGGCGGCTCCTCGGCGGGGACCCAGACGGTTGGGAGCGCGTCGGTGACCCCAAGCAGCGGCTCCGACCTTAAGCGCCTGAGGCCCCCTTGGTCGACCAGCGCTGGCGATAGGCTCCGTCCGGGATCTTTTATCGGGTTCTCGAACGCCGGTGCAACCACCGGCCATAACACGCCGAGCAGCGCCTGCGGACGCCAGTCGTCGCCCTTGCGCTTGCAATGACCGACGAGATGCAAGGCGGTCCGTGCCCGGGTGCAGGCCACATACAAAAGCCGCCCCAATTCATGTTGCCGTTTGCGCGCTGACATGCCCCAGAGGCAATCGTAGAGCGCGTCGGCGTCCTCACCATCGGCCTTGAGTGGCGCTAACAAAAAATCGGGCTCCTCGCGAATCGTCGCCTCAAGCGCCAACAATAAGGGGCGCTGGTCGGAGCCTGTCTTGCGTCCCAGACATGGACAGATGACCACATCGAATTCGAGCCCTTTGGCTTTATGGATCGTCAATATCTGAAGATCGTCGGCATGGGGGTCCGGGGGCGCATACAGCCCGTCGAGACGCTCGCGCAGGGACCAAAGATCGACCTCGGCGGCCCGCTCAAGATCTGCGAGTGTGCGAAAGAAGACCTCCGCTTCCAAAAGATCGCCCTCGGAATCCAGCGTAGCCGGTCCCTTTAAGGCGAGCCACGCCTGCTCGACCCGGGTCGCCAGGGCGACTCGGACCCGACCAATGTCGGCGTGCGCCAAGACCTCACGCAATCGCTGCGCCCGCAACTGTCCGGTCGGGCTCAATAATGCCGTCCGCGTCTCATCTTCGAGGAGATCCAGGATCGGGCGCTGGTCCCCCTCGCATAACGCCAAAATATCGGCGAGTTCCAGGCCACACCAAGGTGCCCGTAGACAACTCAATGCACTTAGCCTCGCACCCGGCAGCAAGAGCGTTTCCGTAAGCGCCAGCAGATCGAGAATCACCGGCCGGGCCGTCAGGCTATAGAGATCGACCGCTGAAAACCGCAGGCCCGCGCGGTGACAGGCCTCGGCGATGGCGTGGCCATGGCGGCGACTACGAACCAGAATGGCAACCCGCGCATGGGCGTCTTCGGCCCGCACGTCGCGCACGAGTTGCGCCACATACTCGGCCTCGGTTGCGAGATCGACATCCTGAAGGGCGTGCATCCGCGCCGCCCCGCCAGGCCCCCTGGCCGGAGTTGCCGCGACGTGCGGCACGGCCCCGGTATCGGCCTCGAAATGGCGTGGAAATATGGTTCCAAAACCTGTATTGGCCCAATCGACCAACTCGCTGTGCGATCGGAAATTGGCCGTGAGCGTCAACGGCTCCAGCGACCATGCGCCAAGTCCATCGGTTGCCAGCCGCAGAAAGAGGCCGACCTCGGCCTTGCGGAATGCGTAAATGGATTGCATCGGATCACCCACGACAAAGAGGCTGCGGTCATCGCCGTAGGTCCATTCGGCCGTGAGGCGCTCCAAGAGGCGGTATTGCAAAACCGAGGTATCCTGGAACTCATCTACCAATAGGTGGTGCAGTCTGCTGTCGAATCGTAAGGCCGCATCGGTGGGCTCGCTCTCCGACCCGAGCGCCTGCAAGGCTCTCAGCGCCACCTCGGTGAAATCCCACTGCTCGTGCCGAGCAAAAACTAACAACAGCTCGGCCGACGCCGCCGGTAGGATACGAATCAATGCCGAAAGTCGCCGCCACTGATCCTCGCCATAGACGCACGGCCCCCAGGCCCGCGCGTCGGCCAAGGCCTGCGCTAGGTCAGGAAGGCCTTCGAGTTGTGCCCGGAAGTCGGTCATGGGGCCAAGCGTTTTGGGCCAACCGGTGAAGCGCTTGCGAAACTCGCCCTTGGCGGTCAAAAGCCCATCTGCCAACTGCTGCCAGAGTCTTAAGGCTGCTTCACCACCCCCCCGAAGCGCTGCGGCGTGCCACTGACTGTCACCGGTCTGGGCCTCCATATACGAGCAGGCCGCGATTAGTACCCCATCGGGACAAAACTCCTGGGCCCGCGCCATCGCATCTAGCGCCTGATGGACGAACGCCGCCTCCAGCCGGAGTCGCGATTGATCGGGGTCGTGGCCGACGCTACCCAAAAGAATCGGCAACCATTGTTCGCGCCGCTCCAAGAGCGCACCGACCAAGCTTACAAACTTATCGATATCGTTGCCCAGTGCCGGCAACAGGTCGGCCAAGGCGGCCCCCACCGAGCCCGCTTGCTCGATCTGACCGAAGGTCCCCCAGGCGGCCTCGGCATACAAGTCCAAAGGGGTCTCCGTGACCGAAAACGACACCCCGGCACCGGCCGCCGCTGGCCACTGATTCACCAGTTGCGCACACAAGGCGTCGAAGGTCTGAATGCGCAAGCGGCCGGGGCAATCGGCCAAGAACCAGCCGCGCGCCTGCGCACGTTCTGCGGCCGCCTGCGCCAGCGCCTGGGTCTTTCGGTCGTGCGCGCTCATGGCCTGCTCCCCAAAGGCTGTGGCGAGCGCCCCGAGAACCCGGGCGCGCATCTCTTCGGCCGCTTTGCGCGTAAAGGTCAGGGCCACGATCTCTTCGGGCGCTTCTACGCGCGCCAACAACGCCAAGTAGCGCTGAATTAAGAGCTCAGTCTTCCCAGATCCCGCTGGCGCTTGGACCACAAAAGAGCGCGTAGGGTCGATCGCGGCTACGCGCGCACTCTCATCCGTTGTCATCTCGACCCCGCTCCCCGATGCGGCAGAAACCCTCACGACCGCAATAATCACACGCACCCGCCTCGGGGGCGACCGCCACCCGCCCGACGCTAAACTCATCGGCAAGCCGCCTTAAAATCACCGGCCACGCCGTGACCTGCGACTCCCACTCGGGCACGACCATGGCACCAGGCAAAAGATCGGCGGCCCTCACCCAGGCCTTATAATAAGATCCGCGCGGAGACAGCGCCGCATACGCGATCCCGGCCACGTCCTCGCCTAACGCGGTGGCATAGACCAGCAACTGAGGGTAGACCGGCCGCTCGGACGTCAGATCGAGCACCGGCGGCTTGCCCGTCTTGTAATCGATCAAGACAAGCCCGCCGGCCACCTCGTCGACGCGGTCGATGCGCACCCGGGCCGTGATATCCCCGCACGGAAAATCCACTTCCTGTTCGCAGGCGCGCACGCTAAACGGCGGCCGACTCTCCTCCAAGACCAGAAAGTCCCGGACTAAGTCTTGGTAACGCCGCACCTCGAGGGCCACAAAGGCCCTCGGTAAGGCGCCATAGTCTCGATCAGCGCCCGCTATGGCATGGGCCACCGCCGCGCTGATCCGCTCTTCTTTCTCGTCCGAAGAGAGTGCCGTCAGCGTCGCCTGATCCGGCAACGCCTGGAACAATTGCTCTAGGGCGGCATGCACTACCCCGCCACGAGCCGCCGCCGACAAACCGTAGGTAGGCGGTGCCAAGGCTTCGGCCTGCAAGCGATACTGGCTCGCGGCCTTGAACGGGCAGCTGGCCTGCGCCGCAAAGAGCCCGGTTCCATAGCCTCTCGCCCGTGGTGCTGCCAACGGCACCGAGCCCTCCGGCATCTGCTCCAGGGGAGACCGCGCCGCAAATATGCGGCCGGCACGCCCGACAAAAACCGGCGCGGCCCCCACCTCAGGAGCAAAGTTCGCCAGCAAACGGCTGGGCCGTTGCGGATCCTTGCCATCATGGTGGGCGGCACTCAGATACACCTCGGGTGCCGCGGCGGCAAAATACTCGGTCAGGGCCTCGGCATAATGCACGTCGTCTTCCAGATGGGCATGCGGGAAGTGGTGCTCTCGCTGAAAGGCCAGTGGCAACAGCGGGTGGGGCTGGCGCATCGTCGGCCACACGCCGTCATGGAGGTTGGCCACCCAGAGCCCGGCAAACGGCAGCCCCACGGCCTCAAGCGGCCCCATGATCTGTAACCGCGCCTCCCCCTCCCCTCCCGGCTGGAAGACCCGCTCGACCAGAGCCGCCTGAATCGTCGTGATCGCGAGACCATAGGACATCGGTGCCGCCACGGCATCGAGCCCGGCGACCGATTCTAGGACATCGCGCAGCGCGGCGACCGCTTGGTATTCGGCGTACGATGCACGCCCCGGCCAGCCGAGAACACTGAGCGCATCCATCACAAGACCGGCCCAAACGCTGGGTCGCGCGCGCCGAGGCCACGCCCGCACTCGCCGCTTTAAGGTCAGCAGCAGCGCCGACCAGTCCCGCGCTTCCAAGGACCGCGCCAAGTCGGCCATGTCCTGCAACCCCAGAGACACGCCGCCGTCGAGGGCCTTATACGCGAGCCGGGCACACACCGCACGCGGGCTATGGACCCCGGCTATGAACGGCGACTGCAGGAGCCGGGCGGCGTCCATCGCCGCCAGTGGGCCCTGCAACAGGCGCCATACCTGTAAGGCCGTGCTGACTACGGGGGCGTCTGCCAATGGCGCGCCGAGCGAGAACTCATAGGGGCGCACGCCGGCCGGAGTCGTGGCCGCAAAGACCTCATCGGCCATGCGCATCATCGGCAAACGGTAACGCTCCAGTTCAGGGACTACGATCGCGTAGCGCCCGTCGGCGTTGCGCGAAAGGGCGTCTTGTGCCCACAACAAGGCCGCAGTCAGCTCGTTTTCGACAGTCGGGAAGACGCGGGCTCGCAACTCCGCTTGACCCCTCGGTAGCCCCAAAATCGTCACCGCGCCCCCGGCGGCGAGACAGGCGTCACTGACCTGGGTCTGGATCGGGGTCAGGCGCTGGAACCCCGCCCACGCGAGCATCACCGGGGGCGCCAGAGCGCCTCCTCGCAAGGCGGCGACGACCCGTGCGCCGTCACGCGCCCGGTCTTCTCGCTTCATAGTACGCAGCCGATCCGTAAAGGCCCGCGCCAACGCCACGAATGCCTCGACCTCTGGGCTCCCGTCCCCGGCGGGCACGGGCTCACCATAATCGGCCAGCAGGACCCAGGCCTTGGCGGCGAGATCGCCAAAAGACTGATCACTACACAAAAATCCCGCGTCCCGCGCCTGCACTAGGTCCGCCCACAACCACCGTTCCTGCGCATCCGACAACGGCGCAAACGGCGTGGCCAGGCCCTCGCGGACTCCGTCTGCGGTCCGTCGGATATAAGCCGTCCACGGCAATACATCCGGGCTTTCCCACGCGCTACGGCCATGCGCCCGCTCGGCCTCACCCCACAAAATCGTGATCTGGCGGGCCAACCGATTGTTGGCGGTGACGACGGTCGCCCCGGCCGCGAGCGCCGCAAACAGCTCCCGATCAGAATCTTTCGTGAATTCGTTGGCACTTTTAAGTAACATAGCGACCCACTATGCCTATACGCACCCGATTTGCTCCCAGTCCCACAGGTTATCTCCATATCGGCGGCGCTCGCACCGCGCTCTATTCGTGGTTATATGCCCGCCACCACGATGGCCAGTTCATTCTGCGTATTGAAGATACCGATCTTGAGCGCTCGACGCCCGAATCCGTAGCCGCCATCCTTCAGGGGATGGCGTTTCTTAATCTCGACTATGACGAGGGGCCATTCTACCAAACCCAGCGGTTCGACCGTTACCGCGAGGTCCTAGATGAACTCTTAGCGCACGGCCACGCCTATTACTGCACCTGCACCAAGCAGGAACTGGCAGACCAGCGGGTCACGCAACTCGCGCGCAAAGAGAAGCCCCGCTATAGCCGGCGCTGTCGCGATTGTCATCACGAAAAATCTCCAGAGGCCGTCATCCGTTTCAAAAACCCCCTGGAAGGCGAGGTCGTGGTAGACGATGCCGTCAAAGGGCGCGTCGTCTTTCAGAATAACGAGTTAGATGATCTCGTCATTGCGCGCAGCGATGGCACGCCCACCTATAATTTCACGGTCGTCGTAGACGATATGGACATGCGCATTACGCACGTCATCCGCGGCGATGACCACTTAAATAATACACCGCGCCAAATCAATATGCTGCGCGCGCTCGACGCCACGCCCCCGACCTATGCCCATATCCCGATGATTTTGGGCGAGGATGGCGCACGACTGTCCAAGCGCCACGGTGCCGTCGGCGTCATGCAATACCATGACGACGGCATCCTGCCTGAGGCGCTCATCAATTATCTCGTACGCTTAGGCTGGGCTCATGGCGATCAGGAGGTCTTTAGCCGTGAGGAGATGGTAGCGCTCTTCGATATCAAGGATGTCCATAGCGCACCTGCGGCCATCAATCAGAAGAAGCTCCTATGGCTAAACCAGCATTACATAAAGACGCTGCCGGAAGTCGATATCGCCCAACGCCTGCGACCGTTTCTTGAAGGGCACGGGGTCGATGTCGCCTCCGGCCCCGATCTCGTCGCAGTCGTCGACGCGCAGCGCGAGCGGGCAAAGACCTTGGTGGAGATGGCCGAGTTAAGCCTGTTCTTCTTTCAAGATCATGTGACGATCAAGGACGCCAAAAGCCAAGCCCTGTTGGCCAGCGCCCCAAAAGCGGCACTGACAGCCTTGATCGCGGCCCTCCAAGCGCTCCCAGTATGGGATCGCGAGGCGATCCACGCCCACATTGAAGAAATCGCTACGGCCCATGGGCTAAGCTTTGGTAAACTCGCCCAACCGATGCGGGTGGCGGTCACAGGTACTACCGTGTCACCACCCATCGATGTGACATGCTTGCTGTTGGGGCGCGAGCGTTGCCTCACGCGCCTGCAAACGGCACTTGCTTTTGGAGACTTAGCACCTTAAAGTACCGCCCCGTTAAGGGGCCATAGCTCAGCTGGGAGAGCGCCTGCATGGCATGCAGGAGGTCGGCGGTTCGATCCCGCCTGGCTCCACCATAAAAAACAAGCACTTACGTTCTACTTACCGCACCGAATCCCGCTTTATTTGATTATTTGCTCCAAATTGTGCTCCACTTACTCCCCAGCCATGACCGTAATTCGAGGGGCAAAAATTGGCGTCGATTAGAAAGCGTGGCGACCTTCAGTGGGAGGCGCGTATTCGTAAGCGCGGACAACCCATCCAATGTAAAACATTCACTACCAGAGCCAAGGCGGAGGTTTGGGCGAAACACATTGAATCAGAAATGGATCGTGGGATTTTTGTCTCCCGCGCGGAAGCCGAAAACACGACCCTGGCGGAGGCATTGGACCGATACCAAAACGAGGTCGTGGTCCGCAAACACACAAAGGGCGAAGACGCGATTGTCCGGTGGTGGGCGGCCCTGCCTCTGGCCCGCCAACCCATGGCGAGTATCCGAGGGAAAGATATCGCGACGGCCGTTAGGCTCAAAGAAGCCGAGGGCGTCGGCCCCCGAACGGTGTTTGCCTATATCGTTACCCTTTCTCATCTATTCACCCTGGCCCGTCGGGAATGGGGCATGGAATCATTAGGAAACCCAACCGAATTCGTGCGCAAACCACGACAAGCGAATGCTCGGGACCGCCGCTTGGTCGGCAACGAGCACGCCCGTCTTCTCTCAGCGGCCCAAGTCTACGGCGGGGAGATCGGCCTCATTATTGCTTGGGCGATCGAGACTGCGATGCGTCGGGGGGAGATTGCGGCCATGCGCTGGGAACACGTCGACTGGAAAACACGAACGCTCTTGATTCCGGATACGAAGACCGGCACGCCACGCACTATCCCGTTGTCGCCAGCGGCGCTGGCCGTCCTGGGCGCCCTACCTGCCAAGGCCCGCGGCCCCGTCTGGTCCATGCGCCCGGATTCTATTTCGCAAGCCTTCCGGCGAGCATGTAAGGCGGCGGGCATTACAGGAATTCGATTGCACGATATGCGTCATGAAGCGACTTCCCGGCTCTTTGAAAAGCAAGGGTTCAACGCCATGGAGGTCTCTAGCATTACTGGGCATAAGTCGATGCAAATGCTGAAGCGGTACACCCACTTGCGGGCCGAGGATTTGGCGAAGCGGATGAAGTAAGAATGGGAACATCAGGTATACGCCCCGGTTCGATCTCCCAAGCCTTTACCAAGATCGTGCAGATGTTGAAGCGATATACCAATTTGAGGCGAAGGATCTGGTGGAGAGACTGAATTAGTATAATACTCAATGACTTACAAGAATGAGACCGATGCGGACGCATTGCCGACGCAATCCAAACGCAATGCCATCGCATAGCGGACGCATTGCCATCGCATCGCTATCGCAGTCCGTTCATCTCCCGTTTCATTGTTGCCGCCCTGTGCTGGGAGTACCTGGCCCGCAAAGCGCGCAAGACAGCTTCTCGCGCCTAACACATTCCGGCTTGCGTTTTATCGCTTGCGTGCGACGATCCCGGTATGACAAAGCCCACCCTTCGCCGCCGCCCTCTCTGCCCGGATCTTTCCTTGCCGGCCGACCTTCACCCCGTGCTCGCCCGCGTCTATGCGGCGCGTGTACAGGACGCCAGCGCCCTTTCGCTCACTTGGGATGCCCTGCCCTCGTTCTCGACCCTGACCGACCTCCAGAAGGCCGCGGAACGGCTCGCTAGGGCGATTACGCAGGGTGAGCATGTCGTTATCGCGGGCGACTATGATGCCGACGGGGCGACGGCTACGGCTGTGTTGGTGCGCGCTATTCAGGGAATGGGCGGGCAGGTAGCTTTCTGGCTTCCTGATCGCTGGGCCGCACCTGTCACGCGTTACGACATCCCGCAGATATTAGGCGGCATCTTCACGCGATAGAATGACTCCTGGGCCGCGTGTGTCGGTGGGCGCTGTTGGACGGACAACCGGCTCTCTTCTCAGGGAGAACTGGCTTAACTGCCCCTTATGCGACTTCACGTCGCACTCCTCAATCGCTTACATTAGAATCCCTCCATGGACCCTACGGCGCATTTTCTTCACTCCACTCTCCGCGAACGGATCGTCGAGCACGTTTTTATGGGCGAGGCACTCCGTTCTCTCTGGAATCTGGGTATTGTAGATGTCGAGGTGTTGCGTGCCGAATTCGACGCGTACGGTTACGATCTCGTGATGGCGCGTGGCCGGATAGTCCGCCATATTCAATTCAAGACAGGGACATCACCCAAGCCTGGTCATGTGTCTGTCTCGCAGGCGCTTTCT
>DATKTV010000041.1:0-14307 GCA_035530915.1 Acidiferrobacter sp. | reverse complement strand
TGGTTTGTGCAACTCATGCAGGAAGGCGTCGCCCCGGTAAAACATGAGCAAGCTTGCGGCGAGATCGTCGGCCTGGACATCGGCCCGAGCACCATTGCCGTGGTCGGTGACCATTCCGCCTCGCTGGTGAAATTCTGCGATACCGTCGTTCAGCCATGGAAAGAAACCCGCCGGCTGCAACGCGCCATGGACAGGTCTAAACGGGCCACGAACCCGCACTGTTTTAACGCTAACGGGACATGGAAAAAAGGCCAGAAGTTCACACCATCGAAACGTTACACGGCAATCCGCACCGAATATGCAGAATTAGAACGCAAGCTTGCCGCCGAGCGCAAACGCTCGCATGGTGAGCTTGCCAACCAGATTCTCGGGCTAGGTAATGTTATCCAGTCTGAAACCCTGTCTTATATCGCCTTCCAGAAAAATTATGGTAAGAGCGTGAAAGTCAGAGCACCAGGAATGTTTGTTGAACAATTGCGTCGCAAGGCTGAAAGTGCCGGCGGCCAATTGGTTGATTTGCACACCGGGTCGCTGAAGCTGTCGCAGTACGATCACATAACCCAAATATGTACCAAAAAACCGCTCAGTCAGCGGTGGCATGTGTTAGGTGATGGTTCTGGCGTGGTGCAGCGGGATATTTACTCCGCATTCCTTGCCCGCTGCGTAATGAGCAACACGCATCACTCATCCCATATCGAAGCGATGTGGGCGGCTCAGAAACCTGTGCTGCTGCAAACGGGGTGGCTGCGTTCCGAACCTGCGAAGATTGAGCCTTCTGGCAAAATCACGGTAGCGATACCGTTAGAGCAGGTCGTTTGTGATAGAGGGCTTGCCATCGGTCATGGCCTGGATGCTGTAGCGGCGACGCGAGAGCCAGGAGACCCCGATGGATTCGCCCTTAGAACCCCCTGTCTTTAGACATGGGGAGGTTTAGTGGTTCCTGTTATATTTGGGACGTGAGGCCAGAACATGAGCGCAAGTCAGCCAGCAACGTGGCAGTTTACGCAATGTGGTGGCGATGCCCCGTGAAGACCCGGGCGCGATCGGCTCTGGGGCGGATCAGACTGGTAGTGGGATGGCCCATTGCCGGTCCGCACTTCGACAAATCTCTAGGAGTCCCGGCGGTCGCTGGTGTGCGGCGGCCGCGTCCCCACCCGTTGCACGCCTTAAGCTAAGCGCCCCCCGGGGTTTGGGCTCGATCCGCTTCAGGACGCCGCGACATCACTCGCTGGCTCGTCTTATCTGAGTAATGCGCCCTAGATATTCTGTGCCCCAGGTCTGTAAGGTGTGCAGTACCGGCGTCAATGTCTTGCCGAACGCCGTGAGCGAGTATTCCACCTTGGGCGGGACCTCTGGGTAGATTTTGCGTTTAATGATTTGGTCGGCCTCCAGCTCCCGCAACTGTCGTGTCAGCATCCGCTGAGTGACGGCAGGCATAAGGCGCTGCAACTCACTAAATCGCCTGGTGCCACCCACCAGGTGAAACAAGATCACGCCCTTCCATTTGCCGCCGATGACCTCGACGCAGGCCTCGACCGGGCAGCCAAAATCGCAATCGTAACGCTTATGTCGCATGCGCGCCCCTCAGTATACAAACTGTCACTACCTGACATAAATGTGCATTCTTACATAAACGGACTCATGCGAATAGGATGGTGCCCGGTAGTGCTTAATGGGAGATGACTATGGACGTTAAGACGGCAATAGAGACACGGCGGGCGGTTAAGCGGTTTGATGCCAACCACATCATGGCGGATCAGCAGATCGAGGAGCTTCTATCGTTGGCACTGTTGTCGCCAACCGCCTTTAATATTCAACATTGGCGCTTTGTGCGTGTGCAGGACCGAGACTTGCGAGCGGCAATCCGCACCGTCTCCTGGATGCAGCCACAAATAACGGACGCCTCCTTGTTGATCATACTCTGTGCGGATCTCATGGCCTGGAGCAAGAATCCGGAGCGATACTGGAGAAATGCACCCGACGACGTACGCGAAGGTATGGTAGCTGCCATCGACGAATATTATCGTGGGCGCGAGATGGTACAGCGTGACGAAGCCATGCGTTCGTGTGGCATTGCGGCCCAAACTTTGATGTTGGCAGCAAGGTCGCTAGGCTATGAGTCTTGTCCAATGGACTTGTCGGATTTCGACGAGGTCGCAAAACTTATCAATCTACCGGCAGGGCATGTGATCGGGTTGTTTGTGGCCATCGGCAAAGGGACCAAAGAACCTAGGCCGCGAGGGGGATCACTCCCGCGCGAAGAGACGGTGTTGCTCGACCGCTTTTGAAAGCGGCATCCTGCGGACTAGCCCCCGAACGGCCCAGCCGATAGGTCAAGTAGGGTGGGTGCTCGAGGTCGGTATGTCCACCAGTGGGTGGACCCATGTCGACCGACGTCACCCGGGAGCTCTTCCAGCGGGCCATAGGAGGTAAGCATCCGCTGATCTCTTTGCTGTGCAGGGGCTCGCGCCAGGGGTCGGATCAGGGGCCCGGGCGATGTGGCCCATAGCTGCCCTAAGGGACCTGACCCTCATCGGCTGGCGGTTCCTTCAGTGGGCTATAGATGTCGAGCGAGTGCGGTGTTGTGGGCACGACGATGCCGTGGAGGTTGACCGGGACGATCGTCATCGTGAACCCGTCTCGCTCGATGTAATCTTGAATGACAAAGCCAATGTCGTCATGAAGAATGTAGCGAAAACGAGTCTGGAGGGCAGGGTCTACTAGGCGCCCCGAGAAAAATAGACTCTGCGGAAATGCCTCTATAGCCGCTTGGCTTAGCTCCAGCATGGCAAGCCGCCGGTCAGTGCTGTAGGCGGTAAACCATGTCGCTGCCACATCATGGTTGCGGCACATAGCCAGGTAACGATTCGCCTGGGCCTCGGTCGCCGTGCGCAGATGCTGGACTGCTTCGATGCCCTTAAATTCCGCCTCGCCCACGACGCCTGCCATAAGGAAGACATAGTTTTTTATGTAATCGCCCAGCATCCGCTTGACGCTCAGGTAGGTGTGAATGCCAAGACCATCGAAACCATTGACAAAGAATACTGCCGTTCTTTCGTTCGGGCTCACGGGGATGATGGGGTGGATGGGCGCATCTGCTGGTGGAATCAGATCTGCCATGACGTCGTCTAACGAGAGACGCGCAGCCTTGAGCGCCTTGTAATGACGAGAAATTCTCACGCTAATGAAGATCAGGAGTGCCGTGATGAGTAGCGTAAACCAGCCTCCGCCATCGAATTTCTCATAGACGGTGATGACAAGAATGCTCGCGGTTACAATAAGGCCGACCGTGCTTATGAAAATCTTGCTTCGCCAGCTCTCCTGGGTGCGGCGTGTCTTATACCAATGCCTCGTAAGACCCGCCATGGTCAGGGCGAAGGTGATGAAGACGTTAATGCTATAGAGCACCACTAGGATACCGACGTGGCCGCGCGCCATGACCATGATCGCGATAGCAGAAAAACCGACCAGCAAGACGCCGTTACGACTGACGAAACTGTCCGATAGATAGGAAAACCGTTTTGGCAGCCAGCGGTCGACGGCCATATTTGCCATGACAATAGGGGCGGTTATGACGCCGGTATTGGCGGCCACAAACAGCAATAACCCCTCTGTGATGAGCGTTAGGAATACCGCGGCAGGCCCTAGGGCGATGTGGCCCCACTGCCAGTGTATTGTAATGGCGCGGTACAGGCTCGCGTTCAGGGTCTCATGCGCTTGCGGCTGAACGTGGTACATAAGGTAGAGCAAAATCAGGCTGCTCGCGACGAGCGAGAGGGATACCGCCAAATAGGTCATTGTGCGCTGGGCCGTGTCGACCCGCGGCTCGCGCATGATGTGCACGCCATTGGCGACGGCCTCAAGGCCGGTATAGGTACCACCACCCATGCTGAACGCTCGGAAAAGGAGCGCGACAATAAAAATCCACCCATAGGCGCGGTGGTCTTTTGTGATCCCGGAGGCCGTGTGGCTGACAAGTGCGGGTAGCGATTCGGCGTGGCTTAACAGACCGAATCCTAGGACCACGGCATGGGTCAGCACAAAGGCCAGAAATATCGGCAGTAAAATCTTGATGGAATCCTTCATGCCCCGCAGATTGAGGAAAACAATGAACAGCAGTACCGCGATGTCGAGTAGCAGGCGGTCGCCATACAAAGACGGAGACGCTAGGCTCAAGACAGCATCCGTTCCAGATGCGACGGATACGGCCGCCGTCAGAATGTAATCAACGATCAGTGCCGCGCCGCTGACGAGCCCGGCGCGTGACCCAAGCAGCGTGGTGGCAGTGTGGTACCCACCTCCGCCCTCCGGGAATAACGCAATGACTTGCTTGTAGCCGGCCGAAATAATGAAGACGGTTAAGGGGATGGCGATAGCTAGAATGACGGATAGATATTCGTGACCGCGAAGGACGGCATAGAGCGCAGGCGGACCGTAAGCGCTGGATGAAAGCGCATCAGAGCCGAGTCCCACCCAAGCAAGAAAGGCCGCCAGCGAGATACGGTCAAAGAGTCGCGGGTTAAAGATATTGATCGCACCGGCGAGCTTGGAGGTTCGAAATTTCGGCATTGTGTTCTCGTCTCTATCTGGTGCTAGCCGCGCGCTTCGTGTAAGTAGTGCGCTCAATTGGCGTGTGGCAACCTGAACTCTTCCCGCAGAGATGGGCTGAGGGGGAGGAGGCAACGCGGCCCAGAACGGCTATATAAGCAGTGAGTCACCGTGATGTCTAGTCTTCATTGCGAGAACCTCATCGGGTGGTCTTGTCGGGCCGGTATACCCAAGGTCAACCGCTTCTGGCGGTGGGCCTTCCGGGAATCGGCCATAGGCGGATGTGTGGCGTACTCCCTTAACCATGTTACTCGATAAGAAGCTTACCCGCTTTAGCGGGTTGAGAGTGTCACTATGCCATAGTGGGCACGGTCAGGTGGTTTATGGGGCTCGAGTCAGACGACTAACGCGGGGAATCCAGGACCGCCGTAGCTTGAGTCTGGACACGCCGCTTTCGGCTTAACGCTAGGTACACGATGGGCGTGGTGTACAGCGTCAGAGCTTGGGACACGATGAGTCCGCCTATGACCGCGATACCAATAGGTTGCCGGAGATGATGCCCGGTGCCAACCGAAAGGGCGAGCGGTAAGGCCCCAAGGAGGGCCGCCAAGGTCGTCATCATGATTGGACGAAAGCGCTGCAGACAGGCGGCGCGGATTGCCTGTTCCGGTGTGTGGGATAGCGTTCGCTGGGCCTCCAGGGCGTAGTCGACTAGCATGATGCCGTTTTTCTTTACGATTCCCATGAGCAGGAAGATGCCAATGACGGCAATGACCGAGAGCGGAACGCCGGTCATTATCAGCGCCAGAAGGGCGCCGACACCCGCAGAGGGAAGCGTGGAAAGAATTGTTATGGGTTGCGTAAGGCTCTCATAGAGCACGCCTAGGACGATGTAGATCGCGGCTAGGGCGGCCAGAATCAATAGCGGCTCTGCCGCCATTGATTGAAGAAAATATTTGGCGTTGCTGCCGAAGTCTATGTGGACCTCTTCTGGAAGGGGCATGGCGGAAATCGCATCTTTGACTTCTTGCACTACCGGGCCTAAGGCTTTGCCCTGGGCGAGATTAAAACTTATGGTGGCGGCCGGGATCTGGCCTTGGTGGCGCACCGACAAGGGCGCAGTCGTGCGCGTGAAGTGAGCGACTGATGTCAACAGTACGGGACCTGCGGCACCGGCCACGTAGAGCCGGTTTAGGCGGTTGGGCGATGCCGCTAGTGCGTGTCCGACCCCCAAGACGACTTGGTATTGATTCTGGTCTTCATAGATGCGCGAGATTTGGCGCTGGGCGTAGGCATTATTAAGGGCGTCGTCGATCGCAGCCACTGATACTCCCAGGCGCGCTGCCGCCTGGCGATCAATGACCACGGTGATTTCTGGCTCGGGCTTGTCTTCGTCTGAGGAAACATCCCGGATATCCGGCAACTTGCGGATGCGTTTTTCGATCTCCTGGGTCACGCGCCCTAAAGAGCTGAGCGAGGGATCTAGCACTGCGAACTGGAATTGCGCATTGGCGGCGCGGCCACCGATAAAGATGTCTTGAGCCACCTGCAGAAATGTCTGGATGCCAAGGATGCGCGCGAGCTTTGGGCGGAGGTGGGCAATTACGGCTTGCGCTGGGAGCGTGCGCTGGTCGCGTGGCTTTAGGCCGATAAAAATCTTGCCCCGATTGGGGGAACCAAAGCCATTGACCACCCCGACACTGGAGCTTACGGTCGCCACGGCGGGATCCTTCAGTAAGACCGAGATGACCTGACGTTGCAAGGTCTTCATACGCGTGAAGGAGATGTTGGGGCTGGCAATGGTGTTGCCAATAATAAGCCCCGTGTCTTCCTGCGGCAGGAAGCTCTTTGGGATGCGCATATAGAGGCCGACTGTCAGGACAACGGTGATCAGGGTGGCAATCAGCATAAGACGGTGGTGCAAGAGCGTCCAGTCTAGGCTGCGCGTGTAGGCCTGGAGCGACCTGTTGTAGGCGCGATCGAGAACACTAAAAAGGCGATTGCGGCTTTGCGGGCCGGGGTCATGGCGCAAGAAATGCGCGCAGATCATGGGAGTTACCGTGAGCGATACCAACGCTGAAGTGCCGATCGCAAGCGTCAGCGTCATGGCGAACTCATGAAAGAGTTGTCCGATAATGCCCGGCATGAGCGTCAGGGGTATGAAAACGGCAATCAGCGACAAGGTAATCGACATGACCGTAAAGCCAATCTGTTGGGATCCTCTGAGCGCGGCTTGAATGGGCGTAAGGCCCGATTCTAGGTGTGTGACGATATTCTCGATCATGACGATCGCGTCGTCGACCACGAAGCCAACGGAGATCGTGAGGGCAAGCAAGGAAAAATTGTCCAGGGAGAAGCCGAGCGCCCACATACCGGCCAGTGTGCCGGCGATCGACAAAGGAACCGTGACGCCGGCTGCGATCGTGGGGGCGGCGCGGCCCATGAACCCTAAAACCACCACCAAAACCAGGATAATCGTAATCAAAAGGGTGATTTCAATATCGGTGATGCTGGCCCGAATGGTCGTTGTGCGATCAGTCAGGATAGAGAGGTGAATGTCACGTGGTAACCATTTATGGATGTCGGGAAGCCGCTTTTTTATCTCGTTTACCGTGGCGATGACATTCGCCTCAGGGGTCTTCGTGATGGTCACCAAAATAGCCGGCTTCAGGCCATCCCAGGCGGCCAGCTTGGTATTGGTTACGCTATCGACGACCGAGGCGACATCGCCTAAGTGAACTAGGGCAGCACCTTGCGTTTTGAGGACGATCTGGCGGTATTGTCTAGCGTCATGGAGCTGGCCGTTAATGGCGAGAATATTATCGCTGTGTGGCCCGGTAAATTCTCCCAGCGGGCTCAAATGGTTGGCGGCGCGCACGGCGTTGTAGACGTCCGCGCTGGTAAGGCCCGCCCGAGCCAGCGCCCCCGGCTGTATCCGAATACGAACGGCAGGTGATTGGCCACCATCGAGCTCGACCTGTGCTACGCCTGATACCTGCGAGAGGCGCTCGGCCAACAGCGTGTCGGCGACGTTGTAGATGGCGCCCAGGCTCTCGGTCGGAGAGGTCAAAGCCATCGTTAGAATAGGTCGGGAGGCTGGGTTGAATTGCTTATAGTACGGCCGATTGGGAAGGTTTGCCGGAAGGTCGGCCAGGGCGGCATTGATGGCCGCCTGGATTGCGTAGGCGTCGCCAGTGGCGCTATTGCTGGGACTAAAGAGCAAGATGATGGAACTCGATCCTGTTGAATTGATCGAGGTGAGTTCGGCAATGCCAGGGATCTGACTTAACTGACGCTCAAGGGGGGCAGCTACGGTACTGGCCATGGTCTGGGGGTTCGCGCCGGGCTCGCTTACGAACACGACGAAGGCCGGTAAGGGGATGTTAGGCACTGCCGCAACAGGTAACAGGCGATAGCTGAAAAGGCCCGCTAGAAGGATGCCGATGGCCAGGAGTGTCGTGCCGATCGGGCGCTTGATAAAAGGCGCGGAGACGTTCATCGCCTACTCGGAGAGCGCGGCTGCCGTTCCGAGCCAAGCGGGCCGCCGGATACGATCTAACGCCAAATAGATGACCGGAGTCGTAAAGAGCGTCAACAATTGGCTTATGATTAGGCCGCCAATAATGGTGATGCCCAAGGGCAGGCGCAATTCAGCACCAGCGCCACCTTCCAAAACCAAGGGGATGGCGCCAAACAGCGCTGCCAGCGTTGTCATCATGATGGGACGGAAGCGCAGCACCGACGCCTCGATGATGGCCGCTTCCGCCGATAGCCCGCGCCGCTCAGCCTCGATCGCAAAGTCGACCATCATAATGCCGTTTTTCTTCACGATACCCATGAGAAGTACGATGCCGACTAAGGCCACGATCGTGAATTCGGTACCAGTAGCCAGGAGCGCCAGGAGCGCGCCTACGCCGGCCGAAGGCAGGGTGGAAATAATGGTTATGGGATGGATGACGCTCTCATAGAGCACCCCTAAAACGATATAAATGACGAGAAGTGTAGCGGCAATTAACCACGGCTCATGACTTAAGGCGGATTGAAACTCGGCCGCCGCGCCGGAGAATGTGCCTGCTATGGAGCTCGGTTTGTTGAGAGCGGTCTCCTCATGGAGGATGGTGCGCTCGGCCGTATTCAACGAGACACCCGGCGCTAGATTAAAGCTGATCGTGACGGACGGGAATTGGTTTTCACGGGTGATGGCGAGCGCAGTCTCGCGTTCGCTGATCCGCGCGATTGTGTATAAGGGAATCTCCGCGTTGTGGCTGCCGGGCACGAAAAGCGTTGCGAGATTAGCAGGCCCTCTCTGGAGCGCGGCATTGACCCCCAAAATGACTCGGTACTGGCTGTTTTGGGTATAGATAGTCGAGATCTGGCGTTGACCGTAGGCGTCATAGAGCACATTTTCGATAGCCTCCATAGTGACGCCAAGGGCGGCCGCCCGGGCGCGGTCCACATCAATGTCCGTTTCGAGTCCGGCATTGGCCGTGTTGGCGGCGATATCACGCAACAGCGGGTTTGCGGCGAGCCGACGCTGCAAGGCGTCTGCAAAGTGATCGAGTCGTGCGCGATTGGTGTCGACTAACGTGTATTGGTAATGGGTCGGGGAGACGCGCGAGGACAAGGTGATGTCTTGGACGGGCTGCATATAAACGCGTAGTCCAGGAATCTCCGCGAGCGCGCGTTGCAGTTCAGCCTGGACGACCGCGAGCGCGGGGCGCGTCCCAATGGGCTTTAGGACGATGGTAAGCCGGCCGGCATTAGGGGTGGGATTGGTGAGGCCCGTGCCGATAAGGGAGGTGACATGGGCCACCGCCTTATTGCGGAGCGTCACCGATACCGCCTCATTCTGGAGTACTTGGAGGGCCGGTAGGGAGATCGGCCCGCGCGCTTTCGTGACGACGCTAATTTGGCCGGTGTCTTCCTGGGGAAGGAGCCCCTTGGGAACCACCACATAAAGACCAAACGTGGCAACCACGGTCACCGCAAAGAGGACAAGCACCAATGTCCGGTGGCGCAAGACCTTGATGAGGCTCTGTCGATAAGCTTCCCGCAATTGTAGCCAATGACGTTCCAAAAAGGCGCTGATGCCAGTCGGTTTAATCTGTGCTGGCCGGAGGAGGTGGGCGCACATCATGGGTGTCAGTGTCAGGGAGATGATCGCCGACATCACGACCGCGATCGCCAAGGTTACAGAAAACTCGCGAAATAGACGGCCTACCAAGCCCGGCATAAAGAGCAGCGGAATAAACACCGCAACCAAGGAAATCGTCAATGACACGATGGTAAATCCAATTTGTTGCGCGCCCTGATAGGCGGCCTGCAGCGGTGGCACGCCCTCCTCAATGAAGCGCACCACATTTTCGATCATGACAATCGCGTCATCGACGACAAAGCCAGCGGCGACCGTGAGCGCCATCAAAGAAAGATTATCGAGGCTAAAATCCAGGGCGTGCATTACGGCAAACGTGCCGATCAATGATAACGGTAAGGCTACGGCCGGAATGAGGGTGGCGCGCCAGGTGGGCAGAAAGGCGAAGATCACAAGGATCACGAGGATCACAGACGTGATCAGCGTGTATTCGACATCGGCGACCGAGGCCTTGATCGTGGTGGTGCGGTTGGAAATGACGTGGACCTGGATGCCGGGCGGCAAGGTGCGTTGAAGATCGGGCAATGCGGCCTGTATACGGGCCACGGTCTGGACGATGTTGGCGCCCGGTTGGCGATCGATATCAAGGAGCACCGCAGGTACCCCGTTGGCGCTCGCGGCAATGATGTTGTTTTCGAGGCCGGGACCTACAGAACCTACGTCGTGGAGGGTGACGGGCGCGCCATTGATTGATGCAATGACCAAATTTCGATAACTTTCTGGGGTTGTGAGTTCATCGGTGGCACCCAGTGAATAGGCTTGGGTCCGGCCATCGAACCCACCTTTAGGGCCATTCTGGTTCGCGTTACCGATTGCGGTGCGCACGTCTTCCAATGACAAACCGTAGGCGGCAAGTCGCGTGGGGTCGATGTACACACGGACCGCCTTTTTCATCCCGCCTTCGACCGTGACTCGACCTACGCCTGTGATTTCACTCAGCTTGGGCTGTAAAAGGGTGTTTGTGGCATCGGCGATCGCATAAAGGGGCTCCGTCCGTGAGGTGAGAGCGAGGGCCATAATCGGCGCATCCGCGGGGTTCACCTTGGTGTACACCGGCGGGTAGGGCAGATTGGGCGGCAGCGTCGCGGCCGCGGCATTGATTGCGGCCTGCACATCTTGAGCGGCCGAGTCGAGCGATTTCTGGAGCGTGAAGCGCAGGGTAATGGCGCTGGTCCCCATGGAGCTCACGGAACTCATGGCGGCAAGCCCCGCGATGTCACCAAACTGGCGTTCAAGGGGGGCTGTGATCAGTTTTGAGACGGTATCAGGGCTCGCGCCCGGGAGTTTGGTCGTGACCAGGATAGTGGGGAAGTCGACTGATGGCAGGGATGCCACCGGGAGCGCGCGATAGCCCAAAAGACCCGCCAGCAATAACGCTATGGCGAGGAGTGAGGTCGCAATCGGCCGGGCGATGAAGGGACCGGAAATATTCATACAGGCTTGGTCGGTTTACCTGTGTTCGAGGCGCGCGGGACAATATGGATATGGGCGTTCGGGCGGAGCCGGGAGGCGCCCACGGTGACTACTTGTTCACCGGCTTGTAGTCCGGCCGCAATGACGGTGATGTGCTGGTTTGCGAACCCTAGACGGACAGGCGTTGCGACCACGGTATCTTGACCGGGTATTGCTCGACTCGCCGTGGCATTGGCTGTTGCGGGCGCGCGCGCGTGCTGCACGACGTAGACAAAAGGCCCGTCCGGTCCTTGGTGGATGGCCAACGACGGAACGGTCAGGGCATTGTGCTCGGTCCGAAGATTGAGGCGCACGTTTACGAAGGCGCCTGGCCAGAGCGTAAGTGAGGGGTTCTTAAAGCGGGCTTTGAGGCTTAGTGTACCCGTGGACGCATTAATGACATTGTCGAGCACGGCGAGCGTGCCATGACCCAAGATGGTCTCTTGGTTACCGATCCCGGTCAGCGCGGTGACACGTGGCGTCCCGGATTTCAGGGCCTGCTGAACGTCGGCCAGATCTTGCTGGGGCAGGCTGAAGAGCACATAGATCGGCTGGAGGGTCGTGATGGTGACGATGCCGCCAGCGAGTCCGGGGCTTACGATATTGCCGGCATTGACCGCGAGAATCCCGGTCCGGCCGCTAATGGGCGCCGTGATCCGCGTGTAGCTGAGATTCGTGCGGGCGGTCTCGATGGCCGCACGATCCTGGGCCACGATGGCGTGATCCTCATCGACAAGGGCCCGCTGCTGGGCCACGATTTGCGCCGATATGTAGTGATGGGCGATCAAAAGATCGTAACGTTTGAGATTGTCTTGGGCGGCACGGTAGGTTGCCAAGTCCTGGGCCTGTTTTGCTAGGGCCTGGTCTAGGGCGGCTTGATAGGGGCGCGGATCAATCTTTGCGAGTAACTGACCTTTGCGGACGGTGTGGCCCTGGTGGAAGTCGACCGCGATCATAGGGCCGCTGATCATCGGCTCCACGGTCACGATTCTATAGGCCTGGACGGTCCCTAATGCCTGTAAAGAGATGGGGATATTGGTGCGACTTACGGTCGCCACTTGTACCGGGACGGGCGGGCTAGGGGGCCTTGGTTTTTTGGGCCGAAAGAAAAGGCGATAACCCAAAAGGGCGACCACGCCTATGAGAATGAGGAGAACAACGCGTTTGCGGCGTGACATGGTCTAGTTTCCAGATAAGGGCGATGGGCTCGGGGCGTGCCAGCCACCACCGAGTGCCTTGTAGAGGTCTACCGCAGCATCAAGTCGCGCGAGCTGCGCCTGAGTGTAGGAATTCTCATCGGTGAGGAGCGTTTCTTCGGCAATAAGAACAGCGCTGACGTCGATGATACCGGCGGCCAGCTGGGCCCGCACGGCGGCGAGGGCGGCACGGGCCTCGTTGACCGCCTCGGCGGCTCGCCTTTGTTGTTCGGTAGCGTAGTGCAGGTCCACAAGTGCGGTATCGACGTCCGTAAAGGCCTGGACTACGGTCTGTTCGTAGACCGCCACGTTTTCCCGATAGGTAGCGCGGCTTACCGCGAGATTGCCTGTTAACGCCCCGCCCTCGAACAGGGGCTGATCGATTGCCGCGGCGGCGCTCAAGAGAAGCGAACCGGGGGCGAGCAGGGTGTTTAAGGCCGCGCTACTCCAGCCTGCGGATCCGGTCAGATTAATGTTAGGAAAGAAGCTCGCGATAGCTCCTCGTACATTGGCGTTCGCGGCCACGAGGTTGGCCTCCGCCCGGGCGATGTCAGGGCGTCGGCGCAGGAGGTGCGCGGGCAGGCCGGGCACGATCTTTGGGACTGTCAGTGCGGCGATGTCGCCGCTTGGGGCGGCAAGAAGTTCCGGGGGTTTGCCGACCAGAATGCCAAGCCCCAAGGTCTCCTGCTGCAACTGCGACCGCAAAGTGGGGATGGTGGCGCGCTCCGATGCTACCAGCGCGGCTTGTTGGGCCACCGTGACGGCGTCTGTCGTCCCCGCATTTAGCTCGGCTTTTAGCTGAGTCAGGAGGTTTTCCGCCACCGCGAGGTTGCGCAGGCCGATGCGAAGCGCGTTGCGGTCGGCTAGGATTTGGAACCAGGTTGTCGCCACCGCGCTGACCGCAGTCAAGGCAATGGTGTCCCGATTAAAGCGCGATGCCGCCGCGTTGGCCTCGGCGGCCCGCAGGCTATCCCGATTCTTGCCCCAGAAGTCGAGTTCGTAAGAGGTTTGAATGGCAGCGCCGAATTGATGGCTCGTAGGGGTAGGGGGGTTACTTCGAGGCGCACGCTGCCATTGGCCGCTGACATTCGCACCGAGCGTTGGCAGTAAAGGCGCCCCGACAACCTCGACCTGCGCGTTCGCGGCCTGGAGTTGTGCGACCGCGATGCGGATGGTGAAATTGTGTTGTTCGGCTTCCTGGATCAGGGAGTTTAGGGCCGGGGAGCCGAAACCCCGCCACCAGGTCGAGCTTGGCCAAGCGGGCGGGGCATCCTGGGGGGCGCTCGCATAGCGCGCCGGCACGGTCACTCTGGGCGTATGAAAACGGGGCCCCACTGTGCACCCCGATAGAAGCGGGATGCCAAGGAGGAGCGTTTGGCAGGCCCGCCTCCATTTTTGACGCCCGTGCGGCAGGTTGATCAACACACGAAAAGCCCCAAGACCATTTTGCACCTTCTCATCACGGGTCGATAACTTGTTCCGGCGCCAAGGGGCAAGCCTAGGCCAGTTTGGCGCTGCCTGGGGTGCTTTCGACCGGACGCTGGTATCGTCTAATGTACAGGGCAAAGCCACTTCTGCTAAGCCTAAGAGTGTGAACATTCGTTACGGTGCGCAAAAAAGCGCGGGTGCCGGGCTAGTATGCCAGCATTCGGTTTGGCGCCCAGCACCTTTTCGGTGTGTGGTGGTAGGTCCCGGTCGTGCGGGGCGGAATCTGCCAGGGCCATGGACGATGTGTGATCAGTAGGGAATAATTTCGCATCGGATGTCGTCCATAGGCATGAGGATAAACCTCATCATAGCGAGCGGAGATATTTTCAGTGAACCTTCCACGTAGAACCTTCTTAAAGCAGGCGTTCTCAGGCACGGCCTTGGCGGTCGCAGCCGGAGCAGGCCTTTTGCGCCCGAGTCGGGCATTGGCCAGGACCTGGCCCTCTTGGCCGGAGGCGAGTTTTCACCAAA
>DATKTV010000040.1:0-2610 GCA_035530915.1 Acidiferrobacter sp. | reverse complement strand
GCGTCTTCATCGCGCAGATACCAGGCCAGCGTCATAGAGGCATCGGCGACAAAGGCCATCAGTATTTACGCCCTGCGTCGATTAATTCGCGCAACGAGATATCCCCTAGGTCATGGGTGGCCTGAAATGCCTTCATGCGGGCCACAACCGCACGCCGCTCTTCCAGGCCCTGGGTCGCCACCGATCGTAACTCCGCCACCGCCTGCCCATGCTTGGTGATAATGAACCGCTCCCCTTTGCGCACCCGATCCAAGATCTCAGACAAATGCGTCTTCGCCTCATAAGCGCCGATTTCGGGCATTGCGCACCTCCTACCACTGCATAAACTAGTTGTTGACTAGTTTATGCAGTGGCCATGTGGCTGTCAACGTCGGCAATCCCAGCGGAACATATACAGCGATCCCGCTCAATAGATATGGATTTACTGTGCCACGCCCGCTACTGCGAGGGACGGATCTCACCCAGAGACCGAAGCGTCGGGCGCGTTTTAGAGTTCAACCCCCCCGGAGCATTTGTGCGACCAAAACGATCCCTATACCCGAGTCGCTCTGTCTAAGCGGCGGGGGCCGTACACGCCGCCTGCGGCCGGCCCATCGAATCACGCAAATTGTGTCAGTAAAGATACGCATCTCGCTCGGTGCCGACGATTCAGGATGGACTAACGAGGTCATCCAAAGGTCAGTGGTTCGAATCCACTAGGGCGCACCAACCCACTGAAATCCCATCAGTTTCTTGTCCATCGGCCCACCGCTCACAGTGGGCCTCGTTTGCCAACGCTGACAGCCTTCTGGTTCTGAGGCCAACGCCCCTGAGCGCTCGCCGAAAACCGCCAATAGGCCCGGATTACGACGTGTGCCCACCGGGTGCCCAAGGCACCTTAAGGTTACCCCAGGCAAGCATATGATTTGAGCGTTAGCTCAGGCTCCCCTTCTGCTCAACCAGCCACAAACGCAGGGCGCCTGACCTCCCTTTGTTTTACGGTTAACCCGCAGGGCATCGGCCATCTCGGCTGGCCATAAAGACACGCGGTTCCTCTAGAGCCATAGCCCGAACCTCACTGCGGTTTTGACACGCTCGCGGCCTCACCTCACGCATCGGAAACCTCGCCCGCCTCCTCAGGCGCACCCAGATCCGCAGCAATCTCCCGGAATTGCGCCAGCGCCGCTTCGAGGTCTTCGACGATTTCGGCAGCCAATACATCGGGGTCAGGGAGGTTGTCGGAGTCCGACAAAGATTCATCCTTGAGCCAGAAGATATCCAGGCTCGCTTTGTCCCGGGCAACGATTTCATCGTAAGTATAAGCGCGCCGGCGGCCATCTGTGACCGCTTCGGACCAGGTGGCCGTCCGCATATGACGGTTCTCGGGGTTGTAGCAGCTGACGAATTCATCGAGGTCTTCGCGCTTTAAGGGGTTAAGCCTAAGCGTGAAATACCTATTTCCGTGACTTAGGAAACGATATTACGCGGACGGGCTCCTAGGAGCGCCCCGCCGAACCGTTACGGAGGACACCTGATCGCCACGAGCCTTCGCGGACAGGGGAGGCCGTTACCGACCCGACCCCGTCGCCATCTCTTCCCGGAGGATCCGGCGCAAGGCCGCGGCCGTCAAGGGCTTATCGTCTTTGGCAAGCGAGGCCTTCAACGCCTCATTCATAAGGGTCTGGTACCCGCTTCCCGCTTCCTCCGCACGCGTCCGAAACGCGGCCAAGATGTCATCGTCGATATAGATGGTGATGCGCGTCTTTCCCGTCGCGGGCAGGACCGCCCCACGTTTCCCCTTCGAAAAATCGTATTCATCCCTCATGGTCTTTCACCTCATGACGTGTCGCGCGGCGCGCCGATATCAACCGTATGTCGTCGCCGCGCAATGTATAAACCACCACCATGACCACCTCGACGCTTCCCATGCCCACCGCAATAAACCACTCTTCGCCCTGGGCGTCTGGATCTGAGCAGTGAACAGCCAGCGGATCTTTAAAGACCCCTTCGGCATCGGCGAATGAAACTCCGTGTTTCTTGAGGTTGCCTGCAGCCTTGCCTGGATCGAATTGAAAGCGCATGCCGTGAATATACAGACAATATGCATATATGTATAGTGGCAGACGCCATTCTTGGCCTCCGTTCTCCTTGCATCGGCCGTGTCACAACGTAAAAAAAAGGGGGCGCACCCGAAGTCGGGGCTCTCTGCGGTGGTCCGACCGCCTTATGCGCGTATAAGCGGATGCAACGCTCAGTTTTTCCAGCAACGGAAATGCCCCGGGTTGTTACAGAGTCAAGCACGGCGCCAGGGAAGGTCGGCTTGCTTCGGCGTAAAATGTCACAAAGCGTGTGAGCGTAACCTACTGAATGACAAGAAAGATGTAAGTAACGCGCCGCGTGACGCCAATTATCTACAAGATAGCCCGTGCAATATACGCACGGTAATTTTGGATTCCGATTCCAAAGGTCAGTGGTTCGAATCCACTAGGGCGCACCAACCCATTGAAATTCCATCGGCTGCCTGCCTATCGGCACCGAATCTAGCCCATGAGTCATGCACCAACCTGGATAATCTGATTTAAGGTCTCGCAGGCAAGTTCAAATATCTGCTCCGGCACTTGCCCCCAGGGG
>DATKTV010000039.1:0-97332 GCA_035530915.1 Acidiferrobacter sp. | reverse complement strand
GCGCTCCGCACGAAGAGATTTTCCGGGGTGGCATCGCTTGCGCCCGATCCAGAGACCGATGCGTCTGATAAGACCCTGAGGCGTCCCTTCGGACCGCACCGACCCTCGTGGGGGTACTGTATTCTGGGTTAGGCACCACCCATCGTTCGCTTAAGGCCTCCGCTTGGCGCTAAGGCCGGCGGGGAGTCCCCTTGCGCTGTCCGTACGGCGAAGGGGGGCCGGAGTGTGTTCTGGTGGAATTTCCTTGGCGCTTCCAGGAACCCTGCTACAATTGTGCCCATGATCGATATTGCGAGCGTTGAACTCAACCCCATAGAATGGCTCAGTCAGGTGCTGGCCGAGGCGACCCGTTATGGGGCGTCCGATGTGCATTTGCGTGCACGCAACCACCCGGTATTGCGTATCGATGGGACTTTGCGCGCCCTAGACCAGATGGACAGACTCACCGTGGAGCGAGTGGCGCAGATTGGCGAGGCCTTGATGGATGCCCGCCAACTCGAGATCTTTCAGCGCGATCACCAAGTCGATCTCTCGCGAGGCTTTAAGGGCATCGGTCGAGTGCGCGCCAATATCTTTCTGCAGCGCGGCACGGTGGCCCTGGTTCTGCGCGTTATTCACAGCGTGGTCCCCCCGCTTGCGAGCCTCGGACTTCCCGAGATAGTAGCGAAATTGGCCCATCTGGAGCGCGGCCTAGTGCTTGTGACGGGTTCAAGCGGGTCAGGAAAGACGACGTCGCTTGCGGCGCTGGTCAACGAAATCAATAATCGGTTCACCAAGCACGTGCTCACTATCGAAGACCCGATTGAGTTTCTTTTCGCCGAGCAGAAATCACTCATCACTCAGCGCGAGATCGGTGTCGATGCACCGTCCTTCTATGAGGCCATGCGGGCAGCGCTCCGCGAGGACCCGGACGTGATCTTGCTTGGCGAAATGCGGGATACGGAGACGATCGAGACCGCTTTGAAGGCGGCTGAGACCGGCCATTTTGTGCTTGCGACCGCGCATGCGCCGGCCGCGCCCGAGGCTGTCAATCGGCTGATCACGGCCTTTCCGGCCGAGGCCCAGTCCGGTGTGCGCGTCAAGGTGGCACAGAACCTGCGCGCCGTGGTAAGCCAGCGCCTCCTTCCGCGGGCTGACGGACAGGGCCGGACCGTGGCCTGCGAGGTGCTGACGATCTCAGCGCTCGCCCGCGAGCTGATCCAGGATCCATCGCGTATAAAGGATTTGCCAGAGCTATTAAAGCGCGGGAGCGTCAATGAGGGAATGCTATCCTTCGACGCCTGTCTGTTGGCGCTCGTGAAGGCACAAAAGATTACGCCGGCAGTGGCCTTGCAGTTTGCCTCGAGCCCGACCGACTTACGACTCAAGATCGAGGGCTTTTAGGGCGTTTTTCGCGTGCCATCAGCGCTCGTAACGCCGCTTCCTGCTGGTTAAAGGACGCCGTCTTCACGCGATCGGCAGGCGGTGCGGTCCGCACCGAATGGCCGGCCTGTTCCTGGTCCTTTACCGCCAAATAATCACGAATGTCCGTGTCTTCGTCTGCGTAGCGGCCCCGGTAGCCGGGCGGCGGCTGGGTGTCCCGCTGCAACAGGAGAGCGATGCGCAATGCCTTGTTGTAGGCCGTGAGTCGCCGCCCGAGCGTTGCGACATCCACAAGGGCGGCAGCCACCATGGCGGCGGCGAGCGTGGTCGGATAGGGCCAGGGTGTCGATATCGTGAGGCCGATCAGTAGCGCCGTTGTTGCGAGATAAACCCATCCTAAATACCGTTCGCGTAAATAAAAGGCGTGTAATCCGAGCGGGAATAGAACCCACAAGCCATAGGCGAGCGGCTGCTTGCGCAGGCGTTTTGTGAGTTCGAGGTTCAGGGTCTGCAGCCCCGCACCGGAAAAATCCCATTGCTTCCAGGCGTTCGTCATAAAATCATTGTATACTAGGTCATTCCATCTGGTCGCTCAATGAAGGGGATTATGGTAAATCATGGCTGACCGGCGATTACAGGTATTCCACACGGTGGCGCGGCTGTTGAGCTTTACCAAGGCTGCGGAGACCCTGCATATGACTCAACCTGCGGTGACCTTCCAGGTCCGGCAGCTTGAGGAATTCTTCAACACCCGCCTGTTTGACCGGACACACAACAGAATCAGCCTGACCGCTGCAGGCGAGCGCGTCTTTGAGTATGCGGAGCGGATCATCGGTCTTTATAACGAGATGAATATCCGGGTTCGCGACATCACCGGAGACGTATCGGGCGTGCTCCTTATTGGCGCTAGTACGACCATAGCGGAATACGTGCTCCCGGCGCTCTTGGGGGAGTTTCAGGGCCAGCATCACGATGTACGCATTCGCCTGAGCGTCTCCAATTCGCTTGGCATCGTGCATATGGTGGAGAGCAACACCGTCGATATCGGTATTGTCGAGTCCCCGGTCGCTAACAAGAATCTGGCCGTGGAGGTCTGTTGGCAGGATCAGCTCGTGTTCATTTGCCGGCCTGATCATGCATTAGCGACCGCCGTGCGCGTGCCGGTACGGGATCTCCTGGATCTGCCGTTTCTGGCGCGTGAGGAGGGCTCGGGAACACGCGAGGTTATCAGCGATTACTTGGCACAAAATGGCCTGCAGTGGCACGATCTCAATCTCAGCATGGAATTCGGAAGCCCGGAGTCCGTCAAAAGCTCGGTCGAGGCCGGTCTCGGGGTGTCGATCGTCTCCAAGGCGACCGTGGCTAAGGAGTTGAAGTTGGGTACACTGGTGGCACTACCGCTAGATCCCCCGATCGAGCGGCCCTTCTCTTTTGTTTATCAGCGCCAGAAGTTTCGCCTGCGGGCGGTCGAGGAGTTTATGCGGTTTGCGCATACGCATTGCGAACAGCAAGGGCAGTCGGAGGTGCCGAGCAAGGCACGCGGCCAATGAAGCAATTTGCCGTGGTTCAGCACACCTATGCCGAGTTCCTGGGCATGATCGAGAACCAGCTGGAGAAGCGGGATATCGGGTTTGCCTACTTTCGGCCTTTTGTCGGGCAGGACCTGCCCGGTAGCGCCGGCCAATTCGACGCCCTCTTTATTCTCGGCGGACAGTACGCGATCGATGACCATGCGCGTAATCCCTGGCACGACGACGAGCTGCGGTTAGTCCGACTCTTTCGGGAGGCGAAGCGCCCGGTCGTGGGGCTCGGTTACGGGGCCCTGATTCTGGCCGAATACGATGGCGCTCAGGTGAGCCGGGAGCCCTTTCACAACGCTTACTGGACGACGGCACACAAGACGCAGGCGGGTGATCGGGATGCCGTAGCCGATGCCGTCGATGGTCGACCGGTTTTGGTCATGTGTAACGGCAGCGCGACCCTGCCAGCGGGGCTCGAGCCGATTGTCGTCGATGATGAAGGGCGCTGGATTGCGATCCGCCCCGATCCGTTGGCCTACGGCCTCTTGTTTCGTCCCGAACTGAAACCCGGCATGATCGAAGACATGATTATGGAGGCCGACAGAAACGCGCCTGCCGATATCGGTGAGTTGCTGACATCGGCGCGACGCCATTGGCCTGATACGCAAAAGATCACTGATCGAGTCATTGTCGGGCTCGTCAAAGAGCTGGATCTCATGGCCGAGCGGCGCAAAATGCCCGTTTTCCGTTTGAATATCAGTGAATAGCTTATGGACCGGTTCGAGAAACAATTATTGAAGGTCATGCGCGATTTTCCAGACGACGTGCGGGAGCAGGTGCTCGCGTTCGCAGAATTCTTGCAGGGCCGCCTTTCTATTCCGGCGCTCCCGACCGAGCCTGTGATGATCCCGCGGCCTAGCGAAGAAAGCGTTATCAAGGCTATCAAGCGGCTCGCGGCGACCTATCCGATGCTAGATCGCGGCAAGATGTTGAACGAGACCTCGGTCCTGGTGGCCCAGAATGTCTTGGGGGGGCGTCCGACAGCGGACGTGATCGATGACCTGGAGGCCCTATTTTGTGCGCATTTTGACGCGCATCGAAAGTCAGAGAGTTAGCGGCCGCTTTTTGTTCTGGTACACTTCGTCGCCTCATGTCTACACGCATAAAAATTTGTGGTATTACCCGTCCTGCGGACGCACGGGCGGCGGTGGCGGCCGGAGCGGACGCCATCGGCTTGGTATTCTACAAGCCGAGTCCGCGGTCTGTGGATATGGCAACGGCCCAAGCTATCATAAGAGAATTGCCACCGTTTGTCGCAAGTGTCGGCTTGTTTGTCGATGCCAAGCCAGGTGAGATCGCTATGGTTTTATCGCAAGTACGGCTTACGACCCTTCAGTTTCACGGGGACGAGTCGCCCGAAGAGTGCGAGCGCTACGATTGGCCCTATCTCAAGGCCATACGTATGGCAGATGACGTGGATATAATGGACGCGCAACGGCGTTACGCGAAGGCCCAAGGATTATTGCTTGATACCTACCAAAAGGATCGCCCCGGCGGCACGGGCCGGGCGTTCGATTGGGACCGTATTCCGCAAGGCCTGGAGAAGCCGTTGGTGCTCGCAGGCGGGCTTGATGCCGATAACGTGCAGAGGGCGATCATGCGTGCGCGGCCTTATGCCGTCGATGTGAGCGGTGGCGTCGAGAGCGCCCCAGGTCTTAAGGATCAGTCACGCATGGAACTGTTTTGTCACCGCGTTAGGGAGGCGGGATGAGTTACGACCAGCCGGATGAGCGGGGACATTTTGGCCCCTATGGCGGCCAATTTGTGGCGGAAACCCTTATGGGGCCGCTTGCGATGTTAGCTGATGCCTATGCCGAGGCCCGTGTCGATCCGGCCTTTCAGGCGGAGTTGGCCGCAGATTTCAGGGATTATGTGGGGCGGCCCTCACCGCTTTATTTGGCATCGCGCCTTACCGCCCAAGTGGGTGGGGCACGCATCTATCTAAAGCGTGAAGACCTAAACCATACGGGCGCACACAAGATCAATAACACCATAGGCCAGGCCTTGCTGGCCAAGCGCATGGGCAAGACCCGTCTCATCGCCGAAACCGGGGCGGGCCAGCACGGGGTGGCGACGGCGACCGTGGCTGCGCGTCTCGGGCTTTCTTGCGTCATTTACATGGGCGCCGAAGATATCGTGCGCCAAGCCCCGAATGTCCGGCGGATGCGGCTTTTAGGGGCCGAGGTAGTGAGCGTGACCTTGGGATCGCGGACGTTGAAGGACGCGATGAACGAGGCGATGCGCGATTGGGCGACCACCGTCGACGAGACCTTCTATGTCATCGGCACGGTGAGTGGGCCGCACCCTTATCCGCTGATGGTGCGGGATTTCCAGGCGATCATCGGGCGCGAGGCGCGCGACCAGATCCTAGTGCAGGAAGGGTGCCTGCCGCAGGCCTTAGTCGCCTGCGTAGGAGGCGGGTCGAATGCGATCGGACTCTTCTATGCCTTTTTGGACGATGCCGATGTCGATCTCTATGGGGTCGAGGCGGCCGGCGAGGGTTTGGCGTCCGGGCACCATGCGGCACCGCTCACGGGGGGTTCGGGACGCGGGGTTCTCCATGGGGCACGCAGCTACCTCATGTTTGACGACGATGGACAAATTTGCGAAACCCATTCCATTTCCGCGGGCCTCGACTATCCTGGAGTAGGGCCCGAGCATGCCTGGCTTAAAGACATTGGGCGGGCACACTATGTCGCGGTAGACGATCAGGCGGCGCTTGCCGCATTTCATAAATTGACGCGCCTAGAAGGGATTCTACCGGCCCTGGAATCGAGTCATGCGCTGGCTTATGCGGAGGAGTTGGCAGCACGGCTTGGGCCCAAGGCCGCCATCATCGTGAATCTTTCCGGTCGTGGCGATAAGGACGTAGAGACGGTGGCGGCTCACAAAGGGACGTTTTAGTGTCACGCATACAGACAGTATTCGCAAAGCTCAAGGGCCGGCGTTGTGCCCTGATCCCGTTTATTACCGGCGGTGATCCGGCGCTTTCTGCGACCGTGCCTTTGATGCACGCGCTCGTGCGTGCCGGGGCCGATTTATTGGAGGTCGGTATGCCCTTTTCTGATCCCATGGCCGATGGCTCGGTTATTCAGATGGGCCACCAGCGGGCATTGAAGAATGGGGCCACGACGCGTGCCGTGATTCGGATGGTAGCGGAGTTTCGACGCGAGGATGCTGTCACGCCCGTGATTCTCATGGGTTACGTCAACCCTGTCGAGACCATGGGGTATGGAACTTTTGCGCGCGCGAGTCGCGAGGCGGGCGTAGATGGCGTCATTCTTGTCGACCTGCCCCCCGAGGAGGCCGATGAGTGGCGGGCCGAGGCGCATGTCTCCGGTATCGATACGATTTTCCTGTTGGCCCCGACTACTCATGAGGGCCGGATTCGCTATATTAGTGCGGCGTCCTCGGGTTTTCTCTATTATGTGGCCTTAAAGGGCGTCACGGGGGCTGGGCATTTGAATATTGACGATGTCGCCGCCAAGCTCGCCTCAGTGCGGGCGGCAACGGAGTTACCGGTGGGGGTCGGTTTCGGTGTTCGTGATGCCGAATCGGCGGCCAAGCTTGCGCAAGTGGCTGACGCCGTCATTGTCGGGAGCGCGCTTGTGGAAAAAATAGCAAAGGCGGCAAATGTCGAGCAGGCGGTGTTGGCTGCCGAGGCGTTTGTGCGGGATTTGCGCGCGGCCCTTCCTTGGCATGAGGTCAACCCCACATGAGTTGGTTCGACAAACTCTTACCACCAAAAATCAAGAGTCGCGGTGTCGTCAAGAAGGCGGTCCCGGAGGGTTTGTGGAGTAAATGCCCGGCCTGCGGAAGCGTGCTTTACCATGCGGAAATCGAGAAGAATGTCGGGGTGTGCCCGCGCTGTGATTACCATATGCGTATCGGTGCCCGCAAGCGGTTGGCCGCGTTCCTTGATGCTGGCGAGCACGTCGATGTGGGCGCGAACCTAGGGCCGATAGATTTCCTGAAGTTTAAAGATAGTAAGCGCTATAAGGATCGCTTGGCGGACGCCGCGAGGACCACGGGCGAATCCGAGGCCTTGATTGTAACGAAGGGGCAGTTGCAGGGGCTTGCACTGGTAGCGTGCGCGTTTGAGTTTGGGTTCATGGGCGGGTCCATGGGTTCGGTGGTGGGTGAGCGCTTCGTTCGTGGCATCGACTTGTGTCTTGCTGAACGACTGCCATTTGTGTGTTTCGCGGCAAGCGGCGGCGCCCGGATGCAGGAGGGACTGACCTCTCTTATGCAGATGGCCAAGACAAGTGCCGCGCTGGCGCGCTTGGCGGATGAGTCCTTGCCGTTTATTTCCGTATTGACTGATCCGACCATGGGCGGCGTCTCGGCGAGCTTCGCGATGCTGGGGGACGTAGTCATAGCCGAGCCCAAGGCGTTGATCGGTTTCGCCGGGCCGCGAGTCATCGAACAGACGGTGCGCGAGACCTTGCCGGAAGGCTTTCAGCGTTCGGAGTTTTTGCTCGATCATGGCGCGATCGACATGATCGTGCATCGGCGCGATTTGCGGGCCACGATCGGTCGTTTGCTGTCGGTCATGCTAAACAGGCCTGTTGTTGCGGATACCTTCTGCGCACTGCATCCAGAACCCTGAGCCCTATAAACCTTCAAGAGTGGTTGGCCTATATCGAACACTTGCACACGCAAGAGATCGAGTTGGGGCTAGATCGCGTACGGGCCGTCTACGGTCGCCTGCCAAAGCTTAGCTGTCCGGTCATCACCATCGGCGGCACTAATGGAAAGGGATCGACGACCGCCTTTCTGGAGGCGATTTATCTTGCAGCCGGCTATCGGGTCGGGGCCTATTTCTCCCCTCATTTGGTGCGCTATAACGAACGCATGCGGATCGGCGGGCGCGAGGTCGAAGACGATGTCGTTTGCCGGGCGTTTGCTAAGGTTGAGGCGGCGCGCGGCGATCGACCTTTGACCTACTTCGAATTCGGAACGTTGGTTGCGCTTGTGCTGTTCGCCGAGGCCGCACTCGATGTCGTGATCTTAGAGGTCGGTCTCGGTGGGCGCCTGGATGCGGTCAATGTGGTCGAGCCCGCAGTCGCAGTCGTGGTATCGGTAGGGACCGACCATCAGGATTGGCTGGGGCCGAATCGGGAGATCATTGGCCGAGAGAAGGCCGGGATTTTTCGCGCCGGCCGACCGGCCGTGATCGGTTTTGACGTCACTGAGAGTGTAACGCACGAGGCCGAGCGTCTAGGAGCGCCCATCTACCTCGGTGGCCGCGACTTCCATTATATGGCCGCGCGTCACCAATGGCGTTACGTGAGCGAGGCCGGGGCCCGGGACCTGCCACACCCCGCTTTGCGCGGCGGTTACCAGCTGGCCAACGCCGCGTGCGCGCTGGCGGCGATCGACGCCTTGCCGACGTTGGCGGTGAGTACGGGCGCTATTCGCCAGGGACTGTCGGACGTGCGTTTGGCCGGCCGGTTCCAGAGTCTGCCGGGAAGTCCACAGGTGATTTTGGATGTTGCGCACAACGTGGAGGCGGCCGAGGTCTTGGCGCGGACGCTTGCCGAACAGCCGGTTGCGGGGCGGACGCTCGCCGTTGTCGGCATGTTAAAGGACAAGCCCGTAGCGGACGTCTTTCGGGTGCTGGCGGGGTCTTTTGATGAGTGGTTCGTGGCGTCCTTGGCCGATCCCCGAGGCGCCGATGGCGCGTTTCTGGCATCCGCTTTGGCCGATCTTGGGCGTACTGCGCGCGGTATTTATCAAGACCCCATAGCCGCTTGCGAGGCGGCGCTCGCGATCGCGGCAACCGGTGATCGGGTCGTGATATTTGGGTCCTTTAAGACGGTCGGTGTTATACTTGAACATGTCGCGAGCAAGAGGGCAGGCGGTGGAGGAGGGGCCATTTGATCCACGCCAACGGGTGGTTGGCGCCGTTATTCTGGTGGTGTTGGCGGTTGTGATCCTGCCGATCGTGTTGCGGCGTCCATCATCACAGACGACCGGTCAAGATGTGTTGACAGTCCGCCGGTCCGGCAATGCCTTGAGCACGGATTGGTCAAAGGCCGCCTCGGTTGTGCCGTCATCAACAGGAAAAGTGGTGGTGACCGGCGCGCCACTAAAGCCTGTTGTGGCCAAGCCGCTGAAGTTGGCAGTAGCTGCGGGTCTGCCCGCCCAGAAGCCCCAACACCTTATGCCAGCGGCCCCGAGTCGCGTGCCGCCGCTACCGGCCGTGCACCCCGGGCCGAAGCCAATTAAGGCGGCAAGCGCGCCAATGAGGTGGTATGTGCAGGTCGGGGCTTATACCAATAGTGACTATGCGATCGCTTTCGGACGAAGTTTGCGCGCCCAGGGCTTCCCAGCGCATGTGAAGCTGGCGCGACTCCCGGTCGGCCCAGGCTTGGTAGTAGTGCTTGGTCCTTATTCGCGGGCCCAGGCGCAACGGGCAAAGAAGGCTGTGGCGCGACGTGATAAGATTCAAGGAATTCTCATGCACACACCCGTAAGGGCAAAATGAACTGGCTTGATGTCGGGATTCTTATAATCGTCGGCCTCTTTGTTTTGGTTGGTGTGTTGCGTGGATTTATCGCTGAGTTGTTGTCGTTTTTGGCCTGGGTCGTCAGTTTTCTGGTAGCTTGGTTTTTTTCCGGCGATTTTACCGGTTGGTTCGCAGGCCATGTGCAAGACGCGAACATTCAGTCTGTTCTCGTTTTTCTCATCCTTTTTTTAGTGACTTTTGTCGCGATGGCGGTGGCTGGGCATTTTGTGCGCATCCTATGGCTGAAGAATAGCTCCAAGGCCGCCGACAGTGTCCTAGGGGGGCTCATGGGCTTTCTGAAGGGGAGCGCGGTCATCGTGGTGGTAGTTTTGCTTGCGGGCCTGACACCGTTTCCCACGGATAGCACGTGGCATGCGTCGGTTCTCGTGGGTTATTTTCAAGGTGCGGCGCTGTATGTGGCGCATTGGTTACCCGCAGACGTTGCTCACAGTCTGCGCTATAGCTAAACTGAGCAGCTTTCAGCGCTCCCCAAGGAGTCGCAAACCATGTGTGGAATAGTCGGTATTCTGGCGAAGGGCCCTGTGAACCAAGCCCTTTATGATGGGCTCACCGTCCTTCAGCATCGCGGTCAGGATGCGGCCGGTATTATTACGAGCGACGGCAACCGCGTCTATTTACGCAAGGATAATGGCCTTGTTCGCGATGTGTTCCAGGCCAATCATATGCTGGCTTTGCGGGGCACCATGGGGATCGGGCATGTGCGTTATCCCACGGCTGGCTGCGCCTCATCGGCCGAAGCCCAGCCCTTCTATGTGAACTCGCCCTTTGGTTTGGCGATTGCCCACAACGGCAATTTGACCAATGCCGCGGAGCTGCGCGATGAACTCTTTCGCGAAGACCAACGCCACATCAATACCGACTCGGATTCCGAGGTCCTGCTCAACATCTTCGCGCATGAGTTGCACGAGGTGGCGGGCGTTCGGTTGACGCCCGAACATATCTTTCGTGCGGTGGCGGCCGTGCACAGACGCTGCCGCGGGGCCTATGCGGCCGTGATCATGATATCGGGCTTTGGTATCGTCGCCTTTCGCGATCCGTGCGGCATTCGGCCGATTGTCTACGGGCGTCGCGATACCGATCAAGGCCCCGAGCATATGATTGCCTCGGAGAGCGTCGCCCTCGATGTCTTGGGCTACCGGCTGGTGCGTGACATTGAGGCCGGCGAGGCGCTCTTTATTGACATAAGCGGGAATCTCTACAACAAGCAATGCGCGGAGAAACCCTACCACTCGCCGTGTATTTTCGAGTATGTCTACATGGCGCGGCCGGATTCCATTATCGATGGGATTAGCGTCTATAAGGCGCGCCTGCGCATGGGTGAGAGGCTTGCGCGCAAGCTTTTACGCGAGTGGCCGGATCATGATATCGATGTGATCATCCCGATCCCGGATACGAGCCGGGCCGTTGCGTTAGAGATGGCCAAGGAGCTCGACGTCAAATATCGGGAAGGGTTCATCAAGAACCGCTATATAGGGCGCACGTTTATCATGCCGGGGCAGGCGCAACGCACGCGCTCTGTTCGCCAAAAGCTGAACGCCATTGATCTCGAGTTTCGTGGTAAGAACGTGATGTTGGTAGATGACTCTATTGTCCGGGGAACCACCTCCCTGCAGATCATTCAGATGGCACGGGAGGCGGGCGCGACCAAGGTCTATTTCGCGTCGGCAGCACCGCCCATTCGTTATCCGAACGTTTACGGTATCGACATGCCTTCGACCCGCGAACTGATCGCCACCGGGCGCACGGTCGGACAGATCGCCGAAAAAATTGGCGCAGACCGCGTTATTTATCAGGATCTCGAAGACTTGATCGGGGCGGCGCAGGAAGGCAATTCACAGATCACACATTTCGACACCTCGTGTTTCGACGGGATCTATGTGACAGGTGATGTCCACAAAGGGTATCTCGATCATATCGAGCAGATTCGCAGCGATGTGGCAAAGTGTGCAAACACCATGAATGATCTGATATCGACCGAGCTGCATACCTATTACTAAGAAGGATGGGCGATGGCAGAGGAGATTGTAGGCAAGCCGGAAACGCTCGCGATTCACACGGGACACCATCGTACCGACGAAGGCGAGCATAGCGAGCCTCTATTTTTGACGTCCAGTTACGTCTTCGAGGATGCCGCGCAAGCGGCCGACCGTTTTGCGGGACGAGCGCCCGGTAATATTTACTCGCGCACCGGCAATCCCACCGTACGCGTTTTCGAGGAGCGTCTGGCGGTCCTCGAAGGGGCCGAACGGGGGCTCGCCACGGCCTCCGGCATGGCCGCTATTCTGTCTGTGTGCATGGGTCTTTTGAAGGCCGGCGACCACATCGTGGCATCGCAAAGCCTGTTTGGGCCGACGATCGCTCTGTTTCAGATGTTGGCCCGCTTCGGGGTTACGACAAGTTTTGTGGCCCTGGATGACGTCGGCGCCTGGGAGCGTGCCTGCACGGATGCCACTCGCATCCTGTTTCTGGAAACGCCCTCCAACCCTTTGTGCGTCTTAGGGGATCTGGCAGCGCTGGCCCAAGTGGCCCATCGGCACGGGGCGCGGCTGGTGGTGGACAATAGCTTTTGTACCCCGATATTGCAGCGGCCGCTGTCCTTGGGGGCAGATCTTGTCGTCCACTCGGCTACCAAGTATATCGATGGCCAGGGGCGCGGGCTGGGCGGTGCCATATTGGGGGCCGATAGTGTAGTGACCGGCGAGATTTTTCCGTTCGTGCGGACCGCAGGTCCCGTCATGAGTCCGTTCAACGCCTGGATATTTTTGAAGGGACTCGAAACCCTGTCGTTGCGTATCAAGGCCCATAGCGAGCGAGCGCTGCTTGTCGCTAACTGGCTTTCCGAGCAACCTTTGGTTGAGGCAGTGTACTACCCCTATTTGCCGACACATCCCCAGTACGCGCTCGCCTGCGCTCAACAATCAGCGGGCGGCGGGGTGTTGTCATTTACCATACCAGGTGGCGTCAAAGAGGCGTTCGCTTTTGTGGATGCCTGTAAGTTGTTCTCGCTTACGGCCAATCTCGGCGATACTAAGACTACGATTACGCATCCCGCGACTACGACTCATGGGCGGTTGACGCCGGAGGACCGGAAGGCCGGAGGGGTGGGTGACAATCTTATCCGGTTGTCAATTGGGCTTGAGGACGTAGGTGATATGACCAACGACTTGCATCGGGGTTTTGCCGCCGTAGCGGCTTTGGGCTAGCTGGGAGATGTCGGTCGTGAGAGCCAAGGGTTGGTGGGTGCGCGTCTTAATCAAGCTAGGATTGGCGAGCTGGATATTGGTGCTCGCGTCATGCGCCAGAAGTGGGGTGCATGCGACGATTCTGTTCATGCAAGAGCGTGAATTGGGCGGCCCGGTGTTTCCGACGCGCATTATAGTCAGTAGTCGTTATGTTCGGATCGACCCCGATATCGGTACCGGGAATTACATCCTTTTCGACCGCAAGGAGCGGGTCATCTACAGCGTGGACACTGCAGATCGCACGATTCTTGTGATCCACAGCCACCCAGTGACCCTGGTTAAGCCCGCAACGCTTGTCGATGTTGTGCGGCGCGGGCATACGAAAGGGCAGTTTTTGGGGTACCCGCTCGTTCATTACCGGCTCTTTACCGCAGGCCGGCAATGCTACGATATCGAGGTGGCCCAACATCTTCTCCCGCATGCCGTCAAGGCGCTTAACGCTTATGCCGAGACCTTGGCCGGTGAGCAGGCCATCACTGCCGAAAACACGCCAGCAGGCCTTGAAACGCCATGCGATCTAGCAGACAACGTCTTTGACCCAGGACGCATATATGCGCAGGGGTTCCCGGTGCGGATGGTGGATACAGACAAGAACGAAAAGGTGTTGGTGAATTTTAAGCAGCACGTCGTCGTGGCGCGAAAGTTATTCGTTCTCCCCGCTGATTACGTCCGCTACAGCCCCGAGGAAATCCGCAACGGGGGTTAGCTTTTGGCCGCAAGGCCCCACTGTGAGTATGCTCGAGCCTTCATACCAGTCGCCTACTACTATCCGCGTGGCCTGGCCGCTACCGCTTGCTGCCGGGTAGATCCCAGGTCTATGGGTATGTCCATGGATCAGGCGAAGTGCCCGGTGACGGTCAAGGAGGGCGGTGACAGCGCCGGGGTTTACGTCAAGGATGGCGGCGTCTTTGGCATATGTGGCCTGACCGCTCTCGTGACGGAGCGCGTGCGCCATGGCTATGCGTTCCGATAAGGGGCGACTTAAGACCCGCCGCTGCCAGAGCGGGTCGCGCATTTGCGTACGCAAGGCGAGGTAGTCGTGGTCGTCAGTGCACAAGGCGTCGCCATGACTGAGGATGGTTGGGACCCCGTAGAGCGATAGCGGAGTGGGGTCTTCCAGCAACCGACAACCCGAGCGCTTGGCGAAGTCGGAACCGAGCAGAAAGTCGCGATTGCCGTGCATGACGGCGATGGCGAGCCCGGCATCGGTGGCGCGACGCAAAGCCGAAATGACTGGCGCAAATTCCGGTTCCTCGGCGCCGTCGTCACCCACCCAGTACTCGAAGAGATCGCCCAGAATATAAAGAGTCTCGATCCGTCCCTGCGCCTGTTCCAAGAATTGCTGGAGAAGGCCGATCGCCTCGGGCCGCTCGGCGGTCAGATGCAGGTCGGCAATAAAGGCTTGCGCCACCTAGACGACACGAACGGCGGTTATGATGACATCGCTCGCGGGGACGTCTTGATAGCCGCCACGGCTGGTTGTGGGGGCGCCCTTGATGGTGTCGACGACTTCCATGCCTTCGCTCACCTGTCCGAATACGCAATACCCCCAGCCCGTGGATGTGGGCGCGGTAAAGTTTAGGAAGTCATTGTCGGCGACATTGATAAAGAACTGGCTGGTGGCGGAATGCGGGTCGCTGGTGCGCGCCATGGCGATGGTGCCGCGACTATTGCGTAGCCCGTTGTTGGCCTCGTTGTCGATCGGCGGGCGGGTGGGTTTTTGCCTGAGGTCGGTCTCAAATCCTCCCCCTTGGATCATGAAGCCATCGATGATGCGGTGAAAGATCGTATCGGCGAAAAAGCCATCGCGCGCGTAGGCCAGAAAGTTGGCGACGGTCTTGGGGGCTTTTTCGGCATGGAGTTCAAGGACGATGACGCCGCGGTTGGTCTCGAGCTCTACCATAAGGGATCCTCTTAGAAGTTCCGCCACATTGTCGCCGACTTGGCGCGCTGGGGCAATGACGCGCTATCATAGGCCCCATGAATTCCCCGACAACCCGTTTCGCGCCGAGCCCCAGCGGCTTTCTTCATCTGGGCAACGTGCGCACTGCGCTTTTTAGCCTTTTGGCGGCGCAGCCGGACGGGCGATTCTTGATACGTATGGAGGATACGGACCGCGAGCGCGTTGATCGCCGTTTCGAAGACGCAGCCCTGGCCGATCTCGAATGGCTTGGGTTCGGGCCCTTTATTGATCGCGCGGCCATTCTCTATCAGTCAGCGCGCACCGCCATTTATGATGACTACCTAGCCAAGCTAGTGGCCGCAAAGCGGGCCTACCCCTGCTTTTGCTCGCCGGCCTCGCTGGCGGCTGAGCGCGCGGAGGCTCAGGCCCGAGGTCGCCCGCCGCGTTATTCGGGGCGCTGCGCCAAGCTTTCCGCAGCTGAGGCCGAGGCGCACTTAGCGCTCGGGGAGCACGCGGTCTGGCGGTTCCGGGTGCCAGCCGGGGAGCAGGTGGCGTTTCTCGATGTGGTACGCGGACCGCAGGTCGTGGCCACGGACTTGCTGGGCGATTTTGTGGTGCGGCGCACGAATGGTGAGCCGATGTTCTTCTTTACCAACGCTTTGGATGACGCCCTGTCGGGTGTGACCTTGGTGCTGCGCGGCGAGGATCATCTGTCGAACACCGCGCGCCAAATCCTCTTGCTCAAGGCGCTCGATCTACCGGTGCCCGAGTATGGCCACTTGCCATTGGTCTTGAATGAGGCCGGAGTGCCGCTTTCGAAACGCGATGGCGCCGGCAGCGTCGGCGCGTTGCGCGCGGAAGGGTTTTTGCCCACAGCGGTGATCAACTATCTGGCGCGTCTCGGTGCCGTCGTCGGCAGCGATGCGCTTTTGTCGATCCAGGATCTGGCGGCCGCGTTTGATCCGGCTCGGATCGGGCATGCCCCGGCGCGTTATGACCGCCAGCAACTCGTGCATTGGCAGCGCGTGGCGATGGCGCACGCGCCGGTCGACACCTTGCTCGGTTTTGTGCCGGCGAGCGTTCCGTTTGCGGATCGTATCCGGTTCGTGGAGGCGGTGCGCGCCAATGCCTTCTTTCCCTCGCAGTGGGTTCTGTGGGCGGAGATCATCTACGGAGAGGATGAGGCGCTGACGCCGGAGGCAGAGCTTGCCGTAGCCCACGTGGGCCCCGTTTTCTTTCGTCAGGCGGTGTCGTTTTTGGGTGCAGATGGAGCCGCGCCGGATTTGCCGCCGAGACTGAAAGCCTTGGGATTTTCCGGCAAGGCGCTTTTCCATGGGCTCCGCGGGGCCTTGACAGGTCGGCTTGCGGGCCCTGAACTGAAGGATATTTTGATGCTTATGCCAAGGGCGACCCTGGTGCGCCGCTTGGCCCGATTTGGGACACCCGATGGTGAAAATCTATAATACGCTTTCGCGAACGAAAGAGCCTTTAGTGCCGATCGAGCCGGGACACGTCCGGCTCTATGTGTGCGGAATGACGGTGTACGATCACTGTCATCTGGGCCATGGTCGCGTGTTTGTGGTGTTTGATATGGTGGTGCGATATCTGCGTAGCCAGGGATATCGGGTCACATACGTCCAGAATATCACGGACATCGATGACAAAATCATCGCCCGTGCGCGCGATCGTGGCGAGACCTTGGCTACCCTGACTGAACACTATATCGCGGCTATGAAAGAGGATATGGCCGCGCTTTTGGTGGCGCCGCCGGACTATGATCCCCGCGCCACCCACCATATCGACCAGATCACGGCCATGATCACAACGCTCATGGCCAAAGGCTACGCGTACCAGGGAAAAAACGGCGACGTCTATTACCGGGTAAGGCGATTTCCCCGTTATGGGCGCCTTTCTGGGCGCAGCGTAGATGATTTGAAGGTGGGCGCTCGGGTCGAGGCCGACGAGGCCAAGGATGACCCCCTGGACTTTGTGTTATGGAAGTCCGCGCGACCGGAGGAGCCCTCTTGGCCTTCGGCCTTTGGCGCGGGGCGGCCCGGCTGGCATATCGAATGCTCGGCGATGGCGACCCATTGTCTTGGGGACCATTTTGATATTCACGGCGGGGGTCTCGACCTTACCTTTCCGCACCATGAAAACGAGATTGCCCAGAGCGAGGCGGCGACCGGCGTGCCGTTTGCCAATATCTGGATGCACAATGGGTTTGTGCGCGTAAACGGCGAGAAGATGGCCAAGTCCCTTGGCAACTTTCTCACCTTGCGCGAACTGCTTACGGTATTTGACGGTGAGGTGCTCCGTTACTTCCTGCTCGCGAGCCATTATCGTAGCCCGCTCAATTATGATCAGGATGCCTTGGCGCAGGGCCAGGAGGCCTTGACGCGCCTCTATCAGGCCTTGAAGGATCTGCCAATCGCGGAAGCGGGGGACGGTGGCGAGTATCGGGAGCGGTTTCAGGCGGCGATGGATGATGATTTCAATACCCCCGGGGCCCTGGCGGTGCTGTTCGACTTGGGCCACGCCATTCAGCGCGCGCGCGAACAGCAGGATATGGGGGAGGCCGCGCGCCTAGGCGGCATACTGCGTCGTTTGGGCGGTATCCTGGGGCTGTTGTCGCGGCCGCCGACGGCCTTTCTGCAAAGGGGTGGCGATCACCAGGAGATCGAGGCCCTGATTGCCGAGCGCAATGAGGCTCGGCGTCTGCAGGCATGGGCCCGCTCCGATGCCTTGCGCGAGGAGCTGAAGGGCCGGGGGGTCATCCTCGAAGATACCGCCGCAGGGACCGTGTGGCGCCGATCCTAACGAGGCGCCGGGCACTAAATAGGTTCTTTTGGTCATGAGGCCTTGACCACCGGCCCCCCTTACCCGAAAATCAAAGGTTTCAAAAATCAGACTATGATTGCGGGGTGATGTCTTTGGAACTCACGGGTGCGGAGATTCTCGTTCGGTGCCTTCGTGATGAAGGCGTGGAATACCTCTTTGGGTATCCGGGCGGCGCGGTTTTGCATATCTACGACGCGCTTTATAAACAGGATGACATAAAGCACATCCTGGTTCGTCACGAGCAGGGTGCCACCCATGCCGCAGACGGCTATGCCCGCTCGACGGGCAAGCCTGGGGTCGTGCTCGTAACCTCGGGTCCGGGCGCCACCAATGCGGTTACGGGTATTGCGACTGCCTATATGGACTCGGTCCCGCTGGTTGTTTTTACCGGCCAAGTGATGACTAGCCTGATTGGTGATGACGCCTTTCAAGAGGTGGATGCGGTCGGCATCACCCGCCCGTGTGTGAAGCACAATTTTTTGGTGAAGGACGTGCGCGATTTGGCCTCGGTCGTCCGCAAGGCCTTTCATGTCGCGACCACGGGCCGTCCGGGCCCGGTCGTTGTGGATATCCCCAAAGATATCACGGCGCATAAGACGACCTATGTGTTTCCTAAGGATCCGACCCTGCGTTCCTACAAGCCGGTGACAGACGGAGATCCCGCGTTGATTCGCAAGGCCACCGAGATCGTGCTTCTTGCTAAGCGCCCCATGGTTTATGCGGGCGGCGGCGTGGTTTTGGGGAACGCGGCCGCTGAACTGACCGAACTCGTGCGGTGGATGGGCGCCCCGTGCACCAATACCTTGATGGGCCTGGGGGCCTTTCCGGGCACCGACCCGTTGTTTGTCGGTATGTTGGGCATGCATGGGACCTATGAGGCCAATATGGCCATGCACGAATGTGACGTGCTGCTGGCGATCGGGGCGCGGTTCGATGACCGCGTGACAGGTGATCTCGACAAGTTCTGCCCCAATGCCCGGATTATCCACATCGATATCGATCCGGCCTCCATCCAAAAGAACGTTCCGGTCGAGATCGCGATCATAGGCGACGCGCGCCTCGTGATGCGCGAGATGATTACGGCTCTCAAGGCCTCGGGCAAACACCTAGATAAGTCTGCCTTGGCGGCCTGGTGGCAGAAGATCAACGATTGGCGTGCGCGTCTGTGCCTTGAATATGATCGTACGAATACCGAAGTGATCAAGCCGCAGTTTGTGCTAGAGACGCTCTATCGGTTGACCGCCGGGGAGGCGTTCGTGACCTCGGACGTGGGCCAGCACCAAATGTGGGCGGCGCAGTTTTATAAGTTTAACAGGCCGCGGCAGTGGATTAATTCGGGAGGTCTTGGCACGATGGGCTTTGGTCTACCGGCCGCCATGGGCGTGCAGCTCGCACATCCCGGCGAGACCGTGGCCTGCGTCACCGGCGAGGCGAGTATTCAGATGTGTATTCAGGAGCTGTCGACCTGCAAGCAGTATGGTTTGCCGATCAAGATCATCAATCTGAACAACCGCTATATGGGGATGGTGCGGCAGTGGCAGGAGTTCTTTTATCAGAGCCGCTACTCGCATTCTTATCTTGAGGCGTTGCCGGATTTTGTGAAGCTGGCCGAAAGCTATGGGCATGCGGGACTGCGCATCGACAAACCTAGCGACGTGGAGGCGGCCTTGAAAGAGGCCTTTGCGCAACGTGATCGCTTGGTCTTTCTCGACTTTATCACCGACCAAACAGAGAATGTTTATCCTATGATAGCAGCAGGATCTGGTCACCATGAGATGCATCTGGCGACAGATCGCGAATTGGCCTGATGCGACATATCATTTCAATTCTCTTAGAAAATGAGGCCGGGGCCTTATCACGGGTTGCCGGGTTGTTCTCCGCGCGGGGCTATAACATCACCTCGCTTACGGTGGCACCGACCGAGGATCCCAGTCTCTCGCGCATGACGCTTGTCACGAGCGGGTCGGAGGCCGTGGTCGATCAAATTCGAAAGCAGCTGAATAAGCTTATCGATGTGGTGAAGCTCGTCGATCTGACCGACAATCGGCGGATCGAGCGGGAAATGCTGCTGATCAAGGTGTCCGCGGAAGGCAGCGAGCGTGACGAAATAAAGCGTCTCTCGGACATTTTCCGGGGGCGCATTATCGACGTTACGGAGCGGGTGTATACCATCGAACTGACGGGGGATGGCGATAAGCTTGACGCCTTTATTTCCGTCGTCGACTCGCGCCGTATTTTAGAGGTGGTCCGTTCTGGCGTGATCGGTATTGCTCGCGGCAATGTCACCTGCACCCCTGATGCCCCATAATCGTGTTTCAACCAAAACGGCCCGGCATAGAGCCTAGGGCGAGGAAATTGCATGCAAGTTTATTATGATAAAGATGCTGACTTGAACCTGATCCGCAAAAAGAAGGTGGCGGTTATCGGTTATGGTTCCCAAGGACACGCTCACGCAAACAATTTGAAGGATTCTGGCGTCGATGTGGTGGTCGGTCTGCGGCCCGGGTCGGCCTCGGCTGCCAAGGCCGAGCGCGCGGGTCTGACCGTCAAATCGGTTGAGGAGGCTGTCAAGGACGCGGATTTGGTGATGATTCTAGCGCCAGATGAGTTACAGGCTGGAATCTATCAGAAAATGGAGCCGCATCTGAAAAAGGGCGTGGCTCTGGCCTTCGCGCATGGTTTTAGTATCCACTTCGGTCGCATCAAGCCGCGCCCGGATATGGATGTCATCATGATTGCGCCTAAGGGGCCAGGCCATCTGGTGCGTTCGACATTTACCCAAAACGGCGGCGTGCCGTGCCTGATCGCGGTCAGCCAAGATGCTTCGGGCAACGGGCAGGCGCTTGCGCTTTCCTATGCTGCGGCTATTGGCGGTACGCGCGCGGGCGTGATCGCGACCACGTTTAAAGAAGAGACCGAGACCGATCTGTTCGGTGAGCAGGCGGTCTTGTGCGGCGGGGTGACATCCTTGGTCCAGGCGGGCTTCGAGACCCTGACCGAGGCGGGCTATGCCCCGGAGATGGCGTATTTCGAGTGTTTGCATGAGCTAAAACTGATCGTCGACCTCATGTATGAGGGGGGTATCGCCAATATGCGCTATTCGATCTCCAATACGGCCGAATATGGCGATTTGACGCGCGGGCCGCGGATCGTGAATGAAGCCACCAAGGCGGAGATGAAGCGTATTCTGAGCGAGATCCAGTCAGGCGAGTTCGCGCGCGAGTGGGTGGCGGAAAATGAGACCGGCGGCAAGCGTTTCCCGGAATTGCGCGCAAAGGCCGCCCAGCATCCCATCGAAGAGGTCGGGAATCGCCTGCGTAGCATGATGCCCTGGATCAAGGCCAATAAGATCGTCGACAAAGAGAAGAATTGAGTACTCCTTTGTCGGATATCGCTCACGGTACCCCCAAGGGGGCGCCGATTCTGGCGCGCGAAGGCTGGGGCCATAGCACGGTGGCCGTCGGCCTAGCCGCCGCACTGACGTGGTGGCAAGGATGGCTTGTGGCCCTACCCTTGTGGTTGGTGGCGGTCTTCGTGCTGCAGTTCTTTCGCGACCCGCGGCGTGTGTTGGCGGTCGGCGCGGACATGGTCTTGTGTCCCGCCGATGGTCGGATTATCGCTTTAGGACCTACCGAAGACCCCTACCTCAGGCGTCCGGCGGTCAAGTTCAGCATTTTCATGAACGTGTTCAACGTCCATTCCAATCGCCTTCCTGTCAGCGGGCGCGTACGCAAACGGTGGTACAGTCCTGGGCACTTTTTCAACGCATCGCTCGATAAGGCCTCCGAGCATAACGAACGCAATGCGTTGTGGATCACGACCCCGACCGGGGACGATATTGTTGTCGTCCAGGTCGCGGGGCTTATCGCCAGACGGATTTTGTGCTATGCCAAAGAAGGTGATGTCGTCGCCTCGGGAAATCGTTATGGGTTCATTCGATTCGGTTCGCGAGTCGATGTCTATCTTCCGGTCGGAGCCCGCGCCGAGGTGGGTCTTGGGGATAAGGTGAGAGCCGGCTCGCAAGTGCTTGCACGATTGCAACCAGAGGCCCAGGGCGTGGTCTTAAAGGAGGCGTAATGGACGATAAACGCAAGGGTATTTACATACTGCCCAATCTCTTTACTACTGCGGCACTGTTTGCCGGATTCTACGCCATTGTGCAGGCAATGAAAGGACAATTCTGGCCGGCATCGGTCGCGGTCTTTATTGCCATGATCATGGACGGGCTCGACGGACGAGTAGCGCGCTGGACGCACACGGAGAGCGACTTTGGGGCGCAGTACGACAGCCTGTCGGATATGGTGTCGTTTGGTTTGGCGCCGGCGCTTGTGGTTTACGAATGGGCCCTGTCGGGGTTGGGCAAGCTGGGCTGGCTCGCCGCATTTATTTATTCGGCAGCGGCGGCATTGCGACTGGCGCGTTTTAACATCGAGGCCGATTCGGACCGTAGGATGTTTTTCCACGGCCTACCAAGTCCGGCGGCAGCAGCCGTAGTCACGGGGCTCGTGTGGGTGATGCAGAGATACGGCGAACCAAGTTTGTGGCTTAGGGGCGTGGCGCTGGTGATTACGGTGCTTGTCGGGGCCGCCATGGTCAGTAATATTCGTTATCACAACTTCAAGCATATCGACCTCAAGGGGCGCGTGCCCTTTATCTCGGTACTGGCCGTCGTGCTCACTTTTGTATTGATATCGCTCGATCCGGGGCGAGTCTTGTTCGGGCTGTTTTTCTGTTACGCTTTGTCAGGCCCCATTAATGCTTTGTTCCGGCATTATCGTCGGTTCCTGCATAGGCGCCGACAAGACGATGCCCATGACAAGCCACCCCATTCGCGAGGTCATCTCTAAGTCGGTATCACGTAGCGCTTAGGTCGGGTCGATGGCGATGTATTTTTAGCGGAATTGTGGCGCGAGTCTGACGGGCCCTGGTGTAAGGACGGCGGTTTCTTCGCATACTTAGGTGAGTGAGAGTGGAATGACCGATCAGCTACTGGTATTTGATACCACATTGCGCGATGGCGAACAGAGCCCCGGGGCGTCCATGACCTGCGAGGAAAAGGTGAGGATCGCTCGGGCCCTGGAGCGGTTGCGAGTCGATGTCATTGAGGCAGGTTTTCCGATAGCAAGCCCGGATGATTTTCGGGCAGTGAAGGCGGTGGCCGAGGCCATAACGAATAGCCGGGTCTGCGGATTGGCCCGGGCTCTCACGAAAGACATCGATCGGGCGGCCGAGGCGTTGAAGCCGGCCAAAGCGGGCCGCATCCATACCTTCATTGCCACGTCCCCCATCCATATGCGCGAAAAGTTGCGTATGAGTCCGGACGATGTCCTGGCCAATGCCGAAAAAGCCGTGCGGTATGCCCGCCAATTCACAGACGACGTAGAGTTTTCCGCCGAGGATGCGGGGCGCTCGGACCCAGATTTCCTGTGTCGGGTGATGGAGGCGGTGATTGCAGCCGGGGCCCGTACTGTCAATATCCCGGATACCGTGGGCTACAGCGTGCCCGCGCAGTTCGGAGAGCTCATCGCCTCGCTCAGAAACCGCGTGCCGAACGCCGATCAGGCGATCTGGTCGGTGCATTGCCATAATGATCTGGGTCTTGCGGTAGCCAACTCTTTGTCGGCGGTCTTGCATGGTGCGCGCCAGGTTGAGTGCACGATTAATGGGCTTGGGGAGCGGGCAGGGAACGCGGCCCTGGAAGAGGTTGTGATGGCGGTGCGGACAAGGCGCGATGTCTTTGTCTGTGATACAGGTATCCAGACTGCGCATATTGTCGCGGCGAGCCGATTGGTTTCGACGATCACGGGGTTTGCCGTACAGCCAAACAAGGCCATTGTGGGGGCGAATGCGTTTGCGCACGAGGCCGGCATCCATCAAGACGGGGTTATCAAGAATCGCGAGACATACGAAATCATGCGGGCCGAAGACGTAGGTTGGAGCGCCAATCGCATGGTGTTGGGTAAACACTCAGGGCGCAACGCGTTCCGGGCTCGCTTGACCGAGATCGGCATTACCCTAAAAGATGATGCCGCGGTGAATCAGGCGTTTGCGCGCTTCAAGGAGTTGGCGGATAAAAAGCATGAGATCTTCGACGAAGACCTTCAGGCATTGGTGAGCGAAGAGGCGCTGGAGGCGGTAGAGACCGTGAAGCTGGCGAGTCTTGAGGTGGCCTCCGGTACCGAGACCAAGCCGCATGCCCGGATTCGTCTCCTGTGGGACGGCCAGGAACGGGAGGCGCAAGCCGATGGCGGAGGGCCCGTCGATGCGGCTTTTCGGGCCATCGAGGAGATAATGGCCAGCGGGGCGTCTTTGTCGCTTTATGCCGTGAATGCCATTACGAGCGGTACGGATGCCCAAGGCGAGGTCACTGTGCGCCTGGAGCGTAACGGTCGCATCGTCAATGGCCACGGGGCGGATACCGACATCGTTCTGGCCTCGGCCAAGGCCTACCTCAATGCCCTCAATAAATTGCTTGTCCCGGATAACCGGACCCACCCTCAGCAATCCCATCCAGAAGTTTAATTTCGAGCATCAAGCGCGCGGTTTGTCGCGTGCTTGATGCCTGTTCGTTCGGCGATCAAGGCCCAAGATCGCATGTGATCACGTCGGTTCGCCGGGGGTGAGGGGGATGCTGGCGGGCTGTTCAGGAACTTCTTGGTATTTCCGGACTCTCACTGGATAAGCATGGGGCTAGGGTTGGGCTTTGGACGAATGGGCTTGAGCCCCCGTAGTTTTGTGTGGTGGTGTTAGGATGACGCCAGAAAAAAGGATTTTCGACAGGATGTCGAGGCAGGAGTGTAGGGTTGGGATACCCAAAGGGTCGCCAAGGATGTCGTCAGTAAGGATGCTGAAGGGCCCTTTTTAAATGCGAGTGTGTGCAAGAGGGGCGGCAAGGAGGCCGCCCTCTTTTTTTTCCTCTTCATACTGTATATATTAACAGCATGTCATTCCTTACACCTCGCCAGCAACAAGTCTTGGATTGGATCCGAGAGCGGATTCACGTTACAGGGCGGCCGCCCACCCGGGCGGAAATTGCCGCCGCGCTCGGTTTTCGGTCGATCAACGCCGCCGAAGGGCATGTTCAGGCTTTGGCGCGCAAAGGCGCGATTCTTCTGACACCGGGGACCTCGCGCGGCATTCGTTTGCCGACCGCGCGCGCGGAGGGTGTACCGGTCATAGGACGGGTGGCGGCGGGGCAACCGATTCTCGCAGAGGCCCATATCACAACCTATCACCGCATTGATCCGGCCATCTTCCGGCCCAGGGCCGATTATTTCCTGAGTGTTGTGGGCGACAGTATGCGGGATGCCGGGATCTGGGATGGTGATCTATTGGCAGTTCATAAGACCCCCACGGCCCGTAGTGGGCAGATCGTGGTAGCGCGTCTGGAAGATGAGGTGACGGTCAAGCGATTGAGTCTGCGGCCGGGGCAGGTCGTGTTATTGCCGGAGAATCCTGCCTACGCGCCGATGGTCTTGGGTCCCCAGGATAACGTAGTCATTGAGGGGATCGGGGTAGGGGTGTTGCGAACAGGCATAGGCGCGCTATGAGGTCCGTGCCGGTGACATTGGCAGGGACCGGCGTACGCCTAGGCCTACCTTGTGCCGAGGCCGTGACGATGTCTACCGGCTTTTCGGAACTCGATCAACGTCTAGACGGGGGAGGTTGGCCGGCCGGAGTGCTCACGGAATTGCGCATCGGGCACGCGGGTATCGGCGAACTGCGTTTGCTGATGCCGGTGTTGGCGCCGCTTAGTCGCAAGGCTCACGTGCTCTGGGTGGCGCCGCCTTATAAGCCCTATGCGCCCGCCCTGGTCGCACAAAAGATGGCTTTGGAGCGCTTGATTCTTGTGTATCCGAGGACACATAGGGAGGCGCTGTGGGCGGTAAGCCAGGGACTTCTCAGCCCGTCGATTGGGGCTGTGGTCAGTTGGTTTCCCGCTATCCGAGAAGGGGAGTTTCGGAATCTGCAGCGGCGGGCGTCTGAGGGTCATCACTGGGCCTTCTGTTTTTTGCCGGAGACCCTCGCGCCGCGTCCCTCACGCTTGCGCTTGGCCCTACGGCCCACACATGAGGGGCTGCGCATTGTCTTTTCGAGAAAGGCCAAACGTCCGCTAGCGCCCCTTGTCATTACGCTCTAGATAAGCGGCGCCCTTGTGCTGTGGCTTGCCGTTGTTTTGCCAATGTTGCCCCTGGAGGTATTTGGTCTGCGCCAGGCCCCGTTTGGGGTGGTGGATGGGCGAGTATTGATCGCTTGTGACGCCAAGGCCCGAAGCTACGGTCTTTCCCCAGGCCTATCGGTGACCCAGGCCTGTGTTGCATGCCCCACTCTGTCTTTGCAGGCCCGCGACCGATTGGCCGAGGCCACGCTGCTGGAAAATCTGGCCGTCTTTGCGTATCGCCTGAGTCCGCGCGTGGTCGTAAAGTCTGCGGGCCTCCTGATGCACTTTACCGACAAGATGAGCCCGGTGGGGGATCCGCACACCCTGTTCTCCCGAGTCGCACGGCAACTGGAGGATTTGGGCTACCAAGCGGAGCTGGCTATAGCTCCCACGGCCGCTGCGGCGTGGCTCTGCGCAAGCTCCGGCACACGTTCTATATGGATGGCGCACGATGACTGGCGCACCGCTTTGCGGTCGCTGCCCATAACGGGACTGACACTGGCCAAGGTCGTGCACGATGCTTGCGCGGATCTCGGATTGTCGCTTGTCGGCGAGCTGTTGGACTTGCCGCGCGCAGGCCTTAGTCGTCGATTCGGGCCGGATGTCGTCCAGGCGTTGGAGAGGCTTAACGGCGAGCGGCCGGAGCTGGATGTCTCTTGGGTGCCACCCCCCCTGTTTAGGCGCCGACTCGTATTTTCTTTCGCCATAGATACAGAGGAGGCCTTGCTCTTTGGTATCCACAGGGTCGTTCGTGAGTGGGTTCTGGTCCTGCGCAGTCGCGATGCCCGAGTCAGTCAATTTACCGTTGAGATGGGTTGCGCTGACCGCACTGTGCACTCAGAACGATTTACGCTTGTGCATCCCGAGCGAAGTGCACAGGTTTTGATGAGGCTTGTGCGCGAGCGGTTGCGTGACTGGCGACCGTCGGCCGCCATTACCTCCGTCGCGGTGGCGGCGCCCTTGGAGGTATCGACGGAGGGAAGCCTCTCTTTCTGCCATGAAGAGATGCGGCTCGATGACGGTTTTAAGGAACTCCTAGATCGCCTTCATGCGCGCCTCGGCAGGGAGTCTGTGCGCACCTTGTCTTGGTATCCGGATCACAGGCCGGAACGATCCGCACTCGAGGGCCCTTGGCCGTCGCAGGGATTACCGGCGCATATGCCGATTTTGCGTGATCGTCCCTTGTGGCTGGTGGATCCGCCAAAACCACTGGATGTTATTCATGACACGCCTCAATCATCTGGACCGTTGCGCCTCGTCGCGGGCACCGAACGCCTGGAGACGGGATGGTGGGATGGCCCCGTGGTGCGTGATTATTTTATCGCCGTAAATGATCGAAACGAACGATTGTGGGTATTCCGATCCGCCGACGGCCACTGGTTTTTGCAGGGATATTTTGGGTAATGTCCTATAGCGAACTGCACTGCCTAAGCCATTTTAGTTTCTTGCGCGGTGCCTCTTCGCCAGAGGAACTCGTCAAGAGGGCCTCGCGTTTGGGGTACCAAGCCTTGGCAATCACCGATGAATGTTCGCTCTCCGGCGTGGTGCGCGCGCATAGGGCCGCACAAGAGTGTGGGTTGCGGTTGATCATCGGCGCTGAGATTACCGTCAGCGAGGGAATAAAGTGTGTGGTGCTCGTGCGTCACGAGCGCGGGTACGCGGAATTGGTAGCGCTCATAACCCAGGGTAGGCAGGCAGATAAAGGTCACTACGATCTGCGATTGGCGGACCTTTATGGTCTGACGGATTGTTGTCTGGTCTGGTGTCCGGGCCCGGATGCCAGCTTAGACGACCTAGTGGTGCCATTGGCGAGGGCCTTAGGGACGCGTTTTTGGATAGCGGGAGAATTGCATAGAATGGGCTGCGATTCGGCCCACAAGAGACGCCTTAGCGCCTTGTCGTTGCGGTTGGGTCGGCCGATCGTCGCGGCCGGGGACGTACACATGCATGCGCGTGGCCGCCGCGCACTCCAAGATACGATGACGGCGATTCGTTTGAAGACGCCCCTATCGCAGGCGGGATTTGCGCTTTTTCAAAATGGCGAGCGCCACCTGCGAGACGTATCTATCCTAGAGGAGCTGTATCCAAAAGACTGGCTGCGCGAGACGGAAGTCATTGGCGAGGCCTGCTTGTTCTCCCTGTCAAATCTTAAGTATCACTATCCGCGCCAAGCGCGTAGTGCGCGGCATTCCTTAGGTCAGCTGGTGAGGCTCACCCGCATCGGTCTTAAGAATCGTTATCAGAATGGTGTGCCGGATTCCGTGTGGGCGCTTGCGCGCCATGAACTGGCCATTATTGGCGAGCTGTCTTATGCGGATTATTTTTTGACAGTGTACGACATGGTGAGATTTGCGCGCTCGCGCGGGATCCTGTGTCAGGGGCGGGGGTCGGCTGCTAACTCTGTTGTGTGTTATGCCTTGGGCATTACGGCCGTCGATCCGGCGCGACTTCATGTGTTGTTCGAGCGGTTTGTTTCACGAGAACGCAACGAGCCGCCGGATATTGATATTGATTTCGAGCACGAGCGGCGAGAAGAGGTCATCCAGTATCTCTACGCGCGTTACGGGCGTGATCATGCGGCCATGACGGCTAGCATCATAACGTATAGGGCGCGTAGCGCGTTGCGTGATGTCGCCAAAGCACTTGGCTGCGATGCGGTGCTCGTAGATCGCTTGGCGGGCCTGTTGGGTTGGTGGGAAGAGGCCGATATCTTAAACGAGCGCTTAGCGGAAAACGGCTACGACGTGCGCAACCCACCTTTTCGTCAGCTCGTAGCCTTGGTGCGCGATTTGGTTAGTCGTCCGCGTCATCTCTCGCAGCACACCGGGGGAATGGTGTTATCGCAGGAGACCTTGGCGGGACTGATCCCCATAGAGCGCGCAGCGATGCCGGGACGCACCGTACTGCAGTGGGACAAGGACGATCTGGATGCGCTGCGGATCATGAAGGTCGATTGTCTGGGGCTTGGCATATTGACGGTCTTGCGCAAGGCCCTGGCGCTCATGAGCGATCATGGACTCGGTCCCTGCGATCTCCATGAGATTCCCGCCGAGGATCCGGTCGTCTATCAGATGATATCGGCCGCCGACACTATCGGTGTATTCCAGATCGAATCCCGCGCCCAGATGGCACTGCTACCGCGCCTTAAGCCGCGGACGTTCTATGATCTCGTTATTCAGATTGCGATTGTACGCCCAGGACCCATACAGGGGCGCATGGTCCACCCCTATCTGCGTCGTCGCACAGGTCTTGAGGCCGTAGTCTACCCAAGCCCCGAGATCGAGGCGGTTTTGGCGCGGACTCTGGGTATCCCGCTTTTTCAAGAACAGGTGATAAAGCTTGCGGTGGTGGCCGCGGGGTTCACGCCGGGCGAGGCAGATGAGTTGCGTCGGGCCATGGGGGCCTGGAAGAGGGAGGGGGACTTGGAGGCCTTCAAGGCGCGCTTTCTGCAGGGCATGCGGGCGCGCGGCTATAGCGAGGACTATGCGGCCAGTCTCTACCAGCAGATCCGCGGCTTTGGCGCCTATGGTTTTCCCGAATCCCACGCCGCGAGCTTTGCGTTACTCGCATATGCGAGCGCCTGGCTCAAGTGTTATGTCCCGGACATCTACCTCTGCGCGCTTTTGAATAGTCAGCCGATGGGGTTCTATGGACCATCACAGCTCATAGCCGACGCGCGTCGTCACGGTGTGCGCATCCTGCCCCCTGATGTCCGGTATAGCCAGGCGGCGAGCATTGTGGAGGCAGGTCCTAACGGGCGGGCGGTGCGCTTAGGCTTAGGTCTCATAAGGAGCTTGCCGCGTGTGAGTGCTAGCCAATTAGGTGACCTTGGTGCCGAGTCTCGCTCCTCATTGCCGCGTCTGGCAGCGGAGTCCCGGCTCTCGCGTGCCGATGGCGCGCGTTTGGCGCGGGCCGGAGCGCTAGCAGGATTGTGCGGATCACGGCCGCAGGCGCTATGGAAAAGCTGGGACATCCAGCCGTCGCTACCGCTGTTTGCGGACCCTGAAGAGCCCGTGGCTTGGCGTCGCAAGGGCTCTTATGCTGCCGAGGTGGGGGCGGATTATCGTGCCCTGGGGTTTTCTTTGCGCGGTCATCCCATTGCCATCATAAGACAAACGCTCGCCCCCTCCATTATGGCTGTTGCGACACTGGCGGGCGCGCGCCGCGGATCCATCGTCACTGTGGCAGGCCTCATCATCACCCGGCAACGCCCCGCCTCGGGCAAGGGCCTCATCTTTTTGTTGCTCGAAGATGAGACGGGTACCGCGAACGCCATTGTATATCCGGCGGTGGCCGTGGCATTTCGGTCGTTGTTATTGCGGGCCAGGATGGTATTGGTCACAGGTAGGATCGAGCGGACACCAGACAATGTGCAGCACATACTTGTCAGTCAGTTGGCGCGGCTGCCAACCTAGGAGCTTGACAGCCGCGCCGCCATGCGTGCGCAGGGATTGCCTGCACTGCAGGCGATGTAGTTAGCTGAGCTACAAGATGCCAAGCTCAATCGCCTTCTTTATACAGGCGCGCCGACTTTTTGTGCCGATCTTATTGCGAGTCGCGTCGAGATGCTCTTCCACAGTCTTTATGGAGATGGACAGTTGAGTACCGATCGCCTTATAACTCAAACCTTGGGCAAAAAGCGCTAAAACCTCTCGCTGACGCGGCGTCACTCCGTGCGACATGCGACGTTTGTTGCCGACCAAACGGCCGAGCTCACGCGCAATGGAGCGTGCCAGAGCCAGCCGCTCATGTATGGGCCCATCACTCGTCGAAATATCAAGGCATCCGACAAGATCACCATCGGAGCTTACGATGGGTGCGGCCGCGCATGACCAATCGTGAAAGAAGTGGCACAAATGCTGATTACCGCTTAGGGCGACGGGTCCCTGGGTGGCAAGCGCCAACGCCACTGCGGTGGTCCCGGCGCTACCTTCCCCGAGCGATGTGCCTGGTACTAGGCCAAAATCGTTCGCCGCCGCGACGATCTCCGGATGGGACCATAGACCCAGGATGCGCCCTTCTGCTTGCGTGAGTATAAAAAGGTTTGAGGTTCCTTTGAGGTCCGCCATGTATTCTTCGACAACGAGTCGACCATAGGCGAGGAGCCGCGCGTTGCGCTGAAGAAGATTCTTGGTTTCGCCATCACCGAAGGTGTCGCGGACACGTTCTTGATATTCGGATACCTCATAATCCCGGCACCGTTCATAGGACTGAGCCAGGATATCTGGCGTCACGATGCCGAAATCTTCTGATGCGCGTGTTGTTTGTATCGATTTCCACATATACCCTCCCTGATAGTACGCTCATAAATGACATATCGGGGCAGCGGATAGTGTCTACCATCATGGTAGAAATGCAGGAGACATTCCAGTGCCCCTTCATGGGACAGGCCAATGGCCGCACCCACACTATCGTGATAGCGCAAACATGAGTCAACCTGAGGAAATAGACAGGTATCTGGGGTGTCTGCGGAGCTATGGTGTTATACGGGCAATGGATGGTTCCGGACCGTCAGTAACGATCTCATCATAAGAAACGGATGCGGGCAGGGTGTGTGTTTGACGCCATAAATCAGCCAAATTCCGCTTATGCGCGGCCGGCAACTTCTTGATGTGCGCCTCTAGGCGGCTGGCCTCGGATCGGTCGATGCAGGCCTTGGCGCCTAGCATCCGGTACGGTTTGTTCAGGCGGGTGTACATGGCGCCTTTACCGTGCCGGTGCTGCCGAAATCGGCGTTCGAGGTCGACGGTGATCCCCGTGTAAAGGCGGCCATTTGCGCATTCGAGGACATAGACAAACCAAGGCGATGATTCCGGCACAGCAGGGCCTCTGGCTGATCGAAGAGAGAAGTGTGGCTCAAGCGGGCCCTGGATCATAGGGCCTTGGGTCCTCCGAAGTCCATATTGGCTTTAAGTTTCCCACCGCCCAGGCCGCTCGTGTCTTAGCTCTGGCCGGCCGCCCTTGATTGCGGTCAAGGAGCGCGGTCGGGCAGACACTGAACAATGACGTGGCTCTGAATGGGCAGCGAGGGTGCGCCAAGACGAATATGAATGCGGTCTTGGGGCCAGAGGCTCGGGGATCTGGGGCTAGGCGCTGCATGGACCACCTAATGGGGATGCGAGGACAAGTAATGACAAACACGGAAAAAGAGGTGCAATTGCGCACTGATGAAGAGGGCTATCTGATTGATCCTGCGGATTGGAGCGAGGCCGCGGGGGAGGAGCTGGCACGGATCGAGAACATCACACTGGGCGCCGAACACTGGCAGGTAGTGCATTTTATGCGGGAGTTTTTTGACGAGCGCCAGGTCGCCCCGGATGTCCGATTTGTCATAAAGCATTTGGCGGGATTAGGGATGGGGCCTGCGGCTCGATCCCGCCTGTTCGAGCTGTTTCCCTACGGTTACGTGAAGCAGGCGTGCAAGATTGCCGGCATGCGCCGCCCGCGTGGGTGGAGCACGGGGTGAGAGCAAGCGGCGCCCGCAGGAGCGGGCGCCGCTTGATTCCTGGCCTCTCAGTTTTCCATGCCGATGCGAGTCCACGAAGCTCGCGGCCGGTTTTGTCCGTTTAACGGTGACCGCTTCGCCGGTGGGCGGATCGGTCTGCCGATGCGCAGAATCCCCCCTATACATACCCCATTTCACCATCACCATACTGGTGATCAACCCCCCCAAGATGGTGATAAAAGAGCGGACCCGTTATCAGAAAGGCCGTGTAGATACACGCTTTCTTATGCTGGCCCAAGTATTGCTAAGTAGGGAGCCAAGAGTTTGTGGGCCCAGAGCTGGGAACGGTGTCATGTTTGGCTGCGGATCGCCGCTCGATTTTGGCCGGGCGGTCTGTGTCAGGCGCCCTTCCAAGCGCACTGTTGCACCTGACATCATGGTTCTCGGTATCGGTGTGGGCGGATCGTCGATGAATTGAGAAAAGTGGGGGGTTACGTTGTGGATTTCTTTAAAAAGTCTCTAGATCCGATCATAGCCTTGGCGATTATCGCGGTATTCGATGTGCTTCTCTTCCAGATCGTTGGTGCCTGGACGGTCGGTGGCGGGGAGACCATGATCGCGGGGCTATTCGTTCGATCCCTGATCGGCGCAAAGGCCATGAATCACATACCATTTTGGCGCTTAGTGTTTACGCCCACTTGGGCCTACTGGAAGATTTATATCAGTCTCGGCATGGGGTTCGGCGCGCTCGTGAGCGCGATCCTGAGTAAGGAATTTTACTGGCGCGTCCCCAAGCACTTGTCGGAATGGATACTGATTACGATTGGCGGTTTGCTGATGGGTATCGGCATCCGGCTGTCGTTTGTCTGCAATGTCAGTACCTTTCTCGGGCTTACGCCGGAGATGAACTTAGGCGGCTACCTTGCGGTCAGCGGCCTTGTTATCGGGGCCTGGGTCGGTACCTGGGTCTATAAGAAAGTTCTGGAGGCTTGATTTATGATTACGACTGATGGTCAATGCCTTGCCGCATTTATCTTTGGAACGACGGTCGGGGTCTTAGTGCAGCGTTCGCGCTGGTGCAACACGTCGGCGCTACGCGACGCGATGCTCTTTAAAAGTTATCGCAACACCAAGGCCTTGCTTGTTGCGATGATCATTCTGACGATTGGGTTTACGCTCATGATCAGTTTCGGTAACGGCAACCCCATGCGTTTCGACGTCGGGATCAACCAATTCATAGGCCTCTTCCTTTTCGGGATCGGCATGGTGTTCGCCGGCGCCTGCACGGTCTCGTCATGGGTCAAAACCGGTGAAGGCAATATCGGGGCCTTGTGGGCCCTGCTATTTTTAATAGTCGGTTTGTTCTTGTCATCACTCATGTGGTCGTTCTCGTTCTGGCCACTGGCCGGCCAAACCATGACCGGCCAACCCAACGCCACTGGCCTGCAGTTCGGCTGGGCGGACGCCTTGACCTTGCAGCGCGATTCTGGGGTGCCGGCAATCTTCTTTGGCCTCATTCAGGCCGGCGCATTTGCTGGCCTCTATTGGTTGATACTGAGGCGTGAACGAGCAACGCTCGACGCAGAGCGTAAGGCCGCCGGGCATGCCCACGAGTCGGTGGCCGTGCCGCAAGGCTTGGCAAGCAAACCGACACCCAGTCCTGTTGTACCTACTTGAGGAGAATAACGCCATGGGTCTTTTTGGACGCAAACAAGCAGCACCCGGTACCCCGTCAGAGCCTGTCTCGCTGGGCAGCGTTGTCTTAGGGGATGGTAGTACCTATACGATAAATCGACTCGTTGATGTGCTCGGTGACTCGTGTCCGCGCCCCCAGCTGATGACGAAGAAGGCGCTCAATGAAGCAGCGTCTGGGGATGTGATCGAGGTAAGGGTCGATAATCCCACCTCAATGGAGGCGATCCCGACAGTGATGGCCGCTGTCAACGGGACCTATCTTGATACGCTGAAGGCGGATCGTTACTGGCGCGTCTTCGTGCGCAAAAATTGAGTAGTGGGCCATGACTAAAACTAGCGGTCAAAGGCAGATGCTGGTGATGGCGATTCTGGCCGGGCTGATGACGATCGGGACCTTCGTGTATTTGTTTGCGGCGCCGCCCGGCTACCTGCACAAGACCAGTAACGGCGTGCCGTACTTCACTCCGCCGGTTATCAGCCCGGTTAATGGGAAGGCGCTCGACGTCAATCGTCTTGCCCAATATTACAAGGGTAACGAGGCTGCGGGCGCCTTCGTGCCCGATTGAGTATCCGTTAGGAGGAATGTATGGACTGGAATATTCAGACTATTGCGCAAGTCGTGGCCTTCGTCGTCATGATCTATATATTGTATGTGGCCTTAGTGACGGATGTGTTTTAGGTGACGAGGGAATAACCGATGAGCGTAAGACAACTACTCCGTCGCGTGACCATGTCAGACACGAGCTGTGGGCCCGCCCAGCGCTCCCCGGCATCCACCGGGGGCGGACAGATGACGACTGGGCAAATCCTCCTCTATTGCGGTTCGTGTCTCGCATTGACTGCGGTTGGTATGGCGTTTTTGATCCATAAGGCCTCGGTGTCGGCTGCGGTTATCGCGCATTCGGAGACGCCGCAGACCATGGGGCGCTTTGCGCCGATCCAAATGGGCGGTCTATATGGCACGGTGACGGTCCGTGAGCTCGTAAACTATTACCTTCAGAATCCGCCGCCAGCGAGGCAGGGGACTGCTACCCAGGCGCCGCCCGGTATTGGTGGCTGCTAATGTGGCAACACGCCCTTACTGGCGCCGCGATATTGGCGCACGCAGGGCTCGCAAGCCACCTTCTTGCCATCACAGCGATACCCCGATCCATGGTCGCGGGGGCCGTTGTGGTGGACACCCGACCGGTGGCGGTTTGTGTTCACCGATCGTTTACCGGCAGTCGGTGTCTGGCGCCCCGCGAATTCCTAGGACCGCATGGCCGACTGGTCAACATGCGTGATATACGCTGGCTCTTGGGCACGGCGGGTTTGTCCGGCGCCGAGACGGTGGTCGTAGTGGGTGATCATATGACCCGGGAAAATTTCGTGGCCGGCATCTTGTATTTGGCGGGCCAGAGGCGTGTCGAGGTCGCGTACCAATCATTTACGCCGTGGTTGGCGGCCCAGCCCGAGGCGGCCACGGCAGGCAGCGCGCACGGTATGCTTCGGCAGCCGATCTATACGGCTTGGCCACGTACCCGGCTTATCGTGCTACGCGGGGAGTTGGCGCGATTGCTAAAAGCGGGATCTCGGTCCTATCTGCTAGACGGCCGTCCGCTGAGCCAGTACTGGGGGCGGCAGATTCGGGGTTTGCGCGGCGGACACATTCCTGGGGCGCAACCGTTCCCGATGGGGAATCTGCGGCGCGCCCTAGGTGCGGGAGATGTCCAGTTGCCGCCGGTAGGATCGGCCATCGCCTATGCCCAGGACCCTTATCGGTCGATTGCCTATTTCGCGTTTCTGCGGATTTTGGGTCTCCCGGTTCACGTGTTCCCTGGGGGCTGGGTGGACTGGTCTACCCACACGAATCTTCCCGTAGATAGTGAGACTTACCCCACCTACAGTAACGGCCAGAATCATCGCCCGGCCGTTACCCATCCGACCGCGGCTGATCGCGTGGATTCGGAGGACGTCATTGCGTTGATCGCGGCCTTGATCGTTGCCGTATTTCTCTTTCGCCTGACAAGGAGGCCTTGATGGAAGTCATGTTTTTGGTGTCGCGGGTGGAATCTTCGTCGTTGCTGCGCGCCTTCCTGCGTGCGTGCGTGAGGGGGCAAGTCGACTATTGTTGTTTTCTGACCGGCCCCGCCGCAGCGCTCGCCCTGGATCCCGATATCGGCGCCTTGCTTAAGACGGCGACTCGATCCGCTGTGTGCGAGCATTCTTGGGAGCGGTTTGGCTCTGGCGAATGCCTCGTCCCTTTAGGGAGCCAGACCGAAAATAGCGCCTTAACGGCGACCACCCACCATATTGTGAGTCTGTGAGGCCGCATGACTGAGACGAAGAAACTTCTGGTATTAGCGCGTCAGGACCACACGGAGGCCATGCGTGTGGCCGCAGGTCTTACCATATTTGGCCACGTGGTCCGGCTGGTGTTCATGACCGGACCGGTAGCGGAGACCCCGGAGAACGCGCTCCAGGCGGAATCCCTTGAGCTTGCCGATATCCAGCCCGAAACCACTATAAAGGATCAAGGGCTACCCTATTTGAATTCTGTGGCCCTAGGGCAAGCGATCAGCGAGGCTGCGGCGGTTATCTCACTTTAATGGGGCGTGCGGAAAGGAGGAAAGATGCACTTTGTTATCCTTGAAACGAATGTCTTTCCCGACGGGGAGACCCTAGAGAAGGCCTTGGCGACCTTAGCGGTGGCGCCGATGTCGCACCGGCTCTCACATTACGATCTGCGACGAGCGGATATGACCGATGCGGATTGGGATGCGGTGGTGGGCGCGATTGTCGCCTGTGACATGGTCGTTACCGTATAAGGGCGCAACACAGTAGGGTGAGCCCAGAGGATGCCTAAGAGTCGTCAATGGCCATATGGGTGGGTCGTGGCTATCGTTCTCGTGATGCTCCTTCCGGCGCGCGCGTGGGCGACCGGGCGGAGCGAGCGTTTTCGCGTGGAGCTTGCGCTACTAGCACATGAGGCGAAGCAGGCTCGCGTTGCTTACTTGTCGCCGCATATGCGCGCGCATATGCGAAGTAGTCTTGGTGTGCTGCCTTTCTTGGCGAGAGCTTATTGCGACGAGCAAGGCCAGTCGCCAACGGCGCTGGAGTCGCGCATAGCGGTCATCAAAAAGGCCTTTCGTGCGCAACGATATGCGCAGCTTGCGCGCGATTTGCGCCGCCTCGCGCACCAGTATCCGGTCGATTTCTATGGCATCCTGCCGTTGCGGCCGACCCCTATGCGTCTTATGACAGGGCGGCTCCTTTACCGGCGCCTGTGTAGGAGTTGTCATATCGCCGGGCAACAAAATGGACCGATCCCCAGCCTCTTTGCGATGGCGCATGGCGATAGTCAGGCAAGTCTCGTAGTCGAGATCATGGCCGGGGTTCGGGGAACGCGAGCGACGGCGCTTGCCGACCCATTGACGAGCGAACAGGTGGCAAGTTTGGCGACCTATTTTCTCTTTAAGGATCAAGGCGGGCATAGGCCACGTGATACCGGCGAGTAGGCTGCTAGGGCGTCGAATACCCTCTGATAACTAGCGCACACGGCGCTACGCGCGGTTATACTGTCACTATGATTGATCGCACTGACTCGCTTCTTACCGCCATGGGCATCACCCTCTGGGAGCGGCGCCCTTCGCAAAACGCGACCGCTTCTGCGGATTTCTCGTCCACATGGGGGACGTTGGCAGCGAGCGTCCGGGCGTGCACTCGCTGCCCTTTGCATAGCACCCGTACGCAGGCGGTTTTTGGGGCGGGCCCCCAGGTTGCCACCTGGTGTTTTGTCGGCGAGGCCCCCGGAGCGGAGGAGGATCGGCAGGGCGAGCCTTTTGTCGGGCGTGCCGGCCGTCTACTAGATGCCATGTTGAGGGCACTTGGCTTGGCGAGAGAGGAGGTCTTTATCGCCAATGTCCTCAAGTGCCGACCGCCCGGCAATCGCGACCCGAATTCTACGGAGGTCGCATCCTGTCTACCCTTTTTGCATGAGCAGTTGAGCGCAATCCAGCCCCGTGTTTTGGTGGCGCTGGGTCGTTTCGCCGCGCAAAGCCTGACTGCGACCAGCCAGCCCTTAAGTCAATTGCGTGGTCGCGTGCATGATTATCGCGGGACGCCTCTGGTTGTGACCTATCACCCGGCCTATCTCTTGAGGCAACCGGGCGACAAGGGCGCGGCATGGGCGGACCTCAAGTTGGCGCGGGGGATATTAGTGTCATGAGCGGTGGGCAATTACCGGCACAAGCGGAGGTTACTCCCGGATGCGAGCCGGTTTTGCGTCCCATGCGGCCGGAGGATCTGCCATTTGTGATGCAAGTGGAGCATATGGCGTATGAGTTCCCATGGACCGAGGGGATATTTCGTGACTGTCTGCGTGTGGGGTATTGCGCTCGCGTCCTCGAGGATCGAGGCCGACTTGCCGGTCACGGTGTGATGGTGGTGACAGCAGGGGAGTGCCATCTCCTGAATGTGTGTGTTCACCCGCATTATCAGCGGCGCGGCCTGGGGCGCCAATTGCTGGCCCATCTTCTTGATGTCGCCCGCGAGGGGCGCGCGAAGGTGGCGTTGCTTGAGGTTCGGCGCTCAAACGAGGCTGCCTATGCGCTCTATAGCCAGCTCGGCTTTAACGAGATCGGCCTGCGCAAGAACTACTACCCAGGGCGCCGGGGGCGCGAGGATGCATTGGTTCTGGCGCGGGATCTCTAACGCCTTGCTGTCTAATCCGCGAGCCGCGCAATGCGTGTTTGCTGATCCCCCAGTTGCTGCAGGCGGTCTTGAAAATCTTCTAGCCGCCGATGCTCTTCCTGGACGACCGCCGGAGGCGCCCGTTCGATAAAGTCGGGACGGCCGAGCTTTGCTTGGGCACGGCTGATTTCCCGTTCGGTCTTGTCGATTTCTTTGCCAAGACGCTGCAACTCCGCCGCTTTGTCGATGAGACCCTTCAGCGGCACTAGCACACGCCATGATCCGACGAGGGCCACGGCCGATTCGGGCGCATCGTGTCCGAGTGCCAGAACGGTAACGCTTGCCGCCCGGGTCAGCCCGATTATGGTTGGCTCATTGGTCTTCAGGAGTGCAGCAGAGTTCTCGGCCCCCTCAATGAGGATCGGGATCCTGAGGCTCGGGGCGATATTCATTTCTCCCCGGATCGTGCGCACGGCACTAATGAGGCCCATAAGGCCATCCATATCCGCGATGGCCTCGTCGTCGATGCGACTGGGATCGGATTTCGGATAGGGCGCAAGCATAATGGTGGGGCCCGCGCGGTCGCATAGGGGCGCTATCTTCTGCCACAAGGCCTCGGTAATGAAAGGCATGAGCGGGTGCAGAAGTCGCAGCGCCGTCTCCAGGACCCGTAGCAGGGTTCGGCGGGTTCCCCGGGCGCTTGCCGGTTCGGCATCGGCCAAAACCGTCTTGGACCATTCGAGATACCAGCTGCAGTACTCGTCCCAAATAAAGCTATAGAGGGCCTGCGAGGCGAGATCGAAACGGTAGCTGGCGAAGGCCAATTCGACAGCCTGCTCAGTTTGTTGGAGCCTGGAGACGATCCAGCGATCGCCGACATCGAGCGTGTATGGGCCGTCATTGCCGCAGTCTTTGTCCGCCGTGTTGATGAGCACAAAGCGCGCCGCATTCCAGAGTTTGTTACAGAAATTGCGATAACCGTCGACGCGGCCCAAATCGAAATTGATGTTGCGCGCTTGAGTTGCCAGGCTCGCAAAGGTCATGCGCAAGGCATCAGTCCCGTACGAAGTGATCCCTTTCGGGTACTCTTGTTCGGTGGCTTTCTGGATTTCCTTGGCCTTGGCGGGCTGCATGAGACCGCTGGTGCGCTTGGCAACGAGGTCTTTGAGCGAAATCCCGTCGATGAGATCGAGCGGGTCGATGACGTTCCCGCGCGACTTCGACATCTTCTGGCCCTTGGCATCCAGCACCAGACCATGTACATAGACCTCGCGAAATGGCACTTCGCCCGTGAATTCAAGCCCCATCATGATCATCCGCGCAACCCAGAAGAAAATGATGTCGAAACCCGTAACGAGTACGCTGGTTGGGTAGAAGCGTGACATCTCGGCGTTGCTTTGCGGCCACCCCAGCGTGGAGAACGGCCATAGGGCCGACGAGAACCATGTATCCAACACGTCCGGATCCTGGCGCAAATGGGTCTCTTTGCTCAGGTGGTGGCGGGCCCGGACCTCGTCTTCGCTGTGGGCGACGTAGACATTGCCGGCCTCGTCATACCATGCCGGGATGCGATGGCCCCACCAAATTTGGCGGGATATGCACCAGTCTTTGATGTTACGCATCCACTCGAAATAGGTCTTGGCCCAGTTATCCGGGACAAAGCGAACGCGGCCATCTTCTACGGCCTGAACGGCGGGACGTGCCAGGGTCTCGGTACGCACATACCATTGATCCGTGAGCCAGGGCTCAATGATGGCCCGGGTGCGTTCGCCGCGGGGGACTTTGAGTTTGTGGGGCTCGATCTGGACGAGGAGACCGCTCCTGTCAAGATCCGCTAGGATGCGAACACGGGCCTCTTCACGGCTCAGTCCATGGTAAGGCGAACCGGGCAAATCGATATGGGCGGTTTTGGTCAGGATGTTGGTCAGCGGAAGGTCGTGGCGCAGGCCGACTTCATAGTCGTTGAAGTCATGGGCTGGCGTGATTTTGACGCAGCCAGACCCGAAGGCAGGGTCTACATAGTTGTCGGCAATGACGGGAATCTCGCGGCCGGTGAGCGGCAGCGTGGCTCGTTGACCGATGAGCCTTTGATAGCGCGGATCATCAGGGTGTACGGCGATGGCCTCGTCGCCCAAGAGCGTTTCGGGGCGGGTCGTCGCAACCACGAGACCCTCGCCATTGGCGAGCGGATAACGAATATGCCAAAGGAAACCGTCTTCTTCCTCGGCTGTGACTTCAAGATCGGAAACCGCCGTTTCAAGCGATGGGTCCCAGTTGACGAGTCGCTTGCCGCGGTAAATGAGACCCCGTTCGTAGAGGCGGACAAACACCTCACGGACGGCCAAGGACAAGCCGTCATCGAGCGTGAATCGTTCGCGGGACCAGTCGACCGAAGCCCCCATGCGCCGTAGCTGTTCGCTAATGCGACCCCCCGATCGGGCCTTCCATTCCCACACGGCCGCTAAGAACGGCTCCCTTCCCAGGGCCGCCCGGCTCGTTCCGGCGGCCTCCAGTTGGCGCTCAACGACCATTTGGGTCGCGATCCCCGCGTGGTCCGTGCCCGGTTGCCAGAGGGTATCGTCGCCGCGCATGCGGTGATAACGGGTGAGCGCGTCCATGATCGTATCTTGGAAGGCATGCCCCATGTGCAGACTGCCGGTCACGTTGGGCGGGGGAATCATGATGCAGTAGCCAGGGCCGTGACCGGAAGGCGCAAAGGCGCCCATCGCCTCCCATTTCGCGTAGAGGGTCTCTTCGATTTCCTGGGGCTCATAGCTCTTATCAAGAGCCGGCGAATGTGTGGTCATGTCGATTCGGTTGTGGGGTCCTGGAGAGCCTCGGCGAGTGCGCGCTCAAGGGCTGCAATCATAGCAGGCTCAAGCGGGCTTCTCCCAGCCGCGCGCCATATTTTATCGACACGCCGCACGATCGCGCCAGCTTGGGTTTGCGCAGCGAGCGCCTGTCCGGGCAATCCTTCGAAGACGTCGATCTGTGTTCCCCGCTCAAGTTTTGCGATGACGGCGCTCAAAGTCGGAATCGGCGCACCGATGGAGCGCGCACCCTTCTTCGCCGCGATCGGGGTGGCCATCGCCGCTGTCAGGAGGGGAATGCCGTCGTCACCCAGGCGGCTATCGTTTTGGAGCTCTGCGACCAGCGCCCTCAGTCCGGCTAGGATCTCGGGGAGGGTCTCATTTTTACCGGTTGTCATGGGAGCGTGTGGACAGTCGGGCTCAAGCCCTGTTGGCGGTAGTAACGAAACCGGGCCCGCGATTGTTCTTTTTCCGCATCCGAATCGCCAACGGCTTCCAGAATGCGCGCAAAGTCCGCCGGAGACGACGGCAGATCGGCGACGAGCGGAATGAGGACATCGCCGCTTGCGGCCTCGTGGGTCCCGATCAATACCGGCTCATCATCAGCATCAGCTCGTCCGTGGGGCACGAAGCTATCGTCGGAAAACGTCCACAATAACGCGTCGAAGGTCGGCAACTGTTCCTCCGGAACCCACAGAAGTACCTTGTGCCCATGCCGATATGCGGTCTCGGCGAGTCGGCAGGCGAGGAGGTCACGGCGAGTTCCCGCACCCCCCAGATAAAAGTCGACGCGCGTCATGACGGATTGGTGCGGCGCCTCAGGAATTCCACCAACAGCGAGACGGGACGGCCGGTCGCCCCCTTTTCTTTGCCGCCCTTATAGGCGATTCCCGCGATGTCCAGGTGGGCCCATGGATAACCTTCCACGAAGCGCGATAGGAAACAGGCGGCCGTAATGGTACCTGCCTCACGCCCACCAATGTTGGCCATATCCGCGAAATTGGAATCGAGCTGCTTTTGGTATTCCTCCCACAAAGGAAGCGGCCATACGCGATCCGCGGCCGCTTGGCCTGCGACATTCAGTTCCTGGCTCAAGGCCTCGTCATTACTAAGAAGGCCACCTGCCTGTGCCCCCAAGGCGATGACGCAGGCCCCCGTAAGGGTCGCAATGTCAATGATCGCGGTGGGCTTGAAGCGCTCGGCATAGGTCAAGGCATCGCACAAGATCAGGCGCCCTTCGGCATCGGTATTCAGGATCTCAATCGTTTGACCAGACAGACTTGTGACGACATCGCCAGGCTTGACGGCACTGCCGCCTGGCATATTTTCTGTGGTCGGAATGAGGCCCACGATATTCATAGGGAGCTTCAGTTCGGCTGCGGCCTGTATGGTGGCGAGCACGGTGGCCGCTCCACACATGTCGAACTTCATCTCGTCCATGTTGGCAGACGGCTTGAGTGATATACCGCCCGAGTCAAACGTCACCCCCTTGCCCACCAAGACAATGGGTGCGGCGGTTCCCTGTCCGCGGTACTCGAGGACGAGAAGCTTAGGGGGTTCGTGCGTGCCTCGGGCCACGGCCAGGAGGGCGCCCATGCCCAACGCCTGCATGTCGGCCCTTTCCAGTACCGTGACCGTGAGGTCCATCCGCGACCCGAGTGCGCGCGCTTGATCGGCGAGATAGGAAGGGGTGCACATATTACTGGGCAGGTTGGCGAGGTCTTTGGCGAAAGAAACGGCGCGCGCAATGGCGTGCCCCGCGGCCAAGGCCTTTTTGGCCTCCGCCGCCGGAAGCGTGTGGATCCCGAACGTACACGCGCGCGGCATGGCGCGTTTGGGCGCGCGAGTCTTTAGGCGATCGAATCGGTAGAGTGCATCCTCGGTCGCGACCATGGCTTGTTCCAGGCCCCAGACCGGAGTGCGGCCTACGATGGCGGTTTCCGCCAGAAAATTGGCAAAACTGTCAATGTGCAGATCAACAACGGCCTGGGTTGCGTGCTCGACCGCTTCTTTGAATTGTGCGGGCTTACACTCCCCGTGTACGCCCATGCCCACGAGAATGACCCTTTGGGCGTGCGCGATCGTGCGCAGCAAAGGCAATGTCTGGCCGGGTTTGCCTTCAATGTCGCCGCGTTGCACAATGGTCGTTATTTCGCCATCGAGCACCTTATCTAAGGCCGATGCGGCCTCCGAGAGCATGCCATTTTCGTATACTCCGACAATAAGGCATTCCGTTACGAATTTTTCAGGGGCTTCTTGGGTGAGCGTGTATTCCATAGGTTTCCAGGGTCTCGTACAAGTTCAAAAGCAGGTGGGCGCGGCCGCGCGAATGTTCTCATGATAAACCGCTTATGCCGCCAGCAAAAGCCGTGATCATCCATAGGGCGCTCTACCGCGAGGCGACTCAGACCACTTTGCTTGTCACATTGACGTTCCTCACCCTTTATATGGTGGTGAGTCTCGTGAAGCTTCTAAGCCAAGCTACGAGCGGGGAATTCCCGGTTCATGTGGTGTTTGTCCTGCTTGGGCTCGAACTCCTGAAAAACCTCGCCATGATTTTGCCTCTGACGATTTTCATTGGCTTGTTGCTGACCATGGCGAGGTGGTATCGGGACAACGAGATCACGGTTCTTGCGGCCTGTGGCGTGGGACTTACGCGCCTGTTGCGGCCGACCCTCGTTTGGACGACGGGGGCCGCTATCCTCGTGGGCGCCATTGCCTTTTATCTAGCCCCCATGGCAGCCCTGCTGCTGCATAAGATCAAACTGGAGAATACCTCGGCTTACGTGGTCGGTATCGTGCCTGGTCGCTTTAACCATGCCCGGAACGGGCGGGCGATCTTCTACGTGGGACGCATCGGCGCAAGCGGGCGGTTGCACAATATCTTTGTCAGTAGCACGCAGTTTGGGAAGAGCGGCGTGTTGATCGCCAAGCGCGGGTATGAGTCTCAGAATCAACAGACTGGCGCACATTTCCTCGTGTTGCTGAATGGTCGTCGATACCAGGGCGTCCCCGGGCAGGCTGACTACCGGATTTTGCGTTATCAGACCTACGCTTTGCGAATTAAGGGGCGGACTTACGCACCGACCCCCGCCAATCTCACGCGTGACGAGGTGCCGACTTTAACGCTGTTGCGGTCATCGGATCCGCGCGCCATCGCCGAATGGCAATGGCGGCTCGCGCAACCCCTGTCGCTCTTTATACTGGCGCCTTTGGCGCTCGTGTTCGCCTATACGGATTCGCGCAAAGGGGCCTTCGCGCCGCTTTTTATAGCCGTTCTGGTGTACTTCGCTTACGTCAATTTGTTGAGTATTTCGCAGGCCTTGCTCGTACGCGGCCAAGAGGCCCCGTGGCTTGGTCTGTGGTGGGTCCATGGGGTTTTTCTGGTGCTGGCCGCTACCCTTTTCATGCGCCGCGCGCACGGTAAAACGCTCTTGCCGCGAGTCGTTTTTCGCTGATGCGGCTTATTGATCGCTACATTGCGCGGCGACTGATCCTGAGCACGATTCTTGTTCTGACTATCTTTGTTGGCCTTTTTTTGCTTTTTGATCTGGTCACGACGTTGGGCCAGACGCGCCACGAGAGCCTCTATCAAGTATTCCTGGCCTTGGTGTTGGGTTTGCCAGCCAAGATCTCAACCCTCTTTCCTATGTCAGCACTGGTCGGCTCGACCTTGGGCCTGTCGTCGCTTGCCATTGATGGGGAATTGACGGCCCTGCGGGCGGCAGGGGTGTCGATCGGGCGGATCGCCTACGCGGCGTTGCGTGCAGCCTTGGTGCTGGCCCTTTTGGCGGCGTTCCTCGGCGACTTGATCGGGCCTATGGCCGCATCCGTGGCGCGCGCCCACCAGACGCGGGAGATGAGTCTCGGGGTTACCGAAAACGCTCAGGGTTTGTGGTTTAAGGAGGGTCGAAGCTTCGTGAACATCGGTGAAGTGCTACCGGATCTTACCGCGCTGCGAATTACGATCTATCAGTTTGGCCACGGGCGCTTGGAGCGGGAGCTCTATGCCGTTAGCGGCCATTATCGCCAGGGGACGTGGCAACTGAGCGGGGTATCGGAGACCCTTTTCCAGCGGCACCGGCTGACTGTAAGGACCAGCCGGACCAGCTATTGGAAGGGCATTACGCCCCGGTTGTTGTCGGTGTTCGCGGTCAACCCCCACGCCCTATCGCCGGTGGATTTGTTCCGTTATATTCGCCATTTGCACCGCAATCACCAAGCCACCGCCCACTACGCCTTGGTGTTCTGGTACAAGGTGCTGGCGCCATTTACAACCGCCGCTATGGTGTTATTGGCGGTGCCCTTTGTGTTTCGTCATTCACGCCACGGCGGGCTCGGTTTCCGGCTCTTTCTGGCCGTGGTATTAGGCCTGTTCTTCTTCGTTTTTAATCGCGGCTTTGGCGATCTCAGCCTTCTCTACCATTGGCCCCCGGTACTCGGCGCATCGCTCCCAACCTTAAGCCTGGTTGGCCTCAGCGCCTGGCTCTTGACGCGCGTGGGCTAGTTTCGGCAGGAAGAGCACGCGCGTGCCTACCAAACGGTCGTGTAGGGCCTGGGCATCAGGGTCGAAAAATATCCAGAGATAGGCTACGGCAAAAAGGGCGAAGGGCCCAATGGCCAACAGGTAGTGGTCGTGGAAGAGCAACATGAAGCCCTCGATAAGGGCCCCGAACCAGATCAGCGCCAGCACATAGCGCAAAAAGGCGCGACCGATCCCCAGGTGGCCGTCGGCCGCGAAGATCTTAAGACGCCAAGCCTGCATACCGAAGGTTTGGCCCTTTTTGATCCACGCGTAGCCAAAATAGGCGAAGCCGACAATGGGCAGGTAGACATGCAGGATATTTTGTAGCAGTGCGCTTGCCGGGTCATGGAGGACCACGACGAAATAGATGGCAAAAGGCGCGGACGCCAGGATCCAGAGCGTAAAGAGCAAGATGGCGTCGTAGGCGTTGGCGCCCATGCGACGAAAAAACGCACCATTACGGCCCGGGGTTTTGGAACTAGCAATCTTTTGTGTGTTCAAAGCGTGATCAATCCAAGCAAAGTTGAGGGTCGGGGCCGTCAAATCGAGTCAGCCACGAGTTTATACACAGGGTTACTCACCATTTCTGTCAATATCTTGGTGCGGCCCATACTATACGGAGACGCCGGTTTGCGATACCCTGGCGGCCGACTCGCCATGGCCCGGTTCGTCTTCAGTGGGGCTTTCCCGTATTTCGTCGTGAGGGGTGCAGTATGTGGTCTGTTGTTTCGCTAAATCTCATTGAAGTCGGGCATTTTGCCGCATATCTTGCATTCTTTGTTGCTATTACTCAGGCCTTGGCGCCAGTCGCTGCACGGATCCTGAAGAGGCCCGCGCTACGCGCGATTTCGGTCAACGGGGCCCCGCTGGTCTTTTTGTTGACGACCGTCGGCGCCTTGACCATCGTCTACTCATTTCTCACTAATAATTTCTCCGTCTCCTATGTAGCCGCGAATTCCAATACCCATCTGCCGATATTTTATAAGGTGGCGGCGCTATGGGGTGGTCACCGTGGCTCCTTGTATTTGTGGGTCTGGATGCTGACCGCTTATACTGCGGCTGTGGCCTACCATGGTCGGACGCGTTACCCGGATCGTTTGGCCGTCATTATGGCGATCCAAGGGGCCTTGATCGCGGGTTTCTACGGACTCGTGCTCTTTTTCTCCGACCCGTTCTTGCGCCTTTTTCCGATCCCCGCGCAGGGGCAAAATATGAATCCGCTCCTCCAGGACCCCGGCATGGTGATCCATCCGCCGATGCTCTACATGGGCTATGTAGGGTTTTCCATTCCCTTCGCATTTGCCATGGCGGCCTTGCTCACGAACTGGAAAAGCGAGCTTTGGATTGGGCACACGCGGCGCTGGGCGCTGGTGGCGTGGGCGTTCCTGACCGCGGGCATCGTTTTCGGCGCATGGTGGTCATATTACGTTCTAGGATGGGGCGGTTACTGGGGCTGGGATCCTGTGGAAAACGCCTCATTCATGCCGTGGCTTATGGGCACCGCTTTGATTCATTCGATCACGGTGCAGGAACGCCGGCGCATGTTGCACACCTGGAACATCTTCTTGATTATCACCACGTTCGCGCTGTCGCTTCTGGGGACGTTCCTGGTGCGGTCGGGCATTCTTGCTTCAGTGCACACGTTCTCCGCAGCCCCGGGCCAAGGCATCTATCTGCTGGCGTTCATGGTGCTGGTGATGGCGCTGGCCTTCGGGCTCTTCCTGGCCAAAGGAGGCTACCAGCAAGCCGAGGAGTCCTTCATATCCCCCTTGTCGCGGGAATCGATGTTCATTTGGAACAACGTCATCTTCACGGTCGCCTGCGCCTGTGTCCTCTTGGGCACGCTCTACCCCTTATTTCTGCAGGCCGCCTCGGGCGCCCGCATCAGTGTCGGGCCGCCGTACTTTGATCTTGTCATGGTCCCGATCTTTCTTGTGATGTTGGTGGTTATGGCGATTGGTCCGCTCGTGTCGTGGCGTAAGGCCAATCTCTCCAAATTGCGCGGGCGGCTCTTGGTGCCAGCGCTTGTGGGGGTGGTTTTAGGGGCAATCGTTGGGCTCGTGTTTGGCGATGTCTACTGGACGGCGCCTGTGGCTTTGGGTTTGGTGGGGTTTGTCGCGACCAGTATTATCACCAATGTTGGCCGTGCCGTGTGGGCGCGTAGCCGGCAACACCATGAACCGTTGTTCCGGGCGTTCGGGCAGGTTGTGCTAGGCAATCGTCGCCATTACGGCGGCATGATTGTCCACGCGGGCGTCTTGGTCATGGTCGTCGGACTCGTCGGATCGGGTCTTTTTAAGGCGAGCAAGCTTGTCATGATGGCGCCAGGGGATGTCCTGCATCTGGCCCACGAGCGGGTTCGGTTCGATGGCGTGCAAGATATCCGTGGCGCCGACTTTACGGCTGTGCAAGGGCACCTGACCGTGCTCAACAATAATGCCCAGTTACGCCCCGAGCAGCGCGTGTATTTTGGGAGCCCCATGGAGGTGACCCGCCCCAGCGTCAATTCGACGCTCCTGCGTGATGTCTATGTAGATATCGGGGATCATCACGGCGGTAAGTGGGAGGTCCACCTATTTGTGAATCCGCTCGTCAATTTTATTTGGCTTGGTGGCGGGATTATGTTGTCAGGCGCCGCCTTTTCGTTAAGCGACCGTTTGGGTCGGCGCAAGAAATCGTCGGCCTTATCCAAGACCGTGCCTGCGCAAATATGAAGCCTGCTGCCTTCTTGCTGTGTTGTTTGTGGGTACTGGCCGCGCCCGCCTTTGGGGCCATTGTCCATGAAAGCGTGATCCATAGGCGCGAGATCGCGATTGCGAAGACGTTGCGGTGCACCGTGTGTCAGGCCGAGTCATTGGCCGAGTCGCAGGCTAGCATCGCGCAGGATATGCGTAAATTGATTCGCGAGAAGCTGCGTGCGGGTGAGACCCCTGCACAAATCAGGGCCTATTTCGTGTCGCGTTACGGCGATTACATTTTGTTGAAGCCCCCGTTCGATCCGTTGGGCGCCATTCTCTGGATTTGGCCCTTTGCCCTATTCGCAGGGCTCGGCGGCGTGGCCGCTGTGATGATACGGCGGCGCTCGCACGCGCCGCTACCGCCACCTCCCCCGGAACTCGCGCCAGAGGATCGGGCGCGCATTGAGGCCCTTACGCGTCAGGAGTAGTTATGTTTTTTATCGGTTTGCTGTCGGCGGTCCTAGTCTTGTTCGCCGCGTGGTTCCTTACTCGTCCAGTCAGCGGCCGCGCCGCTGGTGATGAGGGTCGGATTGCTTTGGAGCTTACCCGTGACGAGGCCTTAAAGCAGTTACGGGAAATTGAATCCGATCGGGAGGACGGGCGCATTGACGAGACGGTCGCGCGCGACGAGCGGCTGCGCCTGGAGTATGAACTGAGCCAAGCCCTTCATTCGCTTGAATCGGCTACCATCTCGCCTGAAGCCGTTGTGTCGACCTTGGGCCATCGCGGTCGCATGGCCTTGGTATTCCTGCTCGCGCTTACGCTGTTGGCAGGCGGCATGGATTACTGGCAAAACAAGCCCGCTCTGCTGACGTTCGCGGCCATTAATGCCAACGGACGCATGAGTGGCGTGAACGGCTTACCGCCTATGGTGCTTAGCATGGTGGCAAAGTTGCGCCGACATTTGGTCCGCCACCCTGATGATATTGGCGGTTGGCTCGAGTTAGCGCGCGCCAACATCGTGCTAGGTAATGTAGCGGGGGCCCGTCATGCCTACGCGCGCGCCTATGAGCTTGCGCCCAATAACGTCGACGTTCTGGCCAATTATGCGTGGCTCCTTTATACCTCGCACCCAACCAAAACGACGGGCCTAGTGGATACCCTCTATCGGCGCTTGTATGCGCGCGACCCCAAACAGCAGGATGCGCTGTGGTTCCTGGGTCTGGCCGCCTATAACCGCAAGCACCTCCATCGTACGCTGAGTTATTGGACGAAGCTCGAGGCGGAATTGCCGCCCGGTAGCAAGGCGCAGGTCGGGGTAAAGACCGCCGTGCGCGATATCCGCAAGCGGCTTGGCTTGCCGTCGGGCCAGTCGTCCCCGGCGGGCGCCAAGCGGCCACCGGTCGATGCAACGCTGAAATCCCAGGCCAGTACCCCATGAGTCCAAGGGGTCTGTTTTCGGTCCGGGCCTTATCCTGTGCACGGGGCGATAAAACGCTTTTTGCGGGTCTGTCGTTTCAGTTGAACGCCGGTGAGGCGCTCCATGTCCGCGGACCTAACGGCCTTGGCAAGACCACGTTGCTGCGCGCTTTGTGCGGACTTTCACGGCCCATTCGCGGGGACATCCGTTGGCGAGGGGAGCGTGTCTCCGACCTTGCCGAAGAATTCACCGCAGAGGTGGCCTATGTTGGCCACCTCAATGGTATTCAAGGTGAGTTGACCGTCCTAGAGAACCTGCAGACGGCGGCGCGTGTCTTCGTGCGCGGCAAGGAGCGAATGGCGGACGTGGAGACGGCGCTTGCTCGTGTGGGGCTCGTAGCATCCGCTGATCGGCCAGCCCGCCACCTGTCCCAAGGGCAGAAACGGCGCCTGGCTTTGGCGCGACTGCTCATATTGCGTCGACCGCTGTGGATATTAGACGAGCCATTCACGGCCTTGGATGCCGCATCCGTTGAAGGATTATCGTCGATCATCGGGGAACATATGAGTGCTGGAGGTCTTGCGCTCATTGTGTCGCATCAGGCATTCGATCTGCCGGGTATTCGCGATTTCGAGCTCGCGCGTTTTTGCAAGGCGCGGACATGAGCGGGGGCCTGTTTTACGCCATGCGCGCTGTCTTTATGCGCGACCTTTTGGTGTTTTGGCGTCGTAGCACCGAGGTAATGACGTCGCTGGTTTTTTTCGTGATGGTCACAACGCTGTTCCCGCTGGCAGTGGGACCTGAGCGCCATGAGCTTATGCTCATTGCGCCCGGGGTTTTGTGGGTCGCGGCCTTGCTGGCAACGACGCTGTCCTTGAATCATCTGTTTGCGAGCGACTATCAGGACGGGAGCCTCGAACAGCTGCTTATGAGCCCTTACCCACTGTCCGCCTTGGTGGCGGCAAAAATTGCCGCGCACTGGGTCCTTACGGGATTGCCGCTCGCCCTGCTGTCACCGTTGTTGGCGGTTCAACTGGCCTTGCCGACCAAGGCTATGGGGACCCTCGTGCTGTCATTGTTGCTCGGGACGCCGATCTTGAGTTTGATCGGCGCGGTGCCGGCGGCGCTGACGTTGGGCGTGCGCGGAGGCGGCGTCTTGGTTTCCCTGCTGGTGCTCCCGTTGTATACTCCGGTCTTGATCTTTGGTGCTGAGGCGGTGGCGGCAGCGGCCGGACAAGGGTTCGCCTCTGTGGCGCATTTATCCTTGTTGGGGGCGTTTTTGGCGTTGACCTTAAGTTTCGCGCCGTGGGCGAGTTCAGCGGCTTTGCGAGTGTCACTCGATTGATTAAATTTACTCATAAATATGGCGCGCCCAAGCGGTTTTACCTGCTTGCGGGTCGGCTTGTTCCGTGGCTTGCAGCGCTCACGGTGATACTCATGCTAGCCGGCCTGTACCTAGGCTTGTATTGGGCACCGCCAGACTACCAACAGGGCGATGCCTATCGAATCATGTTCGTGCACGTTCCAAACGCATGGATGTCCATGATGGCGTATATGGCCTTGGCGATTTTTGCGGCCATTGGTTATATCTGGAACGTGCGCTTGGCGGACATGCTGGCGAAAGCAACGGCCCCGTTAGGGGCCTCGTTTACGTTGACTGCGCTCGTCACGGGCTCGTTATGGGGTAAGCCCATGTGGGGTACTTGGTGGGTGTGGGATGCGCGCCTGACATCGGAGCTGATTCTGTTCTTCCTCTACGTCGGCTATATGGCGTTGCAAGCGAGCATTGACGATCCGCGCAGGGCGGCCCATGCGAGCGCCATTCTAGCCATAGTGGGTGTCGTTAATATACCGATCATTCACTATTCCGTGTATTGGTGGCATACGTTGCATCAGCCCGCGTCACTCACGTTAACGAACCAGCCAAAAATCTACATGACCATGTTGGTGCCGTTGATCGTGATGTCTATGGCTTTCATGTTTTTCTATCTGACGATGCTGCTTGTGCGCACGCGCAGCGAGATTTTGGTGCGCGAGCAGCACACGGACTGGGTGCGGAAGTTGATAAAGGCCGGGCGATGACGTTTTCTCAATTTCTATCTATGGGTGGGTTTGGCTTCTATGTGTGGAGCGCCTACGCCTTCACAGGAATTATGGTCGTGATCAATGTGGTACAGCCCCTAATCCATGGGCGAAAGGTATGGCGGACGTTGCGTCGTGATCTGGCTCACATGGCGGAGGACGAATGAGAAAGCAAAGGAAACGACTGATCTTTGTGTTGATCGGGCTTGCCGGAGTAAGCGTTGCGACCTGGCTTATTCTCACGGCGTTCCGGCACAACCTCGTTTTCTTTTATTCGCCAACCCAAATTTTGGAGGGCAAGGCGCCGAGCCACGGTGTCTTCCGTCTAGGCGGCCTAGTGTTAAAGGGTAGTATCAAAAAGAACGGCCTTAAGACGACGTTCACGGTCACGGATCTTCGCCATAGCATGGTTGTGCACTATACCGGCATCCTTCCCGATCTTTTCCGTCAGGGACAGGGCGTGGTAGTGCAGGGCCAGTTGGGGTCCGGGTCGGTCTTCATAGCAAGCCAAGTACTGGCCAAGCACGGCGCAAATTACATGCCGCCGGACGTCGAGGCGGAGCTTAAGCATTCAATGGCGATGAAGGCCAAGGCTGGTCCGTGAAGAAATTCCTGATCCCGCTCGTCATTTTTATCCTGGTAGGGTTGGCGCTGGGACGGGGCCTGTTTTTGAATCCGACTTATATTCCGTCACCTTTTATCGGCAAGCCCATGCCCGCCTTTTCTCTGCCGCTGGCATCTAAGCCTAAGGTCGATCTGAGCAATGCCGATCTGAAAGGTCATGTCACCTTAATTAACATTTTCGCGTCTTGGTGCGTGAGCTGTAAAGAGGAGATGCCGTCTCTGATGCGTCTGCAGGCGATGCATATGGTGGCGCTCGTTGGGGTCGACTATAAAGATACGCACGCGGGTCTGGATCATTATCTCGGCATTTATGGAAACCCCTACTCGACCATCGTGACCGATGAACGGGGGATGACGGCGATCAACTGGGGAATCTATGGCGTCCCCGAGACCTTTGTCATCAACAAAAAGGGTATTGTCGCTTATAAGTTTGTCGGACCGATCAGCGAGCGGAAATTAAACGATAAGCTGATTCCGCTCGTTAAGCGTCTTGAGGCGCAACCCGCCTAGACCGTAGCACCAGAGTCCCGCACCAGCTAGTCACAATCCTAATAGGACTACACCGGCTCGCGGCGTACGCGCAGGGCCGGCTTTCCCGGTTTCAATGAGCTGTCGGCCGATGCGCAGGGCCTATGTTTGCCGGCGCGGGCGACGCAAAAGGAGCGGCGCGGGTCGTGGGTGGCTGCGCCACGTCTCGGCCATTGCAGGTGGCACGTACTGATGGGCGCCCCATGAATCAGGGTGCTCGCTTTGGGCCTTTTGAGGAGGCATCATAGGCCTAGGAGTCTATTGGCGGAGGGATGGCCTATGTGCGGAAGCGAGAACTTAGCCACTGCATTCACGATCGGGCAATTGGCGAAGGCGTGCGCGATCTCGGTTGAGGCGGTGCGATTCTATGAGCGCGAGGGCTTAATCGAGCAGCCAAAAAAACCCTATGCTGGTATCCGCCATTATCCGGAACGGACAGTAGAGCGTATTCAGTTTATTAGGCATGCACAGTCCTTGGGTTTTACCTTGCGGGAAGTCCAGGAAATGCTCGCTTTACGGGCCGACGATCCCGCCAGTTGTGGGGAGGCGCGGCAGCTTGCGGAGGAAAAGCTTGTGGTTCTGCGCGCCAAAATGGAGTCCTTGCGCTTTATGGAGTCGGTGCTGGCCACACTAGTCGATGATTGTCGCGCGCACCACGATCCGCAACGACCGTGCCCGATCCTGGCGGCCGTCGGGGAACGGGCGCGCAATGGTGGTCGTTGACCTTTTCTCAGCGGGGTGGTTGAGGAAACAGAAACCCCGTTCTTGTATAAAAAGGTGGCGATCTCCCGCTCTGGTCGCGTGGCCATGATGGCGGGTGTGGCGATTGGCAAGCCCGGTCGCGATATGCCCCTGGATCGGGCGGTTTTGGTCGAACTGTGACGCGTGGCCTGCAGCGCCCACTATTCGCGGACCTAACGCTAGCCGGGATCATTCGCCTTGTCGGCTTCCGGCAGGAAACGCAAGGCGAGCGAATTGACGCAATGGCGTTCGCCGGTCGGCGGCGGCCCATCGGGAAACACATGTCCCAGGTGAATGTCGCAGCGGGCGCAACGGATCTCCGTGCGCACCATGCCATGGCTTGCATCGGTCAGTCGGCGCACATGCTCTAGATCGAATGGGCGAGTAAAACTCGGCCAACCAGTCCCCGAATCAAATTTATCATCGGAACGGAAAAGCGGGAGGTCGCAAAGGCGGCAGACGAACGACCCATGGCCGTGTTCGGCCAAGAGGCCGCCACAGAAAGGCGCCTCCGTGCCCGAGGCGAGGAGTACATGCCGCTCTGCTGCGGTAAGGTCTAGGATCCGCTGCTCGCGAACGGTGGCGGGGAGGGCCTCCAGGTCGTAGCCCGAAGCGGAGTGGCGTAGGGTGATTTTTTGGTCCATACGAGGTCCTTAAGGAAGGGGGTCGATTCGGAGCATGGCGGCAAAGTTGCGTCGCAGCTTCTCGACCTTGGGCGCGGAGATATGGGCGATATAGGGTTGACTTACGTGGCAGGCCGCATAGTTGTGGTGGTATGCCTCGGCGAGATAGAAGGGCATGAGGGAAACGACCTCGGTGACGATCGGCTCTTTGAATACCCGATCTCGCGTCAGCGTTTCCATGGCGGCATGCGCGGCCGTCTTTTGTTCATCGCTGGCATAGAAGATGGCCGATCGGTACTGGCGTCCGCGGTCGTTCCCTTGGCGGTCTTTTTGAGTGGGATCGTGGGCGATGGTAAAAAAGATCCTCAATAACTCGTCATAGCGAATCTGGTTCTGATCGTACTGGATGCGCACGGCCTCAGCGTGATCGGTAGCGCCGGTGCATACTTGCTCGTAGTTCGCGGTGTCATGGCTTCCGCCACAATACCCTGGCTCGACTTTTAGGACGCCGTTTAATTCACGGAAGACGGCCTCAAGACACCAGAAGCAGCCGCCTGCAAGTACCGCCATACCAACCTTCGGTGCGGTTGGCCCAGCGATCGCTGCGGATGTGTCAGTTTGTTGTTGGTTCATGCCGCCCCTCGGAGCTGTCCCGCCACAAAATAGACCACGAGACCTCGCATCAAAATCGTCACGCCCACGGACTACGGCCGTTACTGGCTTCATATTAACCCCATTTTGGGCGTTGACCTATCGGCTTATGTGAAAGGCGGCGGCATCCTCACGGCGGCCGGTCGTGTGGCAAGCGGCCTTGGTGGACTAGGCGAGCCCGCGCGTTTGGCAAACGAGCGGTTACCCGCCATAAGGGCTTGATCTTGCTTAGGCTGAGTGGGCATTATGGGGCATAACAGAAAATAGCTGTCTGGCTCACCGTGTCGGGGGAATAATGTCTTCACCTACTGTATCTGCTTTGGAGTTTGCCTGTCGCATGCCCAAGGCCGAGCTTCATGTTCATATCGAGGGCACCCTAGAGCCCGAGTTGGCCTTTGTGCTTGCGCGGCGTAATCGATTGACGTTGCCTTTCGCAGATGAGCAGGCCCTCCATGAGGCTAAAAAATTTACCGATTTGCAGTCGTTTCTGGACCTGTATTATGCCTGCGCCGATGTGTTGCGAACCGCCGAGGATTTTGCCGATCTCATGAGCGCTTATTTGGCGCGCGCCCATGCCGACCACGTCGTTCATGCGGAGATTTTCTTCGATCCCCAGACCCATATCGCGCGCGGGGTGCCATTGGCGGTAGTGATCGAGGGCCTTAATATCGGGCGCGAGGACGCGGCCAGAAGGTGGGGCATCAGCACATGTCTGATCCTCTGTTTTTTGCGTCATTTGAGCGAGGATGATGCGCTGGCCACGCTGGCCGCGGCTAAACCGTTCTTGGATAGTATTGATGGCTTTGGTCTGGATTCCTCCGAACGGGATTATCCGCCGCGCCAGTTCGTGCGCGTATTCGCTCAGGTCCGGGCGTTGGGCAAGGCGGTGGTCGCCCACGCCGGAGAAGAGGGGCCGCCTGCCTACATTACGGAGGCCCTCGATCTTTTGCAGGCGGTACGGATCGATCACGGGGTGCGGGCCGTGGAAGACCCCATCGTGCTAAAGAGGCTTGCGAACGAAGGGGTTGCGCTTACCGTCTGTCCGTTATCCAACGTGCGCCTTCGCGTCTATCCCACCATGAAAGACCATACCTTACCGCTCCTTTTGGAGGCGGACGTGAAGGTGACTATTAATAGTGATGATCCTGCCTATTTCGGCGGCTACATGAATGACAATATTCGGGCGGTGCAGTCCGCCTTTGATTTCGACACCGAGACTTGGGCACGGCTGGGGCGCAATAGTATCGAGGCGAGTTGGGCGCCTGTCGCCGACAAGAAGCGCTGGCTTGAGGTGCTAGATCACTTGCTGGAGTAGGGTAGGCGGCGGGCCCGCCTGAAGGTGCGTGGGCGGGCCATCTTTGCAAAACACTACATTTTGGGCAGCTTGCATGAGGTAGCCTTAAAGGGCGCAATAGCGATAGGGTTGCGCCCCCTCATACTTTTTGCAAGGAGAGCCAATATGTCTAAAGTACGATCGTCACTGGTGGCACTTGGTCTGATTTTTGTGACCGGAATGGCCTTTGCCATGCCGCCTATAGGGCCTATGCGGGCGCACAGGGAGAGTGGTCCCATGATGATGCATCACCGCTTCTTCCTGAGGCCTGGGGTGCCGATGCTTTTACCGCTGGCCGAGATGCACTCCTATTACCTTGATTTGAGTGACCATCAAGTGAGTGCGCTTGCCGTGTGGCGGAATCGTCATATGCGCGAGGTCGTACCGCTTATGAAACGTATACATCAGGAGCGGTTGGAACTGCGTCGAGATTTGCTCAAGGGTTCCGACAAGAGCGCGTTGCACGACATTACGGGCCACTTGAATAGGGATCGGGCGCACATGCTGAATCTGGAGGTGAGTCAGGTGGGCTTTGTTCACCACGTCCTTTCCGCCAGTCAGTGGCAAAAGCTGCTGACCTTGCGCCGTCGGATGTGGAAAAGGGGCTTTGGTCTCATGCACAAGTAGCACGCAATTGGGGCGGCTTGGAATCAAGCGGCTTGGGGCCCTGTCGGGAGGAGGGCGCCAGCCGGCATCCCAGATACTCGTAAATGGGCATGCGGGCACCCCAGGGCCACTCGCCGAGCTTAAGGCCCTGGCGGTGTTGCGCGGCTTATGGGACGATGCGAGCAGCGATTGCGCAGCAAGGCTCGCATCCAACCCTGATCGCCAGTCATTGTTCTGATGGGCACCCAGGTGGGCGGGTGCGGTAGCGCGTAAACCCCGCGGGTAGGCCCGCTCGGTAAGCGCTTAGCTCGCGGCGAGAGCGGTCGCGGGGTGCTCGCGCCAAGGCGGGCACAATGGAGGTCTTTGTGTGTGGCGTATGCCAACATCCCCTGATCGGAGGCTGTCGGTCATGCGGTTAGTTTGCGAACTAATGGGTCGAGGGGCGTGGTGCTTTGAAAAATAATAAGAAAAGAATCGCGAATGGGGTAGTCGTGGTGAGTTTATTGGTTATGGGCGCAACGGCCCAAGCCGCATTGGTAGCCGCAAGCGGGTTGGGTATTGCCAATGAACCTGGGCCAAAGTATGGAGTGGCCTCGATGATTTATTATGCGGGGTCGAAGTGGGAAAGCGGTTACTTGAACGAAGGGGTTAATCACGGAACAGACGGTGTTTTTGTGCAATACCGGTTGCCTCGCGCTATCACACCGGATCTGTATGTCGTCATGGCCCTGGGTCCGGAAGTCCTCAACACAACCCGTGAAATACGCCCGGGTGTCACGACCAATGGTTATCATTTGTCCCTGCTCGTGTCCTTGTCGACATTCTATCGCGTCGCCAAAAGATGGCGCGTCGGCCTTCGCTGGAATCATGTCACTTTTCAGCAATCTGCCATCTATGGATATAGGGACGCGGATATGATCATGATGACGATAGGTTACGGGCAGAAGAACCCGACGCAATAGCTCGAGCCAGGCCGTTTTGGCGATCATTCACGCAATAATCGCCACTGGGGCGTCACCACTGTAAGGCCTTAGCCCTAGTTGCGGAGCAATTCATGGTGCCCCGGGCCGGAGTTGAACCGGCGACCTATCGCTTAGGAGGCGATCGCTCTATCCACTGAGCTACCGGGGCGGCCCTCGCTAGTATACGCGAAGCGCGACGGACTCCAAACACAGCCAGAAGGCGTTATCGGGCGTCCATTACCAAATCGCAGCGCACAGCCCCCGACTTTAGCTGCGGGGAGGTTCAAGTGATTTGGGCAAACCACAGGTGTCGCCTGTCAGAGACCGCGCCCCCAGAAAGCTCATTCGAAAGCGAGCGCAACCCGCCGCCATCAGCGCCTGCTTTGCGTAAGCGCAGATGAACGGAATACAATCCCAGCAGGCACAGTACCCTGCCGATCGTTGGTGTGCCCCGTCGAGCCGTCACCCACAGCGGGTGTGCGTCTGGTTTTATGTTAGCAAGGGGCGCGGACCGAGGTGGCGGAATCGTCGCGGGTAGTCGGCCTGGGAGCTGCCTGTTTTAGGTGAGGGCGTTTTCGCATCCAGAGCCAAGGAAATGATATCTTAGTCGCCGCTGGAGGGGGCTGATCGACCCGTGCGGCGATGGCTTGGCCTTGTTGCGTGCCCGGGCAAGTTTTACAGGTGCCAGCCAAAGCCCTTGATGTCATGCCTGTGAGCACAACTATGCAATTGATACTGACCCGTCCCGATGATTGGCATGTACACCTCCGCGATGGCGTGATGTTGGCGACCGTGCTTGCCGATACCGCCCAACATTTCGCGCGCGCTATCGTCATGCCTAACTTGGATCCACCTATTCGAACCACTGCCGAGGCCCTGGCCTATCGTGGACGGATCCTGGCGGCAAGACCCCCAGGTTCCGCTTTTGAGCCCCTGATGACGCTCTACCTGACGGACAATACGTCAGCGGAGGAGATGAGGCGCGCTGCGCAATCCGGGGTCGTGCATGGCGTTAAGTATTACCCCGCGGGCGCTACCACCCATTCCGCATCTGGGGTGACAGACATTCGTCGTTGTGACGGGGTGTTGGCGGCCATGGAAGAGGTGGGCTTACCGCTCCTTGTTCATGGTGAGGTGACGGATATGGCAGTGGATATCTTTGATCGTGAGGCCGTTTTCATTGATCGGTATCTGCAAGGGATTATTGCGCGGTTTCCAAGGCTTAAGGTCGTGCTGGAGCATGTGACGACACGCGAAGCGGTAGATTTTATAAAAGGTGCGCCAAAAACCGTGGCGGCCACCATTACCGCCCACCACTTACTGTTAAACCGCAATGCCATGTTTCGTGGCGGTATGCGTCCTCATAATTACTGTCTGCCGGTCTTGAAGCGCGAACGGCATCGCGAGGCCTTGGTTGTGGCGGCGACCTCTGGGAATCCTAAGTTTTTCCTAGGCACAGATAGCGCCCCGCACCTGCGGCGTGTCAAGGAAGCGGCGTGCGGCTGTGCGGGGCTCTATACGGCGCATGCCGCGCTCGAGTTGTATGCTGAGGCCTTTGCTGCGGTAGGTGCGCTCGACAGGCTTGAGGGCTTTGCGAGCTTTCATGGTCCAGATTTCTATGGCTTACCACGTAACCGCGATCAGGTGGCGCTCACAGAAGAGCCGTGGGTGGTCCCGGCCGAAATCAGGCTAAGCGGGGGCGGTGGCGAGGAGAGTGTGGTGCCGTTTCGCGCTGGCGAGACAGTCGCATTTCGTCTCGGGGAAGCGCGCCACGATTCATCGCCAGAGAAGGCGGCACTTTAAGCCGTCAGGTGTCTTTTTCGGCCAGCGACAAGGCATCAACTGCAGCCGCTTACGCGAGTGCGCACGGTGTTGTTGGCTCCCCTGTACTTTTGTGGGCCGGAGGACGTGATCTTGCCCGGACCCGTGGTCGCCGATTCGGTATGGTTGCGAGGGTGTTGCGGCGCTTTTTCGATCTTTGCCAGAGAGCCACGGGATCGCACCAAGCCGTCTTTATGTCCGGCTTTTGTGACCGTGTTGGCGTCTTGGGGGGTTAGGGCATGAAAGGCCTTTTCGTAACAGGAACGGATACGGGGGTGGGCAAGACGCTGGTCAGTACCGCGCTCGTTTTGGCCTATGCGCAGCAGGGTAAACGGGTGGCGGGCTTAAAGCCGGTCGTTTCCGGCGTCACCGGGGGGGTCTGGGAGGATGTCGAGGCACTGCGCTGTGCCAGCGTTCCACCCCGGTCGGTTGAGGACTGCGCCTTATATACCTTTCAGTCTGCTGTGGCACCACGGTGGGCCGCCCGCGAGGAGGGGCGCACGATCGATATGGAGGCCATCGTGCGCTTCGTGCGCCAACAGGCGAAGACTGTGAATCGCGTCGTGGTCGAGGGTGCCGGTGGCTTCCTGGTCCCGCTCACGGACCGGCAAAGCTTCGCCGATCTCGCGCAAGAGCTGCAGTTGCCCATCGTGCTTGTGGTGGCGTTACGTTTGGGCGCTATCAATCATGCCCTGCTCAGCTACGAGGCGATCAGTGCGCGCGGCCTTATTTTAGCAGGGTGGGTCGGCAGCAATCTGAGTCCGGATGGCGCGCCGGGCACGTTGGAGGGGTTGCAAGAGGCCTTGCCAGCGCCTTGTCTTGGCGTAGTTCCCTACCATTCTCCCGTGGACCCAATCCTGGCGCTCCGCTATCTGAAGATTCCGTGAGACTTACAATGATAAATGGCAAACGTGGGCACCGTAAGTATCATCTAGGTCGGTTTATCGTCCCGGAATGAGACCGCGTGTTGCCGTGTAGGGTCCCATCAGTCCGGGCAAGGGACAATCTCGCGCCTTACGCTTGATGGGTAATTAGAAATTAAGCATTATATGGATATTCGAAGGGAATATCCCTCTCGTGGGCCTTGACGGGGTTGTGCTAGCTACCCGCGACTTGTATTGAAAAGGATGGGTGCTACGATAAGTGCATGGGCGCGCATATATTGGGCGGGCGTGAAGTTTGCGAGTTTACCGAAGGCTGAAATGCATCCTACCGGGCTTAAAAAACACCATCGCCATTTACATATGGCCTATGGCTTGTCGCTAGCGTCTATCCTAGGCTTGGCCCTGTGGTATGGCCTATCGAGTTGGCAAGTGGTGAAGCAAGATGCCACGGTACGCTTGCAGGGTTTAGGAGGTACATTGGCCGGCGTGACGGCTGGCGTACTAACGCATGCCGTCGACGGGATGACGTTGTTAGGCGAGGAGTTCGCCGCAGAACGGGGCCCGTGGCATCCGCGCCATCTGCTCACCCAATTTCTTGTCGCTTATCCGATGTTCGGTGGGGCCGTGCTGATCAATGCGCACGGGCGGGTTATTGCCTCATTGCCTGATACCCGAATGGTCCACGCCCGGGAACCCGGTCCCTGGGCGCTGGCCAATGGGCCGAGGTTGGTTGTCGGCCGCCCTGTCTATAAGGCGAGCTTGCGCCACTGGTATCTGCCTTTATGCTCCGTGATGAAGGGGCGCGCGGGTCGTTTTCTCTTCAAGAGTTATCTGCCCCTATCGATCTTGCGTAGCCAATATCGAGCCGCCGCACAGTCGATCGCCCTACCCGATGTGGCCGTGCGCCTCATGCGGGCAGATGGACTGGTCGAGGTGCGTTGGCCACGGGCGACTCCGGCGACCGGGGTTCGTTCGGGTGTGCAGCCGCACCATAGCATCACGAGAATCGCCTACTCCGCGGGGGTACCGATTTATACCTTCCGGCCGCAGACACTGGCGCCGCGGACCGCCATCGAGGGCGCCGATCAGCATTCTGCGGGGGCTGCGCTCAGCATTGTGGTGACTATGCCGGTGCGTGCCCTATGGACGCTGTGGTGGCACAAAGTGTGGGAAATGTTGGCACTAATGGCCGCGATCATCGTGGCGGGTGGTGGGTTTTATCTGTGGATTCTCAAGCGGGAGCGTGGTACCGACAGCAAGCAGGCTGATCTTTTATCGGCGCTCGCCCATCAGTCGCACCATGATGCCCTCACCGATATTCTGAACCGCCGTGGCTTGCAGGAAATCTGGGCCCAGATCCATGCACAGGCGGTGCGCAATGAAGCCGCCTATAGTCTTTTGATGCTCGACCTAGATCATTTCAAGCTCATCAACGACGCCCATGGTCATGACACGGGCGATCGCGCACTTATCCATATCGCCAATATTCTCCGCAGGACGCTGCGGGCCAGCGACTGGGCAAGTCGCTTCGGTGGCGAGGAGTTTGTGTGTCTACTACCACAGACGGGTCGGCAGAGTGCTACGGTGATGGCGGAGCGCCTTCGTCAGGAAATAGGTAAGGCTGCTATAATGGTAGATGACCAGACGATCACCTTGACTGTTAGCATAGGTCTCGTTGTGTTTCCTGATGATGGCACGACTATTGATGACTTGCTGTCACGAGCCGACGCCGCCCTCTATCGGGCCAAGATCGGCGGGCGCGATCAGGTGGTACCGGCATCGGAAGGCACGTCGAAGGTCTTTCTGATCGGTCGGCAAATCACGGAGGCCATAGCAAGCGAGCGCATTCGGCCAGCCTTTCAGCCGATAATCGATTTAAAGAGCGGTGAGGTCGTGGCCGAGGAGGCCCTGGCGCGGCTACATCTTCCCGATGGCACAGAGCTTGTCGCCGACGAATTCATCAGTATTGCTGACGAATTTAAGACAACCTACAAGATCGATAGGGCAATCATCAAACAGGTTATTGCGCGCTGCGTCGCGCAAACACGCGCGGGCGTGCCTCCAGTTTTGCACTTCGTCAATGTATCAGTAGACCTCCTCAACCATCCGCAAGAGGTCGAAGAGATTTTGAGCTTCATCCATCGGGGCTGTGACGCTTGTGGTGATTCTGTGCACGCAGGCAAGCCGCTGGTGATAGAGATTACCGAGCGCGAGTGCGTCATGGATATCCCGGATACCCTGCGCATCCTAAAGCCATTTCTGGACTTTGGGCTTAGGATCGCGCTCGATGATTTTGGCAGTGGCTACTCCTCGCTTTTGTATTTGGCAGAATTGCCCGTGACCTTTCTGAAGATCGACATGGCGCTTGTCCGGCGCATACGACACGATTCGCGCACTCAGGTCATGTTGCGGAATGTCCAGGCGTTGGCGCAGGACTTAAAGCTGATAACCATCGCCGAGGGAGTCGAGGACCAGGTGACCGCCGACATCCTGCGTGCGATCGGCGTCGATTGGGGGCAAGGGTATTATTTTGGCAAGCCCGCGCCCTGAGGCCCGCTAGCGCAGGGGCCCCTCCGCCCCTTTAAGTGCGCGATCCGAAAAGGCGCTGGCCTATCTTTTGGTGCGATGGGGATCAGGTCGATGGCCGGCCGGCTAACCCCTCGGCACGGATGTGCGCACAAAGCAGGTCCTCGACCCTTTGGCGCGCTTTGTAATACCAAGCCGTTCTCGTGCCGTCGTGGGCGCAGGCGAGCAGTTCCGTAACGGCTGTACCAATCGGCGTATCAGAAAGGCCCCTCAAGTCCAAATAGTTGGATAGGGCACAGGGTTCGGAGACCACCGATTTGAGCAGTCCTGGCCGAGTGCTCGCCAAAGCAATTAAAGCGTTCTGCGCAATCATGGCGGCGTAGGCGCCCAGCGCTGTTTGGGGATGGGTGGGATCGAGAGGCAGTTTGGAAGAGTGTGTCCAGGAGAGCAGCTCGCGGGCACCCATGGGGCGCGCGATCGCATAGCCTTGACCGGCGTCCGCGCCAAGAATCGCCGCAGCCTCGATGAGTCCCGCGCCCTCAAGCCCCTCGACCGTGACGCGGACGTCCATGCTGTGGGCAAGGTGGGTCAGATGGTGAATGAATTGGAGTGCCTTGTGCGGCGTCAGCACTGCTGTGCTGACAAGACCTTGATCAATCTTGACGTCATCGACCGCCAGTTGCTCCATGCGTATGAGTGAGCTGTACCCGGATCCCAGATCGTCCTGCGCAAGACAGATGCCAAGCGCCTTCCACTCGGACAGCATGGCGCCCGAGTCTCTCCTGCTGTCGATCTCGGCAGTTTCCAAAAGCTCGAGCGTAAGCCTTTTGGTTTCAATCGGGATGTCATGCAAAACGTCTCTGGCTATCGCTAGGTACTCGCGATCAGCGAGGGCCTGCGCTGGCAGATTGATAGCCACCGATGTGGCAAGGCCATGGTCTTCCCAGTAGCGCAGATCCGTCAAAGCTTGTCGTAGGCCCATGGCAAATAGCCGACGTAATTCGTGTTCGCCGAATGCTGGCAGGAAATCGCCCGGTGAGACATATGTGCTATCGGGGTTATTCAATCGGGCGAGCGCCTCGACTTTGCTCAGTTGCCCCGAACCGAGATCAATCAAGGGCTGATAGAGCATGGTGAGGGCGCCTTTGATGAGGCGCTCTCGATAAGTCTCCCGAATCTCATAAGGGACGACGTGACTTGTGCGCCCTGATCGCGCAAAGACAATAGCCAATTCAGAATAGAGGCGGTCTATGAGATTGGCGAGGTTTGGTGTTGCAAAATATCCGGGCCAACCATGATAGAGCGTCACAAGCGCTTGGGGGCATCCACCGGCATCATTGATCGGAATCGTCGCCATAGAGGCATATCCGAGATCGCGTGCGAATTCGCGCCACGGTGCAAGTGTTGGATCCGATGCGATCGCTAGCGTCTGTTGAATTTGCGCTGATCGCCAAGCACGCCCAGACGGCCCTTGCCCTAAAGGCCGGTCGCTATGAATGCTAGGGATCAGTTGTAGGTCGGCGAGCGACGTCACATGGCTCTCAAAGGTCAGGCCGGCTACGGTCTCATATTGGAAATCACCGTTTCCGTCAGGCCTAGCGAGAGTCCCCGCCTTCATACCGGGGAGGGTCACCAAAGTTTCAAGGACCCTTCGGATAAAATCACTAAAGGTTGTGGTCGTTTCCGGTAGGTGCGTAATGAGGGAGGTTGCTTGTTGTTGGGCTTGGGCAATCTGGTGCTGGCCCCGTATCTGACCATTGAGGTCGGCCATAAGACGAGTCATGAGGACTTGGCGCAATTGCGCACGCTCCTCGGACGTCCCGGGCCATTTTTGGATATGGCGTAGCAGCTGCTTTAGATATAATTCATAGGCATCGACTAGCCACGTTGTTTCAATACCGGTGAAGGCGTGAATATGCCCCGCTTGAATGGCGTGCTCATGGTGCGCCTGCTCGTTTAGATGTGGGTCGAGCAGAGCGCGCAATTGTCCGAGTTGCTGTGCTTGAGTGTGGGCGAATTGTTCTGGGTTTAGGCGTGTAATGACGCCGTCAGGGCCGGCGTGTCGAGTGAGCCCTTCATAGAAGGCAGCTATGCAATATTCGCCGAGACTAGCGAAATACCCATGCGTCAGCTTGAGCAGGGCCGCAGCTTGTGGTCCGTAGGCATCCAGGTCCTCATTCATCGCGGGAACCCTTTCACAAACATCCTCGGCAATCGGTTGCTTAGGCGCCTGGATGCGCGGATCTCTGCGAGAATGCCTAGCATGACCACCCTTCTCATGATTTTTAGAAACAACGAGAAGTACATGACCGACAAACACCCTAACGGAACGTGCTCCACTATGTAACTTACATAGGCCGTTGCACTGTAGTTGTCAAGGATTTAAGCAGGCTATGATAGGAGGCCAAACAAGATACCCGGGCTCCAGTATAGCTATCGGGTAGCGACACTCAACGTAGAAGTTAAGAAGATCATTCAAAGCCGAGCGGCTATCCGACATGCGCGGGTGGCTGCATGAGTCGCCTAGTCTGACTTATGTGAGATGAAGACTTTATGGCTGTGATCGGCGTGGGTGGGCGTCTTCCTTTTCCATTGCCTCGAGGCTAAGACCCGCCGGTTCGAGTGGATAGATATGCGTGACCCAACCGCCTAGGAAGGCTACCGCCCCCATGAGGAGAAGGACGGTTGTAAGGCCCCAGGCGGCCTCGATGCGCGGGAATGCGACCGCCGATAAGGCGGCTCCCAGGCGCGAGACGGCTGTGGCGATGCCGCCTGCGCTGGCGCGCAATTCAGTCGGAAAGATCTCCACCGAAAGGGCCATTGCGGTGACGCCCGGTCCGATGCCGGTGCCCAGCGAATACACGGCGGCGCCTAGGTATATGCTGTATGCGTGATGGCTAGTGATCCCCCCGGCAAATAGCAAAAGACCGAAAGTCATGAGCGCAAAGCCGCCAATCTGGAGAGGGATGCGGCCCCAGCGATCCAGGCGTGACAGGATCAGGATGATGCCCACGGTCGAAATGAGGAGAAATATCGCGTTAATGCCGGCGGCGGCAATATCGTTGGCCGCAAGACCTTGCATGCGCAGCACGATCGGGAAATAGAGGCCGATACCAAGACCGACCACGTCGAGACAAAACCAAGGTATGACGCTAAGCCCCAAGCGCCGGAGCCAGAATTTCTTGAGCAGCACGGGCCAGCGCCTAACGACATGTTGAAAGCTATCCAAAGCGGCGGTGATCTCGGCCAGGGCCCAGTCCGGATGCAGAAGCCGGAGCGCCGTGTGCGCCGCTTCCCGTCGTCCGCGACGCACAAGCCAGCGGGGTGATTCCGGGATGCGGCGTCGCAGCCACAGCAGCCCTAAGGCCGGTACGATCGCCGCGCCCAACATGAATCGCCACGATGAGGCGCCGATCGGTAGCAGGACGAGGCCCAAGAGGGTAGAGACCAAGGCCCCTCCATACCAAGCGATATTGATCCAGGCAAAACCCTTGCCGCGACGATCTTCAGAGCTGTATTCGGCGACCACCGTAGAGACCAGGGGGTAATCCATGCCTACGCCTAGGCCGACAATAAAACGACCAATCCATAACATAGTCAGATTTGGGCTGAGCGCGCTCACCAGCGCGCCCAGGGCGTAGAGGGCAACATTGGGCAAAAGGAGTGCGCGACGGCCAAAACGGTCCACCAAGAGGCCACCGATCATGCCGCCAACCAGGGACCCGATCAGGGCCGAGGCCATAAGATTGCCAATGGCCGCAGGGCCAAGGTGCCAGGCCACATGCAATGGCAACAGGGCAATCGCCATGATGCTGAGATCGAAACCGTCCAGGAACATACCAAGCCCGGCGGCCCGCAGGGCTTGTTGTCGGAGGTCGCCCACAGGTCGATCGGCCATAGCGGTTAGCGGAATCGCTCAGGGTTCAAGCGGACCATGCCTGGAGGCCCGTTTGGCGCGCTGAAGGGTTTTGTGGGTGGCATGTTTGGGGCGGCCCTCTAAAATGTGTCTCGAACAGGTCTCGGCAATGCCATTTGCGGCCCGGCGAGACGCTCCCGCCGTGGCGTGCCCCGAGCTATGCGAGGCCCTAAGGCCTTCTCCCGGAACGCCCCCCGGTCGCGGTTACGCGCCCGAGTCCTTCGGGTGCCGCGAGGGCGGGCTGATAATAGCGCCATCGCGACGGCAATCAAAACCCTAAGCGCGGGCTTGTCCGGACCAAGTCGCCTAGGGGCGGCCGGTCGCGGTGTCTTTCAGGTCCCCGGCGTGACGCGCGGGACGGCCGGTTCTGTGGTCGCCGAGACACCAGGGTGCCGAGCGGGACCGCGTTCCCGAGAGATACGCCCCTGGCGGGCCCTAGATACACCGCTTTTCTTTGGAAGGATGGCAGTGGGTTCATGCAGGCGGCGTCCTTAAAGGACGCCGCCAAAGTGTTCATCGCGGCCCTATTCCGGCCCCAGGCGCCGTGCCCCAGGCGCCTTCGGGGTCACTTGGACTGGCCGAAGAGTGGTTGCGGCTGTTATGCTTAGGCGTAGGGACTTCGCGCGCGAAGCCTGTGTTTTGGGCTCCAGATTTTGCTGTTGCCTGGGATGGGGAGGAACGGTCCTGTAAAGAGGGCGCGAATGACAGCGCTCCGGCGGCCTCGAATATCTGCATATATAGCGCGGGCGTTATGACGAAAGCCAGAAAATTTGTAGCGGCTGTAAGAAAGCAGTGGTTAATGGAGCGCACGCGCTGTCAAAGTTGCGGTATGCCGCTCGTGTATGACAAAAAGCATCGGCCAGGAAGCATTTACTGCAGCTATTGTCATGATGGGAGGGCCTTCGTAAAGGATATGGCGTTGGCGGACATGAGGGCGAAGGTGAGGGGGCTTTTGCGTGACCGAAAGACCTCGGTTGTCGTTCGTCTTTATATGTACTGGCGGCTCGCGACCTTGAGGCGCTGGCGAAAATTCGGTTGACCGTTGAAATTCCCCCCAATCTGGTCGGTGATCCCATCGTATTGGCTCGTAGGGCCCGCTCGGCGCCTTCCGAAACCGCGCAAATGGCGTACCTCGTCGTCTTGCGAACACCCCTTGTGTAAGCGCTCACCAGCTCAATTCCAAGGTCTATATCTCGAAAACGGCACATTTCCCGGTGGGCGCGGTACTCTTTCGGGGCGGAGGTCGCTCAGGGGTGGCCGGGCCGCTGGGTGGTTGCCGGTCGGTGCCAGGAGACCTGCGAAAGGGCATGGATCGGGGTGGTTATCCCCAAGGGTCGTGCGGCAAGGATAGGCCAATCCATGCGGTGAGCCCGTATTGCAGAGGTCTGCCCGATGGCCGGCTGCGCCATGGCGCGCGCCCGCATAAGCCGGAACCGAAACCCGAAAGGCCTTAAGCCAACCGTTAAGATTGCCAATTTGCGTCGATTGTCGCGAACTTATGGCGAATTTCGTGAATAGAATTCCCGCCAAAGGCGTAGTGCTGGCCGCCTGATACCAAAAAGATCTGGAATAGGTATTGATTTCTGTTAAAACAAACGGTGCAATACCCCCTTAGCATGACACGTGTTTCTAGGGCAGGCGCGGCTTCAGGGGGCCGTGTGGAAGAATAAGCCAAGGCAGGTATCCCGAAAGTCCGGGTCAGGTGGTTCATGACCACAATATGGGCGGGGGATGCTGAGATCCTGAGACAATACCTAGGGGCGACAGGCGGTTTTAGCCAAGACTCGGCACACTCGGAACGAGCGTTGCGCGTAGTCGCCGTGTGTCGATTTCGAACGAAGGAGGACGAAATGGGGCGTTACAGGGGCGGCGTGTTGGCCGAATACCGATATGCATAAGGGCACAACGAGAATGGTCACGAACAGATGGATGCATTGGCTCCGTAGGATAGCCCCTTTTTCCCTGGCCGCCCTGTCTGGTTGCGCGCCCCATCATATGATGCAGAACTTCTGGTTGCTGAATCCCAAAGGCATTATTTCCGACACCCAGTTACATTACATGAAGCTAGATGTCGGCATCATGCTTCTGATTATCGTACCGACCGGCCTGCTCATCGTGTGGACCATGTGGCGCTATCGCAAGGCGGGCGGTAAGGGTCGGTATGATCCTAAGTGGGACCACTCGAATGCGATCGAGGCCGTTGTCTGGGGCATACCGATATTGACGGTAGCGATTCTGTCGTACTACTCCATAAAGGCCATTTACGCCGTTAACCCTTATAATCCCTCGATTATTTCGCGTTCCACTAGTCAGTATGCCAAAGTGGCCCCCTTGGATGTCGATGTGATCTCCACTGACTGGCAATGGCTGTTCATTTACCCAAAACAACACATTGCCACATTGGGCAAGCTCGTGATTCCCGCGGGCACGCCGATTCGCTTTCGCTTGACGTCGGCTACCGTCGTCAATGATTTCTATATACCGCAGCTGGTGGGCATGATCGATGTTATGCCGGGTATGCGGGTGAAGCAGTCCTTGGTGGCAAGCCACACCGGCACTTATGCGGGATTTTCGGCGGTCTATAGCGGCCCCGGATTTGCCTGGATGACATTTCGTACCCAATCCGTGTCGCCGGCGAAGTTCCATAGCTGGGTGCAGGGGGTACAAAAGTCGACGCAGCATTTGAGTTATGCCGACTTCAACCGGGTGGCGCGGCCGACGATCAATACGACTGGTAAGGCCACGTATTTTTCGGACGTACAAGCCGGCCTGTTCGACCACGTCATCATGGAAGTTATGAACGGCAAGATCTTCCCGACGCCCATGGGTATGACTGAGAGCATGAGTAAGTATCTTACAAAATAACGTATCGATCTCGCGCGAAACCGAGCTTAAGGAGAGCAACCGTTCATGTTGGTGCATATTGCTGGACCCTGGAGCCCGCTCCTTGGTAGATTGACACTCTCGGAAGTGCCCTATAGCAATCCGATCCTTATAGGGACCTTTATCTTCGCTGCCCTCGTGGCCATATTGGTGCTGGGCGCCACAACCTATTTCGGCAAATGGGGTTACGTCTGGCGCGAATGGCTTACGACCGTCGATCATAAAAAGATCGGCATCATGTACATTCTGTTGGGTCTTGTGATGTTGTTCCGAGGTTTCGTGGACGCCATCATGATGCGCACTCAACAGGCCATGGCGGTAGGCACCCATGCAGCCGGTCATTTGCACGCCCTACATGGCTATCTGACGCCCTATCATTTCGATCAGATCTATACTGCCCATGGCACGATCATGATCCTATTTGCGGCAACGCCGCTCTTGGTGGGTATCATGAACATCATGGTGCCGCTCCAAATCGGCGCGCGCGATATGGCGTATCCCTATCTGAACGCGGTGTCGCTGTGGATGACGGTAGCCGGGGCGGCATTGGTGATGGTCTCTTTGTTTATCGGGGACTTCGCCCACGCAGGGTGGTTTGGAATCGTGCCGGTGATGGAGTTGCCGTATAGCCCTGGTGTCGGTGTCGACTATTGGATGTGGGCGTTTCAGTTGAGTAGCATTGGCACGACGCTAGGCGGTATCAATCTTTTGGCGACGATCGTCAAGATGCGTGCACCAGGAATGACCTGGGGGCGTCTGCCGCTGTTCACCTGGACATCGCTCAGCGCGAACTTGATCAGCTTGACAACGTTTCCCGTGGTGACGACGGTTCTGGCCCTGTTGGCCATGGATCGGTATTTTGGGACCCACATCTTCACCGCTGGCATGGGCGGAAATCTCATGCTGTACAACGACTTATTCTGGATTTGGGGTCACCCGGAAGTTTATTTCGTGATCCTGCCGGCGTTTGGCATGATGTCGGAGATTATCCCGACGTTCTCCGAGAAACCGCTCTTTGGGTACATGGGGATGGTGTTGGCGTCCCTGGGGATCGCCGGGGCCTCGTGGGGTGTGTGGTTGCATCACTTTTTTACGATGGCGGGATCGCCTGCCCTCAATAGCTTTTTTAGCGTGACGACCATGGCGGTTGGTATTCCCACCGGGGTGAAGCTCTTTAACTGGGCATTTACTATGTTTCGTGGGCGGCTACGGTTCGAGTTGCCGATGATGTGGGCGACAGCGGCCCTGTTCTTTCTGCTCGTGGGCGGATTGACGGGCATGATGAATGCGTTTACGACCAATGATTACATGGTCCATAACAGCGTGTTCGTTGTCGCGCACTTCCATATGATGCTCCTCCTTATCGTTGCCGCTATTTTCGGGGCCGTGAACTATTGGTTCCCGAAGGTCTTCGGTTTTCGATTGGAGCAACGTTTCGGGAAGATATTCTTCTGGCTGTTTGCGGCGGGTACGGCGGTTGTTTTCATACCCATGTTCGCACTCGGGTTTATGGGTATGACCCGTCGCTTGGATTATATCCCCTATGTCCAGTGGGGCCCGCTTCTGAATATTGAGGTCCTAGGTATCGTCTTGTATGTGCTGTCGGCAGTCTTCCTTGTGGCGCAACTTTACGTGAGCCTGCGCGACCGGAACCAGAACCGTGTGGGTACCGATGCTTGGGGTACATCTCGGAGCGTGGAGTGGATGACTCACTCACCGGTGCCGTTTTACAATTTTGCCGTGACGCCGCAAATAAATGCCCGCGACGAATGGGCATGGCGCAGGGAGCAGGGTGTCGGTGACCGGCGTCCAGATCGTTATGAAGACATCCATATGCCAAAGAATACCAGCGTGCCGTTGTGGCTTGGCCTGTTGTCCTTGGGGCTAGCGTTTGCGTTGGTGTGGCGTATCTGGTGGCTGGCGGCAGTCTGCTCTATTGGCGTACTGGCGCTAGTCGTGATTCGTGCCTTTAACTCGGATACGGATTACACGATCCCGGCGGCTGAGGTCGAGAAGATGGAGCAGGCTATTCATGATGTTCCATAGACAAGTAACGATGAGGCGGGCGCGTCCGCTCCATACGGCGAGCTATCAATGACGCGCGTGTCATCACCCCGCGTCAATCGGGGGAAATCGCGTGATTATGACAAGGAACGGTGCGGCTTTTCGGTGCCGCGTCGGCCATGAGCCGCGCGTACCGGGGTGAGGAACCCTTGGCGTTGAGGAGACGGTGTTCTAGCGCTCAGGGCGATTGGGGCCGGTCCTCCGTTCCTTCTTATTTTTTTCTTTGGAGTGGCGCTCTATGAGTACATCTGCAAGCAAGGCTGTTGATATAAAAACCGACACCCTGTGGTGTCCTACGGGGCATAGCCACGACGGCATCGCGACCAAGACCTTGGGATTCTGGCTCTACATGCTAAGCGATGCCATGATCTTTACGACCTTGTTTGCCGCCTACATGGTGTTGAGCCATGCCTTCAATGCCGCCGGGGGGCCCACCATAACGGATGTCGCCCACCCCGTGTACGCTTACGGCGAGACCGCGCTGATTTTTTCAAGCGTGCTCAGTTATGGTTTTGCGATGATGGCCCTGAAACGAGGAAGCCGAAAAGGGGTTATCGTCGGTATCAGCATAGCCTTGTTGTTGGGAATCGCGTTCCTGTGTGCAGATGGGCACGAGACCGCGCTGCTATTTAGCCAGGGCGCGGACCCCGAGAGGAGCGGCTTCCTGTCGGCGTTCTTCTCTTTAGTGTTTTACCATGGCTTGCATGTAGTAGTGGGTGTCTTTTGGATGCTTGTTATGATCGTGCAGGTCGCCTCTATGGGCTTTACGGATAAGGTCGTATATCGCCTGCTCAACCTAAGGCTGTTTTGGCATTTTCAGGCGGTCATATGGGTTTTCATGTATACATTTCTTTACCTGCGAGGCTTGATCGCATGACGCACCCCACACATAAGGCCTTCAAACATCCCGAGGTCCAGCTGGCCAATATGGGCTACGTGGTCGCTTACGTGGTATCCATGGTCCTTATGGGCTTATCGCTCATACTGGTCAAGGACCATATGTTGTCTTCTATGAGGCTTGCGGAAGCCATTTTGCTGAGTGCGGCCGTGGTGGTGATCGTCCAGGGCGTGTTTCTGCTCCATATGAATTTGTCGCATACGCAGATATGGCATACGTTTGCGCTTGTCCTTTTCATTCCCCTGTTTGTCTTGGCGATCGGCCTGACCGCCTGGATGTTCCACGGCCTATACAAGCGCACGATGATCGTACCAATCATGAAGGCCATGCCTGCGGTGCAGGGCTCTATGGCACCTGTTATAGCCCCTAAGCGCTGAAGGGCTAGTAGGGACTTTTGATTCTGTAAGGGGTGGCCGCACAAGGCGCGGGCACCGGAGAGGTGTCGGTTTGGGCTGGCGTGCGGTCTCTGGGCGCTGCCCGGTTTGGGCGTCTATGCCGGGCCTTATGTCTTCTCGGTGGGCCCTGGCTTAAGGCGGGCGCGTAGGGCTTCTAACTTTTCCCATAACAGGATTCCGCGAGGCTCGCGGAGGGCATCAACGAGAGCTGCTGCGGTAGGATCGCCTGCGGGCTTCTCCATTATTAAAGGCAGAGAGCATGGGTGCGCAGACAGGAGAGGCGGGTATCCCGCACGCTGTTGATAGCGAGATGACGGCGGGTGTTCGGCGAGCCAACCGGGTGGTATTGGTGCTTGTCCTCTTGGCCGTGGTCTGTGGTCTGGAGCAAGGATTGACGAGCGCGCTCGGGGTGCGGGGCGCGCTCGAATTGGGATTGGTGACGAGCGAGGTCGCCCTCTGTTTTACCTTGGTCTTGCTGGGCAGCCTAGTGGAGGGCTTCGGTTTTGGCCTGTCGCTCGGTACGCAGTGGCCCTATACCCGCAATATCTTTGTCCTGATGTGGCGCGGCGACCCGGAGGCCGCCCACCGCCTAGTAGCCACTGCGGTCGGTTTGATCGCAGTCGCATTGGTTGTGGTGCACGCCAATTATATGGCCATCGCGGGCTTGCTGCTTGTGGTGGTCACGGCCCTGTTCGGGATGGGCACCTTATATGTGCTGGCCGGCCGGGCGCCGGCCTTTGTGCATGGCACGCATGGTTTGCTAGCTTATGTCGTGCTCTTAAATTATGCGTTGGGGCTTGCGTACCCAGGCGTGCGGCTGCTTCCCTATCTCGATGCGAATGTGGCACTGCATTCCTTGCTGCTCACGGTGTTTCTTGGCGGCATGGTGACCGGGCAGCGGGGGTTTATGACCCCGATTGGTGCGTTCTATCGTCCTACGCGGGCGGCCCATTGGGTGCTGGTGAGCCACATTGTGGCGGCGCTTTTGGTAATCGGGACCTTAGGCTGGCTCATGCCCCTGTACCCGGTCGCTTTTTATCTATCGGTAGCCCAGGTCGGTGTCGGGTTCTTTCTTTTTCATGCCGTCAATCTGCGGCCTAAAGCGCCTGGCGCTGTGGTAGCTTTTCATCAGACAATGGTCCTACTTATGACTGCCGCCGTCATTTGGCAGTGGAAGTGATCGCGGGCCGTTCATAGGCCCATGGGGCGTATAGTTTTCGGCGATTCGTCGGCAAGAGACCGAGGGTATAGGCATGAGGGAGCTGAATTCACAGGAAGGACGGGATGGTGCCGTACTCATAGGCCCAGGTGCCGTGGGTATTACGCAGTTCGTCCGTGATCTTCTCACGCTCGCGAAATTCCGGGTCGTGGCGTTGCTCGTGTTTACGGCCGCGGTGGGAGAGATATTGGCGCCCGGCTTTTCGCGAAGTTGGGTGCAGGATGGCGCGGGACTGATTGGTATTGGTCTAGCGGGTGGCGCGGGCGCGGTCTTTAACCAGCTTGTGGAACCAACGCTCGATCAGCATATGAAAAGGACGCGTCGTCGGCCACTTGCCGATGGCCGCATCAAGTATTGGATGGTTGTGCTCTACGCGGGAGTGCTCCTGCTTAGTGCGGTGACCATCCTTGCTGTGGGGACGAACCTCTTGACGCTGGCGCTCACCCTTGCCGGAACGGTCGGGTACGGCATTGTCTACACGTTGCATCTTAAGCCGGCAACGCCTTGGAATATTGTCTGGGGGGGGATAGCGGGTGCGCTGCCGCCGCTCATTGGTTGGACGGCCGTGACCGGTCATATCGCGCTTATGCCGTTTGCATTGGTGGCGCTGATCTTTGTGTGGACGCCTGCCCATTTTTGGCCGCTTGCCCTCAGCTGTCGCGAGGATTATGCCAAGGCCTGTATTCCGATGCTGCCCGTGACCCACGGGGTCGAACGCACGCGAACGGAGATCGTGAAGTACGCGCTGGCCACCTTCCTCGTGAGTCTGGTACCGGCGGTCATTAGCGGCAATTGGATCTACGGCATCGTGGCCGTGGCGAGCGGCGGGTGGTATGTGCTGCTGACGTGGCGGTTGAAGCGCATGCCGGTGGGACCGGCAATGGATCGCTATGGCCGCACAGTCTTCGGCGCCTCGATCAGCTACCTGTTTATTTTGTTTGCAGCACTGGTGCTTGGGCATCTCGTTTTAGGGTAACGCCCCGATAACCCAGATTTGTAAGTGGCCCCATGCGCTTGGCAGGTCCTCGGCGCGTGGGCGTTTTGTGTCTGCTGCGACTGGCTCTGCATGGGGGTTGCCGCCTAAGAGGATCGCCTCAGCAAAACGCTTATGGCTATGGACGTACCCTTATCGAGCAGGACGATTCGACGAGGCTTGGTGTGTGGTGGGCCGCGGGGTGGTCGCCGACAGGTTTCTCGCCGAATTCACGAGCGCCACATGGGTGAAGGCCTGGGGAAAATTGCCGACTAGTCGCTTGGAGTCAAGGTCGTACTCCTCAGACAAGAGCCCCACGTCGTTGCACATGCCGACAAGCCGCGCAAAGAGCCGCTCGGCCTCATCGTGGCGGCCTTGTAGCGCGAGGTTGTCAACCAGCCAAAAGGAGCAGGGCAGGAACATGCCCTCGCCGGACGGAAGGCCATCGACCGATCCGCCAGTGCGGTAGCGCATGACCAAGCCATCGACCACGAGCTCTGCCTCGATGGCCGCTATCGTACCTCGTATGCGTGGATCCTCAGGTGGCAGAAACCCGACCATGGCCATCATCAGGAGACTCGCGTCGAGCGCCTCGGTGCCGTAGTGCTGGGTAAAACTGTTTTTCACTTTGCTGAACCCTCGCTGACAGATGTCTTCATGGATGGCATCGCGCATCTGGGCCCATCGCTCTATGGGGCCTTTCAATTGATAGCGGGTGGCATCTTTGACCGCCCTATCGAAGGCGACCCAGGCCATGACTTTGGAGTGGGTGAAATGCTGGCGCCCCTCGCGAACCTCCCATATACCATCGTCTGGTAGCTGCCAGCGGGTCTCCAGAAACTCCATGATGACCAATTGTATATTCCAGGCGTGCGGTTCCGGATGAAGGCCGACACTGCGCGCAAAGTGCAAGGAGTCCATCAGTTCACCGTAGACGTCGAGCTGAAACTGATCGGAGGCGGCATTCCCAACCCGAACGGGCGTGGAGTTCTCATAGCCATGAAGCCAGGGGATCTCTCGTTCGCCAAGCCATCTTTCACCGGCCACGCCGTATACGATCTGAAGATCTTCAGGGCTACCGGCGACCGCCCGCAGCAGCCATTCCCGCCATGCCGTCGCCTCGTCTGTGTAGCCGGACGTCAGCAGGGCCCACAACGTGAATGTGGCGTCACGCACCCAGCAATAACGGTAGTCCCAGTTGCGTGTACCGCCCAGTTTCTCGGGTAGGGAGGTTGTCAGGGCCGCGGCGATGGCCCCGGTGGGCCGGGAGCTCAGGGCCTTTAGGGTGATGAGTGAGCGCATGACGGCGTCTCGCCAGGGGCCCCGATAGGTGCATTGGTCGGCCCAGTCGCGCCACCATCGCTCGGTTTCGACGAGCGCTTTGTGGGGGTCTGGGGCGGTGTACTGAGTTTGATGGGTCTGTTGATAGGTAAGATGAAAGACCTCGCGTTGGCCTGCCGCGACCAGGAACCGAGCCCCGATCATTTGGTCTTCCCGATGCGCGCTGACCGAGGTTGCGAGATAGAGGGTGTCCGGGCCGGCGACCGCCATATGAGCACCGTCTATGTGTCGGACCCAGGGCACCATGGACCCATAGTAGAAGCGAATGACCAGCCTCATGCGCATATCGACCGTGCCGCGTAGGCCTTCAACGATCCGGATCACATGACAGCCGTCACGCTCGGTGTCGTCACTTATGGGCATGAAGTCGATAACACGGACACTACCCTGGTCAGTCTCAAAGTCGGTTTCGAGAACCAAGGTCGTTTCCCGGTAACGCCGCGTGGTTGCCGTGATTCGGCCATGCGGGGCGATTTGCCAGTGGCCGTTGTCGCGATCCCCAAGAAGGGCGGCAAAGCAGGCACAAGAATCGATGCGCGGCGCACAAAACCAATCGATTGAACCGTTATTGCCGACCAGGGCGCCGGTCACGGCATTGCCGATCAGGGCATAGTTTTCGATGGCGATGTGGTCCGACTGGGGCATGGATTCTCCTTGGAAATGCCGCTTGTCTTGCCTAGCCGTGACACCGGTATCGCGGCCGCTAGCGGGCCTGCGAGTGGGGGTCGCGTCACACCCAAGACGGGCGCGCGGCGGCACGACACCATTTATGTATACCTGCTGGGCGACCCCAAGATCAACCTAGATCCCATGCCTAGATCCCATGCGGCGTGCGGAAACCTCTGCCCTAAGCGGCCCTTAAGTTGCCTTGTATTCCGATGGTGTCGTCGCGCGAATGGCGCTTGACACCGTATCTAGGTACGGGGATTAGGCTTGATGCCAGGTTTTGGGGGGGCGGCACATGTTGGTGCGACGGCTATGATGCAAGCGCGGCGGACCCGGTGGGCAATGGGCGTGTGGGTAGCCGTTGTGGCGGGTTTCTTGGCCTCTCTCTGTTGTGTCGGGCCGCTTATTCTTGTGGTAGCCGGTGTGGGCGGCGCATGGGTCTCTCATCTCACCGTGCTCGACCCTATTCGGCCGTGGCTTACCGCAGCCACCCTCATTGTTCTCAGTCTAGCCCATGTTCGGTATTGGCGCAGTCGCCGCGTTACGGCGTGTGATTGCAAAACGCCCACAGACTGGAGCGCCTTGTGGCTGTGGCTTGGTACCGCGTTTGTCCTTGTAGCCCTTGCGGCCCCCTATGTGCTCCCGATACTCATTTTGCCCTCCCTTCCTCACGTGTCCTAGGAGATTACTCATGAAACACGCTTTACGTGCGATTGTATTTGCAGTCGTGCTACCACTAGGGGCCATCGTAACGTTACCGGCCTTTGCGGTTCCTTTATCTGAACCCTCTTTACAGCGCGTAGCCGTGCGTTTTTCTCAATCGGTCATCCATATCCCCGGAATGACCTGCAGTAATCAGTCGTGCGCCGTCACGGTTTATATATCGCTCATCCGCTTACCGGGCGTGATGGGCGTAGGGGTCGATGAGTCCAATCAAGACGTGACCGTGAAGTACGTCCCCGGAAGAACGAGTCCATCGGCATTTTTGAAGGCCGTCAAAAACGCAGGATTTCCCGGTACCTTAGTTACGAAGGGCAGCACCTAAATGGGAGAGGCGCTGACGCTCGATCTTACTGGTATGACCTGCGAGCATTGCGCGCTTGCGATTGATCGTGCGCTGCAAAAGCTCCCAGGCGTGAAGGCGCGCGTATCCTATCCTGATCATAAGGCCTATATAGAGAACGTGGGCCAATCGTCTCTGCCAGCTATCGTGGATGCCATTGACCGTGCCGGTTATGGCGTCGAAGGGCCGCGACCTCAGGATACGCATGTTGCGCAAAAAAAATCCGACCAGACCCTGCATGTCGCCATCATCGGGGGCGGTTCGGCGGCGTTTGCGGCCGCCATCCGCGCCACGCGCGAGGGCGCGCGTGTAACGCTGATTGAGTCGGGGGAGTTGGGCGGCACTTGTGTGAATGTCGGCTGTGTGCCATCGAAGATTCTGATTCGGGCCGCGCATGGCGCCCACGAGCGGGCGCACCCGCGTTTTTTGGGTCTGAAGGCCTGTGCCGCTATGGTCGATCGGGCGGCACTGACCGATCAACAGCAGGCGCAAGTTGCGGCACTGCGTAAGGCCAAGTATCAAGATATCCTGGCCGGACATCCCGCAATCCAGCTCCTGCGTGGCTATGCCCGTTTTGAAGATGCGCACACCTTGCGGGTCGACAGTGGCGACCAGACACGCGCGGTTGTGGCCGATCGATTTTTGATTGCCACCGGGGCTTGTGCCGTGATTCCCCCCATTGCGGGTCTTGCCGATACCCCATATTGGACCTCGACTGAGGCGCTTGCCACGCGGGAATCGGTCGCTCGTCTCATGGTGATCGGCGCCTCGGCAATCGCGCTCGAGCTCGCCCAGGCCTTTTTACGCCTGGGGTCGCAGGTGACCCTCTTGGCGCGCGAGACGCTCCTCGCGCGCGCGGATGCCGATATCGGGGCGACCATCGAGCAGGCGCTCGTGGCCGAAGGGATGGTGGTGCGCACGCACGCCATGCTGACTCGTGTCGCCTTCACTAATGGCGTTTTTCAAGTCGATACGGCGAACGGAACATTTACCGGCGAGCGGCTTTTGGTCGCCACGGGCCGGCGTGCGCACACCGACGCTCTCGGGCTTGATGCCATCGGTGTGTCCAGGGATAAAGCGGGCCGTATCCTGGTGGATGACGCCTTGCGTACGCAGATACCGCATATCTATGCTGCGGGTGATTGCACGACGCTCCCACAGTTTGTGTATGTGGCGGCGAGCGCCGGGACCCGGGCGGCGGTGAATATGACCGGCGGAGATCAGCGTCTTGATCTGACTGTTATGCCGGCTGTGATCTTTACCGATCCCCAGGTGGCGACTGTCGGGCTTACACAGGCGGCCGCCGAGAAGCGCGGTTTGGTTGTGGAATCGCGGACATTGACGTTGGATTATGTACCGCGCGCGTTGGCAAACTTTGATACCCGGGGATTTATCCGGCTCGTGGCCGAGCGGGAGTCGCGACGCATTGTCGGGGCGCAGATCGTGGCATCGGAGGCCGGTGAAGTGATCCAGTCGGCCGCCCTTGCTATGCGGGCGAGCATGACAACTACGGACCTCGCCGGCCAATTATTCCCATATCTGACCATGGTCGAGGGCCTTAAGTTGTGCGCCCAGATCTTCACTCAGGACGTGAAACAGCTCTCCTGCTGCGCGGGCTAAGGCGGACATGCCGATTACGCATGCGGTCGTGAGAGAGGAGACGCATGCGCTGCGGGGCGAGCGCGTCCGAACAAAGCCCGTGTGGTGCTAGCGGCTCTATGAGAATGGCCGGCGCTGACTCCAAAGGATATAGCGCGAGCGCTCATCGCGCGTAAGCGCGCGCTCGATTTGCGCATGCTCCTCACGGGTGAGGGTGTAGGCGGCGAGGTAAGCCCGAAAGAACCGCACATAGGCGGCATCCGGGTAGACCACAATGCGCGCCAAAAGGGCGGTCGCCGCGGGCCGTCTCCGGAGGTGGTAGTGGAGCGTTCGGGTCGCCCCCGGTGCCAGACGGGTATCGAAATACTGATGGCGCAGATCAAGGCTTATACGTCGTGCGATCACGGTCTGGCGACGGCTTCCTGCACAGATGGTCTTGCCGCAGAGCTGCGCGATGCTCAGTACGACCGTAGGTGTCGTGTAGGTCGGAAAGTCATGGCCGACGCCCGAGTTGGTGACGGCGAGCGTCGCGTGCACCCGGTGCCCGACTCGGTCGGGGGCGAGACGCAAATCGATGGTGAGCGCGTGGCGCACGAACCGGCGGCTGTGGATGCCGAGAAAGCTGTGGTGACCACCGGGCATATGGCAGCTCTGACAACTGATTTTGGTTTTTGCGTAACGGCTCGCGCGCCACTCATTGTAGGTGTTTTCGAGCAGAAGACCGTGTAGGCGGGTGCCGTTTTTATGAAACTGATGGCAGCCGGCGCAAAATCGGCTTCGAGTAAAGGCCGATTCGGGCGTGAAACCGTTATGAACGACACGACCGGCTGCGAGGTAGGGAACAAGCCCCGGTCCAAAGCGTTGATAATGGCGCACATGGCAGTCCGCACAGGTGACGCCTTGATGGGCGAGCCCCGTGAGTAGGTGGTCGTCGTGGGCGATGAAGGCCCGCACCGCGCGCCACTGACGATCACCTGGGGCGTGGCAGAAGATACAGCTGCGCACGAACGGCCATCGCGATGGCCCTGCGACCGCGAGTTGTCCGGTGACCCCAGGTCCCATGGCCAAGGCATGACGGCTGGCGTGCCAGGCGTCGTACTGGGCCTTGTGGCAACGTGCGCAGGCCTGCGCTGAGAGTGTGCGTTCAAAGCGGGGCCATGGGGGCACGGGCTTGCCGGCGAGCGGCAGTGGCCGATGCCAGTATCGGGTGAGGAATGCGGTGGTCGGAAAGCCCCATGCGGGACCCGAGAGGCCGAGTAGGGCGAAGACGAGAAAGCCAAGTGATCTAGGTGCGCGCATTGTGCGGCATGATGGATTCTTGTCTGACTGTAGCCTAAAAAAGGGCCCCAACCCCCCTGTTTGGGGACGGGTTGGGGTGAAGCCGGGTCCTACATACCACCACAGGAGTTTTTCATGGTGCCGGTCGCGGCACCCTTCTTGGAGCCGCAGGCGTTGTTCATGGTCTGCCCCGAAGAGCCGCAGGCGTTGTTCGTCGTCTGCCCCGAAGAGCCGCAGGCGTTAGTCATAGTCGCCTGGGCCGCCGTCAGGGCCACGGTTGCTGCTAGAGCGATGATGGTGTGTAGCGCGTAGGTCGATATTTTCATGAGAAGAATCTCCTTCAACTTTGAGTGGTGGGACAACACGGCTTGCAGATGGCGTGATGTGGCGTGTCGCCATGCCTCTTGCCGCCAGAATAGTGCTGTAGCCGTGCCTTTAAAGGTGCTCCCGTAACCATAAAATCCGGCATGCCCGGACCTTGACGCGAAGGGAGCGACCCTCTCTCAGTCGCTCGCCTCCACCCAATCTTACAGAGATCCTTTAAATCTTGCCCCTTCTATATCCTTTGTGGCTCAGATCGATTCGCGGGATAGAGTATAGGCCATATTCGCGATCCCCCCTTCAGAGGCCAAGTGTCGTCATCTCTTCGGCGTACAGGCCAAGATTGTCCAGGCCGAGGTCCGCGTGTTCTTCGCGTTCATTGTAAGGGGCGTCCAGCGTGAGCTCAATGGTCGTGATGGCGACATGTTTCCGTGTCCGGGGACTTTGGGCGCGCTATGTCGTCCAATGCGAGCGGTGTTGCGCCCCCGGCGGTGACGGCCGTGGCGTAAAAGCGAAGGCGTGATCGCGTAAAGGGCGTTCGGCTGATGAGGTGGCCGGCCGGTGGCCTGGGCGAACAGACTGGCGATGGTCATGCCCCGCCACCAACGAAACGCGAGGGGCCCTGCGTACCACGTCCGCGATAAAACATTCCCATGGCGATAGTGGTCTCGGATGTTTGCGGGTGTGGATTTTAGGGAGCGGTACGGCAGGTCAGTGTCACCAATTTGGGGGTCTCAATCACCAGAGTGGTGATGCAGGCCGAGGCCTATCTCCAAAAACCCGCGCTTATTCATGGGTGTGACCTCCTGGCCCGGCTCTTGCTTTATGACAGGGGACGTACCGTTTTCGGGTTCACCTTGGGAGAAAAGGAATATGGCGAAGAAAAACATGACATTGGGCCGAAATCTGTTCGCAGCTCTCGGTGTCGGTCTGATATCGGGGATGCTGGGGACCGCAGGCGCGGCCATGGTGGGGCCTATGGTTAGCCCCCAATGGTTACAAGGCCATTTGCATAATTCGCGAGTCGTCATTTTGGATTTGCGCTCACCCAAAGCGTATGCGGCGGGGCACATCCCGGGCGCGATCTCTGCGCCCTACGGCCACTGGCGGTCAATGGTTCGCAAGGTCAATCGGATGCTGCCGCCCATCAGGGTGATTCAAGGCTATCTGCGGTCGGTGGGCGTTAACAATGACTCTGAGGTGGTTGTGTATAACAACATCAAGACACCGATGGGTCTCGGTCTGGGCAGCGAGACGCGTGCCTTTTGGACTCTGAAGGTCTTGGGCCATAATCAGGATGCGATTTTGGATGGGGGCTATGAGGGCTGGCAAGCGATGCATGGCCCGGTCTCGCATGCTGCGAGCCACGCCCAAGGTCACTTCGTGGCCCACTTTCAGCCGGCGATCGACGCGGATCTCCAGCAGGTGCGTATGGATCTCCGTCGGCATGTGCCGCTCGTCGACAACCGTCCCATGCACCAGATCGTGGGTCTCGCCAAAGCGCCGTTCGTCTCTCGTTATGGCCATATCCCCGGTGCCGTGCCCTATCCCGTCACCTGGATCGTGGGACCCAACGGCAATCTCTTGCCCAGGGCGCACCTTGAAGCCGTGGCGCGGATAGCCGGCCTTCCCGCCAATCACAACGCCCCCATGGTGACCTATTGCAACAGCGGGCATTGGGCAAGTATTGGTTGGTTTGTGCTGACCCAGGAGCTCGGTTATCGCCATGTCCGCCTCTATGATGGGTCGATGGCCCAATGGGCCTATCACCGTGCCGATCCGGTCGCTGTGGGTTTTGTGAAATAAGGCGAGCAAGAGATTGTGCAGTCGAGCAATTATGGATGGTCTTTACAGACCCAATGGCTACCCGGTCATCACCTCGATCGGGTAGCTTTCCTGATGCGCGAGCAATGTAATATGTCAGCATATTGTTATATTGTTAAAGAAGCTGTTGGGTGGTGCAATTTGATCAAAATCATACTATTCTGCGGGCGTCGTGAGAAGCTTAGGCCCCATCTGCACGCACGGATGGGGAATTCCAGGGCATGGATGAGCCAGGCGGGCTTTAGGGGTTTTACCCGCAGCAGGATAGTCATACTTGCCAGCGGCTTAGGGTGTGGTCTATAAGGGAGGGACTCGCTTTGTGCCGCCGGTGATGGCGGAAGAGTTTTTGGTAGGTGCTATGGATGGCAGCTAGTGTAAGGCGCGGGCAAAATAGTCAAACGATCTCTATGAACAGTACAGGAGAGTCAATGAATACACGTACGCAGCGGTTTTTGGTGGGCCTGGTTGCCGGGGGCTTTGTGATGCTGGCGGGTTGCAGTCATAAGACGCCGAGCACGAGCGCGACGACTGAGGCGCCCGCGTCAAGCGCCACCCCGGCGAAGACGGCACCAACCCCAGCAGCACCTGCAACGAGTAGCGGAACGAGCGGGCAGAAGTCCGCGCCGATGAATGCTTGTGGGCAATCGAGCGGTTCGTAAAAGAGAGCTTGTGTGGTACCTGTGTTTATAACGATAAACGATCTGGAGGAGAATTCATGAAAAAGCCGAATAAGAAGCGGACGTGGTGGACGCGCGCCTTGGGAGCCGGGGCCATGTTGACGGTGTCAGCAGTGGCCGCTGCGGGGATTTTGCCATCGATGAGCGAAAAGCCGATGGCGGCTTGGTCGATGGTGTATGGCACGGAAATGGCGCAAGCCTCCATGATAAAGCTCTTTGGTATCGCGCAGCCGGGCTATCAGTACGTTCAAAGCGATAAGGGCAACGTGACCACAAGCGGCGCGCAATTTAAGCTCTACCGTATGCGCGCGGGTATCCGCGGTGCCATCAGCCCGAATATTGATTACTACTTCCTGGCGCAGTTCGACGATCATAGTCCGGGTACGAGTTCGGCCTCGCTCTTTAATGCGACCGTGACCCTAAACTACATCCCGGGCGCCCATGTCATTGTCGGCCAGATGATGGCGCCCTTCGCAGACGAGGGTGTCACGCCCGCCGGCGTCTTGCCGTGGGTCAATTATTCACCGATGACCTACAATATTGGCTACAACGAGAACACCGTGGCTTCATTACCCAATGGCAATGGCGGCGCTAATGTGGGGGCCGGCCTATTCAACTCCGCGCGCGAGCGCGGCGTCATGATCTTCGATCAGTTTCGTGGTGGCATGGCCTCGGTCGACTATGCCCTCGGTTACTACAACGGCACGGGGGTACACGAGAACGCAAGCAGCATGGGCCACCCGGATGAGTTCTTGGGGCATGTGGGTGCAGGCCTTGGGCCGTTTGATATGTCAGTCGGCTATGTGGGGGCGCATCAGACGATAAGTGGGGCGGTCTACCAGCAGAAGAAGCTCTCGTTCGACCTGCATTATGGGAACTACACCAAGGACCCGTTCTGGCTGTGGTATGAGTATCAGCATGCCAACGACACGCAGCCAGCGACCGCCAATGGCAACGGGCTCGCGCGCGGCTGGTTTGCGGCCGGTGGTATCCGTCCAGTGAAGCACTTTATGGCGGTGTTGCGTTACAGCACCTACAATGCGGAGAACGTGTTGGCCGTCAGCACCAACGGTACTAATAGCAGCCCTACGGCCCCCGTATTTGGGGCCACACCGGCAACCACAAGCCTGAACGAAGAGAGCGTGATCGGGATCTATTTGGCGCCTAAAGGGGTGCGTTACCTGCTAGAGCTTGATCGCACGACCTTCAACAACACCAGTCAGCCGGCTGCGGATGCGGTGAGCGTCATGTTGAGCGTGCCGTTTGGTGCACGCTTGGTCTCGTAACGGATGACAGAAGTCCTTTGGAAGTGATGGGACTGGGGGGGAGGAGCAATCCTCCCCTTTTTTTATGCCTCAGCTTCTCTACGTAGGCATCATGAATCCCAGGCCGCGCACGCGGTGAATAGGAATTCTGGTCGCGACCGACCTTTCTTTGTGGGGTCAGGGCGTCTAATATTCTGTTGTGGCGTATCGATTTCTTTTGCGGCTCAATCTGTTGTGGATGTTGGTGGTGCCGGTCAGCGCCGTGGGCGGGTTGCGGCCGTTGCGCTTCGGCGTCCTCCCTTTGCAGAACCCGGTGGCCTTGGCCCACCTCTTTATTCCGCTCTGCGCGCGATTGGCGAAGGCCGTAGGGCGCCCGGTGGTCTTTGCGACCGCCCCGGATTTTTCGCGCTTCATGAAGCGCGCAAACGAGCATCGCTACGACATCATCTTTTTAAACCCCTATCTGTACCGACAGGTTCACGGCTACCGGGCCATCGCCCGCATCAAGGGGCTCCCGTTCGTGGGACTCTTGATTGCCCATCGCGGAAGGCGCGTTTGGTCTCTAAATCCTGCCGAGCTTGCCGGGCGCACGATCGCGTTTCCCGATCGCCGCGCCTTTGCCGCCACCTTGATGGTGAAGGGATATCTGCGTGCCCGTGGCGTGATTGTCGATAAGGACATGCGCCCAATCTATCTGCGCACCCAAGATTCCGTCATTTTGGCGGTGGCGCGCGGTCTTTGCGATCTCGGCGGTACTTGGCCGTGGTCGCTTGCCCAGGAGCCGGCGGCCGTGCGTTCCCGGATCCGGGTCTTGGCGCGTACCAAGGCAGGTCCCGAGATGCCGATTGCAGTACGCGATTCGTTATCGGCGACGACCACAAAGGCCATTCAGGACGCGCTTGTGAACTTAAAGCATAGCCCCGGCGGCATGAAGATCCTTCGGCATCTCAGTATCCCCGGCGGCTTTGCCGTAGCCTCCCCGCAAGACTATGCAAACGTGCCGCGGCTGTGGAACCCTTGTGCGGCCCCGCCGTATCGGCGCCGATGAAGGCCTTACGCTACTATCAAACGTTTCGCTTCAAGGTCGTGGTATCGATTACCCTGGTCCATCTGATTCTTATGGTTGTGCTGGTAATCGCCGTCATCCAGCGTCAGGAGCGGACCATGGACAACATCCTGCATCGCAACGCCCAGAGCGTCGCGCGCATGGTGGCAATCGCGGCACGCAATGCGGTGCTTACCGAAAATCTCGGCACGCTCCAGGAAATCGTGCGCTACGCCGTCCATAAGTCAGGGGTGCGCCGGGTACGTATAACCAACGCCGAGGGTGTCACTTTAGGGGGTCGGGGCCCGAATCGGGTCGCTGCGCGATGGTTAACCGTGCGTCAGGCCATCCGGGTTGGTGAGTATTCTGTAGGGTATGTGAGTTTGAGTCTGTCGCGCGCCAGTGTCTTGCGCCAAGTCGCGGCCGCTCGGAACTACGGACTCCTGCTGACGCTGTTGGCGTTGGTGATTGGAGGTGGTGCGGGCTGGCTCTTGTCGCGCCACTTGACCTCCGACCTTGAGGGGCTGGTTGATGAGGTGCAACAGTTGGGGGCGGGGTGGGACGAGGAGCGCCGCGTTCAGGTGCAGCGTCATAATGAGGTCGGGGCCTTAAGCGAGGCCTTTAACGAGATGTTGGCGCGTCTTGCGCGGGCGCATCGGCAAACCGATGTCGAGCGACGTAAGCAGGCGGAGTCCGAGCGGCTGGCGTGCTTGACCGAGACGGCCGCTGCGATCGTGCATGAGATCCGCAACCCCTTGGCCAGTATCGTAAGCGGGGTGGAGCTTATCGTCGACGACGCCGGGGCTTCTGATGAGCAGCGTCGTGAGTTCGTGACCATTGTCCGTGACGAATCTCGCCGACTGAATGCCGTATTGCAAAATTTCCTCAAATGGACGCGCCCCGCCGAGACCCTGCGCGAAGAGGGTGACCTAAACGCCGTGGTCTCGCAGGTAGTCGAGATGTACGACCAGACGTTAAATCGAGAGCACAAACATACCTTTACTTTACAGTTCTCAGACCAATTGGGACCAGTATCCTTTGATGCCGATCAGATTCGCCAAGTCGTCTGGAATCTTCTCTTAAATAGTGCCGAGGCCATGGGAAGCGCGGGCTTTATCACTGTTGCCACGACAGCTGACGAGGATTGGGTCTATATTACGGTGACCGATACGGGATCCGGCCTCCACGGGAGCGCCGAACGGGTGTTTACGCCGTTCTTTACGACCAAACCAGAGGGCACGGGGCTCGGGCTCGCCCTCGTGCGTCGGATTGCCAATGCCCACGGCGGGTGGGTGACAATCACCAACACGTCCCCTGGGGCCAAGGTTGTATTTGCCATAACGCGCGAGGAAGGTCGTGACCGACATATTGCTGGTAGATGACGAGAAGCCACTTTTGAAGATTCTGGCGCGGACGCTCGAGCGTGCGGGCTATGCCGTAGTCTGTGCGAGCTCCGTGGACGAGGCGTTGAGTCACGCGCGCGCGCGCAGTTTTGATATGGTGGTGACCGACCTGAAGCTCACCCAGCAGGACGATGGCCTGAAGGTGGCAGAAGGCGTGCGGGCGTTACAAAGCAATATCGGCGTTCTGATCGTGACGGCTTACGCGAGCGTGCCTTCGGCAGTAGAGGCTATGCGCGTGGGGGTCGACGATTACCTGATGAAGCCGGTTGAGACCCAGGAGCTTTTGCTGCGGATCGCCAATATCCTGGAACGGCGGCAGTTGAAGCGGGAGGTGCAGACCTTGCGCTCGCGATTGCGAGCCGACAAACACGCGGCGGTCATAGGCGAAGAGACGGGCTTGGCCACGATCTTTGCATCGCTCGATCGTGTGGCGCTTTCTGATCTCCCAGTCCTGGTGCAAGGTGAGAGCGGGACCGGGAAAGAGCTCGTAGCCCGCGCCATTCACGATCGAAGCAGTCGTCAAGGGCGGTCGTTTGTGGCGGTCAATTGCGGCGCCATGCCAGAGCATCTTCTGGAAAGCGAGCTGTTTGGGCATGTGCAGGGGGCGTTCACGGGCGCGGATCGGGCGCGCCGCGGACTTTTCGAGGAGGCAAATACGGGGACTCTGTTTCTCGATGAAATCGGCGATGTGTCTCAGGCCCTCCAGATACGCCTTTTGCGCGTCTTGCAGGAGCAAGAGATTCGCCCGGTCGGCGCCAATCTCGGGCGCAAGGTGGACGTGCGTATCATCGCTGCTACCCATCGGGATATGGCGACCCTCGTGAGTGAAGGGGATTTTCGCGACGACCTCTATTTCCGCCTGAATGTCCTTCCCTTGACCATCCCCCCGTTGCGTAATCGCCGGGAGGATATCCCCGAACTCACGGCCTATTTTGTCGAGCGTTACTGTAGCAAAGCCGGCCGTCCGGTCCCTCATATTACGGCCGAGGCCTTGCGGAAGTTGGCCCAGGCGAACTGGCCCGGGAACGTGCGGGAGCTCCGCAATGTCCTGGAGCGTAGCCTCACGTTGGCAAGTGATACCGAGGTGCTGGATGCCGAGGATATCCATCTCGACCGGGGTACCGCGAATACGGACGCGCAATGGCCGCTTTTTCACCATATGTCCAACCTCGTGAGCCTAGAAGAGCTTGAGCGCCGCTACCTGGCCTATGTCCTCGAATGCACGCATGGCAATCAGGCGAAGGCCGCCGAAATTCTTCAAGTCGGTAAAAATACCGTCTGGCGTCGGGTGCGTGACCGTAAGGGTTCCTAGCGGTCGGCCGGTCAAGCAGACGCATGTTCACAGACGGCGTAAAGGGCCTCTCGTTTCATAAAGTAGACAGTTCCTACTTACCGTAAACGCCAATATCCTCGCGATATCAGGGTAAACGGGCCCGTTTTTCAGCAGGTCATCTGTATCGTTTATGTAACACTTCTATACGCCCGGTCCTGAATGGAGGCCCCAGTGATTCGGGGTGCTTACAGGTCACTGATAGCGGGCCCCCTCGCGCCATCGATTGTCCCTTCTATCCTCTCCTAACTACTTCTATTTCAATAGATTAATTCGAAGCACGGTTCGCTGGCACGATCCTTGTTAATGAGGTCTAGCGAAGTGTATTGACGCTACGCGCCAGGGAAGGCAAAGGGAGGCGCGTAGCCCGCGGAAGATGCGGATCTTTGCAGGTGGCCATAGGCCACTTGCAAAGATACCAGCAACACGCCGTCTGATTATTTTACGGGCATGCATCTCGTAAGCGGGGCCTCGAAGCGAAGCGGATACCGGAAGCACGATGGGTTCAGGGCGCATGAGGGTGATCAGGACGTCCGATCATGCAGCCCGTAAGTACGCGCGTGCTTGAAAGCTTGGTTGCCAGTTGGGGCATGGGGACTCGGACAATGAGACTTACCGTTGCATTCTTGATCGTAGCCGCCCTGCCTCTCGTGGCCCATGCGAAAGACCCTATGTCTGCGGGCGTGGCCATTCCCAATAACATGGCCCAATTGACCGGGCAGACGCTCGCCTCCGGTCGCGGCGTGGCCTCCATGAATGAGGCGGCCGGGAGCAACAATATTCAGGTCAATGCCGACGCGGTCGCGCTTGGCGGTCATGTGGCTGGTGTCATTCATCAGCAGGCCTCTGCGTCAGGATCAGTAGGGTCCTTGGGGACCGCCACGATCGATGGCAACGCTTTCGCGAATTTCTCCGGCATCCTGAATATCAATCAGGCCGCCGGCAACAACAACATCGAGGCCAATAGCGTTGCCATAGCGACGTCTCCTCGGCCGCTTGCCGCTAGCGAATTGGGCCAAGTGGCGCCAGCCATAGTCCAGGACAACACATCGCCGGTGTCCGATGGTGGCGCCGCGCAAATACGCAAGGTCATCGTCGGCGGGAGCGCTATGGGCGCTGTGAGCGGAATCGCTCAGGTAAGCCAAACATCGGGGTCTGGAAATATTTTAAGTAACAGTATCGGGTTGAGTTTTTCTGCAGGAGCCATCCCGTAAGGGTGCAAGCCCGAGTGGTCAAGTCGGGCAATGTTGTCATAACTAGTCATTAAAAAAAGGAGAGGGAAATGTCTACTTATCATTGGAAACTTCGTACAGTCGTAGCCGCCGTCGGCATGGCCTTGATGGCGCCGATCGCGATGGCCGGCACGTCGGCTGCCTCCGCCAATCTATCGAGCAGCCAGTCCGCGGTCGGATCATTCGATATGACGGCCCATACAGCGAACAAGGCCAAGGTCCATGGGCATGTTCTTCAAAACGCCTCTGGCAATGTTGGGGTCAACGATGCCGCCGGAAGCAATAACCTGCAAGGTAACAACACGGATATTGCGGTCATGTCCGGCGCGGGCTCGGCTACGAGTTCTGTCATCAACTCCCAGGTCGCTATCGCAAGCGGGACCCTGTCGCTTCGTGGCCATAATCATGCGTCGGCAAGCGGTCACGTGCTTCAGAATGCCTCCGGTAACATCGGCATGAACGTCGCCGCCGGTGAGCAGAACATGCAAGGCAATAATTTGGCGATCGCCGATGCCGGAGCGAATTCTTCGAGTGAGGCCGTGGTGGTTGATGAGCAGGTGAGCAATAGAGCCATGATGTGGTTCCCATCGTTCGCTGTGGACATGGCGGGCCATAATCACGCGTCGCTTTCCGGCCACGTCCTTCAAAACGCCTCGGGCAATATCGGTGTCAATGTGGGGTCTGGTGCGCAGAACATGCAGGCCAACAACACCGCTCTTGCGCTCGGATCGAACGGGCCAGCTTTCGCCATGACGGCTGCTTCACAGATGTCAGGGCCATGGTCTTTCACGGGAAGCTTCGGCTCGCGTAATACGGCAAGCGTCACTGGCCATGTCTTGCAGAACGCCAGCGGTAAGATTGGCGCAAACGTGGCTGCCGGTGCCCAGAACATGCAGAGCAATGATCTAGCTTACGCCTTTAGTGGTGGTAAGACTGCTGGGAATGCTAGCGCGTACACAGAGGTCTCCCAGGTGTCTATGGGGGCGATCGCAGCCAACCTGCCGGCAGGCTATTGTCGCTTAACGCCGGTTACCAATACGGCTACGGTGTCAGGCCATGTGATGCAGAACGCAGCCGGTGATATTGGTCTCAATGTGGCCGCTGGGGCGGGTAATCTCCAACGCAATACCATGACGATTGCTGTGGGTCAGTAGTTCGGCCGGGCAGGGGGATTTTCCCCCTGCCTTTTCGACAAGGATTACGTGTCATGACCGGTTCCGCGATGATCGCAGGTTTTGTGCTGGTACTCATGTGCGCTACCGCGCACGCCGGAACGATTGTCGTAACCGGCCTAGGCGGGGGCCTGTCGCTCACCGTGCATGTAACGAGTATTCGTGGTCTCAAATTCCGTTCGGTCGTGCGTCAGCATACCGACTATAGCTGCGGAGCCGCAGCGCTTGCGACGATCCTGGATTTTGCCTATGGCCAGCACCTCTCCGAGCGGCAGGTGATCGTATCGATGTTGAGAGTCAGTAATAGCCAGGTCGTGAAACAAAAAGGTTTTTCGATGCTCGATATGGCGAATTATCTGGCCAGCGACGGTTTTCGGGGAGCGGGGTACAGAGTGCCTGTGAAGGCCTTGGAAAGGCTTCGTGTCCCGGTAGTGGTGTTGTTGAATATTCACGGCTACGAGCATTTCGTTGTCCTTCGCGGGGTAGTGCGCGGGCGCGCCTACCTTGCGGATCCGGCCCTAGGTGATCGGAGTGTCTCCATGGTCCGATTCGTGAAGGGCTGGGACAGCGTCGTATTCATTGTTATGGGCCCGCACTACGATAAAGATACGCCCCTGCGCAGGGATCTTTCCACTACGCGGGTGCACGGTCTCATGACAGCAGTGGAAAATAGCGAGACGGAACACTTGCGGGAGTTTGGAGTTATTCCCGCGTTCGACTTTTGATAGCTGTGTCTAAGGGGGCAGGATATGAGCCAGAGACAAAGAAATCGCCATAATTTGGGCCGGGGCGCGTGCTTGCCGGTTCTCGGCGCGTTTCTAGGGCTGTCTGTGCCTGTCCATGCCGGTGTCGTCAATGCCCTGAGCGTGGGTCTGCCCGCTACTGTTCGGCCGCTCCCTGCGAGCGTCCTGCGGACCCTGCGGGGTGGGTATGAGGCCGGCAATGCCGTCGTCTACTTTGGACTCCAAATGGTGAGTCGTTGGACGCAAGCCGATGGCGCGTCTATGGCCGTAGGCACGAACGTAAGCCTCGGTCTTAAGGATGGGCCACATCTCAGTGTGAGCAGCTTTGAAGGCGGTGGGGGTACGAGCGGTTTCGCTGTGGGGAACACCCCCGGGCGGAGCATTAGCGGTAACCCAACTCAAGGCGTGTCTGGTATCGGCCAGAGCATCCAGACGACAGGCGACAACAACGTGATCAGCAACAGGGCCATGGTCAATGTTGTATCAAACACAGGCGCTGACGCTGGCGGCGCCACGACCGGCCCCACCAATGTGGTGCAAACGGCCGGGGCGGCACTTGGTAGCGTGACGTTTCGCCAAAACTCTGTTGTCGTTGCGATTAATGTTACTGGTCAAGGACTCGTGCAGCAAACACTAGGGACGCAAGGTTTGGCGCAGAGCGCGCAGGTATTATCAAGCGCTAATAACATCCTCAACCAGATGGTCCTTAGTGTCGGATTTTCCCCCATCACCGGTCTATCGGGCGCACACCTGCAGACCATTCTTGCAAGCATGAAAGGCCTTTAGGGATGTGACCCGTCTTAGGTCGCAAGCGATTGGCCATGGGGCGAGCGCCGGCCATCACCCCTTGATCGGCAGCAGGTAACGCGTTCTCAGTTTTGGGCGCGGCCTTCACTGGGGAAAATAACGGCAAACGATTATCGTTCCTGAGGCAAGTGACTCGACCATTGGCGAGCATCCTCCCAGACGCTAGGCCCGTCATGGGCGGGGCGGTATGGGTCCCGGCCTTCGCGCCACTGCAAGTCGATTTTGCTACCCTGATACGCCACAGCTGGCCTATTCGTTTGGCGGTGCCCGTGCCTCTTGATGGCCGCCGCTCGCGCTAGTCTTAGGGATTAGCCGGAGCCCCTAGCGACACGGCTCGCCTTAGAAGATACTTGAGTATCAATATGACGCGCCCGCCTGCTGTTGGCCCACCGAGGCTATTAACGCAATTGCCGGATCGAAGCATGCAGGGCTTGTGCGCCAACCCAGGCGCTACGCACGGTTTTTCGGATAGCTTATCGGGGCGCCATCGTTAGCGGCCCTGGATGCTGGCGAGTTTCGATCGGCGATCGTCTCTTATACGAGCGCGCGCAATGCCCGCGTGGGGGTGGGTTTGGGTTACTGTCTTTCCAGGCGAATGGGTGTTACTGATCTGATAATTATCAAAGGCAGATTCCTCGTTTAGCTAGAGTATACCCAGTGCGGGCGTTGGGGCCCGTGATGGGCAGACAAGAGGTGCGGCCTTTCATTCTGCGAAGGGTCATTGTTGGAGCTGGAGCCTAGTTTATAAAAAAGATCCGTTCCGCCCCGAGACCTAACGGTGTCGTGGGTGGGTGAAGGTATACGGGCGACTTTGAGCTAGGCGGGGTCAGCGTTATAAAAAAGGGGGATTATGACTCACGGTCGCGTGTCTGCACGGAAGGGCTGTGCCATTTTCAGGCCGCTTGTCGCCAAAGCCTCCCATGTGGTTGAAAACCCTTGTGGCCTAGGGGGTGGCGGGTATCTGATATCAAGCCGCGCTACGCGCCTGCGCGCGCCCTCTAAATCTTTGCATCCCACCTACTTCATGACGGCGAATCCGGAGCTGTATGGGCGGTGTTATCTGCGTCTGGTCACGGCCGTCTGTAACACCAATGAATGTCTGCGATACTCACCCCAGGAGTGCGGTCCTTGAGGAAATCACGGTATACCCATGCCTACATCGCCACGTCTCTTATTGTTGCGCTTAGCACACAGGCGCATGCCGACACGTCTCAGGACGATGTAGGGCTACAGCATAAACCGCAAACGCAAGAGAGCGTGCAGGCGGTCTACCGTCAACAAAACGCACTCTTTAAGGCCGGCCAGATTATCTTGCAACCGGGCATAAGCTACGCCTATTCAGACAGCAACGCGCTCGCCCTGAATGGCTTCCTGGCCCTGGGCGCCATATTTCTCGGCCAGATCAATGTGAGTAAGGTCACTAGTAATATCGAGACGCTCTCACTCCAGGCCAGCTATGCACCTACTGATAACACAGAGCTTTCGATCACACTGCCTTATTTGGCGCGCCAAAGTACTTATGAGTCGGTGGGGGTCAATAATTCCAGCCTGCAGGCCAGTGACCAGAGCGTCACAAACAAGGGCCAAATGGGTGATGTGAGTGCGGCCCTTTATTATCAGTTTTCTGGCGATCCGGGTACCGCCGCGGTGATCTGGAATCTCACTGCCAAGGCACCCACGGGGCGGTCCCCCTATGGAATTCCCGTAATCACCCAAACACAAAACAACAACCTAAGCTACCCATCAGAACTTCCGACCGGCAACGGCGTGTGGTCTGTGTCTACCGGGCTATCCATTATCAAGTCGGTCAGCCCGGCGATCCTTTTTGGAAGCATAAACTATACGTATAATATTCCACGCGGATTGGATAATATTTCGAGCACAACAACTGCCCAGCCAGGGGAGGTGGCGCCTGGCAATTCCGTGATCATTGGTGGCGGCACGGCGTTTGCGTTGAACCAGCGTATTAGCCTGACATTATCCATGAGCGATACGTTCGTGGCATCGACAAGTATCGAGCCGCAGGGCAGCGGGTGGCAGACGGTGGTGGGGAGCAGTGGGAATGCGGGGGTCTTGAATCTCGGCCTGACCTATGCGCGCAGCCGTCGCGTTACGATAGTGACGAATCTGGGTGTCGGTTTGACGAAAGACGCGCCCAATATGCAGCTTAGCTTTACGATGCCGACATCGTTCTAACGAGAGGCGAGGGGAGGGCCAAATGCTACGGCAAGGACTCATGTCCAGTGAATGACCTAGGGTACCAAGAGGAGCATTTTGGTTTCCATGACAAGGCGCCAAGCGAGCCGCGGTCGTTGTTGGTGTATTGTCGCGGGAAGGCGCTCCCCTTTGTTTTATCGGATATTACAAGCCAAGGTTGGGAAGTGACGCGAGTGGCGAAGCGCGATGAGGCGCAGTCTCGAGTGGGGCGTCTGGGTGGCGGTGTGGGTATTGTGTGCCTAAACGACATGGATGAAGCAGCGGTGACGGACGTGGAGGCGCTGCTTGGCAACGGGGATAGTCGGTTTCGGTGGATTGCCATATTGGACCGAGCGTTTTTGAGAAATCCTGTCGTGAATTACTTAATCAGTGAATGCTGTCTCGATTTTCACGTCGCGCCGGTGGACGCCGCGCGGCTTTTGCATAGTCTTGGGCACGCTTGGGGAATGGCTGTTTTAAGTCGCGAGCAAGCCGGCACTGTGGTCGCTAATCGGTTTGAAAAGAATATCGTAGGCAGTAGCCGAGTCATGCAGGCGATGTTCCGGCGTATCAGCAAAATGAGCCAATCCGATGCCCCGGTCTTGATCCAAGGCGAGACCGGTAGCGGCAAGGAGCTTTGCGCGCTTGCCATTCATGCGCATTCAGGGCGGGTGAACGGGCCGTTTGTGGCGATAAATTGCGGTGCCCTTCCCGATAAACTGATTCAGTCGGAGCTGTTTGGCCATGAGAAAGGCGCTTTTACGGGCGCCCATCAACGCAAGATCGGGCGTATCGAGGCGGCGGCTGGCGGCACTTTGTTTCTAGACGAGATTGGAGACCTGTCGCTCGATCTTCAGGTCAATTTGTTGCGGGTGTTGCAGAACGGGACCTATGAGCGCGTAGGAAGCACGGAGACTTTGCGTGCGGATACGCGAATTATTGCCGCGACCCATGTGAACATTGAGCAGGCTGTGACAGAGAGGCGATTTCGGGAAGATCTATATTACCGTTTGAACGTATTGCATCTTGACGTGCCGCCGTTGCGGGAACGGGATGGCGACGTGGCGCTTTTGGCGCGCTATTGGTTTGATGCCTTTGTCGCCGAAAAAAACCCCCAGGTGCGAGGATTTGGTCGCAGCGCTCTGAGGGCGCTCAGTCAGCACGACTGGCCTGGTAACGTGCGGGAACTCATTAACCGTGTTCGTCGTGCGATGGTGATGTGTGAGCGGCAATTGATCGGGCCGGAGGATCTTGGTTTGGTGTGCGCCGATGCGAATGGGCGTGCGCCGGAAGTGGAAACCTTAGCCGAGGCCCGTGAGCGGGCAGAGCGGGAGGCGCTGTTGCGCGCGCTAGATAGCAATGCCGGGAATGTATCGGAGGCAGCTCGTATCTTAGGGGTATCGCGCGTCACCTTATATCGTCTGCTCTGGAAGTATCAGATTGCCCATTAAATTCTCGCTCTCCTCCCCATGGTTAAAGCGGGGGGATTCTCGCGGTGCTGGGTTGAGCGCTCGTGGCACCGCCGTTCTTTGAGGCCCCGCTAGGGCTGCGGGCCGCCGGTCTCACCGAGTGCGGACGAGGATTGGATAGGCAGTTCCCGGGATGGCCAAGAAAGAGCGGCATTAGCGATCATTCAGTTTGTACAGGCCCGTATCGACGGGGCCATCAAAGAAGAAGCCTCCATTGTGTTGGCGGCTATGGGGCTGACCGTGTCTGATGCGGTGCGGCTGCTGTTGACCAAAGTGGCGCAGGAGCACGCTCTTCCCTTCGATCCCTTGA